>CALUZA010000044.1 GCA_944325185.1 Candidatus Gastranaerophilales bacterium | reverse complement strand
CATCCTGAAAAATATCCTCAATTAACAGTTAGAGTTTCAGGATATGCGGTTAATTTCATTAAATTAACAAAAGAACAACAAGATGACGTTATTTCAAGAACTTTCCATTCTCAAATTGGTGCATAAGAAATAATCTATATAATGAAAGCCGGTAGTTTTTCTATCGGCTTTTTTGATATTAAGAATATGTAAAAAAGCTCTTATTTTTGTAAATATTTAGCGCTTTTATAATATAATAGTTCTTGTCCTTAGTTGGAGTATTATATTTGAAAAGTTCAAAAAGATTAACTCTAAACATATTTATAGCATTAGTGGCAGGAATTTTAGTCGGTTGGTTAATTCCTGATATTGCAGTCAAGTTTCAACCTTTGGGCGATATGTTTTTAAGAATGGTTAAAATGATTATTGCTCCTTTAATTTTTGCAACTTTGACGGTTGGAATTGCAGGACACGGTGATGTTAAAAACCTAGGAAAAATTGGCTTAAAGACAATTATATATTTTGAAATTGCAACAACAATAGCACTTGTATTAGGGCTTGTTATGGCAAATATTTTAAAACCAGGAGTAGGTTTTAACATTGATGTAAGTTCTGTTTCTATGGCTGTTGTTGAAAAAATGAAAACTGTGCCTCAGGGGCATTCTTTGATTCACATGTTTGTAGATGCAGTTCCTGAAAGTGTAGTTGAAGCTATGGCAAGAGGAGATTTATTGCAAATAGTTGTATTCGCTATATTTTTTGCTCTTGCAGTTTGTGCTGTTGGTCCAAAGGCAAGACCTGTATTGGATTTTTTGCAAAGCACGTGCGATGTTATGTTTAAATTTACGGAATATGTTATGAAATTTGCGCCAATCGGGGTTTTTGGAGCAATTTCTGCAACAATAGGTCAAAATGGTATTGGTATTTTGGCGAGTTATGCTAAATTAATTGCGATAACATATTTTTCGTTAATTGCTTTTGTGGTAATAGTTTTGGTTGTAGCTTGCAGAATAATAAATGTTCCTTTTTGGGGAATTTTAAAGACAATAAAAGATCCTGCGCTTTTAGCTTTTACAACTGCGTCGTCTGAAGCAGCTTTACCTAAAGCAATGAGTCAGATGGAAAAGTTCGGTGTTCCGAAAAGTATAGTAAGTTTTGTTATGCCTATGGGATATACTTTTAATCTTGATGGTTCAACCTTGTATTTAACACTTGCAACTTTGTTTTGTGCGCAAATTGCAGGAATTAATTTATCGCTTGAACAGCAACTAATGATAATGTTTACTTTGATGTTGACATCCAAAGGTATAGCGGGAGTTCCAAGGGTTTCATTGGTTATATTAACAGGTACTCTCACAGGATTTGGATTACCTGTTGTTGGAGTTGCGATTTTATTGGGTATTGATCAAATTCTTGATATGGGAAGAACTACGGTTAATTTAATCGGCAATTGCGTTGCAACAACAGTTGTTGCAAAATGGGAAAATGAATTTGATCATAAAAAAATGGAAAAATTTTTAGCGCAAAATGAAGAATAAAATAATTCTTTTAAATTGTGCTTGTGTGTAATTTAAATAAAAACAGTATATTTATATACTGTTTTTATGAAAACTTTATTTTATGATATGGGAAATTTTGAGCTTGATTATTTGTTGGATAAAATGCCATCTAGTGTTGAGCCTGTTTTTTTTAAAAAAAGTTTAAATTCGAAAACTTATGTTGATGAAAAATATACGGATGTTGATGCATTAAGTGTTTTTGTTACTTCGGATTTAAATAAAGAGGTTTTATCTAAGTTTAAAAATTTGAAATATATTTTTCTTAGATGTGTAGGTTTTTCAAATGTTGATTTGAATTATTGCAAAGAAAATAATATTTTTGTTTTCAATACTCCAAATTATGGTAATTCTACTGTTGCAGAATATGCTTTTACTTTGCTATTAATGGTTTCAAAAAAAATAATTCAATCTAAAGAGGAATTAAGCGAAGGAAAAGTTGAAAGAGATAATATAACAGGTATTGAATTATTTAGAAAGACTATAGGGGTGGTTGGCGCAGGTGCGATAGGGAAAGAAATAATCAATATTGCAAAAGGCTTTAAGATGGATGTTTTGGTTTTTGATTTAAATCAAAACGGCATGTATAATTTTGTTTCTTTTGATGAATTGCTTGAAAAATCTGATTTTGTTGTAATTTCTTGTCCTTTAACAGAATCAACAAGAAAAATGTTTAATAAAGATGCAATTTCAAAAATGAAAAAAACTGCAATATTAATTAATGTTGCTCGTGGTGAAATTGTTGATACAGAAGCTTTATATATGGCCCTTGTTAATAAAAAGTTGTTTGGAGCGGGATTAGATGTTGTTGAATGTGAAGAAATGCTCTGTGAAAGTTATAAAAAATGTTCAAAAAATGATAGCTTAATGGATATTTGTTTAAAAAAATATTTCTTTGTTCAAAAGTTAATGAAATTAGATAATGTAATAATTACCCCGCATAACGCTTATAATACAATGGATGCACAAAGGAGAATTTTAGATATGACTTTGGAAAATATTACAGCATCTTTTGATATAAAATCTGGCACGAAAAATTTAGTTTTGATATAATTATCTTATTATGGAAACTATAAATAATTATATTGAACATACTTTATTAAAAGCAAATGCTTCATTATCTGAAATTGAAAAATTGGCATCTGAAGCGATTAGATATAATTTCTTTGGAATTTGCGTTAATCCTTCTTATGTTGAATTTTCAAAAAGTCTTTTAAAAGAAAGCAATGTCAAATTGGTAACTGTAGTTAATTTTCCTTTGGCATCTTGCACTGTTGATTCGATTCTTTTCCAAACAGAAGAAGTTTTAAAATTTGGAGCAGATGAAGTTGATACGGTTATTAATATTTCGGAGCTAAAAAATAAAAATTATAAAAAAGTTGTTTCGGATATAAAAAAGACAAAAGAAATTTGTAAAGAACATAATTTAAAAGTTATATTGGAAACAGATTTACTTACAAAAGAAGAAATTGTTATTGCTTCAAATTGTGCAGTCGAAGCAGGAGCAAATTTTGTCAAAACTTCAACGGGTTTTGTTAAAAATGGTGTTGGTGCAAAAGTTGAAGATGTTAAATTAATGTATAAAACTGTTGCTGTTTGCGGACTGGGAGTTAAAGCAAGCGGTGGCATAAAAAATTATAGTCAAGCAATAGATTTAATCAATGCAGGCGCAAGTCGACTCGGTACTTCAAGCGGTGTTGATATTATTTTAGGAGAGGTTAAAAATGTCTAAAGAAGAAAACAAAATCACAATTCGTTCAGATAGAGATACGGATTATGTTTTTATGTATAAAGGCAAAGAAGTTGTATTAAAGGCAGGAAGTGTTGTTTCGGTTGCAGATGGTCTTAAAAATGTCGTATTCCCTACTGTTGCAATGAAAATCATGAATAATCTTATAGTTATCAAGGAAGATGTTAAATAATGCAAGAAAATGATTCAAATCAAATTATAATTACGGTTACAGGCAAAGATAAAGTCGGCATTGTTTCTGCTGTTTCAAATTGTTTGGCGCAAAACAAAGTTAATATTGAAGATATTAAACAGACAATTATGCAGGATAATTTTGTTATGATTATGCTTTGTAATGTTGAAAAAATGTCAGTTTCATTTAAAGAATTTAAGGATAATTTGTTAAAACTGACAGACGAACTTGGCATGGAAATATGGGTTCAAAGAAAAGATATATTTGATAAAATGCATACAATATAAGGGTGTTTGATGTCTGATTTTAATCAAAAAAGAATATTGGAAACAATCAGGATGATAAAAATACATCATCTTGATATTAGAACAACAACACTTTCTTTAAGTTTAAGAGATTGCGCAACAAGCGATACTAAAAAGACGGCTTCTAAAATATACGATAAAATTATAAAATATGCTAAAAATTTTGTAAGTTTAGCAAACGAAATTGAAAATGAATACTCTATTCCAATAGTAAATAAAAGAATTGCACTAACACCAATATCTCTTGTGGGTGAGTCTTGCGATAATTGTGATTATGTATACATCGCTAAAATGATTGATAAGGCTGCAAGTGAGGTTGGGGTTGATTTTGTTGGCGGTTTCTCTGCGCTCGTTGATAAAGGCTTTACAAAAGGCGATTTAAGATTTTTTGAACAAATTCCCGAGGCCCTTGCTTTAACTCAAAAACTTTGTTCTTCGGTTAATCTTGGAACTTCAAAGGCTGGGGTTAATATGGACGGGGTTTTAAAAACCGCTGATGTAATTAAAAAAACAGCGCTTTTAACAAAGGATTTTGACAGCATTGGTGCTGCTAAATTTGTATGTTTTTGTAATGCGGTAACCGATAATCCCTTTATGGCGGGTGCATTTTGCGGAATAAACGAAGCGGAATGCGCTTTAAATATAGGAGTTTCCGGTCCTGGAGTGGTATCAAGTGCAATATACGAATTACCTTCAGATGCTGATTTTGGTGAAGTGAGTAATTTAATCAAAAAAATGGCATTTAAAATTACAACTGCAGGAGAATTAATTGGAAGAAAATTAGCAAAAAGAATGGAAGTTCCCTTTGGAGTTATAGATTTATCTCTTGCCCCCACTCCTCTTAGAGGGGATAGTGTTGCGGAAATATTTAAAGCAATGGGCTTAGAACAAGCAGGTGCTCATGGAACAACAATGGCGCTTGCTATGTTAAATGATGCCGTTAAAAAGGGCGGGATTATGGCATCCAGTTATGTCGGAGGTTTGTCGGGTGCGTTTATTCCTGTTTCAGAGGATGCAGGCATGATTGATGCCGCTGAAATCGGTTCTCTTACAATAGATAAACTTGAAGCAATGACATCTGTTTGTTCTGTCGGGCTTGATATGATTGCAATTCCAGGAGATACTCCAAATTCAACAATAGCAGGAATAATTGCGGATGAAATGGCAATTGGTATGATAAATAAAAAAACTACAGCAGTTAGAATTATTCCGGTTATTGGAAAAAATGTAGGAGATAAGGCTGAGTTTGGCGGTTTATTAGGATATGCTCCTATTATGAAAGTTAATCCATATTCTTCTTTGGATTTTGTTAAAAGAGGTGGCAGAGTCCCTGCGCCTATTCATAGCATGAATAATTAACCTTGATGAGTGCGCATAAAAAATAAGTTCTCTATTGATTTAGTAGGACTTAGTGTTTCAGATTGAACTTTGTTTGATGAATAATCTGCAAAATTTCTATAGTCATCCATTTCTTTTATTGCAAGCATGTCTGCTACTCTGGAAGCACTTTTTTGTTCTTTTGTTATTAAGACATATAATGCTTGAATAGGAAGAACACTCAAAACCGTATATTTTATTATAGAAAACATTGTTTTGCTGAAAGCAGACATCATTTTTTCTTTGCTTGCATTATCGGGCAGATTTGTTATTTTTTTTATTGACTTATTTAATCCAAAAATAAGCGGGATGGTCATTAATGCGCTTGCAAACATAGTTATTGTTTCACCCAGTGCTTCTGTGGATTCTGAATATGTTTGAGATTTTTCGTCTAATTTATTAAAAGATTTAAATATGTTTTGTTGAAGTTGTTTTGCTCTTTTTTCCTGTTGTGGGGTTAATTCAATTTTATCTTGAGCTTTTCTTTGTTTTTGAATTATATGATTATTGTTTTTGATGTAGTTGTTGTATTCCTTGTTGTATTTAAAAACATTTGATATAAATTTGAAAAACCCTTCTTTTTTATTTTTGTTTAAGAACTTTGTGCCGTCTTCATTTTTTGCTTTTTCGTCATCAACATATATTAATTTTTCAGGATTTTTCAAAAAGTCTTGTTTTACTTTAAATCTTGCAATTCTGGAGCCTTGTTTTTGAATGTTTGCAGCAATAATAGAGACGGCTATTGTAACTATTGTGCCTGTGGCTATTGAAACTATAGATTTTTTATCACTGTTTATTTTGGTTAAAGATAGGATTTTATTTGTAATAAAACCAACCAAACCTCCACCTGCAAGGGCTGCTGTACTTAAAGACATTGTTAAAAGTTCCAAGTTTTCAGCATAATCTTGTGAAGCAATATCGATTTTTTCAATAACATTAGTAATTAATTGTTTATCTTTTTTTGCTTCTTCAATTTCTTGTGCTGTTAATTCTTTATCAAAATTACTTTTTTGTTCTTTTTCTTCTTGTTTAAATTGTTTTTGAGCTTTTAAGAGGTCTTCATCTTCTAAAAGTAATGTTTTTATTGCTTCTGATAGTTTAAGATGTGCATTTGGTACGTTTTTTTTATTTTCTTTGGCGGTTAAAGTGATTGTTTTTGCAATTTTATCTCGTTGTTCTTCTTGTTCTTTTGTTAAAATAGCAAATTGTTTAACCGAAGATAAATCTTTTTGCATTGCTTCAAGTCGCCCTTTTCTTGAAGCTTGAATTTCTTTCTTTGCTCCCCATTGACTCAAAAGGACGCTTGGTATTATAGCACTTGCGAGCATACTTATTATTGGTGCAATTAATCCTTTTGGAGTGGCTTTTTTCCCTGTAATTAAAAAGGTTAAAAATCCTATACCCATAGAAATTGGGGAAATTATATTATATATTGCCGATTTTACAGCTTCGGTATAGATTTCCATACTTTCCGCTCTGGATTGAGAGTATTCATCCATGACATCGACAGCATTTAAAATTGCTTTTGCTCTTTTGATATCGGTTTCTTTTTGGTTTTCGGGTATTTTGTTTTTTTCAATGTAGGCAAGTCTTTTTGCCTCGTTTTCAAGGCATTTTTGTTTCCAAGTTTTATATTGCGGTTTATTTTTTCTATAGTCCAGATAATTATCTATTATTTCCATTTTTTTACCTTTGCTTTTACAAAACTTGTAAATAAAAAAGTTTTTATATTAAAAATTGTATCAATAGAAGAATATTTTTTATTTTTTTGTTAGAATAAACTAAGAAGGATAGAGGTATTTTATGATAAGTTTATTTTCCCGTAAAAAACAATGCAGTGCTAATTTTAAGCCAAAAGAATTAGATGTTTTGCTTGCAAAAATTGCACAAATTTATAGAATTGAAGAAATTAATCCGGATAGAAAAAGGTATCTATCTAAGACAATTAAAAAATTCGGATATCTTCCATATCCGCAATTTAAGGTTTTGCAAGAATTAACTCCTGCAGAAACAATATATTGTTTGGTTGAGAAATTGGTTTTTGCAAAAACTTTTGTCGTAAATAAATTTATTGATTTTGATAACCCTTCAGTTTTGGCAAGAAAAAATATTAAAAATTCAGATTGGTTTAAACAAGAAGGCCATGATATTAAACTTTTGTCCCTAAGTGGACTGGGAGACGGGAATGCTTCAGAAAATGCAGGTAAATTTCTTGATTGGATAAAATGTTTAATTACATTAAATTCAGGAAATGAAGAACTTGGAATACTTCCTACAACTCTTTATCTTATTCCTTTTAACAAGCGTGAATTTGATTGTGCTTATCTTCCAAAATCCTCTGAAGTATCAGAAAAACTTCAAGATGATAACTTAATGAAATTTTTAGGGCTTGATGTAAAAAGTCAGGTTAAGTTATTTATTCAACTGGCTCAATTATGTAATCATCCTGTTATATATGATATTTTGCCCCAAACTGCTAGATTTTCAAAAGTTGTATTGTTGAATCCTTTTGTCGCAAGATGGATGGATATTAATGAATTAACAAACAGTATTATAGGTTATTTAAATGCTTTATGCGCTCAAATAATGCAAAAAAGAACATATAAAGATGAAGATGTTTTAAATACTCAGAAAAAATATATAGAAAACTTAAAAGGTAATTATAAGAAATATTCTGCAGTTGAAGAAAAAATAGCTCAAGAAATTGAGGAAGATATTAAAGAATATAAAATTCTTGTTTCTTATAAAATGAGTTTTGCTCAAAAACAAGATGAATTAGCAAAAAAGGCCCAAGAAGTTATTACTTGTGCTGCAAAAAAACATTTTAAAACAGAAGATGGTATTTCAAATCAGGATGAAATAACTTCTGCTTTAATTAAAGCAGGATTATGGACAATGCCGGGTGGAGCTTGGTGTTCTGCAGGAGTTCCTGTGTTTGACAAAATGAACAAGGGTGCTCAATATCCTTTATTTAAACATTACAATTATAAAGGTGAAGATGTAACTCATTTTGCAAATTTAGATTGTCAAACTCCATACTTTTTCTATCATTTTGAAATAAATAAATACAATGGCGATGTTGTAGATTTTTATGTTGATTACGTTTCTAAAATACAGAAAGAATATAATTTTGATGGTTTTAGAGTTGATCATATAGACCATATTGTAGATGAGGTTTCTCAGGATAAAAAAGCTCAGCCTCTAAGCTATAGAGCGCCTGCTAAGGTTTTAGCAAAAGTTAATTCAACTATGAAGAAAAAGATACCTTATTTTGCAACCTTGGCTGAATATATGCTTTGGGACGGATATTTTAAGGAATACCACAAGGATATGAAATTCGATATTCTTTGGGGGGATGATATAGTTGCCCAAAGCTCAAAAACTCCTGAGCAAATTATAAATGATAATTTACGTCTTTCAACTTATAATCAAAAAAATGCGAAAACAAATTCTTTGTCAATATTAAAAACATATAATAATCAAGATGGCGAATTTCGCGAAATAAATCAATATCCTGGTCAACTTGGTGCTCAAGGAGCGTTGTTTAAATGGTTTAAAATGAAATTTATTCCGGGTGGCAAGTTTGCAAAAAGACCTGTTTTATTGGTTGACGGAGATGAAAGTTTCACTAAAGTCGGCATCGAAAGAGTGATTTCGAAGGAATCGTCAATGGTAAGAAATTATGATTGGAATTTCTTTGAAAAATTTAATGCACTCGATTATTTTGCTCAACATGATAAACTTTTAAATACCGGAAGGGCAGTTTTACATAATCAAGAAAACAATGGTTTTGTATGTTGGGAAATTGTTCCTGATGATTCTCAAAAATCAAAGAAAAATGAAAAACAACCAACATATTTAGTTGTTGCAAATTATTTTGCTCCTTACGAAATAAAAGATGTTCAATTTGAAGATGGACACATTGAAAAGAAAAATGTTCGAGGAACAATTACACGCGATAATACAGTAAAACTTAAAAGAGGAAAAAAACTAGTTTCTTATTTTGATTTTGAGTTGGATGAATTAAATAAATGCATGTTTGTTGAAAAACCTCTCGAAAATGATATTGTAAAACAGATTACTTTTAAAGAACTTCGTCCCGGAGAATTTAAAGTATACAAAATGATATAAAAAAAGGGGGCATTTAGCCCCTTTTAAATTTTGAATTTAAGCAAATATTTTAAATGTTTTTTCAACGTTATCTTTAATAACTTGTTCAACTGACTCCATTTCTGTTTTAATTGCGTTTTGTTCTGTATCAAGTTGTTGAAGTCTTAATTCTAGTTGCTGGTCTTGTTGTTGAACTATTTCGGTTTGAGCATTTATATCTGATATTGCTTTATCATAAAGCGCTTTATTGTATTCATAGTCATTGTATGCATCATCATATCCTGCTTGGTCAAAATCTTGAGTGATCGACAGAGAGAAAGTCATTCCTCTTAAATCCTCAGGGTATGATTCATCATCTCCAATTGTAATTGAACTGTATCTGCCTGTTGTTGATTGCTCTACTATTGCAGTAACTTGTGTTGTAACTTCTTTCGAGTACGTATAAGGTTGTAAAATATTGTATTTGGTGCTTTGTGGATCTTCTGACATCATATCAAAAAGTTGTTCTTCGGTTAAGAAGTTGTTGTTTCCTTTAGAATCTCTAAAGAAATAGTATTGAACACCTTCTTCTGTACAACACTCATCGTATCCGACAAGTCCATATTCAGGGTTTGCTTTGTATATCTGATTTTCTACTACCGATCCGTTTTTGTAGTTGTTTGCTTCATTTTCATTGTATTTAATAGTGGTAGTTTGTTTAGCTGAGTCAATTAATGCTATTGAATATGTTTCTGTTCCGTCAGTTTCTTCGCTTTTTGTGACGACTCCAAGACTATATGAGTTATTTTTTGAATTTATGTAATTTTGTTTATTTGCAAGGGTTACTGTGTACTGGTTTTCTCTGTCATAAGTTTTTGTCATGCTTAAAATAGAATAACTTTCATCTGCATCATTTACGCCTGATGGATTTTCAAGTATATAGCTTGTTTTGTAGTAGTCTGAAGTTGAAGGAGGGGTGGGAACGCTTAAATCCATCATTTGGTTATATAAATTTGCACTTTCATTAGACAAAGCAGTTCTTTGTTGGTTAATTTGTTGACCTTGGTATTCAACATTACTTTTCCTTGCGGTTAAGCCTAAAAATCTTGCCTGACTGGCTGCCATACCCATAATTGTCATCGCCTCCATTGTTATTTATACTTATAGTTACGGGTATTACTTAATGAAACTTTAGTATATATGAAGTATTTTTTACAAAAGTTTACAAATTGTTTTTATTGAAATATAATGTACATAGGAAGTGAAAATGACAGAAATATTTGGAAATATACATTCGCTTGAATCTTGCGGGACAGTTGATGGCCCCGGAATTAGGTTTGTTGTTTTTTTGCAAGGCTGTCCTATGCGTTGTTTGTATTGTCATAATCCTGATAGTTGGGATTTTAACGTTAATAAAAAAATGACTGCGGATGAAATTTTAACAAAATATGACCATGTTAAAGAGTTTTTGAAGAATGGCGGAATAACTGCAACTGGTGGTGAACCTCTTGCGCAGATTGATTTTGTTATTGATTTATTTAAAAAAGCAAAGAGTAAAAATATTCATACTGCGCTTGATACTTCCGGCGTTACTTTCAATAAAAATGATACAAAAAAAATAGATGAACTTTTAAAATACACAGATTTGGTTATGCTTGATATCAAGCATATTGATCCTGTTCAACATAATAAATTAACGGGTCATCCAAACGAACAGATATTGGATTTTGCAAGGTATTTGTCTGATAAAAAAATTCCTGTTTGGATAAGACATGTTGTTGTCCCTTCGATAACATATAACAAGACGTATTTGACTCGTTTAGGAGAATTTTTGGCGACTTTAAATAATATCCAAGCGCTTGATGTGCTCCCTTATCACGATATGGCAGTTCCAAAGTATGAAAATTTAGGAAAAGAATATCCCCTAAAGGGAGTGCCCCCTTTAACAAAAGAACAGGCGCTCGATGCCAGAAATACTATTTTGGATGCCATGCGGAATACTAGAAAAAATATGCAAAAATAAGTTTTAGTCATTATTTTTGAATTTTTTTAGGGATTCTTCTTTTTTCTTTTGAATTTCTTTTTGTGTTTGCGTGTCGCCTTTTTCTGTTGCAGTTTGTTGTATTTTTTCTTGTTCTTGTTTTGTTGTTTTTTTGAGCTTGTAAACAAAGATTAAAATTTCAGCTATTGCTTTGTATAAATCAGGGGGTATTTGCCTGTTTATTTCTACAAGTCTAAATAAAGCTCTTGCAACAGGAGGGTTTTCAATTACCGGTATGTTGTGTTCTCTTGCTATTTCTTTTATTTTGTGTGCAAAAAGTTCTGTACCTTTTGCAACAAGCATTGGTGATTCCATTTTTTTTGCATCATATTTTATAGCGCATGCTATGTGTGTTGGATTTGTAACAACAAAATCGCAAGTTGTAACCGCATCCATCATTTTTTGTTGCAAAAGTTGTTGGCGTCTTTGCCTTAGCGCAGCTTTAACATTTGGATCCCCTTCTGAGTTTTTATATTCATCTTTTACTTCTTTGAAAGACATTTTTTGATCTTGCAGGAATTTCCATTTGGTAACTCCATAATCTGCTGCTGCAATAATTAAGAACGCTATTCCCGCTTTTATAACGAAATCAAGCATTAAAGCACCAAATTGTATCATTATTGCAAAGTGATTATCGATAGCAGCAAGCATGAGAATGTCTTCAAAATGGTCTTTGTAGACCATATAACCGATTATGCCTAATATAATAACTTTTGCTATATTTTTAAATAAATCAAAAAGCGTTTTGGGGCTCATAAGATTTTTGAAGTATTTTGTGGGGTTGAATTTTTCTGCATTAAATTCCATCGGTTTTGTCGTAAACAATGGTCCAATTTGAATTAAGTCTCCTAAAATACCCATTATTGAAGCAAGCACAAGTATTGGCAACAAGATGAGAGCTGTTGGAATTACAGTCTTTGTGAAAAGATAAGCATATCCGATTTCATCTAAATGTTTGTTTGGGATTTGTTCGTATATAATTGTGAAAAGCGCTGTTAGTTGCCCCCAAATTAGTGGCGAAAGAGCATATATTGCACTAAACATGACAATAATAGCAAGAGCTGTAGATAAATCTTTTGATTTAACAACTTGTCCCTGTTCTCGAGCTTTTCTTAGTTTTTGTTGGCTCGCTTCAAATTGTTTATTCTCATCACCCATAGAATTATTGTTCTAGTTTGATATCTGCAACTTTAGGGTCTAGTAATTTTTTGCCTGAATCTTCAAATTCAACTTGTACCAGTTGCCTTTGTTCATATTTGATTGTTTTTGTTACAGTGCCTTTTCCATATTTTTTGTGGCTTATTATGTCACCTACTTTGAAAACAGGCGTTTCATCTTCTTTTATTTCTTCCTTAAATATGGGCAGATTTTCTTTTTCTTCAACGGGTTTTTCAAGAATATCCGCATTTATTTTGATGTTTTCATCAACTTCAATAACAGGAATGCTTTGAGATGGTTTAGAATCTATAATTTGTTCAAAACTGTTATCAATCGAGGAGCTTGCTATCTCGCTTAAATTTAAGTCGTCATCATCTTGAGTATTCTGAGTTTTGTATTCTATATCATCAACCGTTACATTTGTTTTTTCGTATTCGATTGAGCTTTCTTTTGCGATTTGAAAGAAATCTAATTCTTCATCAGATAATTCAATTTCACTGTTGTCGCTTCCAAATTCTACAAGTTCAGCTTCAGAATTTTCTTGTGCTTTTTCTTCTGGCGGAGTGTTAACTATAGTGCTTTCTTCCGGATTTTCTGCTATTGCTATGTTTTCCGATTCAATCTGGATTGTCGGTTCTTCTGTTTCTGTTTTAATTTGAGATATTGGTTCTTCCTCAATTATTGAATTATCTTCGGTTTTTTGTTCTTCTGTTTCTTTATTTTCTTCGATTTCAGTTATTTCTTTTGGTTCTTGTAATATAACTTCGTCATTTTCTTTTTCGAGAATATCTTCGAAGGATTGTTCTTCCGTTTTTATTTCTTCTGTATTATTGGTTTCTTTTTCATTTATTTCAAGATTTTCTTCAATTTTGTCGTTGAGTTCTTGAAATTCATCTTCAGGTTCTTTTTTTATTTCTTCTTCTGAGGCTTTGTTTTCAAAGATATCTTCAAATATATCGTTTTTTTCTTCTGGTTGAATATTTTGTATTTCGGTTGTTTTTGGATTTTCTATTTCTTCAAAAGTTTCTTTTGCTTCATTTAAATCATTTTGAGAAATTTCTTCTTCAAAGAAGTCTTCAACTTGTTTTTGGTCTTCAGATTCTTTCTTTTCGTTTTCAAAACGAGTAAGTTCTTCCATTAATTTTTCGGAATCTGTCTTGGAAACTTCTTCTTTTTGTTCTTCAGTATTTTCTTCATCTTCTTTGATTAGTGAAAGAGCAATTTTTCTGTAATTTTTTCTTTTTTCTTGAAGTTCCAATTCGTAATCACGTGCAAAATATAAGAAATTGTCGGTATTTTCACCAAATATAATGCAACCTTCCGGAATAAGATTGGAAAGAGCAAAATTTGCATCCAAAAAGTCTGTTCTTTGATATAAGCTTGGAAGCAGTATGTAATTTTTACAATATTGCATTATAGAAGGCAATTTTTTGTAATTATAAGAAACATTTGGTATGAAATTTATATTTTTCTTTTGATTATATATTTTATTTATTAAATCTACATCGCAATTTTCGTCATTTATTCTTGTAATTAAATAAATTTCTTGTTCTATATCTTCAATTATGTATTCAAGATATGCCTTTTGCCAAGACACTTCTATTCCGGACAAGTCAAGAATTGTTATCGGATTTTTTTCAATTGTTTTAAATAGTGTTTCGTTATCTTTTTTTGTTCTTGCAAAAACCTCATCCATTTGATATTTTTTGAGTCTTACAAGTAATAGTTTTAATTCTGGGTAAGGAGTAGCTTTGTATTGTTCCAAAAGTACTCTTGTAAAAGCGTTAAAAGGTATAAATTGACTTTCTTGCTTGCGGGCAAATTTTTTAATTTCATTAATAATTTCTCCGCAAACTGATTGAAATTCAAGGCTTGCATCAGATAAGCACTTGTCAAATATAAAGTCAATTGTTGTGTAATTTAGGGGCATTCTAAAGTTTTTAGATGCTTTTATTTTCTTTGCATTTTCAAATTCTAAAATACCAGTGGAATCAATTATTACAACATTTTTTTCCGTTGATAGATTTTTTGCTAGATTAAGAGAAATTGAGTTTGCATTTTCAATTTTATCTGCAAGAATAATCGGGTTATTATTAAAGAAATCGTATTGTATTTCAAGCGAACAAGAATTTTTTGTGTTGGTTGCAAAAATAAATGTTTTTTTATCTTGGTTTATAAAGTTTTCAATTTCTTTCGGTTTGATTTTAACAATTTCGCATTCTCTGTTTGGCGTGAAATTGTCATACGGCATTACTTCGTTATTTTCAGTAATTTTGTAGAAAAGTTTTATTTTTGCAATATTTTGCGATGAATCAAATTTGTTGTCATATATTTCAACAATTTGTGCAATATATCTGTCATTATCTGATTTAACCATTAAAAAATCAAATAATCTGAAATCTTCGACTCGGGGGTTAAAAAGTATTCTTATACTATTGTTTATAGCATTTGCCACTTGCATTTGTAGACTTTCTTTAATCTTTAAATAATACGTTAATTATACCAATAAAAAATTCATAATCCAATTAAAAATTATATTATTAATTATATTACAACAAAACATGTATTTTTTGCAATTTATTTTAAAAAAAATCAACTATTTTTTCTAATAAATTAATACTTGACAGTTTTGTATGTCCACAATAATATATACTTATGGAAATGCCGATGTAGCTCAATGGTAGAGCAACGGTTTTGTAAACCGTAGGTTGCGGGTTCGAGTCCCATCATCGGCTTTTTTTAATAAGAGGCGCTCCTGAATACACACAGGTGAAAAATCCGCCCTTGTGGCGCAGGGGTAGCGCACTCCCTTGGTAAGGGAGAGGCCGTGAGTTCAAATCTCATCAAGGGCAAATTTATAAAATCTTAGATTGAAAATTGAATAATTATAAATTAAAACAAGAATTTAATAAATATATGGGTAGGTGCCCGAGTGGCTAAAGGGAGCAGACTGTAAATCTGCCGTCAGACGACTACGGTGGTTCGAATCCACCCCTGCCCAATCTTTCATTTTAATGAAAGCATTATTGACTTTTATAAATTACAAAAAAAATTAATTAAAAATAAGAAAGAAGGAGAACTTATCTTATGGCTAGAGAAAAATACGAAAGAACCAAGCCGCACGTTAACGTTGGTACTATCGGACACGTTGACCATGGTAAAACAACTTTGACTGCTGCAGATCGGAAGAGCGTCGTGTAGGGAAAGAGTGTAGATC
>CALUZA010000043.1 GCA_944325185.1 Candidatus Gastranaerophilales bacterium | reverse complement strand
TAAAAACATTTTTGATGGTTTCGTTGGTCGGGAAATCGAGTTTCAAGTTCCTAGTTTTGACCGTAAATTTAAGGTCCATATTACAAAAGAGCTTGTTTCAGCAAACTCAAAATTGGAACCAGCCATTCAATTGGCAGATTTACTCGCTGGAATAACATCATACGCATATTCTAATGCAAACCAAGTAATTATAGATTCTTTAATCGAAAATGGCTTAATAGCATCAGCAATTATTCCTAGAACAATTGAAATGGATATAATAAATTTGTTTCCTAATGAATACGAAGAAATTTTGAATATTTTAGTAAAACGAAGTGTTGCAAACAAGCAATTATTTGATGAAAATTTGCGTATTAAACTTTGGGTATTGGCCGAATCTTGCAAAGAAATTTTAAAACGTCATAAAGAAAAACTTACTGAAAATATTATGTCCCAAATTTCCTAATCTCTACCACTTCTTGTGTCTTTTCGACAATATTATCAAGTGCATTAACGCATTGTTCGTTAGTTTCAGGCAAAAGATGAGTGTATAAATCCATTGTCATTTTTATTGAACTATGACCTAATTGGTGTTGGACATATTTCATCGGAACACCATTTGCAAGTAATAAACTTGCGTATGTATGTCTTAATCCGTGAAATTTTATGTAATTAATTCCTGCACGATTTAAAGCTGGCTTGTATCTTCTCTTAATCATATTATTTGCATCTTGATACTCGCCTTCACCATTTGGAAACAAAAGATTCTTTTCACCTTTAGGACAAGCTAAACGCCATTCTTTCAAAACTTTTACAAGCTCTAAAGACATATCAACTTTTCTTATTTTACCCGTTTTAGGGGTTCCAATCCTTCCATGAGTATAATTTTTATCAACTGTAATCTGTCTTTTTACCCAATTTATTGAATCCCAAGTTAAAGCCATAAGCTCCCCCTGCCTTAAACCTGTAAAGATTGCTGTAAATAACAAAGGATAGAAATCAGGATATACTTGTTTTGTTTTTGTGAGTAATATTTGCACTTCTTGAGTTGATAAAGCACAAACTTCCTCGCTTTTTTCTTCCCTTAAAGATTTGATTCTAGCTAAAGGATTTCTCACTATAACTTCATTATCAATCATAAAGCTAAAAATTTGACTCATAAGTTTTTTATATTTATTTACTGTTGAATTTTTGCGACCAGTTTCAAGTTCTTGTGCGATAAATTCATTGATTGCAAGTGGAGTAATTTCAGTTAATTTCATCTTTCCAAAATATGGTAATAAATGATTTTTTAAATAACCTTGATAACCCTTAATTGTGTTTGGCTTACATTTTTTACTTGCATGAAGTCGCATAAAAATTTCAGCACCTTCTCTAAAGGTCATTTTGTTATTACCTGATATCTCGCCAGTTTGAATTCTAGATAAAGTATTCGCATAAAATTTTTCAGCATCAACTTTAGTTTTAAAACCGCCTTTTACTTTCCGGTTACCAAAGAGGTCGCGATAATCGACCTCCCAGTAATGAGCTCTTTTATTTTTTCTAATTTTTGCCATAAATATTTAATCCTTTCATTTTTTATTATGCCGTGTTTTTAGCTTTCTGTAAGTATGTTGTCTACAAATTGCTAACAGAGTTTTTCTTTATGTATTCTTGAATCTCGTCTTGCGAAAATAACAATTTACCTCCAAGTTTCACAAACGGGATTTCCCGTTTGTGTACCCAGCGATATATTGTACTTTTTGAGGTTTGCAAGAAATTTGAAAGTTCGTTTATCGTAAGTAATTTCATGTCAGTCACCTCAAATTAATGAATCCTGATATTCTGAATCATCAACAAGCTCAAATGAAAAATAAATATAATTAGAATGACCTTTTTCAAAATGTACAAGGATTTCATCACTAATATTATCTTTTATGTTTTTTATCCTTGTCCCAACAGATTTAGGATTTTTATATACAAACTCAAATGCTTTTAACAAATCCAATACCTCAGCTTTTTGTTTAAAGGCTTTATAAAGTTCGGCTGAAGTGAATTTTTTGCCTTTATTTTCTTTATCTTTAACAAAATCCTTTAAAATTAGGTACAAAACATCATCTTTAAGTGTAAATTCACTTTGAATTTTTATCATTTGTGCAAAGATTTTTTTCAATTTTTCAAGTTCTGCTTTATTTTCTGCTGTTTTTAAAGCAAAAACTGCAAAGTCTGCCATTCTAAAATCTACTTTATAGCTTTCATTTTGCTTCTCTTGTAAGTATTTGATAAATTTTTGTAGCTTATGAATAACAAAACTAAGAATCTCATTGCGCTTTGATAAAACTTTCAGGCTTAAATTATTTTCATCAGTAAACATTTTATAACGCTCAAGATAGATACAAATTAAGCGGTCTGCAACATCATCTCTTGTGAATTGTGGCGTTCTTGAAGTTAATGCAACATAGCACTTTACATTATATTCAAGTTCTTGATTTGTTGTAAAAAGTTTTCTCTTTTTAATAACTGAACCTGTCGCAATTCTTGCTAGTGTGTCATTTAAAGCCTTTGGAGGATTATCTAAATTGTCAATTACGACATAATAATTATTTGTGATGATTGTTTCAATATCCTTACAATCATTTGATATAGAAGTAACTTCAAATTTTTCACCAAAAAGAATTTGACCAACTCGCCTTAAAAATGTGGTTTTACCACTGCCTTTTGTTCCAATGGCTGTAAAGATTGGTTTAGTTTTCATAATTGATTCAAAGAAAAGACTATAAAACCATATCTCAGAGATTTTTTGTTGAGTTGCTTTATCTAAAATAGTTGAATCTGTATCTACATTTAGGTTCCCGGTTAAATATTTATCTACATAATTGATTTCTTCATTTATTTTTGTGAGTTTAAATGGCTGGTAATTTTTTAAATCCGTAAATAAAATTCCGTCATCACCATTTTCTATTGTTTTGATATTATCAGAAGTAATTTTAATAACTTCTCTTGCTCCATTGTATAAATAAAGTGCATAAGTTTTAGGATTGAAATATGCGAATCTATGAATATCAACACATTCAGCATTTTTTACACAGTAAACATAAAGTTCATTAAGAATATAATTATATAGATTTTCAGAGGCATTAATTCCCCATTCTGTAAACATTGTTCTTAGTTCTAAGGGCTCATCAGATATACATAATAAGCGTTTTTCCTCGTTTACAAAGATATAATATTGACCGTCAGCTTTATAAATTTTGCCCACATTTAAGAGTTCAGCAATTACAAGCTCTGCGATTTTATCTTTTTTTATATTAGGTTGCAATTCCTTTCGAGCCTGCAAGTATCTAACCTTATCTTTTATATGTATATCGAGATTCAAAAATAAACAATCAGAATCACACACCAATTCACTAAGAGAAATGTTTTTGTTTTCCCCCTTAAAGATTGAACAGCCCGCTACTTCATCATTTTTGTAAGTTGCTTCAACTGTTTCAATCCTGCCAGATAATTCTTCATCACGATTGAATTGAGCAATTTGAGTAATAATATTTATTGCTTCATCTACAGAAACTTTAGAGACTTTCTTCAAAACTCCAGCGACTGCTAATGTTAAAGAGTTTCTTTCTCCGTCTTTCCAATTTAAAGCAGCTTTTCTTATGCAATCAGGGTATTGTTTTAAAGA
>CALUZA010000042.1 GCA_944325185.1 Candidatus Gastranaerophilales bacterium | reverse complement strand
CATCCTGAAAAATATCCTCAATTAACAGTTAGAGTTTCAGGATATGCGGTTAATTTCATTAAATTAACAAAAGAACAACAAGATGACGTTATTTCAAGAACTTTCCATTCTCAAATTGGTGCATAAGCCAAGTTACATACTGACATAAATGCGTTTATATTTTAAGACGGGTTTAAAGCCCGTCTTTTATATATGCAATTTTATATACTTTAAAAGTATGCAAATAATCATAAACATAAAAAACAAACACAAAAATTGACACCAAACAATTGTTTGGTGTCAATTTATTTATAACTTTAATCTATACGTTAGCAGTTTCTGTTTGTTTAACAACATTTTCAAGAGCTTCTAAAGCGTCAGCAGGAAGTTTATCAAGACCTGCTTTTTCAGTTTCTCTTGATTTTACAAAGTTGATTCTATCTAACATACGAGCTTTAAATTGCTCTGCGTATTCTTTATTGCTAAATGAAGCATCAAATCCTTCAATATCCATAATTTCGATATCTGTGAAGTTTTCCCATTTGTGGAATTTAGCTTCACCCGAAACAATAGCTTCGATAATACCTAGTGTATGAGCAGGTTTAACCTTAGTACCCATAAATTCACCTGTATTTAAAATATAGCAATCAACGCCATCTTCAATCAATTGTTTAAATCTTTCATAATCCATTGCAAGAGGGTATACTCTGAATGGGTTTGCATAAGGTTCAACAACTAATGCATTAGGATCAACACCTTTAGCAAGACGTTCTGCAGATGAACGTTTTGTCGCTAAAGTTGCGCCCATAGCAGAACCTAATGAAGCACCTGAAAGTTTTAATACAGGAGGAATTGTAGGATCTTTCATTAACCAGAAAATAGCATTGATTGGTTGATCGATTCTATCAACTCTGTTTGGTGACCAAAGTTTAGATTTAACAGCACGTCCGTTACCATTTCTGATATCTTCAGTAACTGAAACAACTTTACCATCAGCTAATTGAATAGCACCTGCATTTTGTTGAGTTAAGATATACTTGTTATCTTCGCAACCGATTGGATAATCTGCTGTTTTATCAAAATAAGCCGGTTCAAGAGCTATTGTATATTTATCATGAACATTGATAATAAACGCGTCATCATGAAGTACGGTAATATCAAATTTGCCACCATGTTTAGCATGAGTAATTGTTGATTTACCTGAACCTGACAAACCAAATACTGCAACTTGGAATGATTTATCATTTGCAAGGTTGTAACGTTTCATACCACCATGGCAAGAAGCATAACCATTTCTTGCAGCAGCACCCCAAGCAAGAGTCAATGTACCTTTTTTGTGTTCACCAAAATATCTCATACCTAAAATTGCAGCACAGTTGTGTGCAGGGTCAAAGAAAGTTAAACCGTATGGGAAATCAGGATGTGACCAATCAGGATCAGAGAATACATAGATATCCCCTTCATTGATTTTTCTTGAATTTCCATACATTTTTGCATATTCTTCATTGATATATTGGAAATTCAACATCCAAGAATACATAATATTTTCAAAACCGGCAGGAATCATCAAGTGAGCTTTAATCATAAAATCTTCTTCAAGACCAACAACTGCTTCAGTTTTATACATCAATTTGTCACGTGTACCATAAATTGCTTCACGAATAATAGGCAATAAATATGCTAAATCACAATTTGGTTCGCCAACAATTTTTCTTGCTGCAGCACAACGTCCTACAACAGTTCCATCATTAAATAATAATTGGTTAGCACCTTTTGGTAAACCAATTTTTTCAGGTTCATAAACAGGCATACCTGTTAATTCAATTGTACCTGATGAGTCTTTTGCAAGCTTGTATGCTTCAGATACTGACTTAACCTCTTCAACATTGTTTCCAAAGAAAGGTGCAGTAATTGTTGCACGAGCCGCTGACATTAATTTTTTTAATTCTTCCGAATTAGTAAAATACTCTACTGTTGACATAATTTTACTCCTTTTGTTGTCAAGCTTAATCAAGGATATTCTATACCAAAAATACAACTGTTACAAGTATTTATAATTTATTATTTATTACAAGCTTTTTGTGCTAAAATTCTAATTAAAAAGGAGTAGAAAATGCAAACTATGATGAAGTATGAAATTAAAGATATAAACCTTGCAGAACAAGGCAAAAAGAATATTGAATGGGCTCAAAAAGATATGCCTGTTCTAAATTCGATAAAAGAAAGATTTAGAAAAGAAAAACCCTTTGAAGGCTTAAGATTAACCGCTTCAGTTCATGTTACAAAAGAAACAGCTGCTCTGTGTATTGCCCTAAAAGAAGGCGGAGCAGATGCGGTTTTAGCAGCATCAAACCCTCTTTCAACACAAGATGATGTTGCTGCAGCATTAGTTAAATATTATGGTATTCCTGTTTTTGCAATAGCAGGAGAAGATTCTGAAACATACCACAGGCATATTAATTGTGTTTTAGACCACAAACCTCATCTTGTTATTGACGATGGCTGTGATTTAGTCGCAACAATACACAGTAAAAAAAGAGAACTTTTAAATAACATAATCGGTTCATGCGAAGAAACAACAACAGGAATTATAAGATTAAAAGCAATGGAAAAAGAAGGAAAACTTGAATTTCCGGCGCTTGGAGTAAACAATTCCTTAACAAAACATCTTTTTGATAACCGTTACGGAACAGGTCAAAGTGCCCTTGACGGAATAATTAGAGCTACAAATATATTACTTGCAGGTAAAACATTTGTAGTTTGCGGATATGGCTGGTGCTCAAGAGGCGCAGCGGCAAAAGCAAGAGGTATGGGAGCAAACGTCATAGTAACGGAAGTTGACCCGCTTAAAGCTCTTGAGGCAGTAATGGACGGATATAGAGTAATGCCAATTGCGGAAGCCTCTTTAATAGGTGATATTTTCCTTTCAATTACAGGAGATATAAATGTTGTTTCAACAGAAAATATGCTTACTATGAAATCGGGCGCTTTTGTCGCAAATGCAGGACATTTTGACGTTGAAGTAGATGTTAACGGACTTAAAAAGCATGTTGTTGAATATAAAAATATTAGACCCAACCTTGATGAATGGGTTTTAGATAACGGTAAATCCATATATGTATTAGCTCAAGGAAGATTAGTAAACTTGGTTTGCGCAGAAGGTCACCCTGCATCTGTTATGGATATGAGCTTTGCAAATCAAGCACTTGGAATGGAATTTATAGTTAAAAACAAGGGCAAACTTGAAAATAAATTATATACTCTGCCACATAGCGTAGATGAAGAGATTGCAAGCTTAAAACTAAAATCAATGGGAATTAAAATAGACACTCTTACCCCTGAGCAAGAAAGATACTTAAATACTTGGTCAGAAGGAACATAAATTTTAATTTGATATATAATAAATGCCAAAGCTATTTAGCCTTGGCATTTATTATATAAAAATTATTTTAAATATTTATCAAGAATTGCCTGTTTTTTTGTTGGTATTTCGTCAATTTCTTTTTGTAATTTTTCTATTTCTTTTTCTATCGGAATAATTTCAGTAACAATTCTTTTTTGCTCTTGTATTGATGGAACGGGTATTTTTATGTTTCCAATTGTATCTGGAGCAAGTTCTATTTGCCCACTTTGTCCGGTTGCCATTTTTTCAATATTTTTAAATCCAACAAAATAGTATAATTGATACAAAGCATATAATGGTAATAACAATTCTTTGTTTAATCTTCAAATAGCAACATGACTATCTACGAAAAATTTACCATTTAAATTAAATAAATTAACTCGCCCAGCAGTTCCAACCCCGGTAGAATTTATTAACAAATCACCTTGTTGCAATAATCTTTCATCAATAGTCATAGATTTATCAGCATAATATTTTTTAGAAAAATCAAATTCTTTCAGTCCTCTTATTTGTCCCGACTTTAATATTTGAATATCAGATTTATATGAATATTTTGGCGATTTCCCTCTTTTAACAGGCATCAATAAATATTTATTTATTTTTTCTTCCTTTGCATCCGTTTTTAACACTTTAGCTATATTATTTTGTAAAACATTGACTTTTTCTGTATTATTTTTGCAAAGGCTTTCTAATGCTAGTATTTCCTTAACAATTTCTTCTTGAATATTCATTGGAGGAAGTGGGAGTTTAATATTATTAAATAATTCAATATCTATATTTTTTTGTCCGACGCCTCTTCCACACAAAAACACTAATTCTTGATATGTTTCAAGCAATAAATCAAAAAAACTCTTTTTACAATTAGAATTTTTTATACTTGTTGTAAATCCAGAATCGTTTAGAAAAAATTTATCATTAACAAACCTGACACACTTTGGTGACATACCAAAGCGAGATATAATATAACAATTTTCTCTATTAAATTCATTTGCTCTAAAGGTTTCACCGCCGCCGCCGTATACAGGATATTTACTGCCAACTTCTTTCCCTTTTACTATTCTTGTTCCATATTCAATATTGATAAGATTTTTAATCTTTTCAAGAGGATACTTACTCTCAATTTTTAGTTTTTTTTTAAAGTTAAGATTAATTTGTTTATCAAATGTTTTTAAATCAAATGACATTAAATCAGATAGGTTGATATAATCAATATGATTTTTCAGTGGATGGTCTTCTGATTGTT
>CALUZA010000041.1 GCA_944325185.1 Candidatus Gastranaerophilales bacterium | reverse complement strand
TTCCTGAACCGTCAATTCCTTCTACACAAATTAGCACGCCAGAATAGGTATGTTTTTTTGAAAATCTTAACATTTCTTACCTTGTTTTTTTAATTGTTCGATACTAATATTAATAATAGATTAGATTATAAAAAATGTAAATCTAAATAAGTATAAATGCTTTTAGCAGAGGAATTTAAATGTTTTCAGGTTTAGTTAAAAAATCATTTGATACGGTAAATGAAAATTCTGCAATTGTTTTGTTTTTTGTTTTATTCTTAATTGCAATTAATTTTCTTTTACCATATATATTTTCGGCAAAGTCAATAATTACAACAGTTATATTATCAATTTGTTTGTTTTTATTCGCAGCAGTTTTTATTGCCGGCTGGATTAATGTTTTAAAGGAATCAACTGAAAAAGAAAAAATTAAAGAAAAGAATTTTTCTGCAATATTTTTTGATGGTGCAGGAAAAAATATTATACCTGTTGCATTCAGTTTATTTCTATATTCAGTATTATTGGTTACTATTCTTTTTTTGGTTGGAAGATTTGCCCAATATTTTTTTGGCAGTCTTGATTTTTTGTTTAAAGACATTCTTAATATGACTCCCGAACAAAATTCTTTTATGAATTATATTAAAACTCTTTCAATAGAACAGCTTTATGTGATTTATGGTTGGCAATTGAGTTTTATGCTTGCTATAGCTGTTTTTAATTTTTTCTTTTTATTTATGCCTCCTGCTCTTGCTCAAGAAATAAAAATAAATATTTTTCTAAAGGTGTTTATTGCATTTAAAAATTCTTTATGTTTTACATTTAAAAATTTTATTCCCGTATTTGGAATTTATTTTTTAATATGTTTTATTTCCGGTTTTTTAAATATTATAAGAGCAATAACGTTGCCAAATATTATTTTTGCAATTTTGTTTTTATTTATTTACATATATTTTGTAGCTTATGTAATTATGTTAATATTTAATTACTATGAGCAGAAAAATCATTGTGATAACAGGACCGACGGCATCAGGCAAGACGATATTAGCGATACGACTTGCCAAGATAATTGATGCTGAAATTATTTGTGCTGATTCAAGAATAGTGTATAAAGGTCTTGATATTGTGTCGGCAAAACCGACAAAAGTTGAAATGGATAATGTTAAGCATCATTTGATTGATATAGTTGAACCTGATATTGAGTTTAGTGCCGGTGATTTTGTTGAATATGCCAAAAAGGCTATTTTTGAAATTAAAAATAAAGATAAAAATGTTATAGTGTGCGGTGGAACTTGGTTTTATATAAAAAATTTGCTCGGAAATAAGGCACTTTTGGATTGTCCTTCTAATTGGGAATTGAGAAATGAATTGTCAAAACACGAAAGCAGGGTTTTATGGGAAAAATTAAATTTATTAGATGAAGATAGGGCCAAGAAAATTCATCCGAATAATAAAGATAAAATTATAAGGGCACTTGAAATGTGCGAAATGTTGAAAAAGCCTGTGAGTAAATGTCAAAGGGCTGATAATACCGAATTCCAATCGGCTTGGTTTATGTGCAGTTTTGAAAGAGAAGAATTGTACGAAAGAATAAATAAAAGAGTAGATTTAATGTTTGAGGCTGGTTTGTATGAAGAATGGCAACAAAATAAACAAAAATATCCTAATTCGAAAGTTCTTGAAAATACAATCGGTTATAAGGAGTTTTATGATTTAGAAAAAGGAATTTATTGTAATTTTAATGAGGCAAAGGAAAAAATCAAACAGCATACAAGAAATTTTGCAAAAAGGCAATTGACATATTTTAGAAGTAATAAAGACATAAAATTGATAAAAAATAGTGATGATATTTTAAAGGAAATTGAATGAAAAAGTTTTTATTTTTATTTGTTATTTTAATTTTTAATTTTGCTTTTGCTCAAGATACCGTCAAGGCTGGGATTAAATATAATGAAGCAAGTGCTAAAGTAGAAGCATTTAAAGATATTCAAAAAAAGATTGAAAAAGATTTATTTAGAGATTATCTTAAGGATAAAAATTATAGAGAAAATCTTAATTTGATTGAAAAGAAACAATATATAGTTGAAAATAAAAGAACAATTTGTCCTTTTTATTTAAGAAAAACACTTTTATCTTATGCTATTGTATATTTGGATGAGCCTGAAAGAGTTTATTATTATAATATTTTGGGCAATCTTGTTAAATTTGACATTATTGAAAAAAAATCTTTTCCAAGGAGAACCTTTGGGTATTCAAGGTATGGAAATATAATTAATGTGGCTTTTGAAGTTGACGGTGAAGAACAGTTTATTTATGATAAAAACGGGAAGCTTATTGCCCACTGGCTAGGTTCGGAAATGATTGACGAAAAAACAAAATTTTTTAAGATTACGAGAATGTCAAATTAATAAAACGGAAAATTGCAAAAAAAAATCTTTTTGAGTATTATATAAGTACTCACTTAAAACCTCGCAAGATACGTTAGTAATTTTGTGAAAGGAAATGAAAAATGGCAAATATTAAATCTGCAAAAAAAAGAGTACTAATTGCTCAAAGAAACACTGAAAGAAATGTTGCTTTTAAAACAAGCATTAAAACTGCTGTTAAAAAAGCATTGGCAGTTGCAAATTCTGAAGACAAAGCTGAATTAAATGCTGCAATTTCTAAAGTGTACCAACTATGTGACAAAGCAGTAAGTAAAGGTATTTTGCACAGAAATACCGCTGCCAGAAAAAAATCAAGATTAACTAAAGCTATCAATAAATTAACTTCAAAATAGTTTGATAGATAAGTTAATAATAAAAAACTCGGGAGTCATTAACCCGAGTTTTTTATTATTGTTTATTTTATATTACGCAGTTTTTTCTTCTTTTTTGAACAATTTGCATATATTGTATTTTGTACAATATTCAATTAGGTCTTTTTTAATTTCGGGACATAAAATGTACAGGGCAATTATGTTGGGTACACACATTGCAATCATCATAGCATCTGTTATTTCGATAACTGATTTAACATTCATAACCGATCCTATTACAATGAATACACAATATATTAGGTTAAATGCCAAGGCTCTTTTTTTGCCTTCTCCAAATAGGAATGTCCAAGCTTTTTGTCCGTAATATGCCCAAGAAATCAGTGTAGAAAGTGCAAACATTATCGCAACTAATGATAATATAATTGGGAAAAATGGAATTACTGATTGAAAAGCATTTGATGCAAGTTCAATACCTGAAATTTCTTTTGCAGCATGTGTGCATGCACCAGAGAATATTATTGCAAATGATGTAAATAAGCACAAGACTCCTGTTAAAAAGGTTTCAAGTAAAGCAACAAAACCTTGTGATACGGGTTCTTTGGTTTGTGCTGTTGCATAAACTATTGCTGCTGCTCCTGTTCCTGCTTCATTGGATTGAACAGAACGTCTCAGTCCGATTATTATTGTTCCGAATACTCCACCTGCAACTGCAGTAGGGTGAAAAGCTTCTCTTAAAATTAAAGCTATTGCGCTTGGAATATTTAAAATGTTTGCAAATATAACTATTAAACCTGATACAATATACATAATGCACATTGTAGGAACAAGTATTGTTGTAATTTTTGCTATGCTTTTAATACCGCCAACTGTAACCATTCCTACAAGAATTGCTATAACAAGTCCGAAAATCCAGCCTGAACCGTGCATAAAGCTGTTTTCTCCGCCTGTAATAAACAAGAATTGATGTGTAGATTGATTTATTTGTATCATGTTTCCGCCTGTTATACCTCCGCCTATGCAAAGAATAGCAAAAAGCACAGATAAAGGTTGTCCAAGCCAACGTAATTTGCGACGAGTTAAACCGTGTGCTATGTAGTGCATAGGACCACCTGAGACAGAACCGTCTTCATTAAATCTTCTATATTTTACTGCAAGGGTTGCTTCCACGAATTTTATTGACATACCCAAGATTGCGCCTGCAAAAATCCAAAATGCTGCTCCGGGACCGCCTATTGAAATTGAGATTGCGACTCCTGCAATACTTCCGATTCCTATTGTTCCGGATAAGGCTGTTGCAAGGGCTTGGAATGATGAAACTTCGCCACATCCGTTTTCACTTTTTTCCGCAGGTTTTGAAACGGTTTCAATAGCATGTTTAAAACCCCAAATTGCAATGCCTTTAAAATATATCGTAAAAAATATTCCGGCAATTAAAATCCAAAATATAATCAATGGAACTTGTTGCCCAAAAAAGTTTATTTTATAAAAAATGATGTTAGCAATAAAATCTGATATTGGGGCAATGTTTTTGTCCATAAATGCATCAACATTTGTGGCATTTGCGTTTGCCATAGTGAAAACAGTTGTTAAAACCAAAGCTAAAATCTTCCTCATAATTAAAAACCCTTTCTATTTTATGGGGCAGGTTTAATATTATCAAGAATATGGCAAAATTGCTATTTTGTAAGACAAGATTTTAACATTTTGTAAATTAGTGAGCAAATAAAAGGTTTTTATATTATTCTATATTTATGAAATTATTTTTCAAAATTTGTTTTATATTCTTGTTTTTTAGTTTGTTTAATGTGTCGGTTTTTGCTTCAGAAGTAAGATTTATTCAGATAACCGATATTGGATTAAATAAACAAAATGCATATAAGCTCCAAGAGACAATCAAAGAAATAAATTCATACAAAGATGTAGATTTCGTTGTTTTTGGTGGGAATAACATCGAAAAGGCAAGCATAGAAAATCTTAATTATTTTACTTATCTTTTGAGAAAAGTTAATAAAAGAACTATTGTTTTATTAGGAAATTCTGATGTTTTATCAAGCACCGGAATTAATAAGGAGTATTATTTAAAAAGAGTTAGACGTGCATTGTGGTGGCGTCATAGCGGCAAACCCAACTTTACATTTAAATCAAAAGGAAACCTTTTTATTGTAATGGATGGCTCCAAACAATATTTTCGTTCTTCAAACGGTTATTATTCAAAAGAAGAGTTGTTTTGGTTAAATAAAATTTTAGAAAAGAATAAAAATAAAAACGTAATTATTTTGCAGCATTTTCCTTTACTTGAAACAAAATCAAAATGGATAGAAACCGCTAAAGTTGAAAATTATAAAGAAATATTAGATAAATATAAGAATGTTAAAGTTATTGTTTCCGGCCATTATGGTGAAGAAATTGAAATTTTACAAGATGGAATTTATCACATAGTAACTGAAAAATACTCTGACTCTGGTGCATATAAGATAATTGAAATTGATTTAGAGAACGATTTTATTGGAACATATCTTGTTAAATAAAAAATGATATTAAGTTTATATTAAAAAAATGCCATTTTTTAAAATTTTCGTATAGTATTTTAATTATATTTTAAAACCTTGTTTTAAAAGAGTAGTTAAAAAGAGGTATTTTTAGGAGGAAACATGTCAGATACCCAAAAAAAATCAAAAATCGTAAAACTGTGCGAAGAAAACAACGTAGGATTTATCAGGTTGCAATTTTGTGACATTAACGGGACAATTAAGAATTTGTCGTTGCCGATTAGCCAATTAAACAAGGTTTTGAATAACGAAATTATGTTAGATGGCTCATCGATTAAAGGGTTTCGTAGTATAGAAACTTCGGATATGTACTTTTTCCCTGACTTGGATACTTTTACAATTTTGCCGTGGTGCGAAAGGGATGGTGAAAATGTTGCAAGAATTATATGTGACATTCATAATGCAGACGGAACTCCTTTTGAAGGTTGTCCAAGATGCAATTTAAAAAGAATGATTGCTCGTGCTGAAAAATTGGGCTATAAAATGAATGTTGGTCCTGAAGCTGAATTTTTTATATTTGAATTGGATAAAAATGGAGAAGCTACTACAAAACCTCATGATAAAGGCGGATATTATGATGCTGCCCCCACTGATATGGCTGAAGATATAAGACGTGATATTGTTGGAAGTCTTGAAGCTATGGATTTTGAAATAGAAGCTTCTCACCATGAAGTTGCTGACGGACAACACGAAATTGATTTTAAATACGCTGATGCCTTGACAACTGCTGATAATATAATAACTTTTAAATATGTTGTAAAGAGCATTGCAACTGAATATGGAGTGCATGCAACATTTATGCCAAAACCGATTTATGGAATAAATGGTTCCGGAATGCACTGCAATTTATCTTTATTTAAAGACGGCAAAAATGTATTTTATGCACCCGAAAATGAATATCAATTATCAAAAGAAGCTTTATATTCAATAGGCGGTGTGCTAAAGCATGTTAAAGCTTTTACAGCTGTTACAAATCCAATTGTAAACAGCTATAAAAGACTTGTTCCGGGCTATGAAGCACCTGTTTATTTAGCTTGGAGCCTTGCAAATCGTTCTGCATTAATTAGAGTTCCTGCTAAACGTGGTGTTGCAACAAGAATTGAGCTTCGTTCTCCGGATCCTTCTTGCAATCCTTATTTGGCTCTTGCTTCTATATTGGGAGCGATTTTGGATGGTGTTGAAAATAAAATTGAACCACCTGCTCCGGTTGAAGAAAATATATATGAAATGACTCCAAAAGAATTAAAAAATGCAAATATTGAATCTTTGCCAGGAACTCTGTACGAAGCAGTTGAGCTTTTAAAGCAAGATGAAGTAGTTAAAGATTCTTTGGGTGAACATATATATAATGAATTTAAGCTGGCAAAAAATATTGAATGGGATAAATATAGAACTTATGTAACTCAATGGGAATTGGATTCATATTTAAATGCTTATTAAAAAAGCCCCAAAAGGGGCTTTTTTAATTTATTCTCTATGAGGTGGAATTTCAAATAAATTTGGATATTTTTCAATATAGTCATCTAAATCGCTATAGAATGCTTCAAAATCAAAACTTTTACCTTCTTTTATCGGGCTTATTTTCATCCCGTAAGCAAGATAAATTGCTTTTGTTAGAACATTTGCAATAGAATCATTTCCTCTTTCATAAGGGCTTTCTTGAGCAATTAACCATTGTATTGTTGCAGCTGAACGATTAATTTCTTCATCTGTCGGATTTTTAATTGAGCGTAGTTTTTCAAATTCTTTTTTTGCAAGTTGCAGATTTCTTGGAGCTCCATTGCCTCTTTCGACAATAATTTTATAGTAACCGTTTGTATCGGGTCTTAATTTCATAATTCTACAGACGTTTGCTCTTAAGTATTCTTCGTTTGAGCGTGGAGATTTGCCTTCTAAAATATCTAAACCATTAAGCCATTTTAAATATTCTTTAGTGTATTCGCAACCTCTGTTATTTTCATATATTATAAAACCTAAATTTTTATTTTTGGGAGCGCCAAAGTCTGCGCTATCATATATTTTTTGTATACCGTCTGCTGTAGCTTCTAAAATTTCATTAAAATCCGCATCTTCTTCTATTAATGATGTAATCATTTGGGTAAGTTCAATAATTTCTTCTGCCCAAGCTTCATTTTTTCTATATCCTTTCATTCTTATGAAAAAGGCGTCTTTTGGAATTTCAGGTTTTTCTGCGGTTTTATTTTTTCTTTTTGATATTAATAATCTGCCGTAGTTTCCATAAGCTTCAAGTGCTTTATCTGAGCCAGATAAAATTGTTTCTTGTGCAGCTTTTTGAGCTGCTTTTTTTTGTGAAATTCTATTAAGTGTATGACCGCATATTTTTGGTTGGTTTGAATTAATATTTATCATATTTTCTTAAAACACTATAAAAAAAATAATTGCCATAAATTTTTTTTGTTTTACAAATTTTAATTTATTCTCTATGAGGTGGAATTTCAAATAAATCAGGATATTTTTTAATGTATTCGCCTAAATCGCTATAGAATGCTTCAAAATCAAAACTTTTACCTTCTTTTATCGGACTTATTTTCATCCCGTAAGCAAGATAAATTGCTTTTGTTAGAACATTTGCAATAGAATCATTTCCTCTTTCATAAGGGCTTTCTTGAGCAATTAACCAATGTATTGTTGCAACTGAACGATTAATTTCTTCATCTGTCGGATTTTTGATTGAGCGGAGTTTTTCAAATTCTTTTTTTGCTAATTTTAAATTACCGCCTCTATTTCCTGGGTTCCAGCCATAATTAATACGTATATTTCCAAAATCATTCATATAGATTTTACATGTGTTGGCATCTAAATATTCAATATTGCTTGTAACATATATAGCTTCATAAGGTTTTAGCCTTCCAAGTTTGCTTTTATATTTTTCGTAATATTCTTCTCCTCTTCCTTCAGGCGCTAAAACAAAAGCCCATTGAGTTATTCGTCTTCTTCCGAATTCTTCTTTTGAATTTATTCTTCTTATATCTCTTTCAATTTTTATTAATATTTCATCAAAATCTTCATTTGTTCTTATGTCATCAGCTATAATGTAAGTTAAATTGCGCATTTCTTGCGCCCAATTTTCATTGGTCCCGTAGCCGTTCATTCTTACATAAAAAGCATCATTTGGGATGGTCGGACTTAAAGAATGATAAGGTATATTTCTTTGAGCCATGAAGCTTTTGCCATCCAAAAAATGCTTAATTCTTTGTTTTGGATTTTTGTCATCGAAAAAATACTTAATTTTTCGTTTTGTATTTTTGTTTGGTATATTTTCTTTTTCGACAATATTATTTATGTTTGGTTTATTTTTTGTTATTTGATTTATTTTTAACATATATAATCAAAGTATGTTAAAAAAATATATTGTCTAAATTATTGCATATTGTTTACCTTTTTTAATAATCAAATTTGCTGCTTTGTCTATTTCTCGGTAGCTTAAATCTTTCATAACACAAAGTCTTAATCTGCATTCTTTTCTTCTTACGGCGGGATAAGTTACTATATTAACATAAACTCCTTCAATTCTAAGCTCTTGATATAGTCTAAATAACTTGGTTTCATCATATATCATAACCGGAATTATTGCACTTTGAGCGTTTCCTATGTTAAAGCCTGCTTTTTCTAATTTGTTTTTAAGATAAGAGGTTTTTTCTAAAAGTTCTTTTCTGCCTGCTTTATCTTTTTCAAAAAGGTTGAAAACTTCTATAAGACCCCCTATAACAGGCGCACTTAAGGCGGTTGAGAAAAAGTATGTTCTTGCGTATAGTCTAAGATATTGTATTATTTCTCTTTTTGCAGCACAATATCCGCCAAGACCTCCGGGTGCTTTTGATAACATTCCTACATTCAAGTCGATTTTGTTTCTTACGTTGTAAAATTCGCTTGATCCTCTGCCGGATTTACCTACAATACCTATACCGTGTGCGTCATCTACCATAATTTTGCAGTTATATTTTTCGGCTAATGTAACTATTTCATCCAAGGGAGCAATATCTCCATCCATTGAAAAAACACCATCAGTTATAATTAGTCTGCCTGTTATGTTGTCAGGAATTCTGCTTAGTATCTTTTCCAGATATTTCATATTTCTATGAGGATAAATTTTAATTTGAGCGCCTGACAGTTGACATCCGTCAAAAATTGATGCGTGATTTGCACTGTCGTTTATTATGATATCTTCACTGTTGCATAATGCTGAAATAACACCAACATTTGTACCGTATCCCGAAGGAAAAACTATTGCATCTTCGGTTCCGTAAAATTTTGCTATTTTATTTTCTAAAGTTTTATGTAAATCACTTATTCCGGCATAATTTGAAACAGCACCCATCCCCATTCCAAATCTTTCAAGCGCTTTTTTTGATGCTTTTAAAACTTTTGGATGGTTTTGTATGTTTAGATATGAGTTTGAGCCTAGCATAATTACATCATGTTTGTATCCGTCTTTTTCTTTTAGTTTAACAACTGATGATAATTTGTTTAGGCTAACCATTCCAAGAGCTTCGTTGCCTGTTAAAACTCCGCTTTTTAGTATTTCATCAACTCTTGTGGCTTTTCCGAACAGATCTTCGTTTTCTAATGTGTGAACAAAATTTTCAAATTTAATATTTCTTGATTCAAGTTCTAGCGTAGACAATTTTACCTCTCTTTTTAATAAATTATTAAAAAAAAGAAAAATTTTTTATATTGCAATAAAGTATAATGTTAATTCGGCATTTTTTTATTGTATAATAGGGTGATAGCAGGAGAGGTTATGAATCAGGATAAATTTGAAGTTATATTTAAAGCTTTTTGTCGTTCCGTCGATCTGAATACGGCAAAAAAAATCATCCCATTGGTAGATATCATAAGAAAAATTAAAAATAAACCGCCAATTCCTCTTAAAGAAAAATTTGCTGATTTTGATTGTCCAAATTTTACTAATAAAGTGATTATGCTTCATGGGGTATCGGTTGGCGAAGTAGTTTCTTTGGAGAATTTAATCAAAAGGATAAAAGCTTCTTTTCCTGACTATAAGCTTGTTTTGACAACAGGAACGGTAACAGGTCAAGAACTTGCAAAAAAGAAATACGCTGAATTAGTTGATTTTATAACTTATTTTCCTTTAGATGTATATGAGGCCGTTGAAAAGTTTTTGGAAAAGATTAATCCTTCCGTTATTTTAATTGCGGAAACGGAAATCTGGCCTAATTTTGCTTTTTGTGCAAAAGATAAAAAAATTCCTTTATATATAATAAATGGTAGAATTTCGGATAAATCTTACCCTTCATATTTGAGATTTAAAAAGATTTTTGCTACTGTTTTGAATTGTTTTAGCGGGGTATTTTGTCAAAGCGAGCTTGATTATGACAGATTTGTTTCTCTAGGGATTGACGACAATAAAGTTTTTGTAATGAAAAATTTGAAATTTGAAATTGAAAGAAAAAAATGTGATATTTCGCTAAATTCATCTTCAAAGGTATTTATAGCTGCTTCAACTCATAAAGGTGAAGATAAAATTGTCCTCGATACTTATAAGAAATTGAAAGAAAAAAATGAAACATTAAAAATGATACTTGCACCAAGACATTTGACAAGAGTTGAAGAAGTGGAAAAGCTTGTTAAAAATACCGGCTTCAAATATGGTTTTAGGACAAAAAAAGATGATTTTTCCAAAAATGATATTATTATTTTGGATACTTTGGGTGAATTGTCTAAAATATATGAAATAGTTGATGTTGCATTTATTGGGGGCAGTTTTAATAAAACAGGGGGGCATAATCCTCTTGAAGCAACAATATATTCTAAACCGACTGTTTCAGGTCCTTCGATTAAAAATTTTAGGGATATTTATGCAATTTTAGAAAGAGCAGGCGCAAGTTTTGTTGTGAAAAATAAACATGAACTTTATTTGATTTTAGAAAAATTAATTGATAATGAAGAATTTTATAATAAAGTATCTGAAAACTGTAAGCAATGTTTTTCAAATCAGCAAGGCGCAGCTCAATTTGTTATTAATAAATTAAAAGAGATTTTATAATTTAAAAGCTCCCTTTAAGGGAGCTTTTAATCTTTGATTAACACTAATCTTCAACGGGAGCAGTCGAGGGCTTTTATCTCCCCGAACGTCAACCCGACATAATGTTAATTCCCGACATTTTGATTTTATAACATTATTTTGTAAGATTTTTTAAATCTTTAACTCTTATTGCAAGATAAGGGTTGGTTTTATTTTTGTCTATTAAGAACATAACAAATGTTTTATCAAAGTCAAAATTTCTTGGTTTTGCTTTTGTATCAGCAGGTGGAAGCGCACACATTTTAGTCATAATAGCAGCTTCTGATTTAACTTTTCCGCCTTTGTTATTTAATTCTAGTTGTATTGTTTCGATTGCATCCGAAAACATTATATCAGTACCTTTTATTTGTTTGTTGCAAAGTTCTTTATATTTTCTTTCGGATTTAATGTTTAGATTTGGAACTTTAAGCGTGTCTTGCGCTAGGAAAAATCTGTTTCCTTCGTATTTTTTACTTTCATTTTGCATTTTGTCAAAAAGTTTATCGAAGGAATCATTTTTATCTGTTCTATAAAGATAAACTATGTCGTCATTTTTGGTGTAAAGTCTTACCGCATAATCGTTGTCATCATTATGGAAAAGAACTGCAACATTGTCATCAAGAATTTTGTTTGAGTCTTTATTTATTCCGAAAAATTCGTATTTTTCTTTTGAATTATTGAATTTTGAATTTTCAAGTTTATCAAATTCATTTAAAAATTCAAAATCTTTTTTTAACATTGCATAAGCATAATATTTTCCAAGACCTTTTGTCCAATCCATTGAATCAAGTATGTCGCTTGTTTCGTTGAATTTTTCTTGAATTGCTTTTTTGATTTCTTCCTTTGCTTCCGGAGATGTTTCACCATAGCTTGTGTAATAAGATTCAGGGTTTAACATATCAGCTTTAAATTCTTCCGAGTTAAGACCCTTCAATTCTTTTGTCGGTTTTTCTTTTACAAATTCAATGTCGTGTTTTATGATATTGTTTTTCATATCATTGAACACAAGTTGAAATGTTCCTACCCAGATTTTATTATCCGAGTTTGATTTTGTAGAAAAAAGTGTTAAAATATCCGTTTGATTGGAAGCACAAAAAGCTGCTCCTGAAAGAAAAAGAACGGATAAAGCAGTTAATAGTGTTTTTTTCATATTTTTCTCCTCTTTCTTATGATTTTAATATAGCACAAAATCTTTTTGTGATAAAATTTAGCTATGACCGAGTTATTAATGCCTGCAGGCAGCATAGAAAAAATGAAATATGCTTTTCAATATGGCGCAGATGCTTGCTATTTGGGTTTGAAGGATTTTTCTTTGCGTGCTTTAAGAAAAGGCGAGCTTATAGATGAAACCAATCTTAAAAGTGCGGTTGAATTAGCAAATTCTTTAAATAAAAAAGTATATTGTACGTTTAATATTTTCGCTTACGATGACGATATTAAAAATTTGGAAGAAAAAGTTGATATAATTAAGGAAGCCTCGCCTCATGCATTTATTATTAGTGATTTTGGGGTATATCGTATAATTAAAAAAAATTTTCCTAATATCGATATTCATATTTCAACCCAAACAAATATTTTAAACTCTGAAACCGTAAAATTTTGGCGAGATATGGGTGCAAGCCGAGTTATTTTAGCAAGAGAGCTTTCTTTTAAACAGATTGAAAAAATAAGAAAAGAAGTGCCTGATATAGAAATTGAAATGTTTGTTCATGGCGCTCAGTGTATGGCGTATTCCGGAAGATGTCTTTTGTCTGATTATATGACAGAAGGAAAGAGGAAAGCAAATCTTGGAAATTGCGCTCAAGCTTGCAGATGGAGCTATAAATTATTAGAAGAAACAAGACCTGATGAGCCTTATGAAATAATAGAAAATGACAAAGGCACACATATAATGTCAACTAAGGATTTGTGCTTAGTTAAATATATTAAAGATTTAAAAGACATAGGCATAGATTCATTTAAAGTTGAAGGAAGAACAAAAAGCCTTTATTATGTTTCTGCAGTTGCAAAAACATATAGAAAAGTAATAGATGGTAAGTGGGATTTTGATTTTGCTTTTTCTGAATTAAAAAAAGCAGGCAACAGGGGCTATACGGAAGGATTTTTCTTGGGTGATAATAATTCATCAAGTTATTCTTATGATATATCTAAAGGACTTGCAGGAGCGGACTTTTTGGGGGTATTTTTAGGTAAAATCAGTGATAGTGAATATAAAATATTAATTAAAAATAAAATTTGTTTAAATGATGAAATAGAAATAATTACGCCGAATTTTGAAGTCGTTGCAAAAGTTGTAAAAATTCTGCACGAGAAAAAAGGCGAAGTTGACGTTGCAAATACTAATGATGAGGTCGTAATTGAGTTTAATTGTAAAGATTGGCAATGGATAAAAGAGGCTGAGTATGCTCTTGCAAGAACTCTTGGAATAAAGGAGTAAGTATGTTTTTAGTTCCTGATTATAATATTGAATCGATTTATGATATTGATGTAGAGGATTTAAAAAATAGAAATATAAAAGCGTTATTTTTCGATTTGGATTCAACCTTGATGAAATCAAAAAGCGGAAAATTTGCTTATAGAACTTTGCAGTTTTTGGATGATTTAAAGACAAATTTTAAGCTTGCTATAATTACTAATAATAAAAATATTGACTATATTCAAAAAGCAAAAAGTCAAACGGATATTCCGGTTTATTCCAGAGCAGCAAAGCCAAATACCGTTGTTTTATTTAAAGCTTGTAATGATATTGATGTTGCACCAAAAAATGTTGCTATGATTGGAGATAGACCTCTGAGTGATATTTTAGGCGGTAAAAATGCAGGCATGGTAACGATTTTAGTTGATTCTATTTCAAAAAACGAAGAAAATTTTATCGTTCGTTTTGCAAGATTCTTGGAAAGATTAACAATTAAAAAATAAATTATTTTAGTAAAAATCCAAGAACAAATGTTGAAACAACAAAAATTCCTACAAAAAAATATGTAACTTTATTCAATCCTTTTTCTGTTGATTTTTGAGATGAGAATAATTGGCTCGCAGCTCCAATTGAAGCCATACCATCACCTTTTGGGGAATGAAGTAAAATTAACATAACGCTAAATATTGCGCTTATAATTTGTAGTGTATAAAAAAATGTAGTCATTTCAAATCCTTTTTTAAATTCTAATTTTAAGTTACCATAAAAATATTTTTTTTCTATAGTTTAGATTAGAATTTAACAAAAAGTTTTAATTTACCGTCATTCCCTCTAAAATTTATCCAGCCTGTTTTGACTTGATTATTTAAATCATGTACTTTTACAAGAAGCCAATTACCCCTTATTAACCATGGACTTATCATTTTTGGAAGTTCGATTGAGCCTGTTGTGTTTGATTGTTTTACCGGTGCTGCATAGAGTATTTTATCTGTTTTTTGGAGATCTTTAAAAAGATATAATCCGTATTTTTTCCCGTAAATATTAAAAAAATCGCTCCAGTTATAGAATTTATTTTTTGCATCTTCTTTTACCCAACCACATACAGGGTTTTGAGATTGATTAAAACAAACCATACTCCAACCTTCAGTTTCATCTATTGTTGTCAAAAGTGCTATTTTTTTTGATTGGCTGAAAGCAGCAAAAATTTCATCTTGACTGCATCTTGTTTTGTTTTCTATACAGCTTGTCTCGCCTGTTGTGTAGTCAAAATTTAGTGATTCCAGTATCTTACCGTCATTGCTTGGGGTTTGACGCATCACAGTAGGACTTGTGACGCTGGTGTAGCCTATGCCGTATCTTCTGAGTGAATTGATATAATAAGGAAGAACATCTGCAAAAGCTACATTAAACAGAAAAGCGGATATAAAAAATATTATTGATATTTTTTTCATTTTGTCTCCATTTTAAGAATTGTTCTTTTTTAATAAAAAGTCAATTAAACTGTTGAGTTATTTAAAAATGAAAACCATCTTCTTTCATACGTCTTATTACTTCTGCTAAATCTTCATCTGAAGCAACTACGGATAATCTTACGTGTCTTGTTGCATTTTTTGCAAAGCCTGTTCCTGGAACTATTACAATACCTGATTTTTCCAGCATGTCATCTGCAAAAGCCTTGCAATCCGCATATCTTTCGGGAATTTCAAGCCATAGATAAAATGTTGCTTTTGGCATTTTTACTTTGTAGCCAAGAGAATTTAGTCCGTCAACAAATTTTTGAATTTTGTTTTTGAATTTTATATTTTGTTCGTCTATATATTTTTGACCTTCGGGACTTTCCAGTAAGTCAGCTCCTGCATATTGAATTACTTTAAAAACACCTGTGTCAACGCTTGATTTTGCCCTTGATAACATTGTGATAATGTCTTTGTTGCCGCATGCCCAGCCTAAGCGCCATCCTGTCATTGCATAGGATTTTGAGAAACTGTAAAATTCAATACAACAATCCATTGCTCCTTTGCATTCAAGAGCAGAGTGTGGTTTGTAGTTTTCATCATAATACATTTCGCAATATGCGTTATCGGAAATTAAAATAATGTTGTGTTTTAGACAAAAATCAACGCAATGTTGCAAATAATTAAAATCGCAAGTACATCCTAAGGGATTATTCGGATAATTAATTAAAAGCGCTTTTATTTTTTTAGGGTCGTTTCCTTCTTTTATATATTTTTCTAAAACTTCTTCCATGTTTGGTGTGAAGTTGTTTTGTCCGTTTAATTCAACTCCATAAGCTCTTGCACCGGCAACTTTAATCATTTGAGTATATGAAGCGTATCCCGGAGAAGGGATTAGAATAACGTCTTTTTCTTCTTCTTTTTGCTTTGCATTAACCAATGCTTTGATAAGATTTGCGAGTCCTTCTTTTGAACCTATGAGTGAAAAAATTTCATTTTTAGGATTAAGATTAACATTAAATCTTTCTTTCATTCTTTTTGCTACTGCTTCAAGGAATTTTACCTCTCCTTTTGGAGTTGTGTAAGTATGTAAATGGTTTACGTGCATATATTCAATTGCTTTATTTATAACAAAATCCGGAACCGGATCAACAGGAGCTCCCATCGAAAGAGGAATCGGGGTTCGATTTTTAGCTTTTAATTCCGGCGTAAGTTCTATTTGACGAGCTTTGATTTCAAACATGATGTAGTTTTTCATGTTTTTAATTTCGTCGTTAAAAAGTTCTTTCAAATCGTTTTCCATAATTACCTCAATTCTTTTATTTAAGTATTATACAACTTCATAAAAATTTAGTAAATTAATTTTACTTTTGAGTTAATTCGCTTTTAAAAAAACTAAAAATAGGGTATAATATATAAATGCGAGATGGAGACAATCTGCGCTAGAAACGGAGAAAACTTATGCACATCCACGTTAACGGACGTAACATCGAAATTACAGATGCAATTAAAGCTTACGTCAAAGAAAAAGCAGGAAAAGTAGCTGCGCATTATGAGCAAATAGATGCAATAGACGCTATTTTATCCGTAATTAAAAACCCCTCCGTTAGTGATTCTCATATTGCTGAGATTAACTGCAAAATCGGCGGCGAAACAATTAGAGTCGAAGAAAAAGCTGAAAGTATGTATGCTTCGATTGACCTTGTTTGCGATAAATTAGACAGACAAGTTCGCAAGTACAAAGAAAAAGGGCTTTCAAAATCGAAAGGCGGTGTTGAGTCCATAAGGACAACTCAAACTGAAGTAGAAGCATAAAATAATATAAAAAGGTGAAGTTTTAGACTTCACCTTTTTTAATTTTAATTTTGTCTAAGATAATTTTTTTAAAAATAATTGCAGGATAATAGTCATACACCATATTCAATACTTTATTTATACAGTCGAGAGATTCTCCAAATTCACCTTTTAGATAATAACATTGCGATAAAATTAAAAAAGCCTCAGGATCACAATAAAATAAGCGTAAACTTCTTTTACAAAAAGTAATTGCAAGGTCAAAATAACCGTTAGAATATAAAGCTCTTGCAATAAATTTATAGCTTTCAGGATTTGCTTGGTATAAGAAATCGCAACAGCTTATAAGATTTTCTGCCCACTCTATAAGATTGTTTTCTAAGAATAAATTTAAGTATATTTCAAGTTGCGCCCTTGTTTCAAAGAAACTCGGTAATTTATTTGTTTTGAGTTCTATTAAATCAAGAACAACAAGTCCAAATCTTGAGGCGGGACAATTTTTTTTGTTTGAATTCCAAAAAATTTTTGCTTCATTTTCTTTTTTTAGCATTAAACAGCAAAGCCCTGCGGCGTATTTGTTGTCGTTTTCAACAAAAATTTCGAGAGCTTTATCGTATTCTTTTTGATAAAAGTATTCTTTAGCCTTTTTTTCGTTGTTAATCATTTTTATGAATTTTCTTCATGACGTCAAAAGAGCCTTGTTTTTGAATTGTTTTTAGTTTGTTTAATGAATCTATATCTATTCCAAGTGCTTGCTTGTTTGATTTTTTGATTTCATTATAAATTTCTTCTCTGTATATTTGAACGTCATTCGGAGCATTTACACCAATTTTGACGGAATTTTTGTAACTTTCAAGAATAACAATTTCAATATTGTCGTTTATTATTAGTTTTTGGTTTATTTTTCTTGTTAAAATCAGCATAGCTATTCTTCCGTATTTTCTTTGTCAAAAAGTTTATATCTTACTTCAAAATCAGTGTTTTTTAAAATTATTTGCATTGCTTTTTTATTTCTAATGTTCATAATTATTGGTGCAAGCATATTAATTGTTGCACCTTGCGGGTTTGATGAAGGTATATTTGCAATATTGCAAACAAAAACATCATCAGCCGTTTCAATTTCAAGCAATTCTGCTTCTTCGTCCGGTATGTCAAATTGATAGTCTATTCCAAAAAAACTGCATAATGTAATAGGAAAAGCAAGTTCACTATCTTCAAGAGATTGAAGCCATTTAAAAGGAGAATCCGGCTTATAGTCTATAATTGCATATTGTTTAAGTTTTTGAAAACCGATTATTGGAGACACAAAATTAAAAACAGAATCTTTGTCTATTTCTATTTCTCCGAATTTTGCCGTGTTTAGTTTGATTGTGTTGTTTTCCATTTTTATATTCCGTAGTTTGTGTAGTTATTTTGTTGATTTGTTAAAGAATTAAGCAGAAGCATTTTTGTAAGTTCAGGGTTTTGGTTACTTCCAAGCATTGCACCATACATATTGTTATTATTTAACAACATCATCGGGTTTATTTGATTTAAAGGTAAATTTGTCGGATTTAGATTGTATGCTGTTTGGTTTTGATAAAACGGGTTAATGCCTATTTTTGATAACGTATTTAGCGCGGAAGCTATTTCTTCATTGGTCGGCAATGAAGCATCAGATTTTAGCGGAAGTGCTTGTGATTCTTGTTGTTTTCTTATGTATTCGCTTTCTTGAAGTTTGCGTTCCATTCTTTCTTTTGTAATTCTATCCATTGCAGCAGGGTGAATTTTTTTCCCTGAACGAATAAATTTTGATATATCATCAAGTTCTTCTTCTTGTTTTTTTGTAGCTACTTTTGGCACTTCGCATTTTGTGCTGTTAGGGTCTTCAAGACAGTCAAGCGCTCTTTGTGAATAATGTGTAAGAGCTACGTTGTCATCTTTTTCAACAACTTCTTTGTATAGGGTTTGCGCTTCTTCTTTGTAGCCTAAGCGTGTATAGCAAAGCGCAAGATAATATTTAGCAAGAGTATTATTCTTTTCTTTTTTGATAAGCTCTTCTAGGTCTTGCATTGCGCCTGTATAATTTTCTTGTTTGTATTTAGCGATGCATGGTTTTAGTGCAGGTGACACATAAGGTGCTTTTGGTACAACATAGTTTGTTTTTGCGTTTGCGTTATTTAAATTTAATAATCCTGCGATTGCAATGAAAGTGCAGACAAACAATAATATTTTTTTCATATGTAAAATCCCTTTTACTTTTTATTTAATAATTTATTTAGATATGACAATATAGTATTAATTATATCGTAACATTTACTCTCTGCTTTAGGGGGTATTGTTTTTTTCCTCTAAATAGTTGATGTTAAAAATATTTAATTTGTAAAAACAAATTAAATTAAGATATAATTAAGTATCATGAAAATAAAGATTAAAGAAACGGCAAAATTAAAGAAGAATTTTAGTCTTTATAAATTGGCGCAAGAACTAGGACTTCCCCAACAGACTGTTTACTCTTGGGCAAAAGGCAGAACACAACCTTCTTATCTTAATTTAGACAGGCTTTGCAATGTTTTGGATTGCAAAATAGAAGATTTATTGGAAGCGGAACCATTTCAAAATAAATTGTTTTAAAGGCTTAAATTAATAATGTTGTGATTTCGTAGCGTGGTCAACATCTGCATTTTTAAGGTTTCCGTTAATTTTTCCTTGAATTGCTCGGAAGGCAAAAATGCCTACTGCGCCTATAGTAGCTAATGCTGCAGTTTTTGAACTATTTTTCAGATATGTTTTATAAAATTCTTTAGGTAGTTTTACAACAGTTTTTATATTTTCTAATGGTGATTTTGTAATAAGTGCAGGTACAAATTTAGCTGTATTTATTATGGCTTTTCCTGCATCTTTTATCATTCCGCCAAAGGTGCCAAAAATGTTGGAGTTTGCTTGTTTAATGTTTTTTCCGATAAGCCCTATAATGCCTGCAGCAGCAATACCTTCTGCAGTGCCTCTTAGAACTCCTTGGGTTGTTGATGTTACTGTGTTGTAGCTTTTTAAAACACTTACAAGCCCTTTTCGTAGGGAAAATTTTTCGTTATTATTGCTTTTTTGTGATGTACCTTTAAAATTGATATTATTACTATATTTTAATGGTTGTATCATATCAGCACCTATATTCTTTCTAAATTTTAATAAACACCTAAATTTAAAAAGTTGCCATTTCCTTCTTGTATTTTACAAAAATTTACAATAAAAATCAATTAATATAAAGGCTATGGTTTTTGCTTTGTTTTTGTTAAAATAATCTTCCGACATTTTAAAAGGACATTATGAACGAATTAAATAAAAAATTGTATTTTAAAGTATTTAATAAATTGCCACCTGAACGAATTAAAAAGACTGACCCATTGTCAAAATATCCTTTGAGATTGTGTGCGTATTCAAATGAAGTTGGGGCTGCAATTAGTCCTATTAATCCTACTTTGGGAACTGTTTTGTGGGTGCCTGCTCTTTTGTATTTGGGTGCTGATATTTATGATAAATATAAAAATGAAGATAAAATATATAATCCAAGCCCCAAAAGAAGTTTAAGACAAGCCATATTTCAGGGTTTAGCAAGTGTTATTTTGCCTACCGCAGCTATTAAAGCAGGGCAAAAAATCGGTGTTCATGTTGCAGGAGAAAAAGGGGCGTTAAGTGCAACAGATAAAAAGGAATTAATTGAATTCACCAGAGGTTTTTTGTATCATAGCGATTATCCTAAAGAGAATAACAATGATATTATCGAAGGTTTGGTTTCTGCATTTAAAAGAAAAGCTCTTATAAACGAGAAAAGAATTAATAAAAAAGGTTTTTTGTCAAAAATATTGTCGTTTTTTGCTGAGCCAAAAGGTCCTGAGCACACTATGGTAAAGTATCTTAAAAATAAGTCAGACAGTAATCCCGTTATTAGATATCTGGAAGAACAGGCAATGACAGCAAGAGATATCATGACGAGTGAAAAAGCTATCAAGGCTGAAAAATATTTGCGTTATTTTGAAAAATCAAATTTGAAATATGAGAATGCTTCAATTGCAAGAAAAGATACAGTTTTAAAAATATTGAAAGATAAAAATATAAATAAGAGTCTTGTTGCTACTTTATCTGGTTTTATAGCTTTAATTTTGCTTGCAAAACCAATTGATTATTTTGTTGAAGATGTTTTAATGGAAAAATTGGTAAATCCTTTTTTGGATAAAACTATTTATAAAAATAAAACAAAGCAGAATTAAAGAATTTTTTTAATAAGTGGAATTATTAACGCTGTTATTAGTCCGGTCAAAATTAGTGCTATTGTGCTTGATGTGATTTGTTTCTCTTTTTTCTTTTCTATACAAGCAGCTGTTCCTATGACATGTGAAGCAGAGCCTAATGCCAGCCCTATTGCTACATCGCTTTTTATTTTTAACGTTTTTAAAATTTTATGACCTGTTATGCCTCCAAATACGCCTGTTATAGCAACAATGCAAGCTGTAAGTTCGCAATAACCTCCAAGGCTTTTTGATATTTCAAGCGCAATTGGCATTGTGGTAGATTTTGGAATTAAGCTCATTATTATTTTAAATTCTGCTCCAAAGAATTTAGCAAGACAGTATGTTGAAATTATTGCAACTAATGCTGCAATAATAATAGCAGGATACAGCGCACGTTTGTTTTCTGTTAAGATGTTGGAATTTTTATACAAAGGGTATGCAAGAGCTATGGTTGCAGGCGCAATCATAAAGGAAAGAACGCTTGCATATTTATAGTAAGTTGAATAGTCTATTTTAAAAATTTCTAAAATTAAAATTAAAACTAGTCCCACGCTCACCATAGGCGGTATTTTTTTAAAAAATTTATTATTTTTTAGTTTGTTATTAAATATAAAAAATAAAATTAATGTTGAAATGAAACCAAAATATGTCATAATACCTTATTTTTTCTATATTTGTTTAATTTTTTAAATTTTATAACGTTTTCGACAAACAACCCTACAATAACCATAACAAGAGTTGTGGTTATAAAAATTGTTGCAATTATTGTCTGAAAGTTTTTTAAAATAATGTCGGAGTATGTAATTATACCAACGAAAAGAGGTATAAAAAATAAAACCATATTTTTCAACAAGAAATTACAGCAATCCTCTATTTTTTCGGGTTCTATAATCTTGCATTTTAAAAGTAAAAATAAAAGAATAATCCCAAGAATTGGCGCAGGAAAAGTTATTTTTAATATGCGTAAGATGTATGCACAAAAAAATTGCACTGAAAAAATAATTATTAAGCCTGTTAAAAAATTAAAAACCTTTTTCATTTGAGACTTATTATAAAATAAAATTAATTAACTCCAAAAAAATTTTTCTCGTTTTCAAATCTTGCAAGTAGGTTGGAATTTAAATGAGGAGAAATTCTTCCTTTTTTAATTTCCCTTAAAATATCATCTTCTTCCGGATATTTTGTCTCTAAAAGAACATAATTTATGATATCTATGATATCTACATTGGAGTATTGAGAATTTTTGCTAAACAATTCATCAAGAATTTTGTCGGTTGTCATCAATGGCTTACCGGTCTTTTGAAGATGGTTTTCAATTATTTGTTTTGCTGTTTCTCTGTCTGCAGGTGGTACTGCAACAACTTCCGGAATTACATCTTTTGATAAAATTTTTTCATCAATATCTAGTGGAAAATTTGTTGTAAGAAATAGCGTACATTTGTATTTGTCTGCGCAATTTGATAAAAATTTTACTAAATCGTCTACAATTGGCGAATCTTGGTATGCTATTGTGTCAAACTCGTTTAAAAGAATAATGGTTCTTGTTTTGTCTTTGCTTTTTTCATAGCTTTCTTTGGCAATTTGAGCTTTTTTAATGATTTCGTCCATTATTTCTTTCGGTTCTCTGTTGTCGGGGGTGACATATAGTATATTTGAAAGAGATTGTTCGGCAAGCGCAAGCGCAAAGGTCGTTTTGCCGCAACCGGTCGGTCCAAAAAATAAATAGGCATTTGGTATTGTTGCACCTAGGCTGGTTTTTTCTCTTAACATGGAATTAAAAACGAATGTTTTTTTAAGGTATTCTTTTATGCCATTGTATCCGGATATTCTTTTAAACCCTTTATTTTGAGCGTTTAATTCCTTCATTCTTTTAAAGAAATCTTCAATAATTTCTTCGTTTTTATTATTTTCTTTTGGATTGGGTACAGATAAAGCTTTTTTAATTTCTTCAATTTCTGTTTTAAATTTATCAAAACTTCCCGATAATTGAGCAACAGAAGTTGTTTGAGCAGCAAATGTGTCTTCGTATAAATCGGTAATTAAAGAACTTAATATTTCTTGTCTTTCTTGTTCTTTTTTTAGTCCTTTTGTTTTTGATGAAACATTATTGCTTGGTTTATTTGTGAATTTAATTTTATGAAAACGATTAATTGGCAATATTTTCATTTTATTTCCTAGTAGCTGGCTCTTAAAAATTCATTAAGTTCAATTACTTTAAAGTTTATATCTGTTCTTGAAAGATTCGAGGATTTTAGTGCTTTTAAAATAGAGTTATCTGAGATAAACAGACTTACATTTTTTGTTTTTAAACTTGAGATAAAACTTATTAATTTATTTCTGTCTTTACTGTTTCCGCAAATGCGTTTTGCTAGTTTATTTTGTTTTTTAATATGTATAAAAATTCTTTCATTAGGATGTTTTTGTCTCATTTTGTCTATAGTTTCTGTTATACTTTCTTGTTCTTTTGTAAAGTCGATATCAATAACATTAACCGGAGATTTTTCAAATAAGCGTCTTATTAAGCACGAACAAGCGGAATTATCCATATTTTTAAACGCAATAATATCAGGTAATTCTAACCCCTTGGGGGACATGTTGCATCTGTCCATCGCAATAAGATATTCTAAACTTTTGAGCGCTTTGTTATTCATTGCGTTATTTGGCGAGAATTCTTGAATTGCATTGCTCATATTTAAAGATTCAACAGTTTTTTGAGTGTTTAAAGAAAGTTCACTATTGTCTTTAAATGCTTTTGTTATTTTGTCATAAAGGTCAATGGTTTCTTTATTTATTTTTTTATTGTTGTTGTATTTTAAAAAAGCAATCAAAGAAACTAATCCAATGCCTATAAGAGCTATGAGTTTTGGAGAAATATTGATTTTGCTATTTTTTTTGTTATTGTCGTCTTTGTTACTTTTTTGAAAAGAATCATCTGAAGTAAAATTTATTTTACCTCGTGTTTGATTTGCAGGTATTTTTAATGATTTGTATTGTATCGTATTTTGCAGGTTTATTTTTGATATATTCATTACTACACCATAATTCTAAATAAATAGTCTGCGAGTTCTTCTCGCTCTTGAGCTTTTCTTCTTTCTTCTTCTTGTTCTTTTCTGTATGATGAATCCGATAATCCGGAGGGCATTAATCCAGATGCATCATAAGGATGGCTTATGAGCTTTTCATATATTGCATCAAAGTTATCTCCCTTTTTGTGATCGGGGGCATATATTCTTCTTCTTAAGAACAAATCTTGTAAATAATATTTTGCTTCATCTAACTCTTTTAGTTTAGCTTTTGCGTCTGTTAATTGTTTATCTTCTTCTTCCGTTAAAGGGTTTGAATCAAGCTTTACTTTTATGTTAAATCTTTGACCGGAAATAGCTGAAGGCTCTATTTCTTCTTGATTTTTATTTGCAGATAAAACTAAAGTTGTGTGATAATTTTTAGATGCATTTTCTGCAAGATTTTTAAACCTTCCTATCGCTATACGTTTTTTAGGTGAAGTTTCTCCTGTTAAAAGATTTTCATATGAGGATATATCAAGAATTGTTCTTTTTCCTGCGATACCCCAATATGAAGCTGCTTCTTCAAGGGCTTCGGTTAATTTTGCAATTGAGTCTTTCGGATCATCTGCATTGTATTCTACTGTTTTGACTCTAATATGGTCGCTTTTTTTACTTTTAATCCAATTCAATAAATCATTAATAGATAATTCGGATTTTCCGGAAATTAGTATACCGTTTGGTATTTTTATTTCATCTTTATCTGTGTTTTGTGAATCATTATTCTGGCTTAATGCTTTTGCTTCCTTTTCAATAGCTTCAAAAAGCTCAATTTGAATTTTATTTTTTTGAATTGCAAGTTCAACATCACCTTTTATATATTTGCTTTGGAGTTCGCCAATAAGTTCTTGTGAATTTATTGCTTCTTTTCTCCAGCCATTTATATATGGTTTTAATAGATTAAAATATTCAATAGCTTTTTCTCGCCCGTTATATCTATAGAAAAAGCTCATTCTTATAATAAGTGCTTTTTTGATTTCATCGTCTTCCAAGTGGAATAAATATTTTGCTATTAGCTTTTTGGCGTCATTAGAATCATAACCATTTATAATAGAATTTACTATTCTTGGATTTAAAGTCCATATGGAAGCTACTTTTCTTTCTTCATCAAATTCCCATTCAAAATCTCCGTTGTCAAGATAGCTTTTGATTCCTTGTTGCGTAAGTCTTTTTCTTTCTTCTATAATGTGTCTTTTTTGTATATCGCTATCTTTTTCTATTATTTTTGAGGGAAATGAATAATGTCCCCAATTTTCGCTTGGAACACAACCTTCACATCTTTCCGGTTTTATTGTATGGCGTGTTATGCTTTCACTTTTGAATGCTTCTTCCGGAATTGTGAACAAGTAAGTGTTTTCTGCACCTTCTTTGTCTTTGCTTAGCCTTAATTCTTCCAGCGCGCATCCTATCGCTTTATCTGTCGGATCTAATTTGTCTTTTGAAAAGATGCCGTTGAAAGATAAATCGTTTTGAGACCTGGAAATGGGGTTTTTTACACTTTTTTTATATCTACTGTTTTTTGTGATGCTATAAGAAATTTGGCTAATTTTCATTCTTGCCTCAAGTCCATTTTATAATTTAATCATATTTAAAACACAAGAAAAAAACTTAGAAATAAGTCAATCTGTTAATGAAAATTTACATATAAATTTGAAAAATTTAATGAATTATATCTTGAAAAAAATAAACGTATTTAAACACATTTTTTTCTTGATTATGATTTTTCTTTGATACAAAATTATTTTCGTTAGCTGATTTTATTATTTTAAAAAAAGAGGATATATGGAGAATTTTTTTATAGGAATATTTATTCTGTTTTTTAGCGGTGTTTTTTCGCTTTTTATTAAAAAACAGGCATGGAAAGTTAAATTTTTGTCTTTAGCTTCTTTTATAGCTACTTGCTTTACTTTGTTTGATGCAATAAAAGTTTTTGTATCAGGCAAAATAAGCACCATTGTTTCTTTTGGTTCCATATTTCAGAATTTATCTTTCTCAATAGATTATTTAAGTGCATTTTTTGTAATTGTAATTTCTATTATGTCCTTGCTTGCAATGATATATGCTAACGGATATCTTTTACCGTATATTTCAAATAAAAAAGATATTAGTGCACATTGTTTGTTTTTACCAATGTTAATTGCTTCAATGCTTTTGGTTGTTACTGTTCAAAATGCTTTAGCGTTTTTGATTGTTTGGGAATTGATGTCGTTATCGTCATTTTTTCTTGTTATATTTGAGCACGAAAAAAAAGATGTTATTAAAGCAGGAATTAAATATTTGGTTTATATGCACATAAGCGTAATATTTATTATTGCTGCTTTTGCACTTTTATCTATTCAAGCCTCAAGTTTTGATTTTGCTTATTTTCAAAATATATTTGAAAATAATATGGCTTTTGCAAACCTTGTGTTTGTACTTGCATTTATCGGTTTTGGAATTAAAGCAGGTTTCTTTCCATTTCATAACTGGCTTCCGGATGCTCACCCTGCGGCGCCAAGTCATGTCTCAGGTATGATGTCCGGTGTTATGATTAAGACAGGTATATATGGAATTTTAAGAGTTTTATCTTTTATAGTAAATCCTGATGCACAAATTGGTTATTTTGTATTAATAATTTCTGTCATATCTGCTTTATATGGGGTGTTGTATGCAATAAGTCAACATGATATAAAACGTCTTTTAGCTTATCACAGTATTGAAAATATTGGTATTATAGGTATAGGTATAGGTATTGGTATGCTTGGTCTTTCTTATAATTGTTACCCTGTTGCAATTCTAGGTTTTGCAGGAGGCATATTGCATATTTTAAATCACTCTATATTCAAAGAACTTTTATTTTTAGCTGCAGGTTCTGTTTACACTAAAACTCATACACGTGATATAGAAATTTTAGGCGGATTGATTAAATCAATGCCAAAACCGCAGTATTATTTTTAATAGCGTCAATTGCAATATGTGGGCTTCCGCCATTTAACGGTTTTGTAAGTGAATTTTTAATATATTTTGGTATGTTAAGAGGGCTTATGGTTGATAATATAACAATGTTTATTGCTTTAATATTGTCAATTGCGGGATTAGCTCTTGTTGGAACAATGGCTATATTGTGCTTTACAAAAGCATTTAGCATTGTTTTTCTTGGTGAACCAAGAAGCGAAAAGGCAAAAGAAGTTAAAGAAGATACAACGGTTTCATTTATTGTTCCAATGTCAATTTTGGCTTTGTTTACTCTTTTAATAGGTATTTTGCCTCAATATGTATTTGCTTTTATGTTAAAACCCGTAAGTGTTTTTGTGGGTGAGATAAATTGTGAAGCATTACAATTTATTCCTTTAATGCAGGTTGTTTCATTGACCGCATTTGTTATAATTGCAGCGGTTGCTGTTCTTTTTGCGGTTAAATATGTGTTTAAAAATAAAAATGAAAAATATTGCACTTGGGGTTGCGGTTATAATAAGCCGACAAGTCGTATGCAATATAGTGCATCGTCTTATGCTTCTCCTTTTATTACAATGTTGACTCCTTTGTTTAAAAAAGTTGTTGATATTAAGAAACCAAAAACAATTTTTCCGAAAGATGCGCATTTTGAAATGCATATGGAGGATGTTGAAGAAGCATATTTCTTGAAGCCGTTTATAAAATCGGTTGAAAAATTCTTTGCTAAATTTGAAAAAATCCAAAACGGAAATATTCAGCAATATATTACATACGGACTTGTATTTCTTGCTTTGGCTCTTGTGTGTGTAGTTATATTAGGATAAGAAAATGGATAATAATTTAATGTTGACTTTATTTAATATTTTAATTCTTTTATTAGCGCCGTTTTTTGTAATCGGTATAATTAAAAAGACAAAAGCATTCTGGTCAGGAAGAAAAGGGGTTTCTATCTTTCAACCTTTATTTGATACAATTAGATTGTTTAAGAAAGATAGAACTATAAGTACTACAACCTCTTGGGTTTTTAACTTTGCTCCTGCCGTTGTTTTCGTAACAACACTTCTTGCAGGTTTGTTTGTTCCTATGATTAATTGTTATTCAATTATAAATGTGGCGGGTGCTTTTATTATATTTTCCTATATTTTGGGTTTGGGAAAATTCTTTGCGCTTATTTCTGCTATGGATACAGGAAGTAGTTTCGAAGGGATGGGCGCAAGCAGGGAAGCATCTTTTACTACTATAGTTGAGCCGGCATTTTTTATAATTTTAGCTTCATTGGTTGCGCTTAGCGGAAATTATACATTTGCTTCTTTGGCTGATGTTATTAAATCAAACGGAACTTTTGGAATATTAATAGTTATATTGGCTGTGGTTTCATTGTTTGTTATGTTGTTAACAGAATGCTCAAGAGTTCCTGTTGACGATCCTACAACTCACCTTGAGTTAACCATGATTCATGAAGTTATGATTTTAGATAATTCAGGGATTGATTTAGCTTTAATAACTTGGGCAAATGGAATAAAAATGGTTATTTTGATGGCTTTGATTGCAAATCTTATAATTCCTTTGGGTATAGGTTTTGGGTTAAGTGTTGGTTTGTTTTTATTAACGCTTGTTCTTTTGGCAGTTATAATAGGCACTTTAGAATCAGGTATTGCAAGATTGAGAATGAGCCATGTATTTGAGTTTGTATTTGTAATGTCATCTTTTGCGCTTGTGGTTGCTTCCCTTGCTGCAGTCAAGATGTATGGAATATAAAGGAGTTTTCTTGTGGAAAATGGTTTTATCATATTATTTGGTCTGACAATGCTTTATCTTTCTGCGACAAGCAGATTGATTGCTCATGTTAAGACGATTATGGTTCAGGGGATTTTATTGTTTTTGATTTGCGCTACGGCATTTTCTCATCTGCCTTGGTATACAATAGCTTTTCTTACAATAGAAACCTTGCTTGTAAAAGCAATATTAATTCCTTGGTTTTTAAATAAAGTGTTAAAAAAGACTCATTCGAATCGTGATACAGATGCTAACATTGCGCATTTTTACTGCCTTTTAATTTCAAGCATAATTTTATTTGGCGGTTTTATGCTTTCTGTTGTTGAGATTCCGTCTTTATCTATGATTAATCCTTTCTGTTTTGGGATAGCTCTTGCGGTAATTATAATTAGTCTTTGGTTGATTACAATTAAACATAAGATTTTATCGAATGTAATAGAATTTATAACAATGGAAAACGGTATTTTTCTTTTATCGCTTTCGGTTGCCAAGGAAATGCCAATGCTTGTAAACATCGGTGTTTTGCTGGATGTATTTATTGCAATATATATACTCGGTTTGTTTGTTTCTCAAATAAATACCGAGCTTGGAGATATGGAAGTAGCACATTTATCTGATTTAAAGGACTGTGAATATAATGATTAGTTTAGTTTTATTAATTCCTATAGTTTTTTGCCTGATAATGTTTTTTGCAAAAAACAAAACATTAAATAATTTCTTGATAAACATTTATGCTATATTACATCTGATTGGTGGATTAAGCTATTTTTATAAACCGCTTCAATTTTTTGATGTTCAATATTTTAGTCTAAATTCATCAAATATAGTATTTTATTTGATATTATCCGTCGTGTTTTTGGCTGTTGCAGTTTATAACAACGGTTATAGTAAAAATTTAAAATTTTCAGATAAAAAACTTATGCATTATGCAACAATGCTTTTAATTTTTGTGTTTTCCATGACAGGCGGAATTTTAAGTAATAATTTGGGGCTTGCTTGGATATTTATAGAAGGTACAACTCTTGCAAGTGCTTATTTGATTTACTTCAATAAAACAAAACATTCTATTGAAGCAGCTTGGAAATATGTCTTTATTTGTTCCATTGGGATTGCTCTTGCTTTTGTTGGAATAATTCTTCTAACTGTTGCAACCGGCAGCTTAAATTCTCTAAATTACGTTGATTTAATGAATAGCGCGCAAAGCTTTAATCATTTTTGGTTAAACGTTTCTTTTGTGTTTATTTTATTTGGTTTGGGAACAAAAATGGGGCTTGCACCTGTTCATTTTTGGCTTCCTGATGCACACTCAGAGGCGCCAAGTCCTATATCGGCATTGCTGTCTGCGACTCTTTTAAATTGTGCATTTTTGGTAATTTTAAATGTTTATAAAGTTGTAATAGCTGCAAATTGCTTTGCTTATGCAAGAATAGTGCTTCTTGTTATGGGCTTTTTATCGTTGTTTATTACTGCGGTATTTTTATATCATACAAATAATTATAAAAGAATGCTTGCTTATTCTTCGATAGAAAATATGGGTATTTTAGCAATTGGAACTGCGCTTGGCGGCATTGCTTATTATGCTGTAATCATTCATTTAATAGGCCATTCTTTAATTAAAGCTTCTTATTTTCTTACTTCAGGAAATATTCTCGAGTTATTTGAAACAAAAAGAATTAAATCAATTCGTGCTTTAGGTGATGTAGATAAGAAAACTGCATGGCTTTGGATTGCATCTTTTCTTGGAATATGTGCTTTCCCGCCAAGCATGTTGTTTTTAAGTGAATTTATAACTGTTAAAGCAATGTTAATTCAAAAACACTATATTTTATGTATTTTGTTCTTGTTCTTGTTAACAGTTATTTTGTATGCTATGGCAAAAGTTGTAATAAAGATGGTTTTTGGTGAAAAAAGTGAAGAAAAATTTGAAATTGCAAAGAATAATATTTCAAAAGTAACACTATCTATGTATGCACCTCAAATTGTTCTTTTGACTTTGGCTTTTGTTATGGGCGTGTATTTGCCCGAATTTTTAGATGTAATTATTAGAAATACAATTGTAGGCTAAGGAGAAAATATGAATTATTACGTAATGAAAAATAACCAAAGAATAAATCTTCTTGATATTCCGACAATTGAATTTAACACTTTAAGAGCTCAATTGGCAGCAACAAATTTAAGACCCGTATCCTTTTTTGGTTCGGATTGGGGTCAAAATGTTAAGTTGTTTGTTGTTTTAGCTGATGATGAAAAAGGTGAACTACTTGTAGTATCTTCTTTGATTGATAAGAATGTCAAAGAATACGAATCAATTACTAAAGATAATCATCAATATCACATGTTTGAACGTGAATTTTATGAACAATTTAATATAAAACCTTTAGGCCATCCTTGGCTTAAACCTGTGAGAAAAAATCAGGATGATTATGAGTTTTTTGAAATGGAAGGCGAAGAAACTCATCAGGTTGCGGTAGGTCCAATTCATGCAGGGGTAATAGAACCTGGGCATTTTAGGTTTATGTGCCAAGGAGAAAAGGTCTATAATCTTGAAATTATGCTTGGTTATCAGCACAGAGGTGTTGAAGATCTCATGGTTAAAAAGCCTTCAAATCAATTAGCCGAATCTATTTGCGGGGATAGTGTCATAGCTTATAATATGGCTTATTCTCAAGTTATGGAAGAATTATCCGGAATGGAAATAACAAATAAAGCAAAATTAATTCGAAGAGTTGCGCTTGAAATGGAAAGAACAGCTATACATATAGGTGATTTGGGCGCAATATTGGGTGATATAGCTTATCAAATGGGAAAAGAAGTTTTTGGTGTTACAAGAACTCTTGTGATTAATACAATGCTTGAAATTTCTGGAAGCAGATTTGGACGCGGTTTAATTACTGTAGGCGGTGTAAATTTTGATATTGATAAAGATTTGTCAAAAAAGATTGTAGATGTATTAAACAACGTAAAAAATACTGTTGAGAAAATGACACGAGCTACCCTAAAAAGCTCAACTGTTATGTCAAGACTCGAAAAAACCGGCGTTGTGAGTAATGAAATTGCAAATGAATTGAATTTAGTCGGAATGATTGGAAGGTCTTGCGGTATAAATTTAGATAGCAGATTTGATTTTTGTGATGAATTCTATAAAGATTTTGAAAGAAAATCATTCAATGCAACAAATGACGCGTATTCAAGATTTAGAATAAGATATAAAGAAATAATAGAATCTATTTCTTTTGTTAAAAAACTATTAAAGAAACTTGAAGGTTATGAAAAAGAAGATTTATGTGTACCGGTGAAAAACTTTATCCCAAACAGCTTTGCACTAAGTGTTGTGGAAAGTTGGAGGGGTGAACTTGTTCATGTCGCAACAACGGATGGCGAAGGAAAACTTTCAAGATATAAAATAAAAGATCCTTCATTTAATAACTGGTACGGTCTTTCAATGGCAGTAAGAAATAATGGTATTTCGGATTTTCCATTGTGTAATAAAGGCTTCGACCTTTCATATTGCGGATTTGATTTATAGGATTTAAAAAGAAAATATTTAAAAAGGAAATAATTATGTTTGATACCTTAAAAATGAAATTACATCAAAAGAAACAATATATTCCGGACATCAAAAATGCACCTATGAGAACTCAATTTAGGGGTTTACCTGTATTAAATAATTCTGTATGCGATAAATGCGGTGCATGTCAAGGTGTATGTCCTACGGGAGCTTTAAATATAAATCCTTTGTCTATTGATTTATCTAAATGCACTTTGTGTGGTGCTTGTAAGAATATTTGCAAGAATAGTGCAATTAATTTTTCTTCTTATTATAAATTAGGTGCGGATAAAAAAGAAAAGCTTATCGTAACTGAAGAAATAACGGAAGAAATTTATCACAAAAGAGCGATTGAAGTTAGAAAAGAAATATATTCCATATTTAATCGTTCAATTAAATTTAGGCAGGTATCTGCAGGTGGCTGCAACGGCTGCGAAATGGAATTAAACGCTGCAGGAAACGCTAATTTTGATATGGGACGTTTTGGAATTGATTTTGTTGCATCTCCTCGCCATGCTGACGGTATTGTGATTACAGGTCCTATATCAAAAAATATGGCTTATGCGCTTGAAGATTGTTATAAATCTTTGCCTGAGCCTAGAATAGTTATTCTATGCGGTGCTTGCGCATTGTCGGGCGGAGTTTTCCAAGAGGCAAGTGAAATAAATCGTGAATTTTTGGACAAGTATAAAGTAGATTTATATATTCCGGGATGTCCTGTTCATCCGTTAACATTTATTAATGCGGTTTTGGATTTCATTAGAAAAAAATAATTAAGCCAAGAATTTTTTTATCCATTTCATTATGTCGTCAATTTCGTATGGTTTGGGTACATATAGGTCTGCGCCTGCTTTTAGAATTTCTTTCTTTTTGAGGTAAGAGGAAGAAAAGATTATTTTAATGTTGTCTTTGGATATTTTTTTGGCAACTTCTAAATGATTTTCTTTTTCGTTACTACCCCAGTCAATTATTGCCACGTTTGGCTTAAAGATTTTGTATGTTTTTTCAAATTCTTTTTTGTTGAAGGTAATTTTCGCTTTAATTCCTTCAAGTTCGCATACATTTTTTAAAAGACATGAAAGAGCTTCGTCGGGTTCTAATATGAGGACTTTGTTTTTCTTTTCTTCTTTAATAACTTCGCCTCTTAATTTTATTCTGTCTATTACATAGGTTGATGTTGGTGAGTTTTTGCAAAGTTCAATTAATTCATTTAGGTTGTTTAGAATTTCTCTATGGTCATTTTCATTTTCATTTTTTTCTATTGCAGAAATGTTCAATCGCATTAGTGCTTGTTTTGTTTCTTGTTTTGTTTCATCTGATTCGATAGTAAAATTATTTTCAAATTCATCCGTTGAATAAAATTTGTTTAATATATTATCAAATGCAAAACAGAGAAATGAAGCAATTTTTTCTGCCTGCATTATGTTTGTTATAAGAATAAAACTGTTATCTGAAATATGTCCTATAAAGTCTTCTTGTGCAAGGGTTGAATTTATTATTGCGCTTAGAGTTTGTAATACTTTTTCAAATGCAATTTCTCCGTGGGTTTTTCTGTATGTGTTTATTCCTCTTATTTTTATTAAAAGATATGAGTATTGTTTGTTTTCAAGAAAACTTTTTTTAATTGCTTTTATTGTTACGTTTTTATTCATTATTCTTGTTGTGGGATTAAGGGAGCTTTCTATATATCTTCTTAAATGTGCTTTTAGGCGCATTTGGAATTCTGTTTTTGTTATTTCTTCTCCTAAAAAGTCATCTGCTCCTGCTTCAAGTGCTTCCAATTTGTCTTGAAGGTCGTTGGATTTTGAAACGGCGATTATAATCGGACGTGTGTTGTATGTTAAAATCCTTATTTTCTTTATAAAATCACTTAGTTTTTCTTTAATTGTGTCTGAAATTATTATAAATTCAATTTCTTGATTTTGTATAATTGAAATTGCATCAGATAAATTCTTTGAAATTATTGCGTTTTGATTTAAGTTTTCGATTAATTTTTTATATTTTATCGAAAGCTCTTTTCTGTTTGATATGATTAAAATTCCGGATTTATACAAAGATAATTCTCCTTAAATTTTTATATTTTTTGTTAATTTTTCAACTTCGTAAACAGGTAAATAAATAAGAAATTCGCACGTCATTTTTTCTTTGGATGAAACGACTTCGATTTTCCCGTTCATTTTGTCTACGAGGTTTTTTGCAATATATAGACCAAGTCCGCTACCTTGTGTTGTTGAAGATATATATGAATCAATTCTATAGAATTTATCAAAGATTTTTTTTGCGTTTTCGTCTGAAATATAAGAACCGTAGTTTTTTATTGAGAATATGTTGTAGTCATTTGAATTATATGTTTTTATTTCTATAATTTTTGAGTTTTTTGAATATTTTGCAGCGTTATCAAGGATGTTTATTAAAACTTGTTGAGTTTTATCATTATCTGCAAGTGAGAAAAGCTCGTTTTTTGATTGATGAAATTCAAAAACAAATTCTTTATGTGCCATTTGCACGATGTTTATGCAATTTTGCATAATTTGATTTACATTAATTTTAACGGGGATAAAATTTTCCGAGTTGGAGTCTATTTTTGCAACGTTTAGGACGTTTTCAACAAGGTTAATTAATCTTTGCGATTGATTAAGTATGATGTTTAAAAATTCCTTCTTTTTTTCATCCGATAATTTATCCCAAGAAGCAAGCATTGTTTGAGAAAAACCCTTTATACTGGTTAAAGGTGTTCTTATTTCGTGTGATAGCGTTGAAATAAATTCTTCTTTTATGTTTTTCATAGAATTATTATAACTTTTTTTAGTTTAATTCATCAAGGTTATTTTTGATTAAATCTAAAATTTCTTCAAATCTGTTTTTGTCTGTAAGATAAAGATATCCGAGAACTACTTCAAAAGAAGTTGCAAGAGAATGTATTAAGGGATTATTTTTTTTGTTTACGGTTATTTTTAAATTTCTTCCTCTTTTTTGGATTTCTTTTTCTTCGGGGTTTAGGTTTTCAATTATTAAATTTAATATATCTGCTTGTTTAGAGGCACATACATATTTGATTGAAAGTTGATGCATTTTATTTTGTGAGGCTGTTTTTTTAATTACGAGTTCTCTGATAAAAAGCTCCCAAACAGCGTCCCCAATGTATGCAAAGTGTTTTAAATTATATTCCATTTTTAAATGATAACAAAAAATTTTTTATAGGCAATTTTTGAGCAAAAAAATACTTTATAAATTTAAGGAGTTATTATTTTATGTCTAATGAAACAGCTAAACCTTCAGCGGCTTCTACTGCTGTGTCATATCTTGCATTTCCCCTAATTACAACGGGAGCAAGTGCAATATCTTCAATAAAAAATAATAAAGGAATTAAAGGTGCAATCAGTTCTTGTAGGGCTTCTGATTTCAAGAAGTTGCAGGGAAATTTAAGTGGCGATTGTTTTACAAAAGCAATTGAAGTAGCCGAAAATTATGATAAATATAAAGAATTAACAAAAAATGCAAAAAAATTAGCTAAAAAGGCAGAAAAAACCGATATTTCTTTACTTGATAAATTCTTTAATCTTTTTAAAAAACAAGAAAATAAAGTAACTATGGATACAATCAGGAAAAAAAGCAGTGAAGCACAAAATGCTTTAAAGAATGCTGATGTTGCTTTAAAAAATGGTAAAGTTATTGTTGAAGAAGTAGCGGAAAAAGGTTTTAAACAAAATGCTACAAAAGTATTTAAAAGCGAAATAAAAAATCCTTTTGTTATTTTCTTTACTGCGCTTGAAGCAGTACCTGAAGTTACGGGTAAAATTATACCAACATTCCAAAATGAAGGATTTTTAGCCGGTATAAAACAAACAGGTAAATCAATTCTAAAAATAGGTGCAAATTTCGTATCCTATGCAGCGGGAAGTGCAATCGGTAAGGTGGCAGGTGCTGCAATCGGAAGCGTTATTTGTCCTGGGGTTGGAAGTGCTGTCGGTGCTAAAGTTGGCGATATGATAGGAAGCATGTTTATTGGCTCAAACGTTACAAAAGTTGTTAATAAAGTTATTGGCGAAGAAGAAGTTCCTCAAACAAATGAGCAACAAATCCCTGCAAGCGAGCAAATAATAGCACAACCCGTTACTCAAAATGAAAGACTATCTCAAAGACAAACTTCTTTTAGAGGGTATAGCGCTTAACTTATTAATGACCCCAGTGCTTTTAGGTTTTCATAAGGTACACCTGCTTCGGACAGTTCCTCTGCTGATATGCCAAACAGGCTTATTGTGCTGAGAGCTTTTTGAAAAGAAAAATCATTTTTCTTTTTGCTTTTTTCTGATTTTTCCGTAATAAGTCTAAATATGTTGTTTACAGCCTTTTCTCTGGTCATGAATGATATATCTGAGGAAAAATTTGATGACCTGTAGAGAGTTCTTCTTTTACATTTACCCATAACTTCATTGTGCAATATTTTTTTTGGATTGTAAATGAGTTGTATATTATTGTAAACATTTTTTTAAAATGTTGACAAAATTTTTTATTTAGTATTTTTATAGTTGCGGGAGGAAAAATTGAATAGCGTTAATTTTTTAAGTTTTAAAACCCAAGCAGATAAGTTCAGACCAAAAATTGCATATAGTTCGCAGCCTTTAGCTAACTTCAATGTTAAGGCTTCAAAGATTGCACCTTTGTCAAGGGATACCGTTAGCTTCAAAGGCGGCACTAATGAAGAATATATTTCAGCACTGGATAACTTGGATATATGCCATGAAGTCAGTCGCAATGCTCAGGAAGTAAATAAAATTTTTGTAGAAATATTGAATAAATATTTTGTAGGCGATGATGAAGCTACTCAACAAAGAAATAAATCCATTTTTTTCTTAAAAGCAAGAGTAAAAAGCGGTTATAGCATTGTAGAAAAAGTTGCAGAAAAAATTAAGGGAAAATTTAATGATGAAGAATATAAAGATAGGTCTGAAGTAAAAGTAATTCCTCCTAAAAGTCCTGTTGGGATAAAGGAAAATATTAGAGATATCTCGGGTGCAAGGATTGTTGTAAAAGAATCTAATAGTGATTCTATGGATGTTGTTATTGATAATCTTTGCAAAATGATTACAAGTGAAAATCTTGTTATTGCAGAAATAGAGAACAATATTTCGCCTGATAAAAGCGCTAAACCTTATTTTAATTCTAAGCAATTAAAGAAACTTCTGGATGCGGCAAACCAAGCAAGAAGGAAAAATGGCTTAAGTGAAATAGAATTAGAAACTAAAACCACTGATTATGGTTATATGGCGCTTCATATAATTGTGGATACGAGAAATAAGCCGCAATTAGTTAAAAATCAAGGTTATTGGAGCGAAATTCAAGTATTGGGCAGGGACGTTGAAGTTTTAAAAGATATTGAAGATTTTTGTTATAAATTAAAGAAAGGTATGTCGATTAAATCTAAAGACGTTGCATATAGAGCAATTAGGGATATGTTTTTAGCTGCATATAATGATAAAAAATATCCAAATGTTAAGAAGAATTTTAGATTGTACACTATAGAAGCCTATAAACGTCAAAGAAATAGAATACCTACTCAAAATGTAACGGATGATACAACAAACTGGGCATATAAACTTCCTACTATTGAAGAGTGCGGATTTAAAGGTAAACTTCCTCATGTTTTAGACTTTAATTTGTTAGCAAGAATTTTAAGAGATTGTGACGATTTATTCCATGTGGAATATAATGGTCAAGCTATTTTAGATGCTATGAATAAAACCAATAATTCATAAACTTGAATTTATATCTTTTTTGTCGCATTATAATCTTGATGTAGTTAGATTTTTGGGAGATTCAAATGACAAATTCAAGTGTTGAAGTAGTGAAAAAATGCTGCTGCGGTCAATTTAAGGAGCTATCCTCTCGTGCGGTTGAAGATATTAAAAATCGCGCCGGAAAAAGCGGTCAGTTTTTAAATTGGATAGAAGTTTTACCGAATATTCAATTGGAAAATTTGGATAAAATGGCAGAAATGGTTAAGGCTGCAAAAGCTGATAAATATACAGATATAGCAATTTTGGGTATAGGCGGTTCTCGTCATACAACTGAAAACATTACTAAACTATTGGGAATTGATGAACATGTCCATTTCTTTTCATCGGTTGAACCTATCAGTTTTGAAAGATGGATTTCAAGATTAGATTTAGATAAAACGCTTTTCTTGGTTGTTTCAAAATCAGGTGGAACACTTGAAACAACCGTAGGATATGAAAAAACAAAAGCAGCACTCGAAAAACATTTATCATCAAAAGATACATCAAAACAATTTGTTGCAATGACTGATAAAAACCCTGAAAAATCAGCTTTAAGAAGAATTGTTGATTCAAAAGAAATTTCTTTATCAGGTTATGTTCATGATGATGTAGGCGGAAGATTTTCAATTTTCGATGATGCTACAATATTTACTTTATTATTCCTTGGAGTTTCAAAGGATGATGTAAAAGAGCTTTTATCTGCTTCATTGGATGCTCAAAAAGAATTTTTAAATCCGAATATTGAAGAAAATGAAGCTTTGCAACTTGCAAAATTTAATGTAAAAGCTAAAAATATGGGCAAAAATAAACATTTTGTAGAGTATTTCGGTGATGAATTTTTTGGCACTACTTTATGGGAAAAACAATTAAAAAATGAATCTTTAAAATCCAGAATTTCAACCGATACAAATGTTGGACCGGGATATTTACACTATAATGCAGAAGCTGATTTAGATATTAATAATATTGATTCGTTCTTTACTTTTGTATATGTAAAAACTGATGATAAGGTTATGAATGCTGTTATGGAAGGTGTAATTACTGCATATAGCGCGCAACATCCTGTTTCAAAAATTGTTTTAGCTGATTTATCAATGAAATCAATTGCAAGATTTATTGAATTAAAACATTTTGAAACATTGTACACCGGTTGGATTTTGAGAGCTCAAAAAGGTGATATTACTTCTTTGGATGTTGCACTTGATGAAGTTTTACAACCGAATGTAGAAAAATATAAAAAAGAAGTTAAAAAAGCACTTTCAAAGTAATATAAAATAAATTAAATAAAAAAAAGGAAGAAAATTATTTTTCTTCCTTTTTTACAATTTTTATTTCGTAACCAAGATAATCTAAAATCTGTTGTACTGTTTCAAATAAGACTCTTTTTTGGGAAAAACGATATGAAAGCCCGCTTGCCTTTGGAATATCAACCCCTCTTTCTTTTAAAATTGCTGCAATTTTTCTCATCGATAAGCAATTTTTTAATAATAAAATTTGAATTTCTTGTTTAATATCTATCATATAGAAACTTTATTTTAATTGAATTAAATTGACAAATATATGAAACAATGATATACATGTTTGTACATTGTACGAAAATATGTATCAAACATTAAGAGGTAAATGTGAAAAAAGCTTTCACTTTAGCTGAAATTATGATTGTTTTAACTGTAATCGGAGTTTTGACCGCAATTCTATTGCCTGTTGCGGTTAATTCCGCACCCGATGAAAACGTAATGAAATTCAAAAAAGGCAATAATACTCTTGGAGTGGTTATAAGAGAGCTGGTTAATTCGGATGAATATTATTTAGACGGCAATTTGGGGATTAAGGCAGACGGTACACACATTCTTGGTTCTTTTAGTAATGATGGCGGAGAAACTACATCGGATGAGTCATTAATAAAATATTTTTGTAACACTTTCGCTGATTTGCTTGCAACAAGAAAAGTAGATTGTAAAACAACGGTAACAGGTGGTAATGATAATTTTACGTTTGTTGCTATACCACCATTTACTCCTACTGAATCTTGGCACTACACAATATCAGAAGGAAAAGAGATTTTCGATGCAAGATGTGCGGATACTGCTTCTAAAGTTGGAGCAGAAATTGAAACAGCGGATGGAATATATTGGTATCAGGTTAATCCTGCTGCTACGTTTGGAATTTCTTGGAACAGTAATGGTGATTTTTTATTTAATGATGAAAACGCTCCGGGAGGCATACCTTATTATTATAAAATTTTTTGTATGGATGTAGATGGCATTGACAAAGGAGAAGCCCCTTTTGGATATGGCATTCGAGGGGATGGTAAAATTTTATCCGGTGCAAGAGCAGATGAGTGGATGAAAAAATCTGTTCAAAAAAATGATTAAAATGAAAGAGAAAATAAAATGACAAAAAGAGAAAAAATAATAGCAATTTGTTTTTGTTTTTCTATGACTTTAATGATATTTTCGTCTGTTTATACAATAGTTTCAAATAAACCTGAAGGTTATATATTTAGGTTTCAAAAAATTTATAATGATATAAAAAATAAATAAAGAATTTGTTATATAAAAATATTTCTTATTATAATAAATAAGGCATAAAACAATTTGCGCCTTATTTATTTTGTAGCAACAATGGAGCATAACAACAATGAAAATTAAATTTGCTGATTATCTGGTTCAAAGATTACAAGAACTTGGAATAACCGAGGTTTTTGGTTTGCCAGGGGATTATAATTTTAAAATAGTTGAAGCAATAGAAAACAACAAAGATGTGAAGTGGATAGGTTCAACGAATGAATTAAATGCAGGATATGCAGCAGACGGTTATGCAAGAATAAAGGGTTTTGGAGCAATGGTTTCAACTTTTGGAGTTGGAGAATTGTCTGCAATGAATGCTATAGCAGGTTCTATGGCAGAGAATGTTCCAGTAATTAAAATTGTTGGTGCTCCGGAAACAAAACATATAGAAAATAAAACGTTATTACATCATAATTTAGCAAATGTAGATTATTATGCTTTTGAGCGTGCTTATTCAAATATTGTTGAAACAACTGCTTTTTTAAATAAAGAAAATGCCAAAAGCGAGTTGGATAGAGTTCTTGAAGTTATGATTAGGTCTAAAAAGCCCGTTTATGTTGCAATTCCTGTTGATGTATGTGAAGTTGAAGTTGAGGATGAATATAAAAAAGTAGCCATAAAATCAAATTCAGACAATTTAAAATGTGCAACAGAAGAAATAATTAGTTTGATTAAAAAATCTAAAAAGCCTATTGTTATTGCCGATATATTGGCACAAAGGTTCGCTGCAAAAAAAGCTTTAAATAATTTTTTAACTAAGACAAAAATTCCTTCCTGTTCTTTTGTAAGGGGTATGGATATTGTAGATAATGATACAAAAAATTATATGGGTGTATATAGCGCAAAGCTTGCAAATAAGGTTTGTTACGATTATTTTAATTCATCCGATTGCATAATTCTTTCGGGATGTGTTTTGTCTGATTTAAACACAATGGGGTTTGCTTATAATTTTAAATTAGATGAAGTTGTTGATATTCAGCCTGACTATGTTTCAATTAAAGGCAAAAAAATTGAAAATGTTTTAATAAAAGATTTATTTGAAGCATTATATGAAAAAATTTCTTATGTTTCAGAGGAAAATATTATTCCTGAGTTTGGATATAAAAAAACAACTTTTGAAAAAGATGAAAAACTAAGTGCAAAATATATATATCCTCGACTTCAAGAGTTTTTAAAAGAAGATGATATTTTATTAACCGAGGTTGGTATAATTCCTTTTGGTGCTATGCCTATGAAATTTCCAAAAGGAATTAGTGTACAAAATCAAATGCTTTGGGGTTCGATTGGCTGGGCAACTCCATGTGCTTTTGGTTGTGCAATGGCTGACAGATCAAGAAGGACAATACTTATAACAGGTGACGGTTCTCATCAATTAACTGCTCAAGAAATTTCTGCGATGATGAGAAACAAAGTAAAGCCTGTGATTTTTGTTATAAATAATTCAGGATACACTGTTGAGAGAATTTTATGTGATAATGTCGACTATGATTATAACAATATAGCTTCTTGGAATTATTCAATGCTTCCAAAGGTATTTAGCGGTGATTGTTTTGTTAAAAGCGCAAAAACCAATAAAGAATTTGATGAAGTTTTAAAAGAGGTTGAAAACGAACAAAAAGATAGAATGTGTTATATTGAATTGTTTACGGATTATTTGGATATTCCGCCTCTCGCAATGAATATAGTAAAACATCCGGAACAGTTAAAGAAATAAAAAAAGCCCCCCAATGGGGGCTTTAAATTTTATTATTTAATTAATTAAAGTATCTTTTCAATAAACCTTTAAATGCTGCGCCATGACGAGCTTCGTCTTTTGCCATTTCATGAACTGTATCATGGATTGCATCTAATCCTAATTGTTTAGCACGAGAAGCAATTTCAAGTTTTGCTGCACAAGCGCCATGTTCTGCTTCTGCTCTTAGTCTTAAATTTTCTTTTGTAGATGGAGTTACAACTTCGCCTAAAAGTTCAGCAAATTTTGAAGCATGATCTGCTTCTTCATACGCTATTCTTTTGTATGCTTCTGCAACTTCAGGATATCCTTCTCTGTCTGCAACACGTGCCATAGCAAGATACATACCTACTTCTGTGCACTCTCCCATAAAGTGGTCTTTTAGTCCTTGGAGAACAATAGCGTCAACATCTTTGCCTTCGCCTACTTTATGTTCACATGCCCAAGTGTTCATGTCACCTGCTTCATTGAATTTTGTTGCTCCACATTGTGGGCATTTTTCAGGTGCTTTTTCGGCTTCAACCGTATAACCGCATACTGCGCAAACCCATTTTGTCATTTCTTTTCTCCCTTCTTTAAAGTGATTTCACTTTTTTTATTATTTCATTTGTAAATTCTTCTGTTGTGTGGCTTCCGCCTAAGTCCGGTGTTAAAATTTTTCCCTCTTTAAAAACTTCAAAAAGTGCTTTTTCAATTTTTTCTGCTGCTGAATTTTCATTTATATATTTCAACATCTCAATAGCACTTCTTAAAAGACCTGTCGGATTTGCCAAATTTTTCCCTGCAATATCGGGAGCAGAGCCGTGTACTGCTTCAAAAATCGCAAAATTATCATTTTGATATTTGCCGATATTTGCACTATATGCAACTCCAAGTCCACCAATTAAACCGGCACAGAGGTCTGAAACAATGTCGCCGTACAAATTTGGCATAACCAAAACATCAAATTGTGATGGTTTCATAACTAATTGCATACATAAATTATCAACTAAAATTTCACGAGTCTTGATTTCGGGATATTTTTTTGCAATATTTCTGAAACATTTTAAAAATAATCCGTCTGCCAATTTTGATATATTTGCTTTTGTAACAACTGCAACTTCTTTCCTGTTGTTTTTTATTGCATATTGAAAAGCATAGTCGCAAATTCTTTCACTGCCTTTTTTTGTAATAAGCTTAATTCCATGAATTGTATTTTCATCGATTTGGTTTTCAATACCTGCATAAATATCTTCGGTATTTTCTCTTATTATAACTAAATCGACATTGTCAAAAGGTGTTTTTATGTTTGGTAGATTTTTGGAAGGTCTTACATTTGCGAATAAATCAAAATATCTTCTTAATTGGACATTGACCGAACTGAAACCTTCTCCAATAGGAGTTGTAATTGGAGCTTTTAAAACAATTTTATTTTTTTTGATTGACTGAAGGGTTTCATCCGGCAAGACTTCGCCATATTTTAAGAAAGCATTATTTCCTGCTAAGCATTTTTCCCAGTTTATTTTAACGTTAGCTGCTTCAATTATTTTTATAACGCTTTTAGAAATTTCAGGACCGATTCCATCCCCTTCAAGCAGGGTTATATTGTGTTCTTTAGTCAAGTTTAAAATCCCCATTTTTATTTAAGTGTTCAACTAAACCACCGTCTTCAAGGAGTTTTATCATAACATCAGGCAGAGGTGTTATTGTTAATTCAATATTTTTTGTTAAATCTTTTATGATTCCTTTTTTAAGGTCAAGCTCAAGTTCGTCATTATTGTCTATTTTATCTGTGTCGCATTCTATAGCTAAGAGTCCTATGTTAATCGCGTTTCTGTAGAAAATTCTTGCAAATGATTTTGCAATAACTGCTCCTACTCCTGCCAGTTTTATTATTTGAGGAGCGTGTTCTCGACTTGAACCTAAACCAAAGTTGTTGCCTGCAACTACAAAATCACCTTTTTGGACTTTTGAAGCAAATTCAGGGTCAGCATCTTCCAATACATGTTTTGAAAATTCGACTAAATCATTTCTTAAATGGAATAACCTTCCGGGAGCAATGTGATCTGTTGAAATGTTGTCTCCAAATTTGAAAGCTTTTCCTTTTTTTACGTATTCACCTGACATATTAAACTCCTTTGTTCAATTTGATTATATAATAAAAACCTTGATTATAAAATTGGAATTACAACAAAATTTTAAATTGCTAGAAGGTTTCATTTTTAATATAATTTTTTTATGAAAGAAAAAACAAAAATCGGGATAGTGGGGCTTGGTTTAATTGGGGCTTCTTTGCTTAAAAGATTGTCATTAATTGACGAATTGGAATTATATTGTGTTTCAATTTCAAGTTACCAAAAAGCTCTTTCGTTGTGCAAAGTTGCTAGTGATAAAATTGAAATTTTGAAAGATTGCGACATTGTTTTTGTTTGTTCTACAATTCAAAAAACTCCTGTGGTATTGGAAGAATTGAATAATATCTTATCTTTTAAAGCTGTTGTTGCAGATGTTTCTTCTTCAAAAAAAGATTTAATCGGAAAAAAATATAACTATAATTTTATTCTTTCTCATCCTATGGCCGGTTCTCATAATTCCGGTTTCGAGGCCTCAAGAGAGGATTTATTTGAAGGCTCCAGATGGTTAATTGAAAAGAATAACGAACTGCTTGAAAAGATTATAAATTATACAGGTGCATCCCCTTTTCTTTTTGATATGAAGCATCATGATGAATATTGCGCTCAAATTTCTCACTTGCCTACGATTTTATCTTTTTTATTGTTTGATGTTGCAAAAGATAATGCTAAAGAAATCGCTTCAAGCGGTTTTCGTGACATGACAAGACTTGCTATGACAAATTCTCATCTTGCATTGGATATGCTGAAAAATAATTTCGACAATATTGAAAAAGTATTTGAATTGTTAAGTAAAAGATTTAATGACTTGAAAAATTATTCTGATAATGAGAAAATCAAGTTATTTAGTGCTATAGCGCAAAAAAGAGCGGAAATGTATGACAATTGCGGGAAAAATATATTCAAAATATAAGGAAGCTAAAGTTTTTTTAAGGGCAAAGTGGGAAACTTTAAGCATTCTTGACAGATACATTTTAAAGCAGTTAATTGATGTATTTGTATTAGGGGTAATTGTTTTTACATCAATCATTTTTGCATCTGAAACATTCACTCAACTCATAAAACAAATTTCTTTGTATGGAATTCCATTCCATATCGCAATTATGATGATTGTTTTAAATTTACCGCAGGTATTTGTTCTTACAATTCCTATATCAACTTTATTTGCAACTGTTATGACGGTTAATGATTTAAGCCTGAAATCGGAAATTACAATTTTTAAAGCTTGCGGTATTAGTATTGAAAGAGTTAGTCGTCCGATATTTTGTTTTGCTTTGGTTATGACTCTTGCAAGTTTTTTGATTAACGAATTAATTGTTCCTGCAACTTCTGTTCAATCTAAATCTCTTGCAATATATTCTCTTGAGCAAAAACATATACCCGAAAATAAAATGAATTTTACAATAAAAGATATTGATAAAGACGGTAAACTAAAAAGATTATTTTATGCGCAATGGTGCAAAGATAAGACTTTGAATAACGTTACTGTTGTTGATATTTCTAATCCTAAAAATATTCAAATTGTTCAGGCAAAAAAAGGAACAACATCAGACTACGGTTGGAAGTTTGATGATGGTGTCATTTATACTATTTCAAAGAATGGTAAAATTTTTAATACAAGTCTTTTTGAAGAATCAAATGTCAGCTTTGGGATTGGTGATGTAAATGAAATGGTTAAAGAAACAGCAAGTGAATTTAATTTTTTCAAACTTATGCGTCATATTCAAAAGCAAAAGAAACATTTAGAGAAAAAGGAACGATTAGAATATGAAATCAATCTTTTTGATAAATTGGCTCTCCCAGTTACAACATTTGCCCTTGCTTTGATTGGTGTTCCGCTTGCTATTACTCCGCCAAGGGTGAGGTATAATCGTGGCTTTTTGTTTAGTATTTTAATTATTTTTGTATATTATGTTATACGTGCTTTGTCGTTAAATCTTGGCGCCACAGGAACAATCCCGCCATTTTTTGCAGCCTGGCTTCCTGTTGTTTCAATTGCTACTTTGGGAGCTTATTTGTTTTATAAGAAGGCATTTAAAATTTAATTTAAGCGGCTTTGTTTGAAAAAAGTACAACGGATGACAATATATCTTGGAAATCCGAGGCAAGGATTTCTGCAAAATCGTTGGAATCTATTTGTGTTAATACTATTTGTGTTAAATCAAGCGGCAACTCTTGTATCATAGGAATCAAGAATTCGCTGTCTAATTTTGACATAAGTTTTACTTTGTCTTCTTTTATTAATAAATCCATTGGGGCAATTAAATCTTTTGCTTCAAAAAGATATACTAAATCAGGTTTTTGTTCTACTATTCCGTTTATTAAACCAATTTTGCTTTCTCTTTGCATAGACAGCAAGAAATTTTTGTATTCTTTAAAATCCATATTTTCGAGATGTTCTAAATATTCATCACGTTTTTTGTCTTTAAATTCTATTCCGAAAGATTGGACCATTATTTTTTCAAGAGCTTTTTGGTTTAGGCTTTCGAAATAGTTTTGAGCATATTTTCTTTCGACTTCTGGTTCCATGATAAAATTATTCATTGCTTCTTCATCCATAAGGCTCAAAACATCTACAAGAGAAAATTCTTCTAAAATCATTGTAGCAATTTCTTCAATAGGCAATTTGCTTGCAAATTCCATAAGTTTGTCTTCATTAAAGAAATTTAAGCCTTTTGCAAGTTGTTCTTGAGTTAAGTATGGCAATAGTTTATCTATGTCATCTTCGGACATGTTTTGAAGAATTATAAGCTTATTTTCAACATTTGCAAGTTTGAAAATCTCATATATTTTATCAGGATCCGATAGAATTTGTTTGTATTCTGCCGCTTTTTGGTTTCCCTGTGCAGCTTCAAGCTCCATTATTTCTTCAATATCTTTGTTTGCATATTGAAGAATTCTATTTATCGGTATTCCGAAAAATTTATTTAATAATGTAAAGTCGACATTTAATTGAATCAATTTTTCACCATTATATAAAAATTATATTGCTTTTATATATAAAAAGTAGTTTGAAATCAAAAAATTGATAATTTCTTGCAAACTGAAATAAAAATTTACATTATTTTTTTAGTCTTTCGGAAAAATTTAAAAAAAGTTCTAAATCTTTTTCATCCAGTGATTTAATATTTTCAAAAATTTTTTTTAATGTTTTATTTTTAATAATGCTATCTAAAATTTCACTTGATTGTTTGTCAACAAAAATAGGCATTGTCGGGCTTTTTTTGTAATCAATAAAATCATCGATAGAACAATCAAGCGTACTTGCAATTTTTTGAAGTGTTTCAAGGGTTGGGTTTTTGTTCGCGCCGCTAAAAATTTTATCTATGTTGCTTATGGGAATCCCTGTAAGCTGTGAAATTTTGAGGTTTGTCAGATTTTTCTTTGATTTTTGAAAATTTAATTTTTCTTTGCTCAAAGTATTCATATTTTAGTGTCCTTTGGTTAAATAATAAAGAAAAAATGGCAATTTTGCAAATCTCTAAATGGGCAATCTATTATTAATTTATTTCTTGACTACTTCATTTTATTGAAGTAATATTTTTATTATACTATAAAATAATAATGTGAAATTTAAAATATATCAAAATAGTGAAGTATGTTTAAAAATTTATTAATTGAATTAATTAAAAATAATATGGAAATTCCAAAAATAGCTGCCTTTCTTAATATTTCAGCTAAGACTTTGGAATTAAAATTACTCGGGAAAAAAGAATTCAAAATAGTCGAATGTTTAAAAATACAGGATTTAATAGGGGATGGTAATATATGTTTAGAATATCTTTTCAAAAAAAATTAGCTTTCTCCCTAATCGAGTTAATGATTAGTTTAATTACAATATCTTGTATAGTTGCAGCATTTATGCCTGTAATATCAAAAAAATTATCAAGTTCTAATATTACAATAAGTGGAAATAATGTATCTGATATAACAACAGAATGTTCTGATAAATTTT
>CALUZA010000040.1 GCA_944325185.1 Candidatus Gastranaerophilales bacterium | reverse complement strand
CTCCGATTATTACAAAGAAAATGAAAAATTCTAATGTATCTGTTGCACTCTCTGAAATAACTACTAAGTGTGATAAATTTACAAGTGAATGTTCACTTTGTTATTCAAGTAAGTGTGTTGCATGCTCCAGATATTGTAATGATAATCAGTATAAAAATGTTAGTACTTGTCTTTGTGAAAATTGTGTCGATAGAAGTGTAGGTTGTATAAGGTGTGATGCTAAAAAGTGTTTAAAGTGTGATCTTGGATATGGTTTAACAAGTGACGGCAAATGTAGATTATGTCCTGCTGGATACTATTCAGATGGTACTTATGATTGTAAAGCTTGCCCTGTGGGTCAATATCAAAATGCTCAAGGTAAATCTTCTTGTATAAATTGTCCTGCTGGTCAATATCAAAATGCTGAAGGTAAATCTTCTTGTATAAATTGTCCTGCTGGTCAATATCAAAATGAACAAGGAAAAACTTCTTGTAAAACTTGCCCGCAGGATTATTACTGTACAGGTGGAAACCACAAGGCCCAATGTCCTGCTTCTCAAGGAGCAAATGCAGGGTCAAGTGCTTGTACAACTTGTTCAAGTAAAATTGCAAATTGTTATGAATGTGCTAATCTTACTCAATGTACAAAATGTAATGGCGGATATTATCTAAATTCATCTAATACTTGTACAAAATGCCCTGCAGGATATAAGTGTGACGGAACAACAAACAAGATTGCATGTACTGCCGGAACTTATAGCGGAGCTGGTGCTAGTTCATGTTCATCATGTTGGGCAGGAAGTTATAGCGGAGCAGGGGCTTCAGGATGTACAAATTGTTGGGCAGGTTCCTGGTCTAATGCGGGAGCAAGTACATGTTATGCGTGTTCTGCAGGTTGGGCATGTAACGGTGCAGGCACTGCAACAAAATGCTCAGCAGGATACTATGCTCCAGCAGGTTCATCAGGATGTTCTGCTTGTTGGGCAGGTACATACAGTGGAGCTGGGGCTTCCGGTTGTACTTCTTGCTGGGCTGGAAGTTATAGCAATACTGCTGCAGCTACAACATGCACAGGTTGCTGGGCTGGAAGTTATAGCGGAACTGGTGCTTCAACATGTACCGCTTGTTCATCTACTTGGGCAAATTGTACAGCATGTACTGTTAATGGTTGCACGGCATGTGCTAGTGGGTATATGATAAGCGGTGGCGCTTGCATAAATGCAGAATTTACATATACATATACAGGTGGAAGCTATGAAAATAATTACGCAGATGCAAAGGTAATTTACTTAACGACATCAGGGACATTTTACATTCCTCGTCAATATTATAAAAATTTAACCATTTTTGTTGTCGGCGGTGGCGGTGGCGGTGGCAGCGGAAACGGCTCAGGAGGCGGTGGCGGCTACACAAAATCAGGATCTTTTACAATACCTGCAGGCAACCACAGTGTAGTAGTTGGAGCCGGCGGAAACGGAGGAACAAACGATGGTACCGGCGGAACAGGCGGCACAACTCAATTTGGAGCCTATATAGCTGCAGGTGGCGGATTTGGCGGTACACATAATAGTCGTGCCGGCAATGGTGGTTCAGGCGGCGGAAACAGAGATTGTGACGGTGGCACTAATGGCGGTGCAGGCGGATGTGGCGGAGCCGGTGGCAGTGGACAAGGATACTCAACATCATTTCGCGGAGTTACATACAGTGGTGGCGGAGGAGGACAAAATCGTCCTGGCGGTGCCGGCGGCGGCGCTCATGGTGCAACAAATGATTATGGTGGCGCAGGTTCTAATGCCAATGCAAACACCGGTGGCGGTGGCGGAGGTGGCGGTGGCTGGCTCGGAAGAGGCGGAAACGGCGGCTCCGGAATTGTAGTTATCGAAGTACAAAAATAAGATTATATTATTTTTTTGTGTTTTGGCGGGGGTATTCTACCCCCATTTTTTTAAATCTATTGAAAAAAAAGTTTCAGCAAGTACTATATAATAAGAGTAAAGATAGAGACGTGTCCGAGTGGTTTAAGGTGCAGTCCTGGAACGACTGTGTGGGGGATGACTCCACCAAGGGTTCGAATCCCTTCGTCTCTGTTTTTTATTGTCTAAATAAAACATTTGCAATTTAACTTTGACTTATACAAAATAATTTAATTTTTCTTGAATACCAATATTTTGTACTCTTTTTAAGCGAGTAACAGTTACATTAAAAAAACTTATATTGGTAATTTCCACGATAACATTCAAAATTTATATCTAAAATACAAACATCTTTAAAATGTTTGTATTAATACGAGATTTTATGTTAGTATAATTCAATAAAAAATCAACCAAGACGCATGGTTTTATGGGGTTTTTAGTGTCTGACAAAATATTAACAAAAAGAATAGATACATTAAAAGAAAAACTAAAGGACAAGCGTGTTCTAATATATGGAACTGGAAAATTTTTTACCGAAACATATAACAAGCATAATCTTTCAGATTTGAATATAATCGGAGTTGCGGATAAAAAATATGAACTAAATAATTCTATCAAAGAAGATTTTGGCTATAAAGTGATTCGAATATCAGAAATACGTAAACAAAATACGGATTATATTTTGATATGCTTAGAAAAACCTCATGTTGTAGAAGCAAATTTGCGCAATTATTTTAAAAAAATTAAAATAATTTCACTTAACAAGTGTTCTCCGTGTTGGCAAATTTTAAGAAAAAAAATCAAACAACTTTTTTTGCAAAAAAAATATCGAAAAAATTTTGTTTTGATAAAACAAGATGGAACAATAATTAAAAATCCCAAAATAAAAAATTTGACAGTTGATATATGGGGAGAAAATTCGAAAATAGAAATATACGAACCATTTACAATCACGGGAAAATGTCATATTTCCTGCAAAGAAAATAGCTTAGTAAAAATACATCCGTTTAACAAACATATAAATACAACTATTACTGCTGGACGCAACAATATTGTTGAGATTGGCGAATACACAACAATAAAAGATGCTAATTTTTTTCTGGTGGCTTCAGAAAATACTAAAGTAATATTAGGAAAAGATTGCATGTTAAGTTATGATATTACAATTAGACCCAATGACGGTCATACAATATACGACAAAAATACAAGACAAGTGAAAAACACTCCACAAGATATAATAATAGGTGACCACGTATGGATTGGAGCAAAAGTTGTAATTTTGAAAGGAGCAAAAATTCCTTCAAATTCAATTATTGGAACATACTCACTTATCAATAGAGCATTTTTAGAAGAAAATACTATAATAGCAGGTATTCCTGCAAGAATTATTAAAAAAGAAGTCAATTGGGATAGATGTTTAACTCATAACTTTATTTAAAACATAATTTCACACTATTTAGTAAATATAAAATTTAACAAATTCTTTACATCATTCAAATAAAATTTTATAATTGAAAAAAAATTATTCAAAGTTACGTTTGTAGTTTTAGTGGAATTTTCTAATTATGAAATTTATATTAAAGACTTTTTTAACTGTATTAATAATTTCAAGCATACAATCTGCGAATGCTGTTTTTTATGAGTGCACATATAAAAATGATGCAGGAGTTAAAGTTGTTTCATCATTTAATCCCACACAAAAGTATAGAGAAGATTACGATAAAGTCTACGCAGCACTAAAAACAGGCAACTGTAAAGAATTATATATAAAAAAATATTTAATTGATGCGACAAGCTGCAATATACAATTTTATAAATACAACGGACAAATTGCTAATTTAAGTTGCAGAGGCAACAAACCGGAAACAATGGAAAAATTAAGAGAAATTGCAAGACAAGATTTTGGCTATCAAGATTAAATATTAATCTTTCTTTGTAATTTTCTTCCATATAAATTTCTGAAAAATACCAAGATAAGTACAAATAACCATAACCAAAACAAAATACAAATAAGTTGTTTGAACAGGATTGTATATTCCATAAATATAATCCGGATTAATTAACATATTTTTATTAGCTATTTTGTACATAAAAGCGGTAATCAAAAACATAACAAAAACATGATTTGCCATTATATGATATGTTGTTTGACCTACATATTTGAAAAATTTTATATCTTTGAAATAAGGATACAAAATTTCAACAGCAAACAAAGATACCCAAATTCCAGTTATTGCAGTTAAAATCGGAACGATTATCTGATCATCAAATCTTCCCCAAACAAGAACATAGCTTAAACCTATGCCATGACTTGGATCAAAATCACGATTAAAAAGCCATAAAAAAGACTGAAAAATTACAATTCCAAAAAACCATCTTGTCGAAAAAATATTATAATTATCTTTTATATATTTAACGTAAAAATAACCAAGATACACGAAAAACGTTGAAAACATCAGTTTCATAATAAACAACGTTAAAGTATTGTTTCCGAAATATTTTATAAAAGGAATTGCACCAAAACCCAATAACGAAAATAAAATTAATTTAAAATATTTATCCGGAATTTTTCTAAACAATTTCATTAAAAATATAAATACAATTAAAGTTAAAAACAACTGAGGAACAAACCACAAAGGAGCACACAACAGCAACTGATGACCGTTTAAAAACGGGGTTATAAAAAAGTTTTTTAAATTTATCGGTTGCGCTAAAAAAACTCCTGTATAATGAAAAACTATACAGGTAAATAAAATATAAACAATTTCATATCCAAAATAGGGAACAAGCAAAGATTTAACTCTTTTTATAAAATATGTTTTTATATCATCTATGTATTTTTCTTTAAATAACATGCCGGAAATAAAGAAAAATAAAGCAAGTTGAAAAGAATATGGCGGAAACATACCAAAAACCGAAAACTCAAGATGACCAGAAACAACAAGAATTATTGCCAGTGCCTTTAATAAATTTACTTTATTTGAAAAAACTTTATCCATTTCTATAATTCCAACCATAAAGTCTGATATGGAGCCAATCTTAAATGCATTGTTCTATTTTGCAAAGAAACATTTACTCTTATATCATCATCATTGACCAAATTCTTTAAGGAAGTAATTTTATTATTATTTTTTATTATAATATCAGCAGGCAAACTTATTTTTGCAACTAATTTTTCACCGGAAAGATTATTAATTACAAGTATCTTTTTATCTTTGTTTTTTCTAATATATGCAAAATTACTATCAGATTCGGTTTTTAATATATCAAAACTGCCATCGGTCATAACCGGCAAACTTTTTCTTAAACTAATTAAGTTTTTAACCTTTTTGTAAACTTTTGAATTAAATTCATAATAACCTTCAGATGAACCATAGAACAACTTTCTTGGCACGTTGCCCCTATGAATATCACGAGAATCAAAAGATGATAATAAACTCGAAAACTTGCTTTGTTTTTTAGAGGTAGTTTTTTTATTATTTTCAGTATCTTTTGCTCTAAGTTCTGCCGATTTTTTTGCATTTTCAAAGTTATTTGCAACGCCTACTTCATCACCATAATAAATTACGGGAATTCCCGGCAAAGACAACAATATAGAAAACGCTGATTCAATTCTGTTTGGATTTTTATCCAAAAAATTTGCAAGCCTGCCTGAAACTCCGAAGCCTTTTCTAAAGCTTGCACCTTTTGTAACTAAATCATCAAAGATAATTTCTCTCACTTCCGGACTTACCATTTCAAGCGTAAGTTCATCATGAACCCTCAAAAAAACCGCCCAAGAAGCAGTCTTTGGAATTTCAGGAGTATTTTTGTATGCTTCTATAAAATATTTTTTATCTCCAGTAATTAAACTTGCCCATATTGCAGGCATATAAGGAAAATGATAAGCAATTTGCGCTTCATCTGTTCTTTTTATCGTTTTCTTTTCATTCTTCACATCAACGCTTATTTCTCTTTCCTTACCAAAATAAGGAAGTATGTCTTTGGGAGGTTGACAGGCTTCTACTTGAACAACCGTAGAAGGAGCAGTAAGTTGTATATAGTTACTTAACAATCTGATTATTGCATGAGTTTTTGGGCGATTTTCTGCGTTTGTGCCCGGTTCTTTATACAAATAAGGGATTGCATCCATTCTAAATATGTCTATCCCTAAATTTGTCCAATATGAAATCGTATCCAAGAAATAATACAATACTTCCGGATTTTCCCAATTTACGTCCAATTGAAAAGGATAAAAAGTATGATACAACCAATAATCATTGCCGTTTACCGTAACTTTTCTCCAATTATTTTCAACATTTTCGGGAAAAATTATTCGCCTTTTTGAAATTTTACCGTCACGCTCTTTGTATTCTGCAACTGTTCCAAGTTTTTCGTCTTGATATCTTTTATATTCCGGCTTTTCATCTCTCCAAATAAAATAATCAAGGTATAACTCATCTCCGGCTTCTATTTTCTTAAACCATTCATGTTCTTGAGATAAATGATTCAATACAAGATCTGCCTTAATTTTAAAGCCTCTTTTTTTAGCTTCTTTAACAAACTCTTTAAATTCAACCATTCCACCTAAATCACGTCTAACATTTTGCGGATTTTTAACATCAAAACCCGCGTCTTTCATGGGGCTATCCGCAAAAGGAAGCATATATAACGTTGTAGTTCCCAAATCCTGCAAATAATCAAACATTAATGCAGTATCTTTAAAAGTATTTTTCTTGTCATCCTTTACAACGCCGAATTGGTCAACATAAAACATGTAAATTATTTCATTTTTATACCAATCAGAATTACGTTCCAAGTCTTGCTTTAATAAATCTTCAGGTCTTTCCTTAATTGCCTTTTCGGCATTTTGTAATACTTTATCATATATTTCATTTGCATTCTCTTTGCCATAAATTTCAACAATAGAATCTTTTATCTCTTTCTTTATTTTTTTAGAGTTTAAATCTATTGCCTGTTCCTCTAAAAGTACACCTTTATCGTGTAATTCAACAGCCTGAGCACACAAAGGAGCAAATAAAAAATTTAATAAAATTATAGTAAGTATCGCTTTTTTCATACCGTGAATTATAAATAAAAAATAAAAATTTAATAATTATTTGAATAATAATTTTAACAAAAATTAATTTTCAATATAAATTTCTGCAATATTCTGGATAAGACCACCTATTTTAGTCGGATATACATTTTTAACTTTTTTTCGTATCGCGCTTATATTTAAAGGCGCATACAAATATATCATAGGATTCTCTTTAGCAACAAGCTCTTGATATTTATCATAAATTTTCTTTCTTTTTTCAAAATCAAGTTCAAGCGCACCCATTTTAAAAATATTTTCCAACTCTTTTTCAAAATCTAAAATCTTATCAGTAGATTTTATATCATTATTTGTCCGTTTATTAAACAAATGCAACGCTCCATTTGGAGTCCATACGTTATAACCCGCATTGGGTTCGTTGATGTTTGAAGTTAATGCAATTAAAATGCAATCATAATCCACGGAATTTACCGTCTTATTAATTAAACTGTTAAATTCTATAGGTTTAAAATTAACTTTTATTCCAAGTTTTTCAAGATCCTGTTTAATTGAAACTCCGCTTGCTTCTCTTTGAGTATTACCTGCATTTGTTAAAAGCTCAAATTCAACCCTGTTATTATCCTTATCATACAAGACATTACCTTTATAATAAAAACCGCTCTTTAAAAGAAGGCTTTTTGCATAATTTAAATCTTTTTTATGCCCTTTTGCAACTTTTTCATTCAAAAAAAGGCTGTTCAACGGCTCAGCACTAAATAGAGGTTTGGCAATTCCCGAAAACACATTTAATACCAAATCATCCCTATCTATTGCCCAATCTATTGCGCTTCTAAAATTTTTATCCTGAAACCATCTTTGTTTTTTGACTTCAACATAATACTTGCCATCTTTATTTTTTCTATTATTAAGATTAAAAACTAAAAAAGTTGTATTAGTGCTTGGACCTAAATTATACAGTTCAAAATCTCCATGTTTTTTTAATTCACGATACCTGTTAACTAAAGAACCGTTTATCGCAAGCATATCAATTGCTCCCGACTCAAACTTTAATGTTTGATTATTAGTATCGCCAACAATTAGCATAACCAGTTTATTTATATATGGAAGTTTTTGGTTATTTTTATTTATCAAATAATAATTATCATTTCTTTCGTATACAACCCTTTGTGAAGGCAGATACTCTTTTAACTTAAACGCACCCGAAACAACCAAATTATCAGGTTTAATATCAATCCCTTGAAAAGTTAAAAAATACTCCCTGCCTTTATCAGTCGCTTTTTGGAAAACATGCTTCGGAACAATTGAAGCGGATAAATTCCTCAAAAAAGGGGCAAATGGTTTAGGAGTAACAAATTTTACAGTATATTTATCAATTTTTTCAACTTTTGGAAGCATACCGTCAATTGTCATAACATCTTTAGCAGAACCATCCCCAAATCCGCCAAAAATTATCGTATTATATGTAAAATAAACATCATCCGCTGTAATTTCAACACCATCAGACCATTTTATTCCATGACGTAAATGAATTATATATGTTTTTTTATCAGGCAAAATTTCAAAACTTTTTGCAAGCTTTACAACAACCTCGCCCGTAGAAACATCTGTTTGAGTTAAACCATCATACATCATCTCTGATAGTTCTGCGCTTGTTGCGTCGTTTGCATTATAAGGATTAAAAGTTTTAGGTTCACCTAAAATACTTGTAGTAAAAACACCACCAAACTTTCCAATGGGCAATTGAGATTGAAGATAATCAATACCGTCAAGCGTAACATTCTTTGCAGGCGGTATTATATTATTAATAGATAGTAACGGCTCTTGAATAGATTCATCTATGATATCGTAGCCTAAATCTCTTTTAAATATTAAAGCAAAACATCCTGCTAATAGAATTACAGCAAAAAATATTATTAAGATTTTGTAAGCAATTTTATTCATAATATTGATTTTAACATAACTAAATGATATAAAAAGCTAAAGTAGAGTTATTTTTTCTCTAAGTAGAATAAGGATAAGAATATTATATGAGAATATTAGTTACAGGTTCGACGGGATTATTAGGTAAATCCCTTTGCCCTATGCTGGATAAAGAAGGCTTCCAATATTGGGCTTGTAACTCCAAAATTTTCGATGTTACCAATACCAAAATGGTAAACGAAATAATGAATAAAATTAGCCTTGATTTTATAATACACCTTGCAGGCTATACAAATATAGATCAAGCTGAAGACAATCCAGAACTTGCATTTAGCGTTAATCAAACAGGCACAAGAAATATAGCCCACATAGCAAAAAAACACAATGTACCTATATTATATGTCAGCACAGACAACGTTTTCGACGGCAAATCGGACAAACCTTACAAAACAACCGACGCAACAAATCCTATTAATGTATATGGCAAATCAAAGCTGGCAGGCGAAAAAGAAATTATCAAAGCAACAAAAAAATATTACATTTTAAGAACTTCTTGGTTATATGGCGCAGGAGGTTATGTTGATGCTATGCTGACTTTTTCAAACTTTAAAAAAGAAATATCTGTAGTAGATGATCAAATAGGTTGTCCGACTTGGGCTGATGATGTATCGAAAAAAATAATAGAAATAATCAAAGAAAATAAACCTTATGGAATTTATCACATAAGTTCTTCGGGAAGCGCAAGTTGGTCTGATTTCACAAAGAAAATTTTTGAACTCAAAAAAAGAAATGTTGAAGTAACCGCAATAGATAAAAGCGACTTTCCAAGACCTGCAATGCGTCCTAAATATTGCGTTCTTGATAGCGAAAACATACTTCCCGATTGGAAAAATTCACTTGAACAATACTTACTTAGCAAAAATTAACGGTTTGCAGTATATGAATTTTATTATATAATAGTACTGTTGATAATTTATGCGGGGAGTGTATTATGCACGGAATTATTTTAGCTGGCGGTTCAGGCTCCAGATTGTGGCCTCTTTCAAGAGAGTTATATCCAAAGCAGCTCTTGAAATTAAATTCCGAAAAAAGTCTTTTAGAAAAAACATTTGAAAGACTTATGAGCATAATGGATATCGATAATATTATCGCAATCACTAATACAAAACATTTTAGCGATATAAAAATGCAGTTAAAAGAATACTCTAACGATGTAAGAATTTTAACCGAACCTATCGCAAAAAACACAGCTCCTGCTATTGCAATTTCAACAAAATTTCTTCTTGATTGCGGAAAAGACGACGTTATAGTTGTTGTTCCTTCGGATCATTTAATAGAAAATACTGAAAATTTTGCAAAAACTATCAACAAAGCACAAAGCCTAGCAAAAGAAGGATACATTGTAACTCTTGGTGTCAAGCCCAAAAATGCAAGCACGGGTTTTGGTTATATTAAAACAGGCGAAAAAATTGAAAACGGATACAAAGTTGATTGTTTTAAAGAAAAACCTGATATCGATACAGCTAAAGAATACTATCATTCAAATGAATATTATTGGAACTCCGGCATTTTTGTGTTTAAGGCATCCATTTTGATGAAAACCCTAAAAGATCATGCTCAAGATATCTATGAAGTCACACAAAAATTCAATTTTAAAATAAAAGAAGATATCGACTATATGACTTTTGATGAATATCCTTCAATTTCATTTGATTATGCCGTTATGGAACATGCTAATAATGTTGCCATGGTAGAAATGGAATGCGATTGGAACGACCTTGGCTCTTGGGATGCAGTTTATGAATCAAATAAAAAAGATTCTGAAGGAAATGTAAAAATCGGAAATATAATAGAACAAAATTGCAAAAACACCATGTTATATTCATCCGGAAGACTTTTGGCAGGAGTTGGTCTTGAAAATATTATAATAATCGAAACACCTGATGCCATTTTGGCATGTAACAAAAATGACACTCAAGGTGTTAAACAAATTTTTGAAAAATTAAAAGAAACAAAAAGCGACACTCACAGAATACATACAACGGTATACCGCCCTTGGGGTTATTATACAGTGTTAAACCAAGGAGAAGGATATTTAACAAAAATGATTTGTGTATCCAGAAAAGGGCAACTTAGCCTTCAATCACACAACCATCGTTCCGAGCACTGGATCATTTTATCCGGAATTGCAAGAGTAACTTTAGAAGATAAAGTCTTTATGCTAAAAGCAGGCTCATCTATCGATATACCGGTAAAAGCAATACACTCATTAGCTAATCCGTACGATAGTGAACTAAAAATAATCGAAGTTCAAAAAGGTGATAAACTTGTTGAAGAAGATATCATAAGGTATAAAGATATATACGGCAGGGTTAAATAACTATTTATCACCATTTCCGACAATTCCCGGCTCCAAGTTTGATCCTGTAGTAATCTTTCTAAACAAGAATTGCAATTTAGGAAGCACGATAGCAAGCAAAGCGCTACTTATTAAAACATTTGCTAATATATTAAAGCTTTTTGCCTGCAATGCTTTTTTGACATATTTTTCAATAGAATCAGATTTAAGAGCATCAGAAGCAAATTCGTCTACTGCACGCCTAAAATCATTTATTTTTTCAATTTCAACAAATTTTCTTGGATCTCGAATATTATTTTCTAAAAAATTAACCAGTTTTAATTTTCTTATTTGACTAACAAAAGTTGATGTCGGGTTGTTATCTATAAAATCTAAAACTGATTTTTCATCAAAACCATCAGGCAAAAGCAATGTTCCATTTTTTATTTCATTTATAAAATCATTATCACTCAAAGTTTTAACATCTAATGAGGTATTTAATCCAAATATTTTTTTTGTTAGTTTATTTAATGATTTATCAATTTGTTTCGGAGCAAGGTAATTCAAATAACACATACCTGCCATTTTGAAAGCCATTTCACGCTTTTCTTTTTTGTTTCTTGAAGTATTAACTCGACCAAAAGTCAAACCTCCGTCTAAAATCATCATTTGATTAAGCTCAGACATTGTTGCCAGTTTTTCAAGCCCACAAAAACTTATTTGCTTTTTATCATTAATCGATTTAACAAATTTATCCATACCTAAAAATTTTAATTTTTCATCTGTTTTTTGCTGTTCAATTTTTTTCATCTTTTTTTTAGTCAAATTAAAATTAAATTTGGGAAGCAAAAACCCCATAACCATAATTGGTATTGCTGTAGTTATAAAAAATTTTCCAATTTGCAAATTCTTAAATAAATTTTTATTTATACTAACTTTTTTCAATTCACTCACAGCGCTACTTGCAGTATTTTCAAATTTTTTAATATTTGAATTTATGCCCTGATTGACAGTTTCATCAAATAACTTTACATCGACTTTTGAAGATAAACCCGTAAAATCTATAAATTTATCTGACAAAAATCGCATCAAAGGAATGCCGCCAAGCCAAACTGCAGAAGTTCCATATTCATCAATTATCCTTTCTCTGGTTGCTTCTTTTGCAATTACTTTTGACTCTTTTGCGTTCTGCTTGTATGTCATTACGCATTTAGCAAGATTTTCAATTCCACAATCTCTTACAATTAAAGGATAAATACTGTTATTGTTTCCAAGCGCCGATATTACATTTATAAAAGACATTTTTTTCTCCATTTCATAATAAAATAACACCTTCAAAATCCCAAGAAGGTGTTATTTATATGAATTGAAAATCAATGCATCACTAAATAAACAACCCTCTTGGGATGCTATGGTGATGTATATGATGTATGCTGATTAATAAAATGTCATTCATAGTTTTTTTATAATAACATGAAAAAAAATTTTTACAACAAAATTAATTTTACAAATATTTTTTAGCGTTTTCAACCAATTCGGAAGGCAAGCCGGCTAATTTTGCAGTATTTATTGCAAGGCTTGAATTTACGGTTCCGCGAACAACTTTTCTGTTTATCCCAACTTTTTTAGCATCATCAAAAGCCCCAATTACATAATTAAATACTTTATTTGGAAACATTTTTTCTAATTTTGTTAATTCTAAATTATGAGTTGCAATCATCATTTTGCTCTCATAATTTTTTATCATATATTCACAAAATGCTCTTGCAATAGCGCCGCCTTCCGAAGCATTAGTGCTTTTTGCAGGTTCATCCAACAAAATCAAAGAAGCTTTTGTAGCATGATCTAAAATAAATTTCAAATCATTCATTTCAACCATAAAACTAGAAGAATTATTAATTATATCATCAACCGAACCTTGTCTTACAAAAATTCTATCTAATATTTCAAGTTCAGCCATATCAGCAGGTACAAAAGAACCAATTTGCGCCAATAGAGAAATAATTGCATTGTGTTTCAAATATGTTGATTTACCGCTCATATTTGCCCCTGTCAAAATAACCATTGAACTATCAAATAACTCAGTATCATTTTTTACAATTTCTTCACATGATTCCAATAAACTTGGATGAAAACCATTTTTAATCTTTATTGAATTTTTTATATATTTTGGTCTTGTTAGTGCATTTAGCAATGCGCATTTTGCAAAAGAAAATAAAACATCAATTTTTGCAATTTCCTTGGATATTTCTCTAATTTTATCTACAAAATCAACTGCTTCTTTTCTGATTTCGCAATAAATTTGATATTCAAGTTCATTTATTTTATACTTAAGCGCAAGATTTTTATCTTCCAGCTCTTGTAATTTAGAAGACGAGAACCTAATTGTATTTGATAGAGTTTGCTTTTTAAAATATTCACCCGATAATAACTTTTCTTTGGAAGCAGGAATTTCAAAATAATATCCAATAGTTTTTGAATAATTAAGCTTCATTTTTTCAATTTTAAAACGCTTTTTTTCATGCTCAAAGTACTCTGTCATCCGATTTTCTGCAGCTTTAAGCTCTGCTCTTAAATAATCTAAATTCGTATTACAGCCATCTTTTATAATTCCTCCTGAAAAAATAACATCAGAAGAATTCTCACTAATTGCACCTTTTATATACGTTAAAAAATCAATAACATTTGATGAAATTAAACTATCTATTTTTAATAATGGAGATTTAAAATGATTACAAATTTGAACCAAAGTTTCTATTATTTTTGCGTTATTGACCAATAAAAACAAATCTTTCGGCAATATTGTACAATTCGAAACCTTAGCACAAATCCTTGATAAATCACAAAATTGTTCCAATAAATTATCAACATCATCAATTTTATCTTTATTTAAAATAATTTCATCTATAGCATCCAATCTGGAATTTAAAATTTTTTCATTCAAAAGAGGCTCATCTATATATTTTTTTAATAAACGACTACCCATCGGAGTTTTTGTATAATTTAAAAACCAAAACAAACTCCCTTTTTTCTTTAAATAGCGACGTGTGCGTCTTATCTCCAAATTTCTTCTTGTAATTTCATCCATTATAAGGAAAGAATTAATCTTATATTCAATAATGTCATCCAATTTTGGCATAAAATTTTTCTGAGTATATATGCAATATCTCAAAATTGCGTCAGAAGAATTTTTTGATTCAAAAAAATTAGACTTCAATATTGTTAAATTATATTTTGAAAAAACTTGAGAAAACTTTTCTTTTTGATTTTCGCAAATTAAAATTTCATTTGGAGAAATTTTATCAATTTCAAAAACCATCTCTTCAAAAGAAGCCAATGAAGTATAAAATTGACCGGTAGAAACATCCGCATAAGAAATGCTATATTTTTGGTTGTTTTCAAAAACAGCACAAATATAATTATTTTCAAAAGCCTCTAATAATTCATTTTCAACTATTGTACCTTTTGTATATTTTCTTACTACCTCTCTTTGTATTTCACCATCTTCATTTTTGATTTGATTGCAAACACAAACTTTTAAATTTTCACTTATTAATTTCTTTACATACAACTCAAGAGTGCTAATCGGAATTCCGGCTTGCACAACCTCGCCTAAACCTTTTACATTTCTTGAACCCAGAGTTGAACCTGTGACATCAGAAAAAATTTTAGCATCTTGAAAAAAGGTTTCATAAAAATCGCCAATTTGAAATAATAAAATCGAATCAAAATTATCTTTCTTGAGTTCAATATACTGTTTTAAAAAACCTTCTTTTAAATTTACCGATTTTATTTCATTAATATCCAAAAACATAAAACAATTCTACAATAAAACAAAAAACCTTGCAAATATTGAATTTGCAAGGTTTTAATCATCTAATATAAATTAAAATTGCATATCAGGGTCAACAACACCAAACATACCTTCGATTTCTTCTAAAATCGCGGATGGTTTCCTTGCTTGATGTTTTTGAGCTGCTCTTTTTTGAGCTTCTTTTTCTTTTTCTTCAGATGCGTTAATTAAATGGTAGTAACCTGTACCTGCAGGAATCAATCTACCAATAATAACGTTTTCTTTAAGACCTCTTAACAAGTCTTTCTTTCCTTCAACTGCAGCTTCTGTAAGGATTCTTGTTGTTTCTTGGAAAGAAGCAGCTGATATAAATGATTCAGTATTCAAAGAAGCTTTTGTAATACCAAGCAACAATGCTTCATATGTAGCTTCTTGACCATTGTTTTCACGAGCTTTAGCATTTTCTGCTTCGATTGTTTTAATTTCAACCAATTCACCCGGAAGCAATCTTGTAGTACCTGAATCAATTACTTTTACTTTTTTAATCATCTGACGAACAATAACTTCAACGTGCTTATCTGAAATTTCAACACCTTGTGAACGATATACTCTTTGAACCTCATCAACAAGATATTGTTGAGCAGCATTAGCACCTTTAAGTCTTATAACATCATGTGGATTCATAGGACCAGATGTTAAAGCGTCACCTTTGTGTATCTTTTGCTTATCGTTTACAATAACGCTAGCTTCAATAGGATACTTAATTTCAACTCTGCCATTTTCATTTTCAATAAACAATCTTGGCATATCATCTTCGTATTCTATTATTGCAACGCCGTCTTCTTCCGCTGCAATAGCGCTGTCTTTTGGTTTTCTTGCTTCAAGCAGTTCTTCTACACGAGGCAAACCTTGGACGATATCACCTGTTTTTTGTCTTTCGAATACCAATGTTGCAAGTAAGTCACCTCTTAAAATTAGAGCAGAATTATCAACCTGCAATAATGCACCCGGAGAAATCAAGTGAGGTCTACCAACCCTTAATGTCACTGATTTAGGAGTAACTTTAACAACTTTACCCGAGAATTTAGAGATTTCAGCTTCAGAGATTTTAGAATCTATAGTAACAAATTCGCCTTCTTTAACAATTGGTTTTGACGTAGTTTCTATGGTTTCTTCATAATTATCCGAAACAAGCAATAATCTTCTCAATTCTTTATCTTTAGAGTTGATTGATGCAATTGAATCATTAACAGCTAATACTTGAGTTTTTGTAACAGGTGTTTTTGGTTCAATTACTTGACCGTTTTTAACAAGAAGTTCTGTTTGAGTAGAAGATAAACCACGAGATGAATCTTCTTGTTCACGACGAACAATCAATGTTTCCAATACTACGATTTTTAAATCGCCCTTGCTATCAAGTTCTACCATACCTTTTAAGTGTGAAATATAACCTGACATAGAAAGTACTAACGATGTTCTTGTAAGAACCGCACCATCTAAATTTCTAACTCTTGCACCATCTTTAAATTGAACTTGAGTAATAGGAATTAATTCGATAGCATCATCTGTTGCACTAAACTTAATTGAAACATCTTTTTGTTCAATATCAAAAGCTTGAATTGGTCTGATTAAAATTTGAACAGGTTTTCCTTCAATATTTTCATCATCCATTGAATCATCAGCTAAATCTTCATCCAAATCATCAATTTCCATTAAATCAGCTTCATTTTCAACAATAGTAACTATTGAATCAACTTTTGCTTTTATTTTGCCTGCTACCACAGTTCCGGCTTTAACGACTTCACCTTCGCCAACTTTAAGGTCGTTAATGCTATCCAAAGTATGTAATTCACCAGGACGAACAACAATTTCGTGGATAATATCATTGAATTCTTTGATTTCAACAATGCCTGCGATATGTGTGTAAATATCTTTAACAACTTCTGTACCGGCTTCAACAAATGTACCTGATTCAACAAGTTTTAAAGAAGCATCCTTAGAAATCTGATGAATTTCTTCAGGAATAAATATTAATTGACCCGGATTAACCACAACTTGGTTTTCATCAACTTCAAGTCCATTGTATCTGATTTCACCCGAGGATTCGACTTTATATGTTTCATCAATAAGTTCGGCGATTATCATGCCGTTTTCAACAGTAGTATCAACAGGTGATTTTACAATATATTTTTCTCCTGTTTCAGGAACAGTCCAGATTTGTTCTTTCTTTGTTTGTTCAAATACTGCGTTAGCTGCTTGAATTGAAGCAATAACAATTGTAAGTTCTTTTCCGGAAACAATTTTTTTAATTTTCTTTCCTTCAAAATTAACTTCTTCAATTTCAAGACTATCACCAACTCTAACTTCTCCGCCATGTTCAGAAATAATTAGAGTTTCTGCTAATTTTTCACCTTTTTTAATTTTTTGACCATCTTCAACAAGAACTTTTGAGCCTGCAGGAAGTGCATATACATCCCCGCCTAAAACCCAAACAATACCTTGTTTATTTGCAATTCTTGAAATATTACCTTGTCTATCTTTTCTTTCATCTGCAACGAAGTCTTGGAAGACTACTTCACCTGATATGTCAGAAGTAATATCTTTAAGTGCTTTTTCAGTTAAACGAGAACCGTCACCCTTTGAAGCAGGTTCAAATTCCGCAATTACAGCACCGGCTTCAATTTTATCGCCTTTAGAAACCAATACCTTGGCCCCCATAGGAACGTGAATTTTTTCAGAATCAGACTTTCCTTTGATTTCAACATCAGCTTCTTTTATTGCAATTCTAACTACATCCCCATGACGAGTTCTTTGTTCACGAGTCTTAACTTCTGTATTTACAGTACCGTCAATAGTGGCTTTTGCTTGACGTGTAACACCTGAACCCTTAAATACACCACCTGTGTGGAATGTTCTCATTGTCAACTGTGTACCTGGTTCACCGATTGATTGTGCAGCAATAATACCAATTGCTTCACCAATATCAACCAATTTTTGTGTTGTCATTGACCAGCCGTAACATTTTTGACAAATACCATATTCAAGTTCACATGTTAAAGTCGAACGAACACGAATTTCTTTTAAGCCAACTGTTTTAATTTTTTCAAGATCATCTCTATCAACAGTTGTATTTTTTGTAACTAAAACATTTCCATCTTTATCAACAACATCTTGCGCAACAGTTCTGCCAAGAAGTCTATCTTCCAATGGAACAATTACATCTTCACCATCTGTTATTGCTGTTAAATTGATATATTTTTCAGTATGACAATCTTCTTCTCTAATAATTACATCTTGAGCAACGTCTACCAAACGTCTTGTCAAATAACCAGAGTCAGCTGTTTTTAAAGCTGTATCAACAAGCCCTTTTCTTGCACCATAACTTGAAATCACGTATTCTGTACAAGAAAGACCTTCTTTAAAGTTTGACTTAATAGGTAAGTCGATAATTTGACCTTGTGCATCAGCCATCAAACCACGCATTCCAACCAACTGAGAAACTTGTGACAAGTTACCACGGGCTCCAGAGAATGCCATCATATATACAGGGTTTAATCTATCAAAATTTTCAACAACTTTTTCTGTTAATTTAGCGGTAGTTTCGCTCCAAGTATCAATTACTTTTGTATATCTTTCAACTTCTGTAATTTCACCTTTTAAATAACGACGAGTAGAGCGAGCAATTTCATCTTGAGCTTCTTGTAAAAGCTCTTTTTTTGCCTCAGGTACATCTAAATCATGAATTGAAATTGTTGTACCAGATTTTGTAGCATATTTATAACCTAAATTTTTAAGATTATTGGCAAGTTCAGCAGTCTTAGCACCACCCCACTCAAGATAAACTTGTGATAAAAGCTGGTTAAGAGCTTTTTTATTCATAACCTTATTTATAAACTCAACATGTTTTTTCTTTTTTGAGTTTTCAGGAGTTATAGTAGTCATATTTTATATTTACCTCATATATGTTTAATTTTTACCAAATTAGATTAATCAAGCTATGAAAGCACTGATTTTCTTACAGCTTCATTAAAAATGATACGACCCGGAGTTGTTTCAATTCTATGTCCGTTTTCATCTCTAACGATGACTTTATCATGCAATTTTAAAACACCTGTCGCATGAGCAGCCATTACATCTGTAAAATCATGGAAATATCCTTTAACAGGAGTGTTTGGATCTTTAATAATTGTCAAATAATACATACCAAGAACCATATCCTGCGTAGGAGTTATTATTGGTTTACCTGTAGCAGGAGCAAGTATATTATTTGTAGCCAACATCAACATTCTTGCTTCAGCTTGCGCTTCAATTGAAAGAGGTACGTGAACAGCCATTTGGTCACCATCAAAATCGGCGTTAAATGCTGTACATACCAACGGATGCAATTGAATTGCTCTGCCTTCAACCAATACGGGTTCAAAAGCTTGAATACCAAGTCTGTGCAAGGTAGGTGCACGGTTTAACATAACAGGATGACCGTCTACAACCTCTTCTAAAATATCCCACACAACTGCTTCCGAACGTTCTATTTTTTTCTTTGCAGATTTAATATTTTGAACTAAACCACGTTCAATTAATTTATTAACAACGAACGGCTTGAATAATTCTATTGCCATTTCCTTAGGCAAGCCGCATTGATTTAATTGTAGTTGCGGACCAACAACAATAACCGAACGACCCGAATAATCAACACGTTTACCAAGCAAGTTTTGACGGAAACGACCTTGTTTACCTTCGATAATGTTAGATAATGATTTTAAAGGACGAGAGTTAGGCCCTACAACCGTTCTTCCACGTCTGCCATTATCGATTAAAGCATCAACTGCTTCTTGAAGCATACGTTTTTCGTTTCTTACAATAATTTCGGGAGCGCCCATTTCCAATAATCTTAAAAGACGATTATTTCTGTTAATTACACGTCTATATAAATCATTTAAATCAGAAGTTGCAAACCTTCCACCGTCAAGTTGAACCATAGGTCTTAAATCAGGAGGAGTTACAGGAAGAACGTCCATTACAAACCAAGTAGGTTCTGTTCCTGATTCAATAAGGCTTTCAACCAATCTTAAACGTTTAATTAACTTAGCTCTTTTTTGAACGGAACCACCTGCGTTATCGAGTTCGCCTCTGATTTCATTTGCCAATTCTTCAAGATTAATTTCTGCAAGAAGTTCTTTGATAACTTCAGCACCAATTCCGACCTTTAGCTTAGATTCTTCATTTTCCATGATAAAATCTTCATATTCTTCTTCTGTTAAAAGTTGGAATTTCTTAAATGGACTATCTGCACCGTCAACTACAACATAGTTATTAAAATATATGATTTGTTCTAAATCTTTTAATGTCATATCTAAAAGCAAACCAAGGTATGACGGTATGCCCTTTAAAAACCATATATGTGAAACAGGGGCAGCAAGTTTTATATGTCCCATTCTATGACGACGTACTTTTGAATCAGTTACTTCAACGCCACAACGTTCACATATTATACCCTTATGACGAACTCTCTTGTATTTACCGCAAAAACATTCCCAGTCTTTTGTTGGACCAAAAATTCTTTCACAGAATAAACCGTCACGTTCTGGTTTCAAGGTTCTATAGTTAATTGTTTCGGGTTTTGTTACTTCCCCGTATGACCATTTTAGAATTCTCTCAGGCGATGCTATTGAGATTCTTATATAATCAAAATAATCAATACTTGTAGACATTTATTCTCCTTTGATTTTAATAATCTTTTACTTAGTCTTTAAAGCTTGCGCTTGTGTCAAAAAAGTCGATATTTAAAAGTTCTGAATCGATATCAGATAAAACTCTCTTTGGAGCAGATTTTCTCAAATCATCCGTATCTGACATCAAATCAACTTCTTCGCCGCCTTTTTTGGATACCGCAATATCCAAACCGATACTTTGAAGTTCACGAACCAATACCTTAAATGACTCAGGAATACCCGGTCTTGGAATATTGTCGCCTTTAACTATCGCTTCATAAGCACGAGAACGACCGTTTACATCGTCTGATTTTATTGTTAACATTTCTTGAAGTGTATATGCTGCACCATAAGCTTCCAGTGCCCAAACTTCCATTTCACCAAATCTTTGACCACCGAATTGCGCCTTACCACCAAGAGGCTGTTGAGTAACCAAAGAATATGGACCGGTAGAACGAGCGTGAATTTTATCATCAACAAGGTGGACAAGTTTCAAGATATATGAAATTCCAACAGCAATAGGTTCATCAAACGCTTCACCTGTTCTGCCATCATACAATGTAACTTTTCCATCTTCTCTAACCCAATCAATACCTTTTTCTTTGATACCTTTTATTAATTCAGCTTTGGTATTCTTTTCTGATTGGTTAGCACCATACATTTCATCAAATAATGGTGATTCGTAATGGTTTCCTGTCAAATATGCAGCCAAACCTAATAAATGTTCATAAGTTTGACCTACATTCATACGAGAAGGAACGCCAAGAGGATTTAGCACGATATCAATCGGAGTTCCATCAGGTAAAAATGGCATATCTTCTTTCGGAAGAATTCTTGAAACAATACCTTTGTTACCATGACGACCCGAAAGTTTATCACCTACAGAAACTTTACGTTTTTGTGCAATATAAACTCTGATAACAGTATTTGCACCCGGTGGAAGTTCATCACCTTTTTCTCTGTCAAACACTTTAACATCGACTACTCTACCACCTTCACCATGTGGAACACGCAAAGAATTATCTTTAACATCACGAGCTTTTTCAGCAAAAATCGCACGAAGCAATTTTTCTTCAGGCGGATGTTCAGATTCACCCTTTGGAGTTATCTTACCAACCAAAACGTCATCAGCATAGACCCTTGCACCTATTCTTACAATACCTCTTTCATCAAGATGCCTTATAGAATCTTCAGAAACATTCGGAATTTCACGAGTAATTTCTTCAGGTCCAAGTTTTGTTTGACGAGCGTCAATTTCTAATTTTTCAATATGAAGTGATGTAAATACATCATCATAAACAAGTCTTTCATTTATCAAAATAGCATCTTCATAGTTATAACCTTCCCAAGGCATGTACGCAACAAGTACGTTCTTACCTAATGAAAGTTCACCCATATTTGTAGATGCACCATCAGCAATAACATCGCCTGCTTTAACCTTATCACCTTCTTTTACAATTGGTTTTTGGTTAATACAAGTATCTTGGTTTGAGCGAACGTATTTCAAAAGTTGATACTGATGAACATTTCCGGCAGTATCTTTAATGTGGATTTCTTCACCCATAACTTTAACAACGGTACCATCAACAGTTGAAACAGCAACCATACCGGAGTCTTTTGCTACACGAGCCTCTAAACCTGTTCCTACAACCGGTCTTTGAGTAACCAATAAAGGAACTGCTTGACGTTGCATGTTAGATCCCATCAATGCACGGTTTGCATCATCGTGTTCAATAAACGGAATTAAAGATGTTGCAACCGAAATAATTTGAATTGGAGAAACACCAACATAATCAACTTTTGTAGATTCACCCATTGTAAATTCCGAACGATAACGAACAGGAACATACGGATCTTTAATTTTTCTATCTTTTGTTAATTCAATGTCTGCAGGAGCAACACGGTAATTTTCGTCTTCATCCGCAGTTAGATAATGCACTTCATCTGTTACTTGTCCGTCTTTTACAACAAAGAATGGAGTTTCAATAAATCCGTAATCATTAACTCTTGCATGTGTTGCAAGTGAATTTATCAAACCTGCATTAGGTCCTTCAGGAGTTTCTACAGGACATAAACGACCGTAATGAGACGGGTGGATATCACGCACCGCAAACCCTGCTCTTTCTCTCATCAAACCACCAGGTCCAAGAGCAGATATACGACGTTTATGAGTTAATTCTGCCAAAGGATTAGTTTGGTCCATAAATTGAGATAATTGAGATGAACCGAAAAACTCTTTCAAAGAAGCAACCAAAGGCTTTGTATTCAAAAGATTTAAAGGTGTTAAAGTTTCAGAATCCTGTAAAGTCATTCTTTCTTTAACAATACGTTCAATTCTGGAAAGACCAACTCTAAATTGATTTTGTAACAATTCGCCAACCGAACGAATACGACGATTTCCTAAATGGTCGATATCATCCAAAGTGCCTTCATCGTATGTAAGATTTATTAAATATTCAATACCTGCAACAATATCTTGAATTGTAATTGTTCTTTGTGTTTCAGGTAAATTTAAACCCAATTTTTTGTTTAATTTATAACGTCCAACTTTACCTATATCATATTTCTTTTCATCAAAGAAACGAGCTTCAAGAATTGAACGACCGCCTGCAGGAGTAGCAGGATCACCAGGACGAAGTTTTTTATAAACTTCAACCAAAGCTTCATCTGTTGTTGCTGCAGTATCTTTATCCAAAGTTTTCTTTAAAAAGTCAAAATGAGTAAACAAAGTTTCCATTTCAACAGGAGTAATCCCTAAAGCCTTCAATAAAGTTGTAGCAAGGATTTTTCTGTTTTTATCAATTTTTACATAAACTAAATCGTTTGAATCGGTTTCGATTTTCAACCAAGCACCACGATTAGGAATTAAAGTTGCATTATATAAACGTTTACCCGTTGGGGAAACTTCTTTTTTGTAATATATACCGGGGGAACGAACAATTTGAGAGACAATAACACGTTCAGCACCATTAACAATAAAAGTACCTTTATCTGTCATTGTTGGAATATCGCCAATATACACTTCTTGTTCTTTTATTTCACCTGAATCACGATTAACAAGACGCATCATAACACGTAATTGTTTTGCATAAGTAGCATCGTGAATTCTTGCTTCTTCAATTGTGTACTTTGGCTTATCAAATGTATAATTCGGTAAGAAATGTAACTCTAATCTGCCTGTGTAGTCCTTAATAGGGCTGAAGGACAATAATTCTTCTTTTAAGCCTTCTTTTAAAAACTGTTCAAATGATTTCTTTTGAACTTCAATCAAGTCGGGTAAGTCTGTCAGACGAGTCCCCGGAATCCCTTGAGGAGTAACACGGCTTGCTTTTTTTGTTGTTGTCATCTAAATACCTCTAATATATGTAATTACAATAATTGTTAAAACAGTGCAAAACAGCTCTATATTTGCCTTTCAACTATATTCGATTTTAAAACGCTTTTTCGCCATAATGCAACATTTTATTAGACTCTAACAATTATACGGGCTAAATATAAGCGGTCAAGTTTTGGGCTTAACAAAATTTTACAAAAGACTTGAATTTTTTAAAAAATGGTGTAAAATAAGTAACCACTTGAAAATATGGTGTTTTTTTGTTTTGTTCAGTATATTTAAAAAAATAAAAGATTGCTATTTTGCTATGCTATACATACAGCCACAATATTTTTGAGTATACATGTTATTCTCTTTTGCAATCATTCTTGAAATCTTATAACCGTCCTGTTTTTTAAAATTATATTCAAGAAATTGCACCCCAAGCGTCTTGGATACAATTTTCGCTTGTTCAAAAATTTGATTTGAATTTTTATGAGGACTCACGGTAAGTGTTGTGGTGAAAAAATCAACATTCTTTAATTTTGCAAATTCGGCCGTTTTAAATAACCTCATATAAAAACAAAGCGAGCATCTTTGCCCTTTTTCAGGCTCGTCTTTATATTTTAAGGTCAAATTATAAAATTTTTTTATATCATATTCGCCTTCAAAAAACTCAAGATTTAACTTTTTACAATATTCTTCAAGTTCGTCTTTTCGAATTTTATATTCTTTATAGGGAAAAATATTTGGATTATAAAAAAATACTACAGGCTCGAAATTATCTTCTAACAATAATTTTATCGGATAACTTGCGCAAGGCGCACAACAAGCATGTAGTATAATCTTTTTCATATCTTCATTATTTATTTAATTTTCCGCTCTCTTTTGAGCTAAGTTAATTCTTTCAACAAGCTCATCATAAGGCATTCCGCCCATATAAAATACACCATTTATAACAAGTGCAGGAGTTCCGTTTAAATTTAGTTGTCCGGCTTTTTCAATTTCTTCAGCTAACTCTTGAGCAACAGCAGGACTGTTTACGTCACTCATCAATTTGTCCATATCAATATCCAAATGGGCTTTTTTAATTCTTTCATTGATTTCTTCAACCGTTTTTGGATGATAATCAAAAAGAATATTGCTAACTCCCCAATGTTTTCCTTGTTTTTTAGCAGCAAGAGCATATTTTGAATACAGGCAAGAAGTTTCATGCCCGCCCAAAGTAGATGACACTTTTGAATTACAAGAAGTATCCAACGGGAAATTAGTATCTTTAACAAGAATTTTTCCATCTTTTGCAATTTTATGAAGCATTATATTTAAAACCCTACAAAACGGACAGTTAAAGTCGCTATATACTTCAACAACAACTTTTGCATCTTCATTGCCCAAAATATTACCTTTTATCGCATATTTATTATGCTTAGCTTCAAAAAATTCCTTCATAACACGATCTTGTTTCAATTTTGGTGAAAATATATATGTTTTATCAAAATAAACAAGAGCAGAAATAAATGCTATAAGAACAATTAAAAACAGTGCAAAATACTTTTTAGCGCCTTTTACAAAGTCTATAATTGTTGTTTTTATATCTTCAACAAAAAACCCTTTTTGTTTTGCAACTAAAGCAATAAACAAATCAACAAAATATGTACAAAAACAAAGCACACAGATTTTGTTTATTTTAAATATTGAAATAAAAGCTAAAACCATTGAAAGTGCAAACGATATCAAACCCAAAGTTGCAATATAGCTTCTGGGGTTTTCAAACACATCAAAAATTGTATTGTTAAACTTTGCTTGTATTCTATCTACAAATAAAAGCATTAAAATAATAGAATATAAAAACAAACCCCACAAAGCATTCGGAACACCAAAAGTAAGACTATATGTTGTTCTTGAAACACCGTCGCAATCGATTAAATCAGATACTGTACAAAAACTTGGCACATACACGGCAGCAAAGTTTGTTTTATAAAAAATATAACTAAGCTCCACGCAAAGACCAATTCCGACTAAAACCAAAATCAGGATTATAGCCCATCTGACTTTTGAAAATTTAAGTTTGTTATCCATATTCTTACCTCTATAAAGACAGTTTTATTTTACCCACGAGAGTTAATATTATTATACAACTGTCTACTCTAATTAATAATAGACAAAAGTATAATAAAAATAAAGATGTATTTAAAAATACATCTTTATGAATTAATTTCTTTTAATTTTTCATATAATTCCAAGGCTTCTTTTGAAAGCTCCTTTTGAAGAATTATTTTAACTCTTGCTTCTAAATATCCTCTTGAACCGTCTTTTTTAGGAAGCCCCATATCCTTTAATCTTAATTTTTTCCCACTGGATGTCATTTTAGGAATTTTTATTTTGACCTTACCGTTTGGAGTAACAATATGCTTTTCGCAACCCAAAACAGCTTCATAAGGAAGAAGTTCGACATCTTTAACTAAATTAAAATCAGAAATCTCATAATTATCATCGGCAATTTTTACGACCAGATAAACATCTCCGGATCTTCCGTAAGAATCTCTTTTGCCTTCTCCTTTAAGTCTGATTTTTTGTCCTTCTTTAACAAACTTTGGCACTTGAAAAGTCAAACTTTTAGTTACTTTCTCCAATCCGGTTCCTGAACAATTTGAACAAAAGCCCTGACTTGAGCCATGACATGCATGACATTCTTGGTAAGCACTTATAATAACGGATTTTTTAGGACATTTAATTAAATCATCAACTGTAAGATAAACATTTTGAACTATATCAAGGTTTTCTTCTTTCTTTTTTGCTTGAGAAGAAGCACTTTTGTTATATGTCCTTTGATTTGAATAATTATTAAATTGCGAAAAATCTCCGAAATTTGAATAAGTTCTGCCTTGTTGAGCTTGCTGACTCATAATATCGCCAAATATAGCCGAGAAAAAGTCAGAAAAACCTCCGCTTGAAGCACTTGAACCGCCAAAATTAGAAAAATTAAAGCCCTCAAAACCGGGTGGCACATTAAAATCTGCACCCTGCTGCCAAGAAGAACCCAGTTGATCATAACGCTTTCTTTTATTTTCATCACCAAGAACTTCGTATGCTTCATTTATATCTTTAAATTTTGTCTGAGCATCAGGTGATTTATTAACATCAGGATGGTATTTTCTTGCAAGCTTTCTATATGCCGATTTAATTGCTTGTTGATTTGCGTCCCGAGATACACCCAATATTTCATAATAATCTTTATATTTCATATTACTATATTAAATCCAAAAAAATAAAAACCATATATTCTTAATTATTTTTTTATATTTTATTCTTCTTCGGCTAATGTAAAATCTTTTCCTAATTTTTTTGACAGTTCATTAAGCAATTCACCCGCCTGCATTTCAAGACCTTCCGAAATTTTCCAAATTGTTGTAAGATTAATATCTTTGCAAACTCCAAGCTCTGCTTCTCTCCATGTAGATTTCGACATAGAACTCTCGGCAGAAATTAAATATATTGATTTATTCAACTTGAGCCTGTGTGCTCTAATAATTTCACCCAAAGTTTTTATTAATTTCATCCTCTTTGAATTAAATTCCGCTTGCATATATTTAATCCTAGTGTTAAATTATATTTATTAGATTGCTACAGCAACCTAATTTGTATGTATTATTTTTTTAGGGAAAAATGAAAAAAGGCTTTACTCTTGCAGAAATAATGATAGTACTTGTTGTTATAGGAATACTGACAGCAATATTACTTCCTGTTGCAATTCAAAGCACACCTGATGAAAATGTTATGAAATTCAAAAAAGCAAACAACACTCTATCAACAGCAATAAAAGAATTGGTAAATTCAGACGAATACTATCTTAATGGTGACCTTGGAATAAAATCTGACGGCAATTTAGTTAATTCTTCCACATATTTTTGCGAAACAATGATTGATGTGCTTAATGTCAAAAGTTCAAACTGCAAAAGCTACGGTGAAAAAGACGGAAGCTTCTTTCAAGTTTTTCCAAAAGAAGGCTATGAGGACTGGGGGACATACACCGACTGGCTAGATAAAGCATGCATTGGAGAAAACAAAGATATAATAAAAAATCAAATAGTAACAATAGATAACATAAATTTTTATGAAACCTCATCAAATATACATTTTGGAACAATAGGAGACGACGGAAAAAGACTTTTTAAAGATCAAAAAATCAATTCATTTGATTCGGTATATAAAATAATATGCATAGATGTTGATAAAATCGACTCAGGAGAAACACCCTTTGGGTATGGAATACGTTCAGACGGAAAAATTCAACCGGGGCCAAAAGCACTTGAATGGATAAATAAATCAATCCAAAAAAACGATTAATTTTCTCCTTTTTTATTCCATTTAAAGTATCTGATTGATCTAGTTTCATTTGCATTTCCCAGAATACGCACAACAAATTCACGTGTCTTTAATGTAGAGTCATAAGCAAGAGGAGGAATTTTTGAAATATACTCCGAAGGAATTTCATCAGATAACATTTTTTCTATCGGAGAAACCGTAATGGATTTAATAACTTCTTTAGCATCATCAGACATCTTTTCTACAATCTGGGATGTAGAAAATTTACCTATTGGGCCAAGAACACTAACGGTGGATTCCGGAATGCGTCCAAAAACTTTAATATTACACATTTGAGTCAATAAATTAAAAGTTCCCGTAATGTATAAACTCATATTTGAACCTTGAGTTTTTATATATTGAACATCAGCATTTGAATTTTTAATTTTTAACGTACCTTCAATTGTTTTAAAATCTCCTGTGTTTTGTTTTGATATAGTTGATAAAGTAGAATTAAGAGTTAATTTCAAAATACTTTGAGATAATATGTTTCCAGCTTGTAAAAACCTTTCAAGTTTCGCAAACTGTGAAAGCTCACCATCATCAATATTAAATTTTATATATCCGTCAAAAGTTTTTAACAATGTATTGAAATCAAAACCTGAAAAATCAGCTTTAATTAAAGCGCTCAATTTGCCACTTGCTGCAATTGAAAGATTTTTTATCTCCTTTATTCCATTAGACAACATTCTAACGCTTATCTCTTTTAATATCACATCAACACTTGTTTTTTGAGATTTTAAATTATAAACAAAGCTACCTGATATATTGCCGTTAAAAACATCTGCCTTAAAGGTTTTCGCACATAAAACATTGTCCTTAAACGACCCTTCAACATACAAAGAATTAAGCAACATATCCATAGCTTCAAAAGTTAGAAAATTTGCTTTTAGGTCAGATATTTCAATATTTAAGTCTTTATTCTTTTGAGTATATTTATTTAAAGTATCAAGATTAAAATATGTAGAATTTAGCTGTGCAAAATCAACTAAAATTTTATCTTTTAACAACTTCAACTGTGCAACTAAATCAAAATCAAAGCCAAAAATCTTACCATGTACTATATTTATATATGCGCTTGAATTTTTTATATTTAAAACCAAATCATTTACATATAAATTAATTTCTCTTGAAATTACATTATATAAATTAATGTTTCCGTCTATTTTTGGTGCATTTAAACTGCCATTTACGGATAAATTTCCAAGCGCTTCAAAACCTATTAAATTTTGCGGTAAATATACTGATACCTTGTTTTCAATATCAAGCTTAACATTATTAAAGACAGGATATTTTGAACCATAATTTGAAATTGAACCCAAAAGCGTTAATAGTTTTTTAGAATCACAAGAAACAATAAAATTGTTTATAAATATCTTATCTTTTGAAATACTAAATTCTGCAGATAATCTGGGAGCTGTCTTTGAATTTGTTTTAAGAACAATATATTTATTTTTTGCTGGTAAAACTGCATCTGCTTTAATTATAGTTGTTGGACTATTTTGACTATAATTTTTAATTTCACCCGAAATCCAAACAGGAAAATCATTAAAAAAAGCACTTGATTTATCAATTAAAATACTATCTTTTAATATTTTTAATTTCGCTTTTTTTATTGATAAAAAATTACCCTGCGCTCTTACATTCAAATCACTCGCATCAATTAAAATATTTTTTATAGAATTTTTATCAGGATTTGCGCTAATTAAAATTTCCTTCACAAAAAGCTCTGAATTCAAAGATTTAACGAAAATCCTAAAGTTATCCAATTTGGAAACAGCATTAATAACAGGGTTGTTAAAATCTCCTTTTATATCAGCAGTAATTTTATACAAACCGCTTTTAAAAATGTAATCATCTATATTTGGAACAAAGGAAGAAATTAAAGGAATTGTTTTAATTAAACTAATAACATCAACAATATCAATAGTATCTGAATTTATCTTTAAATTCATTTTCATTTTTTCATCAATAAAACCTGCCAAGTAAAATTTTGAATTATTCAAAAATGCAGATGTATTAACAATATCCACCTTATTATTTTGCAAGTTTATATTAGAATTAATATTTTTCACACATATTTTTGTTTTTTTATCCAAAATTGATGCGTTCTTTATTTCAAACTTTCCACTTGAAGAAATTGTTTTAAAATTACTTTTTAAAAATAAATCAGCAGAAGCGCTGCCTGATAAAACTAATTCATCGCCTTTAAAATCAACATTAAAAATCTTATTCAAAGCATTAATAACATCTTTTAATTCAGCAAGATTTACACTGCTTGAATTCAAATAAAGCTCTATATATTTATTTTTTGATAGATTTGCTTTTGATTTTACCTTAATAAATTGATTTTTTATAAAATTAAAATCACAATCAGCGAATACTTTGTCCCCTTTAAAAGAAATTACAAGATTATTTTTAGGCAATCTTAAATTATTTAAAACAAAAGAGAAATCAGACAAATTAACAATTCCATCTATATTTGTTCTTTTATCAACAGGGGTAATTTTTAAATTAATATTTGCTCTGGAATAAAATTGATATTCATTTGCATAAATAAACGGATTATAGTTTATTTTAGATATTATTTCATTTAATCGACTTATAGAATCTGATTTTGTTTTAAAAATTAACCTTAAATCAAAATCAGAAATTTTAAATTTTTCACTTTTTACAACCCCGCTTGTTAAGATTTCAATTTGCCTGTTTTTAAAATCAATTGAAGGATAAGAAGAAAACTTGGCCTTATTAGCACTGATAATAAATTTTTGATTTATATTTTTATCAAACAAATTAAAAACAAAACTATCTGTATAAAAATTAATTTTACCTAGCTTTAATTTAGAAATTTTAGAATTAAAATTAAAATACTCAAAGCAGGAATATTTTTTACTTTTCTCAAAATCGGTATAAACATAAACTTCATCACTATTTATTTTATTAAAATCAATATAACCAAATATCAAAGAAAAAATATTAATATCCGTATTTAAATTTCTGACAACAACAAAATCAGAGCTGTTTGAATATTTTAATTTAAAAACATCAGCCTTAATATTTATATCAAATTTATAGTTTGGTTTAACTTTTAAATTATCAACATCAGGAATTAGTTTTGTATTTTTTTCCAGGAATTTAGTCAAAAACAACTCCGCATTTTTTTCATTCAAAAATTGCGGCAAAATAAAAAGATAGCAAGAATAAATTACAATAAGTAAAATTAAAAAAGCTTTTAAAAATATTTTTAAAAAAGAAAAAGATGCAAAAACAGAAATGTCTTTTTTTTGAAAAACGACATTAACTATTCTTTTAATCCAGCTTTTTCTTTTGACATAAATCATTTTATCTACATTTCGACTATTGAAATGCTTGTGACTCCCGCATTGCGTGCATTATCCATAAGCCTTACAACGCTTTGATGGCTCGAATTACCTGCCGCTTGTATCAAAACCCCATCAGTATTGATTTTTGATTGTTCTTTTAAAACATTTAACAAATCAGATTCCGCTACAGGTTCATTATTTATCACATAACCATTATCTTCGGTAACTTGCACAGTAAGAATTTTTGCATCTTTATTCTGTTGATTTTCATTAACATATTCAGGTACAGCAAGAGACAAACCTTGCTGGTCAAGTATTGGAGCAATAACCATCATCAATATCAAAAGAACAAGAAAAATATCCGTAAGAGGAGTAATATTTATTTCGTTAAAAGTTTGCCTTTTCATTAACCGTTTTCCTCATTTTCTTTCAATTCTTTTTGTTGTTTTCCCGTTAGCGGTTCACCAGCAACAATTAATTTTTCAAAACCTGCATCTTGTGCCGCCTTCATAACTTTCATGATTTCAGAACTCTTAGTATCTTTATCTGCTCTTACAACAACTTCTTTCTTTTCTAAATTGTTTAATAATGACAATAATGAATCTGTTAAGTTATCAGGCGTGACTTTTGTTTCGTTTACATAATAACTGCCGTCCTTTGTGATTGAAACCGTAGCATTTTTTGTTTCTATTGCAAGTCCCGAATTAATTTCAGGCATTTTAATATTATTATCAACAGACTGAAAACTTGGCGCTATAACCATCATGATTATTAGCAAAACCAGAAAAATATCAGTCAAAGGAGTGATATTTATTTCATTAAAAGTTTTCTTTCTGCCGTCATCTTGCTGTATATTTGCGTTCATTTTACTTTCCTAAGATTAAAGAGCAATCGAGCTATTGTTATCTACGTTAACTTCTTCATCAGAATCAATAAAACTTAAAAAGACAAGTTTAATCAATTTAAAATCAGATTCAAATCTTGCAACAACTGTTTGAAAATAGTTGAATAAAACAACCGCAACAATCGCAACACCAAGACCTAAAGCTGTTGCAATCAATGCTGAAGCAATACCGGTTGCAACTGCTGCAGATTGGTTTCCTTGAGTTGCTAAATCTTGGAATGTATACAAAATTCTTACAACAGTACCAAACAAACCAAGAAAAGGAGCAACACCTCCAATAGTACCCAATATTGTCAAATGACGTTCTAATTTTCTAACAGCAAGAGAAGAAGAAATATCGTAAGCTCTTGAAAAACCCGCCTTTTGTTCTGTATAAATTCTTAAAGCTTCATCAACCATTTCAGAAATTATACCACCGAGTTGAACAGATATTCTCTGTGCTGCACCTATATTATTTTTAACAAGTGCTTTTTGCAAACTTGGAATAAACTCTGATATATTTCTTTCATTCTTTCTATAATACACAATTCTATTAATTGCCACATAGACAACTAAAATCGAACAAATGAAAATAGGCGTTAAGACCATCCAATCTTGTGCAATTGCCGCTAACATTAAATCCATTTTTTTATCCTCACATTTTCTATTTTTATCTTAAAACACTGTTTAATACGTTGTAGTCAAAAGTAAATTCTATAGGAACCGATTGACCTTTAAACTCGGGTGGCAATGGTCTGAATGGCGCAGTTAACTCAATCGCGCTCATTGCAGCTCTATCTGCCAAAGGAACTCCTGATGACTTTGTTACCCTATGAGATAAAAGTCTACCGTCCCTGCCGATTGTAAAAGTAATTACAACTCTTTTTGAGCTGTCACCTTTTGGTGGCGACCAATTTCTTTTTATTCTCTGTTCCAAGTCTCTCATATAAGGACCCCAGTTTGGTTGACGAATTGCATCAATTCCCGGTGCACCATTAGGATTTCCTGGACTTGGGTTTCCACCTGAACCATATCCTCCGGATGAACCTCTACTTGCATATTTACTGCCTGATGAACCGGCAGAAGATCCGCCTCTTGAAGCTGAAGATCCTGCAGAGCTAAATTTTGGAGCAGGAGAAGACGAACCCGCGCCACTTCGACTTCCACCTGAAGTACCCGATGATGCAGGAGGTCTGTATGTTGTTCCTACAGGAGCCTTACTTGGTGCAACAGGTATATTAAAAGGGCTTTTTGGAGCTGTTGCAATCCTTGGAGCAGAAGGAGCTTTTGGCGCGGACACAGGACGAGCCTGAGGCTTAGCTGCACTTGGTGCCTTTATAGGAGAAGGTTTGCTCACAGGTTTTTGTGCCACAACAGGTTTTGAGACAGGTTTCGATACAGGCTTTTGTACCTGTTTTTGAACTTGTTTTACAGGTTGTTGAGGTGCTTTTGCAACTTTTGGTTGCTGTTTTTGAGCAACTTTTGGCTTAGACGGTGCCGATTTCTGAGGACTGGGCTCAGATATTGCACGTCTTGGATCATGTTTACCACCTGCACGAGAATCTCTATCTGACCTTATTTTTGTATTTTTATTTATAGGAGGTTTTGATTCATTTTGAACCAACTTAAATTCCACATCACGATTAGGCAATTCCGGCTTTGGCAAATGAGGGAATACTAACCCCATAACGGAAGTTATTATAACCAATAAACATGTAAAAAATATATGCAGAGCTATTGAAAAGGATATTCCCTTTATAGGACCTATTTCATCATTTGTATTGAAGAAATTAGGCAACTTCTTTTTTGCCGTTATTTGTTCATCTATTATAGAATTTTGTAAATCAAATCTGTTTCTAATTTGTGCCATAATTTATTTTGTTTCCAGAGTAAATTATCATTTAGATAAAACATTTATAAATTACCCGAAAGTATATACCTATTGTGCAGTTATTGTAATCGGTTGATCAAACAACAAATTAATTTGACTGTTTGCAGGTATTACAATATTTTCACCCTTATCTATTGTTCTTTTAATTAAACCTATTCCTGCGCCCACTGCAGTTCCATATACAGCTCCACGACCAACCGAACCGCCTGATAAAGCACCCATAGCAGTACCCAAAGCAGCACCGGAACCTGCTCCGATTACAGTATCCTTAGCATATTCCTTTGCGCTATCTGCTGCAGTACCCCCCTTTAATACACCAGTAGAATCGTTTGTTGCAATAACAGCACTTATTGGAATTATATTATTATAAGGAGTTCTTATTGCAGTGAATCTTATTTGCATTTTAGCATTTCTGTTGCCAAAAGAGGCCTTTTTATTTTCAACAACGGTTCCCATAATAGTGCTTCCTGATGAAGCTATTGTTTGACCGTTATATACAAAATCTTCCGTTAAAATTGCATTTACTGTTTGACCCACAACAGCGCTTAAAGAATTAACTTCCTGAGATAAAACAGCACTGCATGTAACACCTGCGGGTACAAAAAGAGCATAACCCTGTAAATTTGAATTACTTGTCTGCTGCTGAGGAGCAGTATAATTAAAATTGCTTGCAGCAAAAGAACTTACATTCAAAAGCAAACAAATAGTTAATGCCAAAACAAATATTTTATTTTTTTCTCTCATAAAATCCTCTCCAAAAATATCCATTGATATTTTATCACACTTAATTTTTTTTTTACAAATTTATTTAAAAATGGTAATCTTCACTAAACTCAACAAACAAATTATCTCTTGGTCCAAACGATACATGCTCACCAAATTCATATTCACCGCTCGGAACATACTGAAGTGTTCCGCCCCAATGGTTTCCATATACTTTTCTTGGATGGATAGTAGTATTGTACGAAGCGGGATTAGTCAAATTTCCACCCAAAACATCCGAGCCGGAAAAAATAATCTTACCGCTAACATCTCTTTTTTCACCATTTTGTTTAACAATAGAATCTATTGTAATACTTATTGCCGCATTTACACCCTGAACAGGCATTTTTAACATGCTCACATAACCCTGAAAAATATCACCCTTTTCAATTGCCTTTTTCTCTAATACCCACACATCAGAAGGTGCAATAAAATATACTCTGGAGCCTTCCTCAAGGCTTTGAGTTGAAAAAATCTTTTTAGAATAAACTTTAACTATTGAACCCTTTGGCAAATATGCATCAAAAGCGTAAACAATTATGTTTAATGTAAACAATGTTAAAAATATTAATAATATTTTTTTAAGCATAATTCAATATTAATAGATTTTTTCATAATTTCAAGAGATAAATAATATATTTTTAGCCAATTATTTTAAAAAAAACTATAATAAGTAATATGCAAGAAAAAAATAAATCACATAAATATCTAAATATAATTAAAAATTCGATAATAACTTTGATATCAATTTTTATTTTCTTAATTGTTTCTATAATAATAACAAGAAACATACTTTCATATTCCGTAATCGAAAGCTATATAAATAAATTCACAGGACTTAAAGTTGAATTAATTAAACCAAAAACAACTTTTGATTTTAACTTTAATGTCAATACAAAAGCTGAATATATAAACATATACGATAAAAATAAAAAAATAAAATTTATATCTATTGAAAACCCTGATATAACTTTTAAACCACTAAATCTTTTATTCAAAAAAGCAAACTTTAAAAACTTAAACGCAAAAAATATCACAATAAATATAAACAGAAACAAAAACGGGCAAATCGATATACTAGAAAGCTTAAAAATAAAAGACAAATCACTTATAGAAAACCACGCTATAACAAGATTAAATAGTGAAATAAATTATATTAAGTTTAATTTTAAAGATGATTATAAGATAAAAAGCGAAATTACATTCAACCTAACAAATACTGATATAAAAATTTCAAAAAAAGATAGAAGTTTATATTTCTTTCAAACAGGAACAATGGACACATACGTCAATTCAAAAAAACAAACTGCAAACTTATCTGTTTCAATGTCTTCCAACTATCCTTTAAATAATTTTGACTCCAAAAAATTATTCCTAAATGCAAATATAGACAATATAAACCTTTACGTATTTAACGATCTTGTAAAAAAATATATTTCAAAAGACATAAAAAGTCTCGAAGGCACATCAAATATATTAATAAGAACTCCTGAAGATAATGAAAATTCAGAACAAAAACTTACCATAAACATCAAAAACCCAACACTAAAATTAAATGACGAAAAAATAATCTCTCCTTTTAAGCAAGATGTAATTATTAATTTAACTTTTATTCCAAGTAAAGAATCATTTGAAATTAAAAACTTAAGCATAAATTCAAATAAATTATCTGTTTCAAGCGAAGGAACAATAACAAAACCTTTTAATAAAAAAAGGGAAATAAATTTAAAAACTAAAATTTCAAACACTGAGCTTAATAACTTTCTTTATTTTTTACCGGATAATTTGATATATTACCGTCCAAAAGGAATTCCAACTCTTAAAAAATCAAACTTTCACGGAATGATTAACGGCTCATTCGACCTAAAATTATTCCCTCTCAACATTACCGGCAATTTAAAAGTTTCAAATGTACATATTCCAAACTACCCCAAACCTTTTATAGAAAATGATGTAAATGTATTTTTTATGAAAGACAAAATGAGAATTTACACAAGAGTATATACTCCTCAAAATGAATATGTAGTAATAGACGGCATTTCAAATTTAGACGATTCTTTATATGGCAAATATAGCGTTAAATCAACATCAAAAATAGACTTGGCTTTTGCTAAATTATATCTTGTACCTGTTCAACAAATAATCGGATTCAATATAGGTCCTGTACCGATTATGAATATCTCAGGCTACGGCAATATAAACATAAGAACTCAAGGAACAATTAAAGACGCTCAAATTTTTGGCGAGTTTCAAGCATACAATGCAAGTGCCGAAATAGAAGGACTTAGTGCCAAATTAACAAACGGGGATTGCAAATTAATTTTTGACAATCGAAATCTAATTTTTAAAAAAATACACGGCAAAATGGAAGGAGCAGATTTTACATTAACCGGAATGGGTGACACCAAAGGAAATGTTGATTTAAAATCTGAAATTACAAATGCAAGTCTGCACAATATCATAAAAATATTCAACAACAGTTTAATTACAAAACCCTATGCAAAACTTACAAAAAACATATCTGCAAGCTCAGGCAAAACAAATGCTCAAATCAATCTGAAAGGCACAATAGATAACTGGGAAGATAAAGAATTTTTATCTAAACTTTTGCTTTCGGGAAATATAAACTTTAATGAAAACAAAATTATATTAAACAATAAAATGTCGGCTCAAAAAATCAACGGCACAATGAATTTTGGCTCAAAACAAGAAGGTAATTTTGAAGCTTACATTAATAATTCAAAAATATTTTTCAATTTCAACTCAAAAGATGACTTGCAAAAAATAGCAAAAGGGGAAGAATTTGAATTCAAAAGCACAATATATTCAAATAAATTTGCCTTTTTGGATGTTTTAAAAGAATTTAGTTCAAATAAATTCTCTCCGCTAATTTCTAATTTACAAAAAATTGATTTTTATACAAAATTTAATATAAAAACAGAAGGCAAAATTTCACTTAACAAAATCAACCTTGAAAAGCTGAAAAATTACGGATATATAACGGGTTTAAATGATTCTGGTAAACCAAATGTAAAATTTTTGTCGGGATTAATCAAAATTGACAACAATAAAATCATCTTTGACAACTTTAATACTTCAATTCTAGGCGGAAGCATAAAAGCAAAAGGTCATATACAAAATTTCTTATCGAAAAATCCAAATGCAGATTTAATTATAATGTTAAATAATTTAAATCTGACCGGACTAAACCAAATTCTACCCAAATTAAACATAGCTCAAGGCAAACTAAAAAGTGGACAAATAATCGCGAAAAATGATTCTATAAAATTAAATTCAATAAGTATCGACTATCAAAATATGCCGATCTTTATAAATGCCGCATTAAAAGATATTTATAAATCAAAAAATCTTGAAGCTAATTTTTCAACAATTTTAAACGAACAATCAACAGACGGATTAATTAATCCTTATTTAACTTATCCCATAAAAGTCAAAGGCGAAATGCCGATAAAGGGATCATTCAAAGGTAAACCCGATAATTATTTAATAGATATAACTGCAACAATTCCCAAAAATTCAGATATTTCATTTAGCGGAGCAAATCTTGGAGATACAAACCACAAAAGAGAAATTACGGGAAAAATTGAAGTTAACGGCACAAAAGCAAATATAAATAATCTCAAACTTGTAAAATATATTGCAAATCAAAATGGTAAAATCAATGCAATAACAGCACTTAAAGTAAATGGCAAAATTGTTCAAAATCAAAACAGATTATATTATGACAATTTTAAAATAACAACCCTATCTCCAATAAATGTCAGAATTTTAAATTTAATATTTAAAAAATCCATTTTAAAACAGGGTAATTTTGAATGTGATATTAGCTTAAAGGGAGATTCAAAAACACCAAAAATCAATGGAAAAGTCTTTTTACAAGATTTAGATATACCACTATATGACACCCAAATTAATAACATCAAAATCAATATAACAGATAAATTTATAGATGGGGAAATCCTTGCAAAAAACAACCAAAGCGATATCAAAATGCTATTAAAAGCTCAAAACAAATTAATAGCACCATATATAGTGGATAATGTTAATATTCAATCTAACAAATTAAACATAAATGAAATCCTTACAAGTGTTACCCCTACGCAAAGCAAAACTGATATAAACAAAAAAGCGGAAATACTAATCAAACCGGAAGATGTTATTGTTAAAAACGGCACATTTGATTTTAGAGAAGTTTCTTTTGAAAAAATTAAAGCACAAAACTTAAAAGGGAACTTTAATTATAAAGATAATATTTTCAATTTAGAAAATGCGATTTTAGATATTGCAGAAGGTAAATTTACAGCAAATGGAAAATATGCCTTAAAATCTACAAAATTAAATCTTAATGCCAAAATGGAAAATTGTAGTGCAAATACTTTAACAAAAGAATTTTTAAATCTATCCGATCAAATTTTCGGCAAAATTAATGGTTCAATAAGTCTGTCAGGAAAGAATTTAAATACGCCTGAAGCTATCAAAAATATAAATTCAAAAGTTGAATTTTCTATAAACAACGGTAAAATGCCAAAACTGGGTTCTCTTGAATATCTTTTAAGAGCAGGCAATCTTATTAAAAATGGCATTATGGGACTATCTTTAAACAATCTTATTCAGGTTCTAACCCCTTATAAAACAGGTGAATTTGAAAAAATTGCAGGAAGCCTATATATTGACAAAGGAGAAATTGAAAATCTTGAAATAATGTCTCAAGGTAAGAATTTAAGCTTATATTTAAATGGATCATACAGTATTCTTGAAAATTATGCTGATATAAAAATATATGGAAAATTATCTCAAAATATTTCAAATGCGCTCGGAGCAATTGGAAATGCCTCATTAAATCAATTTATAAATACAATTACCTCGAGAAAAAATAAAACAGGACTATCTGAACAAACACAAGAAAACATCAATAAAATACCTTCGATTGAAATAGAAAACCCTGAACCAAGATACTTTAAAGTAAAAGTTATGGGTGATATCAACAAAGAAAATTATATAAAGAATTTCTCTTGGATATAAAAATTTAATCAATTAAAAAAGCCGGAAAAATTAATTTCCGGCTTAATTATATTTAATTGCTTATAAAATTATAATTTAGAAGCAACCATATAAGTAGTTTCAGCTAATCTTGTAGAATAACCCATTTCGTTATCATACCAAGAAACAACTTTAACCATATTGTCGCCCATTGTCATAGTCAATGCAGCGTCAACAGTTGAAGATTGAGAAGATCCAATGAAGTCAGAAGATACAAGAGGAGCTTCTTCATAGCATAAAATACCTTTTAATTCAGCAGATTCACTTGCTTCTTTTAATGCAGCATTAACTGCTTCAACTGTAACAGGTTTTTCTGTTTCAAACACAACGTCTACAACTGAAACGTCAGGAGTAGGAACTCTCATAGCAAAACCATTCAATTTGCCTTTTAATTCAGGAATTACAAGAGCAACTGCACGAGCAGCACCTGTTGTTGTTGGAACGATATTTAAAGCACCTGCACGAGCTCTACGAGGATCTTTGTGTCCAGCGTCCAAAATTCTTTGGTCACCTGTATAAGAGTGAACAGTTGTCATTAAACCTTTAACAATACCGAATTTTTCTAAAACAACTTTTGCAACAGGAGCTAAACAGTTAGTTGTGCAAGATGCCATAGAAATTACGTCATGTTTAGCAGGATCGTATTCATTTCCGTTTACGCCAAGAACGATTGTTTTGTCTTCATTTTTAGCAGGAGCAGAAATAATAACTTTTTTAGCACCAGCATCAATGTGAGCTCTTGCTTTTGTTGCATCTGTATAGAAACCTGTTGATTCAACAACAACTTCTACACCTAATTTTGCCCAAGGTAATTGAGCAGGATCTTTTTCAGCAAACATTAAGATTTTCTTGCCATTAATGATAATACCATCTTCGCAAGCTTCAACTGTGCCATCAAATTTACCCATAACAGAGTCATATTTGAAAACATGAGCAGCATCAGCAGGTTTTAAACCTGGGTCATTAATTGCAACATAATCGATTTTATCGAAAATACCTTCTCTGATAGCAGCACGAAGGGTGTTTCTTCCGATTCTACCGAAACCGTTAATTGCGACTTTTCTCATATAGTCTCTCCTTCTAAAATGTAATTAATACTACACACTAGTTATACTACAAAAAAATCTACTTGCAAGAAATTTAAAAGTTAAGAAATTAAACAAAAAAATACTAAACAAAATTTATATGCTAATATTTAAATATGATGCGCACAAAGTTATTGGTTACTTTATTAGTATTATCAAATTTTTTTCCATATACACTTGCACAAGATGTAATTAAACTGGACAAAGTTCAAGACTTTGATATTCAATACAAAGAGCAAACTCAAACACTTAAAGGTTCTTTATTTGTTGATGACACTCTTGAAGCACAAAACCAAATCAACGAACAACAAAAAGCCGATATGGAAGACATTGAAAATCTTTGGAATGCAACAGTTGCAAATAATCCAATGATTGGTTTTTGCTTAAAAAAACTTGCAATACCTGCAGAACAAAGAAGAATACATTCATCCATGCTTGCAAAATCAATGAGCGCAATAATTTCAGGCGCAGCACTTTTGCCATCATTTCTTGGAATGAATTACGGAATTCAATCCGGAACATACGCAGCAGGAAGATTAGCTACAAGTTTAATCAACAAAGAAAACAATGAAAAACTACAAAATCCTTCAATAACAGACACAGAAGCAATTGAGCTTGCAAGTCTTATAGAAGATTTGCAGGATGAAATTATTGTTGACTATTTTAAATACAAAGGTGCATTAACTAAACTTAAAAAATGCAGAGAGCAACTGTTATTACACAACAAAAACTACTCAGAAGCCTTAAAGAAAAATGATTCACTCGACATAACAATAACTTCATCCCAATGGGAAGATGAATTAATTGAAGAATACAGGCTAAAACAAGAAGTAAAAAAATATCAATTAGCACTCACAAGACTTGCAGGTAAAAAAACAGTCGACAATTTAAATGTTGCACAGTTTGATTTAACAACTCAAAATGTAGATAAAAAAGACTTAAATTACGAAAAAAAATTAATTAATGTTTCAAATCCTGTTGAGGAGAGTAAAAAATGAAAAAAATCTTCTTAATAAATTTAATTTTACTTTCCTGTTTTGCCTATGGCGCCGATATATCAGACTTAACCTCACCCAAACCATTTTTAGGCAGAATGGCAAATTCCGACAAAGTTGAATCAAAAACAATAAAAAAACAAGAAGAAAATCTTGAAAAAAAAGCGGAAATTTCCCCAAATAAAGAGCAAAATCAAACAATTGAAGAACAATCCGAAAATTCAATAAACTCAAACTGGGCAGATTTAAGTCTTAAAAAATTAGCAAATGATGTAAGCTATGAATTAGAAATGGATTCTGCAAAAATAAATGCTGATTTAGCAGTGCTGTGGAATGCAACAACAATGCGTTCCGAAACGATGAAATACACAATTTACAAGCTTTCCAATCCTGACGAAGACAAACCGAACGAATCCACCCTCAAAAAAATATTAAGACCTATTGCAAATATTTCAACGCTTGCAGGTGCAAGTGTTGCAGGAGATCCTTTTATGGCAACGGGCGCACTTATTGGAGGCGGACTCGTTAATGCTTTTATGAAAGATGATAAGGAAGTTAATTACAGATTTTCAAAAGTATCTGATGCTGATATGGTTCTTTTGGTGCGCAAAATTGACGACCTGCAAAAAAAATTACTGGATTTATATGTAGATTACAGAACAAAAGAAAAATTATATGAAATGGCAAAAGAAAATTTTGCAAAAAGGGAACAAAATTATATAAATTCTCAAAAAAAATCCAAAGAAGAATTAGTTATTGCAGATGTTTATTATAGAACAGCTAAAACCCAAGCACAAAGAGCGGAAGACGAATTTATGACATCAAGAGCAATATTGGAAAATCTTGTTGGTGAAGATGCGCTAAGAAAAATTGAAGAAGAATAGACGTAAATGTAATATTATTTTTTTCAATTAACATAAAAAATTCTAAATAATAAAAAGCCGAGGTTTTTCTTTTTTAAGTTCACTTTTTCTTTTATATTCCAACGTTTGAGGGACAAAAAGAAAAAGTAAACAAGTAAATTAAGGTATGGATTTCAAAAGAATGCTCCTGAGGAGTTTTACAAAGTAAAACTCTTACGTCGCTTTAGTCCAGTGTCGGGCTGTTCGCTGAAGCTAAACGCTTCACCGTCACGCCCTCACATCCTTTAAGCTTTTTCATTCTCGCTAACTCCGAATCGGAGTATAGCTCGAATTTCAAAAGTTTGCTTCACACACGGCTTCGCATTCTTGCTCCTGTCAAATTCGCCTTACGGCAAGAATTTGAAACGTCGCCTATCAACAGTTGCGACCAAAACTCATCGTTTTGGTCTTCACTCTGGCTTACGCTTTTCACCTTTGCCCTCGCTTTGCTCAACGTGTGCAGTCGCACTACGTTTCGCTTCGCTCATGAGGTACGGCTTTCGCACTTGGCACGAGCTCCACGCTCCTGCCTGCGTGCTTCACACACCTTTGCCCTCGCTTTGCTCAACGTGTGCAGTCGCACTACGTTTCGCTTCGCTCGGGTTTATTTTTTATCAACGACTTTAATTAAATGCCAGCCGAATTGTGTTTGAACAGGTTCTGTTATTGTTCCTTCCGGAGCTTCGAATGCTGCTGTTTCAAATTCTTTAACCATCATTCCTTTTCCGAAATATCCTAAATCTCCGCCATTTGCTTTTGACGGGCATTTTGAATATTTTTTTGCAGCATCTTCGAATGTGATTTCTTTATTTTCAATTTGTTTTTTGATTTCAGATGCTTCTTTTTCAGTTTGAACTAAAATATGTTCTGCTCTAACTTCTGTAAAATTATTGCTCATTTGTGCTCCTATCTTGTTTGTAAATGTAAAAACTACTCCTAAAATTAAAACTAATGCTATTAAAATTTTTTTCATTTTTTTCTCCTTTAAATGAATTTTATCATAAAACATGTTATAATGTAATTGGCCTTGTACGGGTTTACAATTTTGTTCCTACATTTAATTTAATAGGGAGAGAATTGCTCAGAAGGCTATGCTAGGTGTTTGAAGTAGACCGCTTGATTATTCAAGAATAAACGGAAATGGATGCACCCTGGCGCTCACCCACCTGCTAGACTAGGCAGGAAACAAAATTGCTCGTATAAGTGCTAAAAACCGACCTTATGGTCGGTTTTTTAATTTAATCATTATCTTTTAAGCCAAGATTTGCATAAAATTGTTTAATTGATTCAATTTCTTGGTTTAGACACATTATATTTACAGTTAACATTCTATGATACATATTACCTGTGAATTTTTCTTGAGGGGTCATTATATCTGCATTATCCGACATACATTTTTCAAGGTCGTCTAAATTAGCTTGCGCTTTTTTTAGTCTTTCATTAACTTCTTGTAGTTCATTTTCTTTTTGTTTTTTTAGATATTCTTTTCTATTTTTGCTTTCGTTGCAAGAATTTGAAGTGAAATTCGTATTTGTTTTTTTTGAAAATGTTCTATAATTTATCGGAGTAATTTTCATAGGTTTTTCTTTCTATATTTTTTTAAATTTTTCTGCGTTCTTTAATTTCACTGTAAAGTTTTTCTATTTTTCTATTGTATTTTTTTCTTACTAATTTTTCTTTTTGACTTAATTCATCTAATTTCTGATTTCTTTTTGCTTCAATTTCCCTTGTGTCATCTTCTGAACTTGCGTTAATCATAGCTGCTAATGTATATTGTTCTATATCTTTTCTTTGAGAATTTAGAGAGGTTAGTTCTTCTTCTTCCTCTAATAAAATTGTTCCGAGTTCTTTAAAAGATGATTTTATTTCCGTTCTTGCTAATTGTAGGGCGGAATCTATAGTCCCAAATAAATTTGTTTGTTGGGGGTCATCGGGTTGATATTGAGAATTATTTATCGGATTAGTTTTGCTGTTATTTTGATTAATATTTTTTCTAAAGCTTATTTTACAGCTAATTGGAGATATATTCATAAAAATTTTTCCTTATAATTTATCTTTTTAATTTATAAGTTTAATTCTTTTTCTCTTAAACTTATAATTCGACTTTGAATTTTTGCAATTTGTCTGCTTAATTCTTCCATTCTTCTTTGAAGGCGAGCTAAATCACGATCTCGTTTTTCTTCTATTATTTTCATTTCTTCTTTAGAAGCCGCCAATTGAATTTCTTCCATTGCACCATTTATAATTCTTGTTTTTTGAGAATTTAGACTGGCTGAACTTATTAAAAGTGCTTTAAGTTCATAATTGCATGCTTTTATTTCATTTTCCGTTTCTATTATTTCAGAATTTGATTGACGACAATCAGGATAGTCAAACATGCTGCATTGATGATGTTTTGGATAAATACCATCAAAGGAGCTTGATTGTATGGCATTTATACCTTTGGATTTTGTTTCATAAATATTGCTTTTAAAATTTGCTTTAAAATTAATCTGAGAAATTTTCATTATATAACCTTTCCTATGCTAATACTTATATAAAACTTATAATAAAAAAACTTTGCTAATAAAAAACCTGTGAACTTCACAGGTTTTTTATTTTATAATTTCATAAATTAAAATTAGTCAAATTTAATTTGTGCCATCTCATCAATTGAAGCAAAAACTTCGCTTGCGCCACAATCAACAAATTGTACCTGAGCAGTAACACCTGAAGAAAGATCAGATAATAGGTATAAACCTGCTTTGCCGACTTCTTCTACAGTAGGTGTGCGTTTTAGAGGAGCTTTAAGTGCATTTGCTTTTAACATTCTGTCAAATCCGCCAATGCCTTTTGCTGCCATAGTTTTGATTGGTCCTGCAGATAAGCAATTACATCTGATGTTGTATTTACCAAGGTCAGAAGCAATAAATCTCATAGAGCTTTCAAGAGCAGCTTTAGCAACCCCCATAATGTTGTAGTTTGCAACAACTTTTGTAGCCCCAAGGTATGTAAGAGCAAGGATTGAACCCCCACCTGAAGCTTCCATTTGAGGTTTAGCATATCTTGCAATGGTTACAAGAGAATAAGCACTTACATGCATTGCTAAATCCCAGCCTTCGCGAGATACTGTATAAAAATCTCCAACCAAGTCATCTTTATTTGCAAAAGCTACTGCATGAACTACAAAATCAAGTTTGTCATAAATTTTTGCATATTCTTCAAAAACTTTTTTAACATCTTCGTCTTTTGTTACATCGCATTCTAAGCACATTTTAGCATTCATTGATTCTGCTATTGGGCGAACTCTTTTTTCCATTGCTTCATTAGCGTATGTAAAAGCAATTTCTGCACCTTGAGCATGTAATTGTTCTGCTATTGCATTAGCGATACCAAATTTATTTGAAACACCAAAAATAATACCCTTTTTGCCGTCCATTAGACCCATAATAAATCCCCCTTTAAACTTTTAATAAAATAATTATAATATAAATAGTTTTTTATACAAAATATTGTAAATAAAAAAGCGGACAAATGTCCGCTTTTTTGATAGGTTTTATTTTTATGATTGTTTATTAACAGGTATTCTCATTGAATAGAATGACCTTACTACAAATATTAAGGCTACTATTAAGAATATAATTCCTGCCGTTTTGGAATATGTTCTAAAATTAGCACTTATTGCAATTTCCATTGCCAAAAGTCCAAAAAGTGTTGTGAATTTTATGATAGGATTCATAGCAACGGAAGAAGTGTCTTTGAAAGGATCTCCGACAGTGTCTCCTACTACTGTTGCATCATGTAGAGGTGTTCCTTTTTCATCGAGGTCAACTTCAACAATTTTTTTAGCGTTATCCCAGCATCCGCCGGCATTAGCCATAAATACTGCTTGGAATAGTCCAAATACTGCAATTGCAATTAAATAGCTAATAAAGAACGATACCGGAAAATTATTTGATTCTGAAGGTGCTGATAAAAATGCAAGTGCAAGTGCAAATGAAAACAGCGCAACAAATATGTTGAACATGCCTTTTTGAGCATATTGTGTACAAATTTTGACAACTTCTTTTGAGTTTTCGAGATTTGCTTTTTTGTCGTCTGCTTCACCTAATTTAATGTGACTTTTAATGTATTCAACAGCACGATATGCACCTGTTGTAACAGCTTGCATAGAAGCTCCGGAGAACCAGTAAATTACGGCGCCGCCTGCAATAAATCCAAGTAAAGTGTATGGATTTAAGAGATTTAAGATATCTTCTGGAGCAATTCCTAAAGTATTTTTAATTACAAGAATTAATGAAAATATCATTGTAGTAGCACCAACAACAGCAGTTCCTATTAAAACAGGTTTTGAAGTTGCTTTAAATGTGTTTCCTGCGCCGTCGTTTTCTTCAAGATATTTTTTTGCATTTTCAAAATCAGGTTTAAAACCGTATGCTTTTTCAATTTGCATTGTAATATCCGGTTGTTCTTCGATTAAAGATAATTCGTATACTGATTGTGCATTATCTGTGACAGGTCCGTAGCTGTCAACAGCAATTGTAACCGGTCCCATTCCAAGAAAACCGAATGCTACGAGCCCAAATGCAAATACGGAAGGGTATATCATAACATTTGAAATATATTGACTTGCAAAATAAGCAACGGCCATTAGAAGAACTATGACTGCGCCAATCCAAAAGCCTGAAAAATTACCTGAAACAATACCTGAAAGAATTGTAAGCGAAGCTCCTCCTTCACGTGAAGCAACAACAACTTCTTTTGTGTGCTTTGCTTTTGGGCTTGTGAATACTTTTGTCATTTCCGGTATTAAAGCGGCACCTAATGTTCCGCAAGAAATTATTAAAGATAAAACAAACCAAAGATTATTTGGTATTGAACCAAGTAACCAGTTGCTTACACTGAATGTCATAATTATTGATAATATTGAAGTTAACCAAACAAGATTAGTTAAAGGAACTTCAAAATCAAATCTTTTGTTTTTCTTTTCGCAATTTTTTGCATAAAGACGAGTTTTAACGTTATTAACCCAATATGCAATAATCGAAGTAATAATCATTAAAAATCTCATAGTAAATATCCAAGTTAAAAGCTGGATTTGATATTGAGGAAATACTCCAAGAAGAATGAAACTTACAAGTGCAACACCTGTTACACCGTATGTTTCAAAACCGTCTGCTGATGGTCCTATGCTGTCTCCTGCGTTATCTCCGGTACAATCGGCTATAACTCCGGGGTTTCTTGGATCATCTTCTTTTATTCCGAATTGTATTTTCATTAAATCAGAGCCTATGTCTGCAATTTTGGTAAAAATTCCGCCTGCTACACGAAGTGCTGAAGCACCCAAAGATTCACCGATTGCAAAACCTATGAAACAAGCTCCTGCAAGATGTCCGGGGACAAATAGTAAAATTACAAGCATTAATATAAGCTCAACGGATACAAGAAGAACTCCTATGCTCATTCCTGCTCTTAAAGGTATATTTAAGCAATTTAGTGGTTTTGAGCGCAATGCTTGAAAAGATGTTCTTGCATTTGCAAGTGTGTTCATTCGAATGCCGAACCATGCAACAAAATATGAACCTAAAATACCTATAACAGACCAGATTAAAATCAATCCGACCCCTTTAAGTCCCATTTTTTCCAATACGCCAAAATAATAGGTTATACATAGTGCAATTAATACTTCAAGTATTATTAAAAATTTTCCTTGTTGAATAAGGTATGTTTTACAAGTTTCGAAAATTGTATTTCCAACTTGTTCCATTAAAGGATGAACTTTGATTTTTTTAATTTTTAAAAATTCAATTAAACCAAAAATACTTCCTACGATTGCTACAAAAATTCCGACTAAAAGCAAATTAAAGTGTAGTTTGTCGCCTTTTATGTCGGGAACAATTAAATTTGCTTCACTTGCTATTGTCGGGATTGTTATTGCCAAAAAAGCAAACAAAGCTGATGTAATTTTTTTCATTAGCTAATTCCTTTATTAAAAAAACTATTCCCGTCTGTGATTATACTAATAAATAAAAAAAATAACTCCACCAAATGAGCCGTTTTACTATTCAAAAATCGTATTTTGTTTTATTATTATATTGAAAATGAGAGGAGTAATCATGAAACATGGTTTTGTTGTTGATGAAAGTAAATGTATAAAATGCGGTCTTTGTGTTAAGGATTGTACTACAGGCGCTATAGTTCAAGAGGAAAACCAAATTCCTGATATGAAAAATCCTCTTAAATGTATTGAATGTCAGCATTGTTTTGCAATTTGCCCTATGGGTGCTATTTCAATAATGGAAAAAAATCCTGAAAATTCTGATGAAGTAAGGGAAGTAAACCCTTCTGATATTTTAAATTTAATTCAATCAAGAAGAAGTACTCGTCAATATAAAAGAGAAAATGTTTCAAAAGAAAAACTGGATAAATTAAAAGATATGCTAAATTATACTCCAACAGGATGTAATAACCATAAGCTCCATTTTTCTTTTATAGAAAATATTGATGTAATGGATGATTTTCGCTCAAAAGTTAATAAAAAAATCATATCCCTTATAGAGAAGAAACCGCTGCAGTTTTTTGTTAAAACTGTAGATAAGTTTTCAAAATATAAAAACGCTTTTTTAAATGGTGAAGATGTTTTATTTAGAGGCGCACCGCATTTGGTTGTGGTTTCCGCTCCGATTGATGCTCCTTGTCCGAAAGAAGACGGTATTATTGCACTTAGTTATTTTGAATTGTATGCAAACAGTCTTGGCATAGGCACATTGTGGTGCGGTTTTATGGAGGCTGTATTAAAAATATTGCCTGAATTTTGTGAATATTTAAGAATTCCTGATGGGTATGCACCTATATATGTTATGTTATTCGGATATAGTGATGTGCAGTATAAAAGAACAATTCAACCACGTAAATATTCTTTTACGACAATTGAAAAACAAGAAAATAATTTGAGTTTTATTTCAAAAGTAAAAAGAATATTTTGGAATTTTATAAGATAACGTAACAAATTTATTATTTTAAGAAATAAAATGATATAATTTTTTTGTAGATTAAGGATAGAGAAAACATGAAATATAATTTTGGCTTGACTTTGGAAGAATTAGAAAAGAGAACATCAAAAGATTGTTTATTGACAAAACGAATGCTTGATGTTGACGCTCCTGAATTTTTGGCACTTGCGGACGGAGATAAAAAAGCTTTAGCTTATCTTGTTAAGGCAGCAAGAATAATTGAAAAAATTAACATGCAGCTTGATTCATCTCATAATTTGCCATTTAAAAAGTTTTTGGAAGATGAAATTAAAAAGTCTCAAAAAACAGGTGATAAAAAAGCGGAACTTACAAAAATATTATTTGATGCCCAAAAGGGTATTTTTGCGCTTGATTGTGAATCAAATCTTGTTAAATTGGCGGCAAATTTGGAAAAATCTAAAGGCAGAGGGCTTTATCCTGATGACTTATCAAAAGAAGAATTTCATCAAATTTTAATTAATATGATAAAAGAGGGTAAAGTTTCTGTTGTAAAGAAAATTTTAAATCAAAGAAGCGTTGTTGAAAGAAATAAATATAAAAAAGATGAATTAATTGCTATAGATTACGTTGATAAATTTGCAGAAGATTTTAAAAAAATTGCAGAACTTTTATTAAGGGCAAGTTGTATTTCAACAAATGTTGAATTTAATGAGTATTTAAGATTGCAGTCGCAAGCATTTTTAGTTGCAGATCCTATGTTAGACGCTTATGCGGATAAAAAGTGGGCAAGTTTACAGGATACACCTTTAGAATTTACAATTACTCGTGAAAATTATTCTGATGAAATGACCGAAACTGTTTTTGAAAATGATGAATTATCGAAACTTTTAAAAGAAAACAATATTGATGTAATATCAAAAGATTATCTCGGTTGCAGGGTTGGAATTGTTAATAAAGAAGGTACTGATTATATTCTGAAAGTTAAAGATTTTCTTCCCTTAATGGCAAAAAATATGCCTTATTCCGAAGAATATGAACAGACTATTTCTGAAACGTCGGAAATTTCTCAAACTATGGTTGATGTTGATTTAATTGAGGTAGCTGGAGATGTTGGTGCCTTTCGTGCCGGCATAACTTTGGCTGAAAATTTGCCGAATAATGATAAGTTATCTTTAACTATTGGTGGAGGCAGAAGAAATGTTTATCACAGGCAAATTCGTTTTATTACCGACGAAGATGCAAAAAAGAAGTTGCAGGAACGTTTGGATAATATTTTAGATAAAGAATTCCATCAATATTACGATGATACTATGGATCATGCTTTTACAATCGGGCATGAAAACGGTCATTCGCTTGGACCTAAAACAGGAAGCGAAGCTTTGGGAAAATATAAATCCATAATTGAAGAAAACAAGGCTGATATGGTCTCTCTTTCTATGTTAGATGTGTTGACCGAAGCAGGACTTTATACTGAAGAAGAAAGAAAGAAAATAATTGTAACTTATGCAGCTGATAATATGTTGAAGTCAAAACCCGATATTACTCAGGCGCATAGAGTTCGTTCGGTTATGCAGAATTATTACTTTATTCAAAACGGTGCAATGAAAATTTCAAAAGACGGTTTTCTTTCAATAAACATTGATATGATGGTATATGTTGCTCGTCAAATGCTTGCAGAAATTGTAAAAGTTCAAATGTCTGGCGATTTTTCGGCAGGTGAAAAATATGTTTTAGATAATTTTATTTGGACGCCCGAAATGGAAACTGTAAGTCAAAAATTAAAGAAAATTTCAAAGCGATTAAATGGTAAAACGGTTCAACCATTGGCAGATAAATTATTTGAAGAAAAGATATAACCAAAACACAAAAATGAGTATAAAATGCCTGAATAATTCAGGCATTTTTGTTTTGTTTAATTATCAATTAAACTAAAATCCTTAGGTAGATTTTCTTCTATTTTTTTAATAAATTCATAGGGTCGAAGTCCTAAAGCTTCGGATAATTTAAAAATGGTTGTTAATTGCGGGTCTTTTAGACCTCTTTCAATATTACTTAAAAGCGAGGTTGAAATTTCATATTCTGCTCCTAAAAGATAATTGCTTTTATCTTTTTTTAATTGTTTAAAAACTTCTCCTGTCGCTTTTTGAATTAGGATTTTATTTTTGTAATTCTTATCCGTTGGTTTTTGAATTGTCATCATTATTTAATTTCTTTTTAAAATAAAAATTCTTGCTTTTTAAAAATAATAAGTGTAATATGTTTCTATCTCGTTCACGAACGTGATAGAATTTATTTATTAAAAATTGGTGATTATGAAAAAAATACCTGATATATTTTGCACTATAAAAGCATTTTCTTTAATTGAACTAATGATTAGTTTAATTACAATATCTTGTATAACTGCAGCATTTGCTCCTGTAATATCAAAAAAATTATCAAGTTCTAATGTTATATTGGGTGGAAATAATGTATCTGATATAACAACAGAATGCTCCGATAAATTTGGCGCAAGTTGTACTCTTTGTTACAGTAATAAATGTATTGCTTGTTCTTTATCTTGTTCTAATGGTAACTATAAAAATAATGATAAATGCGGTTGTTTTTCATGTAATGATTTTTCGTCTAATTGCTTGTTGTGTAATTCAAGCGGATGTACCAAATGTTCTGTGGGTTACGGCATAAAAGATAAGGCATGTGAAATGTGTCCTTCAGGAAAATATCAAGATGAACAAGGTAAAAGTTCTTGTAAAATACCTCCGGATGGAACTTATCAAGATCAAACAGGACAAAGTACGACAAAACCTTGTCCTGAAGATAATTACTGTGTAAACGGAATTAAAACCCCTTGTCCTACAGGTAAAGGAGCAAATGTCGGTTCAAGTTCATGTACTAATTGTTCATCTGAAATATCAAATTGTGCGGAATGCTTTAATTTAACTCAATGCACTAAATGTAATGCAGGATTTTACTTAAATTCCGGAAGTTGCATACAATGTTCTGCAGGCAGTTATTGTAACGGCATAACTCAAACAAAATGTCCCGCAGGAAAATATTCTTCTTCAGCTGGCGCTACAACTTGTGCTAATTGTCAGGCAGGCAAATGGTCATCTGCAGGTTCAACAACTTGTACAGATTGTCCTGCAGGCTATGCTTGTAATGGAGCAGGTACTGCGACTAAATGTTCTGCAGGTCAATATGCTATTAAAGGCTCCAGTTCTTGTAAAAATTGTCCAACAGGTCAATATTCCTTTGCAGGAGCTTCAAGTTGTAGCACGTGCTCATCTAAAATAGCTAATTGTACGGCATGTTCGGCGTCCGGTTCTACGGTAAAATGTTTGGCTTGTGCTTCAGGTTATAAGTTAAATTCTACCTCAACAGGTTGCGATGTTGCTTTGGTTTGTGGTACGAGGGTTACTTGCAAAACAAGAACAAGTTGCCCCGGTAATTGCAGAGCAAGTACAACAGGAGCACCATGTGCTTGTGATGCTGTAATAAGTGTGAAAAATTCAAGTGGTACCGCATGTGAAGTTTCTTCATATGAAAGCAAATGGAATTGGGCTGCAACAAGTAGTGATTATTGGTGCACACCTCAGGATGATTGGGGCAATTGTACTTTATTAATTACATTAGAAAAATTGGAACAAAATTGCATTAATGTTTGCAGACAATATTATCCGAATGCTCTTGAAATTAAATATGTAGGACATAGCTATGGTATTAATTATCCTTAAGTTATACTAAATTTTCATATTATTTTTTGTGTTTTGGTTTGGGGTAAATTTTACCCCATTTTTTTCTTATTTTTTT
>CALUZA010000039.1 GCA_944325185.1 Candidatus Gastranaerophilales bacterium | reverse complement strand
TATATGGAAGTAGCCAATTACACACGAAGTTTTGATGCTAACAGGCAAATGTTTAGAATGCAAAACAGTAAACTTTCAAATGTAATTCAAACACTAGGGAGAGTTTAAGGAGTAGTTTATGGCATATAACTTACAAGGAATAATCAGAAAAACAACCACAAACATGGCAGTTGAGTTTGATAGAATGGCATATATTACTCAAAATTTTGCCAATGTAAATACTAACGGCTATAAATCAGTTCGCTTTGAAGATATTATTGATGCTGATGGTTCAGTTCATGGCGTAGAGCGCACCGATTGCAGAGTTGGTGAGTTTTTGATGACTGATAACCCTTTGGATATTGCTCTTCAGGGTGCAGGATATATTCCTGTTACTACTCCTCAAGGCGAAATAAGATACACAAGAGATGGTGCATTTATGAAAAATGCTGATGGCTATCTTATTACAAAAACAGGCGATTTAGTTGGTTCTGGAATTAGAATAGATGGAACTTGTGAAAAAGTTGAAATTAAATCGAATGGAGATGTTTACACATATAAAAGAGTGTTTGATAAACCGGAATATGTTGGAACAATTCCTGTTGTTCAATTTGATAATCCGGAAGCGCTAAAAGATGTCGGCGCTAATGAATTTGTTGCAACTGAAAATTCCGGTAAAATTCGTCTTGTAGAAAACCATGATTATATTAAACAATATGGAATTGAGCGTTCTAATGTTGATGTAATATCTGATATTTATATGGTTTCAAGAATTAATGCTTCAATTTTGGCTTCAAGCTCTTTAATGAAAGCTATTAATTCAATGTATGATAAAGCAATTGAGTTGACTCAATAAAAGGAGTAAATAATGGGCTTAGTACCTACATATTTATTAAATAATCCGCAAAAAATGCTTACAATGATTTCTCAAAGACAAGAATGTCTTTCTGATAATATTGCAAATATGCACACAAAAGGATACAGAAGAAAAGATGTTGATTTTTCACAGTATTTAAATAATGGTATTTCTTCTCGCCTTGAGTCAAATTTAGTTGAAAAATATGGACCAAGTCCAATTTCATCAAGCACATACGGTGGTGAAAATATTTCAACCGAAGAAGAACTTGCAAAAATGCAAGAAAATTATTTATTGTATAACGTTGCTGTAAGACATTTATCAAGTACAATTACCGAAATTAAAACAGCACTAAATGTTTCAGCTAACGGATAAGGAGTATAATTATGGGTTTAATGAATGCTTTTAATATAGGTAGACAAGGTCTTGAAGTTCATGGAAAACGTGTTGAAATTGCTGCAAAAAATATTGCAAACATTGATACACCGAATTATACAAGAAAAATTCCTATAATTTCTTCTAATCAAGATCAAAGTTTTGCAACTGTTTTATCGTCTATGGGTGTTGGAGCACTTACAGGTTCAACCAATATGGGCGGTGTTAATTTTGATGGTATAGTTGAAGATCCTACGCTTGGCGCTAAGATTTATAAACCTGGACATCCTGATGCTGATGAATATGGCTATATTAGAACATCTAATACAAATCCTATGGTTGATATAGCAGATGCAACAATAGCGCAAAGAGCATTTGAGGCTTCTTTGGGTGTTATGTCTATATCTAAAGCTATGGCAGTATCATCGCTAGAAATCGGCAAATAACGCTAAAAGTTGCTTAATTAATTTTATTATAATTTCAATAATATCATTTGCTTCATAATATTCTACCTTCTTTTTAAGTGGCTCTTGAGGCTGTTGCATGTAGGATAATGAAATTTGATATTGTTCACATAATGGTTTTATTTTGTTGTAATATTTAAAATCTGAATTTTTCTCTATTATCAAAACAATAGCGGGATTTTTGCCTGTTAATCTTGCATAATGTAGGCTTTGACCTATTGCTTCTGCCCATTTTGGTGCAAAATCAAATTCTACGGCATGCGCTTTTGTAAGGCAATCAACCCTTGTGTCGTCAATTAATTTAAATTCTGTTATACCATTTTGTTTTTCGCACCAGATATTTTGATAATATTTTTCATTGTATAGATGTTTTGCTTGTGCTATTTGGCAAGTAAATAAAAGTATTAGAGCTATTCTTATTAAAAACATAATTTAAGTTTATATTAAAAATTAAAATTTACTACATAAAATTGACTTGAAAATATTTAATTATTTGTTAGAATTAACTTATCAGCTTGAATTCATTGGAATTCGGCGAAATAAATAAGTTTGTGGGCCTGTGGTCCAGAGGCAAATGAGCTTTAGTTTGCAGGGCAAACTTAGCGAATGAAGCCGAAGGCATAGGTGTGTGAAGTCCGTGACGGTGAAGCGTTGAGCTTCAGCGGACAGGACGGAAGCCTTACCCGAACAAAGCGAGCTTAGCGTTAGCTTAGCGAGCAAAGTGAGGGCATAGGTGTGTGAAGTCCGTGACGGTGAAGCGTTGAGCTTCAGCGGACAGGGCGGAAGCCTTACCGCAATGTTTGAAAATTAAATAAGTTTGTGGGCCTGTGGCGCAGCGGTAGCGCAGGGGACTCATAATCCCTTGGTCGTGGGTTCGAATCCCTCCGGGCCCAAACTTAACCAGAGAGCTTTTAGGCTCTCTAGTTAAGTTTAATTTTTAGTAAATTATAAAACTTTTTACTATTATTTGTAGCAATGTTTGTTTAATGACAATGTATGTAGCTTAATTGTTACAGACCAACGGTTTTTATGTATGTATCTGTTATTGTATAGGCTGTTTTAGTTGTTCCAACAGGCACTTGTGCTTCATCACCTTTCATTAGTAAAAATAAAGGACAAATTAAAACGCTTAATACAATTGATGCTGTCATTTTGTCATCAGGTTTTGCGGAAACTGAGCCAGATAGAGGTATATATGTACCATCAACGGCTGTTGTGTGAAAATCGGTTATTGTCAATTCTCCTGAGCGACCAATCATACCTTTGCTTCTTGAAAAGGAAATTTGAGCTGTAACAGGCGCGCCCGCTTTGATTAAGATGTTTCCGTTTGGGTTTTTAATATCATTTAAAACTGTAAAATTTACTTCTCCGCCGTTTACAATATCTTTTGTAGATATTGTTTCGCTGCAACGTATAACAATTGGAGTATGTGCAGAAATTTTATATTTGCTTTCTGTTGAACTTGCTAATTTCATTGATGGGTATGAATATGAGGCAGTTATATCTTTGGTATGTTTAATAAAATCGTATAGTGTTTCATTTTGCGTGTTAATTACTGCATTGCATTCTAATGGTGCAGACATTAATACGCAAAATGTCATTAGTAAAAATGTCGCAATTGTTTTTTTAATTTTCATAACTACTCCTTTTTATGTTAAATAACTTATCAATTCCCAAAGTAATCAATGCACCTAAATTAACACCTGCTATAAACCGTATTATATTTCCTGTATTATATCTTGCTTTATAATTAATAAAAATATCAATAAATGATATTAAAAATAATAAAATTATTATGAATTTATTAGTTTTTATTTTGTTGTAAATTGCAAAAATACTTGTTATAGCACTTGAAAGGTATACACCGTAACATCTGCAACATAATGCAACTGGATAGCCTAATAGCCAAAAACTTCTATCTGGTTGTTGGTGACATGAATAGATATACAATGATGTTAATTTTGATGATAAATCATAATATTCAAAATGCGCAAATATTGGCGCCAAGGTGCTACCTATGAAGAAATATAAACTGTATATTGAAAATAAAATTAAGAATATTATTCTGATTTTGTTTTTCATTAACTTCCTTTAATTTGAATAAAATTTATTTTTATTCAACTTTGTATACTTTATATTTTTCGTTTGATGTAACTAAGATTAAATATTTTTCATCGGGTTTAAATTCGCTTGTAATATCTTTTGTGGATACTACATAATCTATTTTTTCATTTTTTAAATTTTCCAGAGCTTTTTTGTCATTTTTAAAAATTGAATTTATGTAGTTTTTTCTTTTTTGCATTTCATCTTTTACTTTGCCTGTTGAATTTTCAAACATATAATCTTCTTCAAGATATTGTTTGCGCTCTGTTAAAATTCCATAAGTATAATATGTATCATCGCTTATATTATCAGCTAATATTATCGAATCTATAGGGGAGTTCTTTCTAAGCCATAAAAGTGGTTTGATGTTTTCTTCTTTTTCTTGTGTGTTTATGTTTTTTAGACTTTTGAAAACCGTTCTTATTGCACCATTTCTTTTGTATGCTCCAAATGAAAACAAATACAAACCAACAATTAGGGCTATTATAAACAAAGTTTTATATGTAATAATTTTTTTGTTTGAAATTTTGTCTAGATTATTAACTGTTAGTTTGTATGTGGTTGCAATAAAGAAATATGCACATATAAATGATGCCATTCCATAATACATTTCGCTTGCGCCAACATGCAAAACACACATCCATAACAACAAACCAATAATTGTGCTTGTAAATGATATTGTTAATACCCAAAAATCATCTGAATTAATTTTAGTTTTTTGGAATATATCTTTTAATATTAATATTGATAGTATTGTTGATATAGTTAGTGGTATATTTGCAACAAGTAATTTTAAAATTACTATAATTATCGCAAATATTGGATTTTCATTATATTCTGATAGTGGATGTAAGCCAACCGTCCAAGAATTTGATGTGCCATCTATAACTGTACCCATTCCGACAAAAGTATATGAAACATACAAAAATATTGATAAAACGGAAATTCCATATAGCAATGATAGTTTGTATGATTTTTTGCAGAGCCAATATAAGCACATAAGTCCGCTAAAAACTAATGTTACAACAGTAATTGGAGCTTTCGCGCCACATGATACAAATAAAAATATTAATGAAGGTATAAATAATTTAATGTCAAATGAATTACTGTAAAATTGCTTAACTAACAATGCAATGTATAACATTGAAAAAGCATAACCAATATCAAAACCGAATGGTAAATGCATTATGTGATGAAAATATGTTAAATGAGCTCCATGTTCAAGCCCTGTGGTAAAAAGGACTAGTAAAAATCCGATAATTCTAATTTTTGGATTTGATATTTTAAGAACATTAAGCGCAAAATCAACAGCAGAAACCATAATTATTGTTTTTGTAAAAGAATTATAAATTAGACTTAGCGATTTTATATCAATTCCTGAAATTATATTAAATAGTGCAATTTGTATGTTTGAAAAATAATGATAAAAAAGATTTGTCCCTGACATAAAAACATTTTCAGGAGGAAAAGAAATTCTTAGCGCAACAGAATTATGCACCCACCACAATAAATCTCTATGGCAAGTTGCTAAATTTATATTTTGTAGCGAATAAACAAAAATATTCAAAAATAACAAACCAATTAAAAATGATAAAGTGATGACTTGACTTGTTTTATTTATTTCGCTAAAAGATTCTTTTAGATGAGTTTTATTTTTAACAAGTACTACTATTGAAATTAATAAAATAATTGATGGGATTATATATTTACATATATCGCAATTTAAACTTTGTATTAAAAAATATTCAAATATATTGATACTGTATCCTAGCGCATAACCTAAGCAACATAATGATATAAAAGGAATTTTGTTTTTTAGAATAATAGCAAAAGCTACACCAGGGATTAAAATGAGAGCAAATTGATAAAATAAAAATGATAATATTTCGCTTATCGGTGTTTTAAATAAAGTCATTATTAGTACAATAAAGACGATAAAAAATATTGAAATCATCCCTAAGGCATATTTTTTTGACATTAATAAATTCCTCTTAAATATATAAAATCTAAAATTCACAATATTATAAATTTGAATATTTATCAAATGAAAATGTATAAATAATATAAAAACTAAATAAAACTTTACTTGTTTTTATTTGGTTGGTTGTAAATTTATATTAATATTCATTGTGTGTAAATATTATTTTTTATAGTATTTATATGAGGATAATATAGATTTAGAGTTGAATTATGAAAAAAATTAGTATTGCAGTGCCTTGCTATAATGAAGCAGGCAATATTGAAGAAACATATAGAGTATTAAAAGATGTTCTTGATAAATTAAATAACTATGATTATGAAATAATTTTTGGTGATAATGATTCTAAGGATAATTCACAAGAAATTTTAAGAAAATTAGCACTTTCAGACAATAAAGTAAAAGTAATTTTAAACAATAGAAATTTTGGGCCTGAATGTAATACTTATAATATAATTACCTCTGCAACGGGAGATGCTTGTATTTTTTATTGTTGTGATAGACAAGAACCTGTTGAATTAATTTCTGAATTTATTAAAGAATGGGAAAATGGTGCAAAAGTCGTTTGGGGTCAAAAAATTTCTTCAAATGAATCAAAATTGATGTATTTTGTAAGAGGTTTATATTATAAAATAATTAAAAAATTTTCTGATATACCTCAATATGAACAGTGTATCGGTTTTGGGTTATATGATAAATCTGTATTAGAAATTTTAAGAACAATAAAAAACCCTCAACCGATTATAAGAAATATCATTCCTGATTTGGGATTTAAACCGGTTATATTGCCGTATAAACAAAATATAAGAACATGTGGAAAGACAAGCTATAATTTCTTTAGATACTTTGATACTGCTCTAAATTCATTAATTAATACAAGCAAAGCGCCTATGAAAATAATGATTTATACCGGTATGATTTTTGGATTTCTTTCATTTTTGATTGGTTGCGTTTATTTTATATATAAATTATTGCATTGGAATACTTTTGATGCCGGTATTGCGCCTATAATAATTATTTTCTCGTTTTTTACATCGGTTCAAATATTTTTCTTAGGTTTTATTGGCGAATATCTTTTAGCTGTTTTAGATAGAGTGTCATTCGTAAAACATGTTATTGAAAAAGAAAGAATTAATTTTGATTAAATATATTAAAACAACAGTCGAAAAATATAATATCAGTTGGCGATTTGTTAAGTTTCTTTTTGTTGGCGCTATTAATACTTTGTTTGGTTATATTGTGTTTGCTATATTTAATTTTATCGGATTGCATTATTCATTGTCTGTTTTTTTATCAACAGTGTTAGGAGTATTGTTTAATTTTAAAACAACAGGTTGTATCGTTTTTAAAAATGGTAATAATAAATTGTTTATAAAATTTGTTTTGGTTTATGCATTAACATATCTTTTTGCGGTATCTATGTTAACCGTATTTTCTAAAATTGGATTAGAAAACATGTATATAAATTATGCATTGATAATTCCTGTTAATGCGCTACTTTCATATTTTTTGATGAAGAAATTCGTCTTTTAAAGACAAATAAAGTTCTCTAAGCCCTTTTTCATAGGGTGTAAATTCAAAATCGGGAATTATGCTTAAAAGTAAAGAATTATCCCCTGTATATTCATTGTTGTAGCCTTCTTTTTTGATTGTAATTTCTGATTTATAATCTGAAAAATCATTAATAATTTTTGTTATTTCATATAATGAAATACTTTTTGTAGGGGTAACATTTATTATTTTTTCTTTTGGAAAATTTTTAATAAAATATTCGATAATTTCGCATAAATCATCAATATATAGATAATCAAAGACCACATCTTGATTTATTTCAATGGGTTTTTTATCTAAATTTTGCCTTATTGCATAAGTCGGAAATCTGCTTTCTTTTTCATGTTTGCCATAACAACCAAAAATGTTTAAACAAATGACATCATCTCTTTTGTTGACTATTTTTGAAATTTCAAGTTTTGATTGGCCGTATAAATCTATTGGAAAATGTTTTCCTATTTCATTTTCTTTTACTTTGATTAATGGTCTTGATTTATCATACATTGCACCTGAACCAAAAAGAATTACTCTTGAAGATTTGTTCTTATACTTTAATATGTTTAAAACCATATTAAGATTATCTTCAAGGGTTGTGTCTTTATCTTTTTGATTTCTATAACCGCCAATTGAGCCGCAATGAACTACAAAATCAATTTCATTTTCGCTGAAATATTTTTCTGTTTCGTTTGAATTGATTAAATTAAGTTCATAACTTCTTGGTGTCAGAAGTTTGTATTTATTGCTTAGATGTTCTTTTAAATTTTTGCCGACAAAACCGCCGGAACCTGTTAGTAGAATTGTTTTAATCATGTTCTGCTATCATATTTTCTTTCATTTCTTTTTCGTCTAAGAATGGAAACATGTCTTCAAAATTTCTTGAAACCAATGTTCCATCAGGTTTTTTCTCTGATGATACTCTTGGAATAATTAATTGCCATTGGGGGACTTTTACATCACATATTACAGGACCATCGTAATTAAGAACTTCTTGAATTTTCTCATCAATTTCATCTTTGTTTTCTATTCTTATTCCTTTGATTTCGTATGCTTGCGCAATTTTTAGTGCATCAGGACACCAAACACCTGTTTGTGGGCCTTCTCCAAAAAATCGGTCATTCATAAAATTGTGCTGCGTTTGTCGAATTAATAAATAACCGTCATTATTGAAAATAAATACTTTAATTGGAAGTTTGTTGTGCTTTATGGTTGCAAAGTCTTGAATATTCATTTGTAAACTTCCATCCCCTGTTATGACAACGGTATTTTGTTTATTGTTTGCAATGCATGCTCCTATGCCTGCAACCCACCAACCCATTGATGATAAGCCACCTGTTGTTAAAAATCTTTGTCCTTTTTTAATTTTCCACGTTTGACTTGCAACATGGAAACAAGAACCTGTATCAACAACAATCATAGTGTCTTTATTTGCGAAATGGCAAAGTCTGTCTGTAAAATAATAGCTGTTTATTTCTTTTGCATTTTTGTATTCATCTAATACGACAGGATATTTTTCTTTTAAATTTTGGCAATATTTAACCCATTTTGAATAATCAGGTAGTTTAAAATCTTTATTATTTAATTCTCTTAAAAATATTTTTGCATCATCATTAATTTTTAAATCAATATCAAATATTGGTTTTTCTAGTTCTTTTTCGTCAATATCTACAACTATTTTTTTGGCATGTTTTCCGAATTGTTTGGAATTGTGTCCAATTGATGCGGTAGATAGTCTACTTCCTATTGACAAAATTAAATCTGCATTTTGAATGGCAATATTTGCACTTCTTTCTCCATAATTTCCGGGTCTTCCGACATATAAAGGATGATCAGAGTTGATTATATCTATACCTAATCTTGTTGTTATTATCGGAATGTTGTGTTTTTCAATAAATTCTATTAATAAATTTTGGCTAGACGATAGATTTATGCCTTGTCCTGCTACAATCAGAGGGCGTTTTGATTTTGTAAGCATTTCAATAGTTTTTTTGATGTTTTCTTGTCTTTGCGAGATATTTATAGTGTTTAAATCGTCGTTTTTATTGTATGGATAAAGTAATTTTTCAGGAACTTCCATTCTTTGGACATCTAAAGGTACATCAATCCAAACAGGACCTGGTCTTCCTGTTGTCGCAAGGTGATATGCTTTTTCCATATAGTATTGAATTTTAGATGGGTCATCAACTGTAACGAAGTATTTTGTAGCTTTTTCAACAAATGGTTTTATAAATATCCCTTGAATTCCATATTGTCGAATACCGCTTTTTTCTTGGTATTCCACACAATTTAGTGCAGATTGTCCTGAAATAACCATCATGGGAGCAGAATCACACCATCCTCCAACAAGACCGTTTACTACGTTAATACTTCCTGGACCTGCGGTTACTATTGCTAAACCTAGTTTGTTGGTAATTCTTGAGTATGCATCTGCTGACATTCCGCAAGTTTGTTCGTGGTGTGCAAAAATAGGTTTAATTTCGGGTCTGCGAGCAAGTGCATCGTTTAAATACATAGCTTGACCGCCTGTGACTACAAAAGCATTATCTACACCTTTTTTTATTAAAAAATCAAAAATAAAATCTGATACTATCATTTTTTCTCCTTATAACAAAGACTCAATCATATAACTTGTCGCATCTTTTTTCTTTTTTTGTGCTAAATTCATTGCAACATCTATTATCATGTCTTCTTGACCGCCTACAACTTTTCTTTTTCCGAGTTCTACAAATATATCTCTGGGGTCAATTTTGTATATTTGTGCTACATTTTTAACTTTTTCAGTGAATGCGCTGAAAACCCCTGATATTCCACCTATTGTAATTAAGCTATTTATGCCTTTTTTGTATTCTAAATCCTTTGCTATAACTTCATCTGCCACATCCATTAAGTTATAGAGATTTATTTGTTTCATAAAACCCTTTTTTTGTAAAATTGCAAGTACAACTTCTAATTGACAATTTCCTGCGCCTGCACCAAAGCCCATAGTTGTTCCGTCAATAATTTCTGCTCCGCATTCAAGAGCGCTAAGTGTATTTGAAATTGCAAGACCGAGGTTGTTATGTGCGTGAAATCCGATTTTTAAATTTGTTTTTTCTTTTAGTAATGATATTCTTGCTCTAACATCTTCATCTAAAAGCGCGCCGGCTGAATCCATTAAAATAATTCCTTTTGCTCCATAGGATTGAATTTTTAATGCTTCTTCTAAAATTCGTTTTGGTTCTGCCATGTGTGAACACATTAAAACCCCATAAGTTTCTTTTGATAGATTAGAGAGGTATTCTATGTGCTCTTTCATTACATCTGCTTCTGTACAATGACAACCTATTTTAAAAACATCTACGCCGCAATCTATTGCAGGGATGAGATTGTCTTTAATTGTTCCAAAGCCAGGTATCATATAAATACCAAGTTTTGTGTTTTTAAGGGAATTTTTTGCTGTTTGCAACATTTCTACATCTGAATGTTTCGCAAGGCCGATTTGAATAGAACTTGCTCCCAAGCCGTTTCCATGACCTACTATTACTGTGTAAATGCCTGCTTTATCTATCATTTTGCAGTATTTAGAAATAGTGTCTAAATTTAGCTGATGTTTTAGAGCATGAGAGCCATCTCTCATTGTTGCATCAAATATTAATACATCTTTCATTATTAATCCTTTTTAGAGCGTACATTTCTGCCATTTTTACTGATGCACAAGTTATAATGTCGAGATTTCCGCTGTATTTTGGCAGATAATCTCCGCTTCCTTCTACTTGTACCATTACTACAACATAACCATTTTGATAGGTTGGCTTGTGAATTATTTTATATCCCGGAATATATTTTTTTAAATTCGCTTCAACTTCGTATGTTGTTTGGATGATTTTATCCATATTAGGATTGTCAACTAAAAAGTATATTGTATTATGCATCATTATTGGCGGTTCGGCGGGATTTAATATTATTATTGCTTTTGTATTTGCTACATTTGAGAAAACAGAAAGTGCCGTTTTGGTAGTTTGAGTAAATTCATCTATATTTGCACGTGTTCCAGGACCTGCGGATTTAGAAGCAATTGATGCTGCAATTTCAATATATTTGATATTTTCTTGAATCTTGCTAATTGCGTTTACTATTGGAATAGTTGCTTGTCCTCCACAAGTAATCATATTAATATTTTTCTTATTTAGACATTCTTCTCCATTTACCATAGGAACACACATTTGACCTATTAAAGAAGGCGTTAAATCGATTGTATATTTGTCTAATGTTTTTAAAATTTCGGCATGTGTTTTATGCGCACTTGCAGTTGTTGCATCAAATACAATATCGCATAGTTCCGGATTTTCTATTAAGGCATTTATTGATTTATCGGAAATATTTATGTTATTTTCACTTGCAAATTTCATTCCTTTTGAATCAAGATTTCTTCCCATAAATAAAGAACATTCTAAAATGTCGCTTTTTTGAATTTTCATCAAAAGGTCGCAACCAATATTTCCGGTTCCAAGTATTCCAACTTTAATTTTTTTCATTAATAAAACCTTTTATAGTATCAGCAATTCTTTTGATTTCGTTTTCGCCCAAAGCAGGGAAAGTCCCCACCCAGAATGTATTATTCATAATAAATTCTGTGTTAGGAAGTTTTTTATAGTTTTCTTCGTTTAAATTTTTTGAATTTATAATTTCTGAATCTTCTATTCTAAAATCAATATCATTTTCAGTTATCATAGGTTGTCTTAAAATATTTCCTGCAAAAAGTTGTCTTGTGCCAATATTATGGCTTTCAAGATATTCTACCATTTGTTGTTTTGTAAATGGCGCATTTTCTTTAACTGAAATCAAATACCCAAACCATGAAGGTTTTACTCCTTCGTTTATTTTTGGCAGAATTAAATAATCTTTCACTTCTTGTAATAATTCGGTTAATAATTCTGCATTTTTCTTTCTTATTTTCAAAAAGCCGTCTAATTTATCAATTTGCGAACAACCAAGTGCGGCTTGCCAATCTGTAATTTTTAGATTATAGCCGATGTGAGAATATGTATATTTGTGATCATATCCAAAAGGCAGATTTCCAAGTTGTTGAGAAAATCTCTTAGCGCAAACACCGTCTTGCCCTGGAGGACAACAACAATCTCTGCCCCAATCTCTAAATGACATTATAATTTTATAAAGTTTAGAATCGTTTGTTATGACTGCTCCGCCTTCGCCCATTGTAAGGTGGTGTGCAGGATAGAAACTAAATGTGCCAATATGTCCGATTGTTCCGATTTTTCTACCTTTATATTCGCCGCCAAGCGCATCGCAACTATCTTCTATAACCCATAGATTATATTTCTGCGCAATTTCTGTTATTTTATCTAAATCATAACTGTTGCCAAGGGTATGAGCCAAGAATATTGCTTTAGTTTTGTTAGTGATTGATTTTTCTATCAAATCTGCATTTATGTTGTATGTTCCTATTTCGCAATCTACAAATACAGGGATTAATCCATTTTGAATTATAGGATTTATTGTTGTTGGAAAACCTGCTGCCACTGTAATTACTTCATCGCCTTTTTTTAGACGTCTTTCGCCTAATTTATGAGAAGTTAGCGCAGTTAGAGCAAGCAGATTTGCACTAGAGCCTGAATTTGTAGAAAGAGCGTATTTAACACCCATATATTTTGCAAATTTTTGTTCAAATTCTTTGTTGAATCTCCCTGCGGTAAGCCACATATCAAGCGAAGCATCGATCATATTTAATAATTCTTCAACGCCCAATAATTTTCCTGATGGAGGAATGTATTTAAATTCACGAGGCTTGTCAAATACGTGTTTATAATATTCTTTTGCCGCTTCTTTTACTTTATTGCGTAATTCTTGTTCCACTTTATATTTTCCTCATAGTCTTTTATTTGATTTAGTGTATAATCCAGCATTTTTTCGCCGTTATAGAATTTTTTGTACCATTCAACCGTTTTTTGAATTGCAACATCGGCTGTGTATGTAGGTGTCCAATTTAGGACTTTTTCAGCTTTTTCAATATTTAACATTAGCAAACCTGCTTCATGTAAATTATCTTTTTTATGAATTACAATTTCGCCTCTGCCATAATATTTGCAAACTTTTTCAGCTACTTCGCTAACTTTAAGTACACTTTCTTCGCAAGGTCCAAAATTATAACCCTGGGCGTATTTATTGCCATTTTCTAGAAGTTTTTGACCAAGCAACAAATAACCGCTTAAAGGCTCTAGGACATGTTGCCAAGGACGAATTGCAATTGGGTTTCTTATTTCTATTTTCTTATTTTCGTTGATAGATTTTATGCAATCGGGAATAAGTCTATCAAGCGCCCAATCGCCACCACCGATAACATTGCCTGCTCTAGCTGTTGCCATTGCGTATGAATTATTGTTTTCAAGAAATGAACGTCTGTATGATGAGCTCATTATTTCAACGCAACCCTTGGAGGATGAATACATATCATATCCGCCCATTGGTTCATCTTCTTTGTATCCTCTGTTGATTTCATGATTTTCATAGCACTTATCTGTTGTTACATTAACAAATGCTTCAACAGAATTACACTTTCTTGCAGCTTCTAAGACATTTAATGTTCCTATTACATTTGTTTCATAAGTTAAAATAGGTTCACTATATGATAATCTTACCAAAGGTTGGGCTGCAAGATGAAATACTATGTTAGGCTGAAATTCTTTTATTGTTTTTTCTAAATTTTCTCTATCTAGTATATTTGCAAACTTGTTTTTGCAGATATTTTCAATTTTGAGTGCTTCAAACATTGATGGATTAGTGTTTGGCTCAAGAGAATATCCCAAAACTTCAGCTCCTAAACTTTTAAGCCATAAAGTTAACCAGCTTCCTTTGAAGCCTGTATGCCCTGTTATAAATACTCTTTTGTTTTTATAAATATTGTTAAACATTAATAACCTCAAAATTATTTAACCCATTTTGCCCATTGTGCTTTATTGTTTAGCCATAGTTCGGTTAAATCATTCTTGTCTTTTAATGTGTCCATTGAACGCCAGAAGCCAACGTGTTTATAAGCATTTAATTGACCATCTTTTGCTAGATTTTCAAGTGGTTTGCGCTCAAAGATTGTGCTTTCATCTTTGTCGATGTAGTTAAAAACTTCAGGCTCGCAAACCATAAATCCGCCATTAATCCAATTTCCATCCCCATCGGGTTTTTCTTGAAAATCGTTAATTGTGCCATCATTATCTATTTTAATAGCTCCAAATTTACCTGTCGGTTTAACTGCTGTTAGGGTGCAGAATTTTTTGTTTTGTTTGTGGTTTTCAATTAAGGTGTTAATATTAATATCGGCAACACCATCACCGTATGTTAATAAAAATGATTCATTACCAATATATTCTTGAGCTTTTTTAATTCTGCCTCCTGTCATGGTATTTTGCCCTGTATACAATATTGTAACTTTCCAAGGTTCTGTTTGGATTTTGTGAATTTCAACGGTATTATTTAGCATATCTACCGTTATATCAGAATATTGTTGGTAATAGTGAACAAAATAATCTTTAATTATGTGTGATTTATACCCTGAAAGAATAACAAAATCGTTAAAGCCATAATAAGAATAAATTTTCATTATGTGCCATAAAATGGGTTTTCCTCCAATTTCTACCATTGGCTTAGGAATTAACCTTGTTTCTTCTGATAATCTTGTACCCAATCCACCAGCTAAAATTAATACTCGCATTAAATACCCTCAAATCAAAATATTTATTATGTATTAATATATCATAAAGAACTTTAATTTAAAAAACGATTTTACAATACTTAAGCTATTTATTTAAATTTTTTTCATTCTTATTTTCTTTAAATTCTTTTTAAGGCTCATTTTATAGCCGATATATAAAACTATTGCAGCTCCGACCCAAGCAGCAGGAGTTGATAAACAAATTCCTATATATCCAAAATAATGACCTAAAATAAATGCGCAAGCAGTTCTTGCAATAAGCTCTGCTACTCCGGATGCTAAAGGTGCTTTAACGCTTCCCATTCCTTGTAAGATATTTCTATAAATTATCAAAACTCCAAGGAAAAAGAAAAATATCATAATTATATGAACATATAAAACTCCGAGCCTTAAAACTTCAGGGTGCGGTTCATCCATAAACATTGATATGATTGAATCTGAGAAAAATGTTAGAACTATAATTGCAAAAATACTTGCAATTAACGCCATTAAGACGCTTGCTTTAGCTCCATCTTTTATTCTTGACATTTTTTTAGCG
>CALUZA010000038.1 GCA_944325185.1 Candidatus Gastranaerophilales bacterium | reverse complement strand
TTTTGATCAAAATTTTCAGTTATTTGAAGTTTCATCTTTATTTTCCTTTAATTACTGCTTACATATATATAAAGTATATAAAGATTATTGAATTTCAAATTTAACTTTTTTTGTTACAAAACTTAATATATAATATTTTTTGCTACACTATAGGCTAAACTAAAAAAATGAAAAGGATATTTTTTGTAATTTTATTTTTATTTTTTGCAAAAATCAATGTTTTTGCAGCCCATGTATTTCCTGAAAAATACTATCAAAACGCTTGGTGCTCACAGTGGAACGGCAGGCAAGAAGTTAAATTAATAGATTCTACAAGAGTTGATTGCATTACAAAAAATTATGCAATAGAATTTGACTTTGCTAATAAATGGGCAGAAGCAGTCGGGCAAAGCTTGCATTACTCAAGAATGACAGGTAAAAAACCGGCCATAATTTTAATAATAGAAAAAAATGAAGACTTTAAATACTATAATAGAGTTAAACCTTTGTGCGAAAAATATAATATTACACTATGGTATATGCGTCCTCCAAAAGCTCAAAGTCTTGAAAATATTAAAACTCCAACAATCAACCAAGATTTAATAATAGCTTTAATAAATTATGTCAAAGAATTAATTTATTTTGTGATATAGTTTAATTGGAGTTAATATGATGCTGAGAGATAAATTTTCACGTTTTTTTAATATAAAATGTATCGATGGGCATATTTATATTGTTTTTCTAAAACTAAGATTTAGAATTAAATATAAAATGCGATATTCAATTCCACTGGTTAAAGAAAGCGGTATCACAAAAAAAACACGAGAAATTCCGATTGTTGCTTCTTTAACATCATTTCCAGATAGAATAAATACCGTACACATAACAATACGAAGTCTTTTAAATCAAGATTTAAAGCCTGATTATATTGTTTTATACCTTGCAGAAAGCCAATTTTTAAACAAAGAAAAAGATTTACCCCAAAATCTTTTAGAGTTGAAAAAATATGGACTTGAAATCAGGTGGTGCAAAGATGACATCCGCTCATACAAAAAATTAATTCCTGCGCTATCGGAATTTAAAAACTCAATCATAGTAACATTTGACGACGATATTGTTTATAAGAAAAATACCATAAGCACATTATATGAAGCATATTTAAAAAATCCAAAATGTATTTTTGCACACAGAGCTTCAAGAATTTATCTTGAAGATAACGAAATAAAAGGGTACAAAGCGAATATTTTGCTTTCAAAAAAATTTATTAAACCCAGTTTTAAAAACAGACTAACAGGATGTGCAGGTGTTTTATATCCGCCAAATTGTTTTTATAAAGATGTTCAAAATAAAGAATTATTTTATAATTTAATTCCAACCCATGATGATGTTTGGTTTTGGACAATGGCAGTTTTAAACAATACCAAAATAGTTGTCGTAAAAGGTTTTAGCGAATCAATAACAACCATAGAAAACTCGCAAAAAGTAGGTCTTTGCAAAATAAATAACAACAAAAAGGGTATAAATGTAAATCAAGCATATAAAATTATAGTAAAACATTACCCTGAAATAATTGAAAAATTAAAGGAAGAAAATGAAGAAAATTGATTTAGTATATTTATGGGTCGACGGATCTGATGAAAATTGGGTCAAAACAAAAGCAAAAATGTTGTCCGAATTAAAAGGTATTTCTTTAAATGCGGATTCAATAGATTCTTGCAGATTTCAAGACAATAACGAACTTTTATATTCTTTACGCTCTGTTGAAAAAAATCTACCTTGGATTAATCATATATATATTGTAACTGCAAATCAAACTCCAAAATGGCTCAATACAGAAAATCCAAAAGTCACAATTATAAGTCATAATGAAATTATGGATGATTTTGCACTACCCACCTTTAATGCCTGCTCAATTGAATCATACATAACAAAAATTCCAAATTTAAGCGAATATTTTATTTATGCAAATGATGATATGTTCTTTTGGAATGAAGCATCACCTGAACTGTTTTTTGATGAAAATGATAATCCAATATATCAAATGGGCGCAAAAATTTTAAATAAAAAATACAAACACCTATATGGAAACGCCATATTTAAAGCACACAGTTTAATCAAAGAAAAATTTAACAAAACTGTCGGATATTTTCCTCATCACGGTGTTGATCCATATAGAAAATCATACATTGATGAATGCATAAACATATTCAATAAAGAATTTGATATCACAAGACATAATCACTTTAGAGATTTTTCAGATTTACAAAGAACAATTTTTGCATATTATGCAATTGTAGAAAAAAATTGCAAATTTGAAATTCCTCCAAAAGAAAGTTATGTGGAATGCAGGACAAAACAACTAAAATTATTAAAGAAACTCAAATTCCCATTAGCTTGCATAAATAGCGGCAGAAAAACCAAAGATAAAGATGTGCTTGAAATGAAAAAAATTTTACATGAAAAATTTCCACATATCTCAAATTTTGAAAAGAAAAAAGAAATAAATGTCTGCTTGGCAACCGATAACAACTACTGTCAGCATCTTGCCGCTTGTGTTTCTTCTATTCTAAAAAATAAAAATGAAAATGAATTTATAAATGTATATATTATTGATGGCGGAATAGAAAAAGAAAACAAGGAAAGATTAGCCTTTTTTGAAAAAAATTATGATTGTAAAATAATCTACACAACACCCGATGTTGAAAAATTAAAAAATTGCAAAATCTTTAAAGGCAACTATATTTCAAAAGCCGCATATTACAGACTTCTTATACCCGAACTTCTGGATTGCGACAAGGTTATATATCTTGATTGCGATACTATTGTAAATTCTTCATTGTCAGAATTATTCGAAAAAGAATTTAATAACAACCTTGTATTAGGAGTGATTGATGTAACAAGCGAAAAACACCAAAAAAGGTTGAATATAGGCAAATACATTAACTCGGGAGTTCTTCTTTTAAATTTAAAACAAATGAAAAAAGAAAACACTCTAAATACAATATTGAATTGGATAAATCAAAACCTTCAAAAAATTGAACTCCATGATCAAGATATAATTAATGCTTCAATTAACGACAGAATTGAATATATCGAAGAAAAATTTAATGTGCAAGTGAGAAGAGAAGACCACAGTCTTTTTAATAAAATCAAAAAACCTACTATAATACATTTTATTTCTTCTAAAAAACCTTGGACATTATGGAAACCGCTTGACACAACTCATTATGGAAAGAAATATTTTGATGCCATAAAAGACACTCCGTGGGAATTTTTTATTTTAGAATACAAAAACAAAACTTTTTTCATTGCACCATTAAGAATATTTTATCCCAGCGGATTTTTTAAAAAAATTATAGAAACGATTTTCTCAATTAAAAAAAGTGAAGATGCGAAACACAAAATAATAACAATACTTGGAATTAAATTCAAAAAAGAGCGTGAAAAAATAGCTGTTGATTAAATATAATTACCGCCATATTTTGCACTCTTACCCAAAAGTTCTTCTATATACAAAAGACGATTGTATTTTGCTGTCCTGTCAACTCTTGAAAGTGAACCTGTTTTAATAAAACCCGTATTTAAACCAACAGCCAAATCGGAAATAAATGTGGACTCCGTTTCTCCGCTTCTGTGCGATGCTATTGTTTTATAGCAAGCTCTTTTAGCTATTTGGATTGTTTCAATAGTCTTTGATACCGTTCCAATTTGATTAGGCTTAATTAAAATTGCATTTGCAATTTTATTACTTATACCTTGTTTTAAAAGCTTTGGATTAGTTGTAAAAAGGTCATCGCCAACAAGCAAACTTTTTTTACCTAAATTATTTGTAAAATTCCGCCAATATTCAAAATCATCAGGCGCAAGCCCGTCTTCTATCGAAATTATTGGAAATTCTCTTAATAAAGAGCCTAAATATTCAAGCATTTCACAACTTGATAAAACTTTTTCTTCACCTAAAAGATGATATTTACCGTCTTTATATAATTCACCTGCCGCAACATCAAGAGCAAGCTTTATTTCGTCAGTAGAATATCCTGCTTTACTTATTGCTTCAATCAAAATCACAAGCGCTTCTCTTGCATTTTTTAATTGTGGCGCAAAACCACCTTCATCACCAACATTAGTTGATAAATTTTTCTTTTTTAATAAAAGTTTTAGATTATAAAAAACCTCAAGCGACATTTTTATTGCTTCGCTAAAACTTTTAGCTCCTATCGGAACTATCATAAATTCCTGAAAATCTAACAAATTATCGCTGTGTACACCGCCATTTATAACATTAATCAAAGGAACAGGCAAAACACAAGAATTAATACCACCCAAATATTGATATAATTCAATATTTAAAAGTTTTGCAGCTGCATAGCAAACAGCCATTGAAACAGATAAAACCGCATTTGCCCCCAAATTGGACAAATTATCGCTTTTATCTAATTTTTCAAGTGTTTCATCAATTAAACCTTGTTCAAGTGGCGAAAGTCCAATAATCTCAGGAGCAATAATATTTTCAACATTTTTAACCGCTTTTAATACACTTTTTGAAAACAAATAATCAGGATTGTTATCCCTTAGCTCAACTGCTTCGGTTGAACCAACAGAAGCACCTGAAGGAACAGAAGTAAAAACCCTCATATCGTTATCTAAAACAACCTCTGCTTCAACCGTAGGATTTGCTCTTGAATCAATTATTTGTCTTGCTTTTATATCTTTTATTAAAACTGCCATATAAATCTTATAAGGCAGTTTTTAAAAAAATAAATTAACAAATAAGTTAATAATCTATTTACCTATTTCAAGAGCGCTTACAGACATTGCTTTTGTTATAGTCATAACCCCTAAAGAAGCTTCAAAAGCACGTTGCGCAACCGTTGCGTCGGCTATATCAACCATTGCATTTGTATTTGACGTTCTTATATATCCGTTTTCATCGGCATCAGGATGACCAGGCTTATATATTTTTGCTCCCGGAGTCGGATCTTCAACAATTCCATCAAAATTAACTCCGCCCATATTAGAAGACAAAGCCCCCATTCCCATAGAAGATAAAACGGTTGCAAAACTTTGATCTTGATTTGATGAGATTATAGGAATTTTTCTTGTATAGTTTGGAGTATCTATATTTGCAATGTTCTTTGCAGCTATTTCAACACGTTTTCCATGAACAGAAAGTCCTTCAAGACCTATTTTAAATGCATTCATTAAACCCATAAAAAACTCCTATCTAACCGTTAGCCGATACATTCAACGCGGTTTTAATTTCCGTAATTGTACTTGAAAGGTGTCTTACGGCAATGTTATACAATAAATAATTTTCCTGCATTAACGCTAATTCGTCTTCAGTTGAGATTTTTTCTCCACCGGAAGAACTGCTTGAAATTGGCGCAGGTCCATATTTTTGCACAATTTTATTTTCTAAACTTGAAGAAATTCCGCTATTTAAATATTGGGAAAAATCAACATCTTTTCTTCTGTAACCTTTTGTGTGCATATTTGCAATATTATCAGACAAAGCCTCTTGTCTTTGAGAAACAAGATCCAATATCTTTTGTGGATTATTCAATAATTGAACAGGTACTAAACCCATATTTTACCTCTATTCTGTTATATTAATTGCTTGTTGATACATTTGATCAACTGCTTTCATCAAAGACGAAGAAGCAAGTATAGATGCATTTATTCTGGAAACCATATACACTTCAGAAATAACATCTAAATTTGAACGCTCTATACCATACTGTTTTATATAACTATGATCTTCAACAAGTTTCATTTCACCCGAATTTTCCGTAGCTATAAATTCATTTGCACCAACATCTTTTAATCCTTCAGGATTTTGAAATTGTACAACAGGAATTGTTCCAACATATTCAGGTTCATCTATAACCCTTTTATAAGAATAAACATCACCGTTTTCTTTAATTTCTATTTTTTCTGCACTTCCGTCTATTTTTATGCCTGACCCCACTAAATCACCTGTTTTTGTAATTAAATAGCCTTCTTTATCGACAGTAAAAGCGCCATCCCTTGTGTATCTTATTTCACCTGTTGGAGTTGTAACAGGGATATAACCTGCACCTTGAAGGGCAATATCAAGAGGGTTGTTTGTAATTAAAAATTCTCCCGTACGAGTATCCGTTCTTTCTATTCCATGAACAGAACCGTCTGCATCAATAACATCTTCAAACCTAACGGCTTTATATCCGTTTGTATTAATATTTGCTATATTTTGGGTAGCATAAGCAAGCCTGTCAAATTCTACAGTCATATTTGTACTTGCTTTTCTGATTATACCTTGTAAATTATATGCCATAAATTAACCTCTATACTTGACCCAATCTTGATATTGCGCTTGATAATTTCGAATTTTGAAGCCTGAACATTTGTCTGTTAGCTTCAAAACTTCTTTTATAATTTGACATTTCAAGATATTCTTTTTCTAATGACACGTTTGAAGATTCTACATAACCTTGCCTTACACAATTAGAAGAAACCAAAGCGCCATCAGCCGATACAATACCGATTGTTCCTGCCGGAATTAAACCTCTTTTTTCTTTATCAAAAACACCAATTTTACCGTCCAGACCAATCTTAACCATATCGACGCTTTCGGGAATAACAGGCAAAACTATGGGGCTCCCGCCTGCCGATAAAACCTTTTGATTTGCCTGAGTTAAAAGTTCACCATTTTTATTTATCTGAAATCTGCCATCACGAGTTAACTCTATACTTCCGTCTTTGTTTAAAACCTGAAAATAACCTTTTTCGGATAATGCAACATCTAAAGGTTTTTGTGTAAAAACAAGTCTTCCAACTTGCGTGTCTACACTGTGCGATAGTGCATTTGTACCTAAATATTCTGCAAAAGAAGATATTACAGCTTCTTTTCTTTGATATCCTACTTTATCAAAACCTACAACATTTTCACCAAATATGCCCATAATGTCCATTTCCATTTGCATAGCATTTATGGACTGAACCAACCCATGAGCATCAAAATTTATTCCTGCTGCAAGCTTCATTGTTTAACTATACTCCTTTTTTATAGGTCGACGGATTGAAAGAATTTTTCTTTAACGAAAAAAAGAAAAATACATCATTTAACTTAGGTTTAATGTTATTTAACCTAAAGTCAAATAACAATATTGAATTAAGTCAAAAAATAAAATATAATAAGACTTATGGAAGAAAACAAAAAAGAAAAAATTGAACTCATAAGAAAATCTTTTGAACTCAAACATTTAAAAAAATATAAAGAAGCAATTGAAATGTTATACAAAGCTCTTGAATACGACGATTTAGCCGAAGATAACGTTGAGTTGCTCTCTCAAATAGGTGATTTACATATTCTTTTAAATAATTACGACAGAGCTTATGACGAATTTCAAAAAGCACTTTCAATAAATAAAAACCACACATACAGCCAAAAAAGATGTTTTGATATTTATTACGAAACAGACCATTTAAATAAAGCCTTGAAATTAGCTCAAAAAATGTGTGAAGAAAATAAAACCCCCGACAATTATTACAACTATTTAAAAACCTTAATTAAACTCGAAAAATATTCCGATGCAATGGAAGTATTTAATTCTCTTGATGATGCAATCAAACTGGATGTTGATATCTTATATTTAATCTCTACAATAAGCAGAGAAAAGAAAGAATTAATTCTTAAAAAAATTATTGATTTAGACGAAACAAATTTAAAAGCAAATTTAGACCTTGCAAAAATTGAATTTGACAGAAAAAATTATAATAAAGCAGTTGAATACTGCTTAAACATAGAAGAAGATAATCCTCTTGCTTCATACTACATTGGAGTATCAGAAGCAACTAAACACAACTACAACAAAGCATTAGAATTCTTCACAAAAGCAATTCAATTGGATTATGATGAACATGATTTTTATTTTGACCTCGCAAAAACATACATAGATATATCTTGGTTTGATGAAGCTCTTTGTGCGCTTAAAAAATCAATAAATTTTTCATTAATCAAAAATCAACTTAATAATCTTGATGAAAAATACTTCTTATCAGGCTGGATTTTAATCAAAAAAAATGAATTTTCAAAAGCACTTTTAAACTTAAATTCTATTAAACAAAATTCAAAATTATATCCAAAAGCACAAATTTTAATTCAAACAATTAATCTTAAAAATATGAATCTGGCAGAAGCAAAATCAACTCTTGAAAAATATCTTGAACAAGAAAAAGAAAACCCGATTTTGCTTGATACCTTAGGAGCTGTATATAAAGAATTAAAATTTTACAAAAAAGCAATTGAAATTTATTCAAAAGCACTTGAACTATACCCAAATTCAATATATTACATGCTTGAATTAATTGATTTATTAATTGATGATGAAGATTATGAAACTGCACTTAAAAAAATCGAAGAATTTAAAGCAAAATATCAAAAGTGTGCAAATATCTTCAATTCACTTGCAAGAATATATTACAGATTAAAAGATCTTCAAAAAGCACTTGAGTCCCTTAATCAATGCTTGGAATTAGATAAAAATACAGCAGAAACATATTACTTTAAAGGGCTTGTTTTAAACGATTTATCAAGATTTGAAGAAGCAAAAAGTTCAATTTATCAGGCTATTAAATTAAATCCAAACGTCGCAAAATATTACTCACAAATGGCAAGAAGCTACGAAGGGCTTGAAGAATACGAAAATGCGATTTTATACACAAAAGAAGCAATTGAAATTGACCCAAATGAAATTAATTTCAAAAAGCAAGCCTATAATATTGCAATAAAACTTGGAAATGACTCGCAAATAAAGCTTTTTCAAAATCAGTTAAAAAGAAGTGAAGAAATTTTAAAATTAAAACGATAAAAAAAAGGGACAATTTAAATTGTCCCAAACCAAAACACAAAAAACCTATTCCATTTCAGTTACACAACGGACGGAATGACTCTTTAAAACTGAGCTATTACTTAAAGAAAAAGCTCCCGTATCTATTCTTGCCACATAGGCGCTATTCAACCAAACAGTGTATATATAGCAATAATTTGAATATGAACCCAAACATGCGTTTGAATTTTCGCAAAGAGTAAAATTGTTACTACTATAATTCACACCGTGACTACACAACATCAAACCGTTAGAACCAAGCCCAAAAGTATTTAATCCCCAATTTTGAGCTTCTTCTTGGGTTGCCAATCTCCAAGTTTTGCCTGCATAGTTAAATTTAGCACATATTTCTTGGGCAGCTGAATAATTACATACTGTTCTATTGCAGCCTAAATAAGAACCGTTATTTGAATCACAAGAAGTAGAAGTGGTACCATTCCAGCAACATTTTTCTGTTTGAGAATAACAATAATCTCCACTAGCTTCAACGGTTATAACACTTGAAGGAATTTTTAAAGTAGTTGAATCAC
>CALUZA010000037.1 GCA_944325185.1 Candidatus Gastranaerophilales bacterium | reverse complement strand
AAATGACGGAATACTTTAGAAAATTATTTAAAGAAGAACCTGATAAAAAAATTAAAGTTGAAATTATGGAACATCCTCAAGCAGAAGGATTTAGAGAATTTTTGGAGAAATTTTCAAATGAAGTATCAAACAAAAATCATTTTGAAGTAGAAATTATCAAAAAAAATTAATTTTTATTGTAGAATATTTATACAATTGGTTTACAAGATAATCGCAAAAGAAAGCTAACAACAATGAAAAATAAAAAATTAAGAAATATCGCAATAATTGCACACGTTGACCACGGTAAAACAACACTTGTTGATTGTATTTTAGATGCAACAAATGTTTTTAAAGAACATCAGGAAATGGGGACTTGTGTTCTTGATAATAACGACATTGAAAGAGAAAGAGGAATAACAATTCTTTCAAAAAATGTCGCCGTTGAATATAAAGGCGTTAAAATAAATGTTGTAGATACCCCCGGACACGCTGATTTTGGAGGTGAAGTCGAACGTGTTTTAGGCATGGTAGATGGAGCACTATTAATTGTTGATGCGCAAGAAGGTCCAATGCCTCAAACAAGATTTGTTTTATCAAAAGCACTTGAACTTGGAATTAAAATTATTGTTGTAATAAATAAAATCGATAAACCCGGCGCAGATCCGGATGGAACACTCGACAAAGTTTTTGATTTATTTACAGAATTAACCGACAGAGATGATTTAATAGATTTTCCTGTAATATATGCAAGCTCACTAAACAGATATGCCAAGAAAAACCTAGAAGACGAAAACAAAAATATTCTTCCTTTGCTTGATTGCATATTAGAAAATATTGAAGGACCGGAAGCAGATGTTGATCTTCCTTTGCAACTGCAAATCACAACACTTGATTATAATGAATACGTCGGAAGAATTGCAATCGGAAGAATTAAAAACGGTTCAATTAAATCACAAGAACAAGTTACTTTGCTCAAAAGAGACGGTTCAGCGCAAAAAGGTAAAATTATTAAATTATTTGGTTTCAAAGATTTAGGTCGAGTTGAAATTCAAGAAGCATCAGCAGGTGATATTGTGGGAGTTGCAGGCTTTTCAGATATACAAATCGGAGAAACAATCTCATGTCTCACAAATCCGGTAGCCCTGCCGTTAATTAAAATTGATGAACCAACCTTGCAGATGAATTTTTCGATAAATGACTCACCTTTTGCAGGTACAGAAGGAAAATTTGTAACATCAAGACAACTTAGAAAAAGATTATATTTTGAATTAGAAAAAAATGTTTCTTTAAGGGTTGAAGATACGGATTCAACTGATGTATTCAAGGTTTCAGGCAGAGGAGAACTCCATCTCGGTATCTTAATCGAAACAATGAGACGAGAAGGATACGAGTTTCAAGTTTCTAAACCCGAAGTAATTTTTAAAGAAGAAAACGGAGTAACTCTTGAACCATTTGAAAATTTAATAGTAGATGTGCCTGAAGAATTTGTCGGTTCTGTTATAGAAAGACTTTCTTCAAGAAAAGCTCAAATGCAAAATATGGAAGCAGGTCCAAAAAGAACAAATATAGACTTTTTAATTCCGGCAAGAGGCTTGATAGGTTTTCGTTCAGAATTCATCAGAATGACAAAAGGCGAAGGTATCATGTACCACACCTTTGAAAAATATGATGAATACGCAGGAGAAATACCTCGTCAAAGAACAGGTTCGCTTATTGCGCACGAAGACGGAGAAGCTGTTGCTTATGCGCTACATCAATTCGAAGACAGAGGAGTATTCTTTATAACTCCAAAAACAAAAGTCTATAGAGGTATGATAGTAGGCGAATGCAACCGCCCGCAAGATATAGCGGTAAATGTCTGCAAAACTAAAAAAATGACAAATATGCGCTCCGCAACAGCAGACGTTATGGTAACACTCCAAGCGCCAAAAATCATGGGACTAGAAGACGCTCTTGAGTATATTCAAGATGATGAATTAGTTGAAATTACACCCGAAAATGTAAGAATGAGAAAAGCAGATTTGGTCAAATTAAGATAATTTAAAAGGACTGCAATGCAGTCCTTTTAAATTATTGTTATGTTTTTATTAAATACGTACTATATTGTTTGCTTGTGCTAAGAATTTCTGTAAAGCTTCTTTTTCTTGTAAAGTAATTTCTTTATTATCTACGAGTCTGTTTAAATTTTCAGGACCTACTAAATCTGCTAATTCTCTAAGTATCTTTTCCGGACTTGTCTTACAAAAAACTTGCATAGTATTTTAAACTTTTTATACCTAGAATATTAACCGTCAAGCAAGTCACTCGCAAAACTTTCAAGTGGCTTAGCTTCCATAGCCTGATTAGCAGTTTGAATACCTACAGATTTTCCGGCTCTATTTCTTGCTCTTTCTAAGCCTCTTTGAATTCTTAAATTTCTTACCTCTTGCCCAACTTCAGGTTTATATGCGGTCAAGTCGCGTGATAATTGAGCTAAAGTGTCACGTTTTGAAGTTAAAGTATTTGTATTTTCACTTAATTCTTGGACAACTTTATTTTTACCTTCAATTTGTTTTTGGAGAGAATTAATTTTTTGTTGTAGTTCTTTAGACATATCTGTCTGCCTATTACTTCCATTTGTTATTGAGGCATAATCATTTTTAGCATTATTTAAAGCAATTTTTAATTTGCCTAATTCATAATCAATTTCTTTTAATTTTCTATCATTTTGTCCAATTTGACGATTTAAATCATCAATTTTTGCACTTGAATCAGCAAGCCTTCTCTGTGCTTCAGGAGTAGACATAGTTTTTATTTTTTTAGCTATTGGACTATCTTCCGGACTTGGATTGACTTTATTTCTGACAGGTTTTTTGGTTGATGCAATACCACCTTTTTTGGCACCATTATTAAAAACACCGCCCACAAAACTTGCAATCTTTTTCCTATTTGCAATTGCAACACTCGCCACAGCAATTGTGCCCAATGCAATTAGAGCATTGCGAATTTTTTTATCACCATCTTTTTTGGTTTGAATTGGATTTTGCTGAGTTGCCGTTTCTCGACCTTTAAAACTCGGCACACCTGCATTTTGCACAGCACCAGTTGGTTGCAATTGTACGTAGTCCATATTAAACTCCTAAAAAATATTCCGTATACAAATATAAAGTTTATTTTTATAAAAAAATTGATAAATTTTTAAAATTATTTGTAACTTTTCTTTACAATTTCTAAAACACAATTTTTGTGAGATAATTTCAATAAATAAAGTATAAAGGAGAATATTATGAGAGAAATTTCACCTCTGCAAAAAGAGAGAATGGCATACAAGCCCAAACTTGCAGGAGCACTTGCTTCTGGAATTAAAAACGTTAAATTAACTCTTGGCGAAGCAACTTCTTCAACTGCAGACCAAGAAGAAATAAAAGCCTTATTTCCACATGTATATGGTGAACCTATAGCAAAATTTGCAGCAAGCGGTTCAGACTTATCTGAAGAAAAAAGAAACATAGGCGTTATTTTATCAGGCGGACAAGCTCCCGGCGGACATAATGTCATTGCAGGCTTATATGACGCTATAAAGACACAAAACCCGGAAAATAAATTATACGGCTTTTTAGGTGGTCCATCAGGAATAGTTGAAGGCAACTACACTGAAATTACAGATGAATTAATAGACAAGTACCGCAACACCGGCGGATTTGACATAATCGGCTCAGGAAGAACAAAACTTGAAACTGAAAGCCAATTTGAAAAAGCACTTGAAGTTTGCAAAAAATTAGACATTTCTGCAATAGTTATAATTGGCGGAGACGACTCAAACACAAATGCTTGCCTATTAGCAGAATGGATGAAAGCTAAAAATACGGGTATTTCGGTTATCGGATGTCCTAAAACAATTGACGGCGACCTTAAAAACGAACAAATAGAGATATCATTCGGTTTCGATACAGCAACAAAAACATATGCAGAATTAATCGGCAATATTCAAAGAGATGCAAATTCGGCAAAAAAATACTGGCACTTTATTAAATTAATGGGAAGAAGCGCTTCTCATGTGTGTCTTGAAGCCGCACTTCAAACTCAACCAAATATTACTTTGATAGGTGAAGAAGTTGAAGCCAAAAAACAATCTTTAAATGAAATTGTAACATATATGGCAAATATCATAACTGCTCGCGCAAACAAAGGCAAAAACTTCGGTATTGCTTTAATTCCCGAAGGACTTATCGAATTTATTCCCGAAATGAAAGTTATGATTTCATCATTAAACGATCTTCTTGCAGGTTTAGAAAAAGATAATGAATATCAAAACCTAACTCAAGAAGAAAAATATGAAGTTATTATTTCAAAACTTGATGACGCAAGTGCAAAATTATTTAAATCTCTTCCGTCTCAAATAAAAGCACAATTACTAATGGATAGAGACCCGCACGGCAATGTTCAAGTTTCCAAAATCGAAACAGAAAAACTTTTAATCGAAATGGTCAGAGAAAAACTTGAAGAAATGAAAAAACAAGGTCTATACAAAGGCAAATTCTCAGATCAAGCGCATTTCTTCGGATACGAAGGAAGATGTGCAGCTCCATCAAACTTTGATGCAGATTACTGTTATTCATTAGGATACAATGCTTTTGCTTTAATTCAAGCAGGACTGACAGGCTATTTATCATCAATTAAAAACACCACAAAACCGGCATCTGAATGGGTCGCAGGAGGTGTTCCTCTAACCATGATGATGAATATGGAAAAAAGACATGGTGAAATGAAACCTGTAATTAAAAAAGCATTAGTTGAACTGGATGGTCCTGTATTCAAAGCTCTTGAAAGTCATAGAGAAAAATGGGCATTAAATGATTGCTACATTTTCCCTGGGGCTATTCAATACTTTGGTCCATCAAGCGTATGCGACGCAACGACAATAACGCTTCAATTAGAACAAGAAAAAACTTTAATTGAAGCATAAAAACGCATAAAAATAAAAAGCCATGTCTAAAACAAGACATGGCTTTTTTGTCAAATTAAAATCTTCACTTGTTTTTATAGAAACAAATGATATCCTTAATCCCCATAAACAAGTTAAATTTTTATAAAAAAAATAATAAAAATACCATACTAAAGCATCCGATATTATTCAAAGGCAATAATAAAGATTGCTTTGAGTATCAATATACTCAAAGCTCTCGGCAAACTAAAAATACAGAAACACAAACGGAAACATTTGACACTTTTACAAATCTAAAAGACAAAAAAACATTGCTCAATAAAATAGAAAGATTACTTTCCTCTGAAACGAACAATAATAGAATATATATTGCAATGTTTGATATGGACAATTTTAAATCCATAAATGAAATATTAGGATACAAGGTTGGAGACGAATTTATTACAGAAATCTCAAAAATAATAAAACAGGTTACAGGCAAAGCAGGTATTGAAGGATATAGATTCGGCGGCGAAGAATTTGTCATTACAGCAAGCGGATATGACTTAGAAAAAATAAAAGAATTAAGTAAAAAAATACAAGAAGACTTTAAAAATAACCAAAACATAGTAAAATATAGTCAAATATATATAGCAAAATGCAAAAAAAGATTAAATGATTTACTTGTAAGCAATGCTCTTTTATCTCAAATAAAAAGAGAAAGAATAATATATGACACATTACAAAAACTTGCACAAGAAGACCATACATTATTACAAAACGAAACCTTTAAAAAGAAAACGGAAAGTACATTAGCGAAAATTAAACAATTGTTATTGGATTTTGGAAGCAGGGCAACAAAACAAAAAGAATTTGTTTTCACAAGAAATAAATCCGATAAAATACTTGAAAATATTCAAAAAGACCCCGATTATACAGAATATTTAATACAAAATGAAAATATTTTTGATTATTTAGAACAATATGAAAAACAAGACGAAATACAACAATTAAAACGCTGGATTGCAACACACAATGAAAACAATGGTTTTTCTGCAACTTGCGCAATATTAGTAATAGAACCCGGTATAACAATTAAAAAACCGGCAATAGAATATGTAAATACCACAGGTGAAATTCTAAAAAACGGCAAAAACCAAAAAAAAGGATGTATTTATACTCAAATATTTTAATTGCATTTTTCAAAACAAAACCATACTAATTTAATATAAATATTAACAAGTTCATGTTAAAATTTAAAAGTTAAAATCAAGAAATTTAAATTCAAAAGGAAAAAACAATGCTAAAAGTTGGAATTGTAGGTCTGCCAAATGTTGGAAAATCAACACTATTTAATGCGCTAACCAGCGCAAAGAACGCTCAAAGCGCAAACTATCCTTTCTGTACAATCGAACCCAATGTAGGGGTGGTAAATGTACCTGATGAAAGATTATATAAATTACAAAAACTTGTTAATACAAACACGGTAATCCCTACGGCAATTGAATTTGTTGATATTGCAGGGTTAGTAAAAGGCGCAAGCAAAGGAGAGGGCCTTGGCAATCAATTCCTACATAACATCAGAGAAGTTGATGCAATAGTTCAAGTTGTAAGATGTTTTGATGACGTAAATACAATCCATGTAAACGGAAAAATTGATCCGATTGACGATATAGAAACAATAAACATGGAACTTGCGCTTGCTGATATATCAACTCTTGAAAATATATCAAAAAGAATTTCAAAAAATGTAAAATCAAAAGACAAAGAAGCTTTAATTCAAGATAGCGTGATAAACAAATGTATGCCTTATCTTGAAAAAGGTAAATTTATTAATACATCTGATTTTACAGAAGATGAAAAAAAAGCATTGCACTTTTTCCACCTTCTTATGTCAAAACCTGTAATATACTGTTGTAATGTTTCAGAAACAGACCTTCTAAATGGCAACGACTATACTAAAAAAGTACGTGAGTATGTTGGATGCGAAGCGGAAGTTGTTCTTATTTGTGCAAACTTAGAAGAAGAACTTGTTGATCTAGGTGAAGAAGAAGCAAAGAATTATCTAAAAGAACTCGGAATTGAAAATTCAGGCATTGAAAGAATGATTAAATCAGCCTATGACATCTTAAACCTCAGAACATACATTACTGCAGGCGAAAAAGAAGTTAGAGCTTGGACAATAACCAAAGGAACAAAAGCCCCTGCTGCCGCAGGAGTTATCCATACAGATTTTGAAAAAGGCTTCATTAAAGCAGAAGTAATATCATACGACGATTTTATATCCGCAGGTTCTTGGGCTGCCGCAAGAGAAAAAGGGGTTGCACGCCTTGAAGGAAAAGATTATGTTGTTCAAGATGGAGATATAATGTTGTTTAGATTTAACAATTAATTTAATGTTTTTTAAATTTAATTTTAGGGAATAATATAATTAAAGGACAATTAAAAGGTTCAAAGGAAAATGAGCGAAGTACAATTTCAAACAGACATTGAAAAATTAATAGAAATCCTACCCCTAAAAATCAAAAGAAACATCCAAGAAGGTCTTTTGGATGATGCTATTGAAATTGTGCTTGATATTGGAAGAATTCCGGAAATAAGACTCGGAAACGGAAAAATAATTTCTCTTGGAAACGAAAATATAACAAGAGAAGACTTAGACTACATAACAAATCAACTTCCTGAGTTTACTTCGGACAATCGCTCAGGGATAGCAGGAACACTACATAGAATTAGTGCAATAAGAAACAGACAAGGTAAAATAGTTGGCTTAACCTGTAGAATTGGCAGAGTAATCACAGGCACAATAGAGTGCATTAAAGATTTTGTAGTACAAAATAAATCAATTCTTTTTCTTGGGCGCCCCGGGGTTGGAAAAACAACCAAACTAAGAGAAATAACAAGGCTCATGGCAGATGAACTCGGAAAAAGAGTCGTTGTTGTCGACACTTCAAATGAAATTGCAGGAGACGGAGATGTTGCACACCCTGCAATCGGCAAAGCAAGAAGAATGCAAGTAAGTCAACCCGAATTTCAAAAAGATATAATGATTGAAGCCGTTGAAAATCATACTCCAGAAGTCATCGTAGTTGATGAAATAGGAACAGAGCTTGAAGCTCAAGCTGCAAGGACAATAGCAGAACGCGGAGTAATGTTAATTGCAACAGCCCATGGCAACACTCTTGATAACCTAATTAAAAACCCGACACTATCGGATTTAATAGGCGGAGTAGATACGGTTACTCTCGGGGATGATGAAGCAAAACACAGAGGATGTCAAAAAACAGTCTTAGAAAGACAAAAACAACCTACTTTTGATATAGTTATTGAAATTATAGACAGAAACACTCTTGCAATATATAAAGATAGCGCACAAGCCGTTGATTATATATTAAGAGGATGGCCAATTACCCCTGAAATCAGAAAGGTAGATGGAAACTATAAAGAAAAAAAACCTGAAATAAATATAATGAAAAAAGTCGAAGAACTTGAAAATAAAGTACAAAAAGCTGAAAGTTCCCCACTAAGTTTTAATTTTAACAGACAAAAATATATTCAACAAAACAGAAAACATAAAAAAATATATATTTACGCAGTATCCAGATCTATAGTAGATAAATTAATCGAAAGATTAGATATAGATGCAACAATCGTAAGGAATGTAGAAGAAGCGGATTTTGTGATTGCGCATAAAAATTTTGCAAAAGGTGGTACAAAGATTTTATCAACTGCAAATGAATATCACTTACCGGTATTTTTCGTCAGAACAAACTCAATGAGTCAAATTCAAAGAGTATTAAAAGAAGCGCTAAATTTAACGCAAGAAAATCAAGAAGTTCAAAGGATAACAAACTACAAAGATTCAACAGAACTTGCGCTTGACGAAACAAATGCCGCAATAGCAAAATTATCCGAAGGTGCAGAAGTAATTGAACTTGAGCCACAAGAAAAAACCGTAAGAAAACTTCAACATGAATTGGTTGATGCACATGGATATAAATCAATAAGCGTTGGCGAAGGTAAAGAACGACATCTTAAAATCTTTAAAGATGAATAATTAATATAAAATGAAATCAATAAAAGAAGAAACAATAGAAAACTACAAAATAAAATATAAAAAACATATATTTTCTAAAAATATAAAAATAACTCTTAAAGATGATTGTTCAATACTTGTAACATTACCTGTTTTTTGCACATATAAAATTGCAAGAAATTTTCTTATTAAAAATTTTGAAAAAATAAAAAGTTTCAAAATTAACAAAAAAATTTTAACAAAGGAGTTAAAAACAAAGTTTGACACACTAAAAATAATTAAATCAGATGTTTTAAAAATACAAACACTAAAAAATATTGTTTATTTTTATTATCCATCTTGTGAAGATTTTAATTCCGACAAAATACAAGAAAAGCTCATATTGGCATACAAAAAAGCACTAACAATAGAAGCAAAAAAATATCTTCCTGAAAGACTCAATTTCTTGGCGCAAAAATGCAGATATAAATATAATAAAATTGCAATTAAAAACCAAAAAACCCGTTTTGGAAGCTGCTCATATCAAAACAATATAAATCTCAATATCAATCTTATGACATACGATTTTGATGTTATAGATTATGTAATCTTGCACGAACTTGCGCACACAAAAATCAAAAATCATTCTCAAAAATTTTGGCAGGAAGTTGAAAAAACTTGTCCAAATTACAAAGACTTACGCAAAAAATTAAAACAAAAATCAGTTATATAATTGTTACAAATTATTTACAAAACTTTTTAAAGTGAACATTTTTTTTGAATTTTCGTTTTAATAAATATATAATGAAAGGTATGGAGGGAATTATGAAGAAAATTTTAGCTATAACATTTATTATGCTAATGTGTTGTTCGGGAATGACTTTAGCAAGAACAAAATATGATTCCACAGGAAGAAAAATAATTTACGACGGCACAATCCGAGGTCAAAAACGTGCAGCAGAAGCTCAAGCAGAAAGACAAAGAAAATTAGAAGCAGCGGCGGCAGCAAGACTGGATTACGAAGAAGCTTTAAAATCTCTTGAAGAACCAAAACCAAAAACAAACTTCTATCAAGACAGAATTAAAGAATACTAATAAAAAACCTCTTTTAAAAGAGGTTTTTTTATTAATTATTACGCTGCCATAGACTCTAAACCGGCTCCTTGTGATTTTACAGTTGCATCTATTACATAATTTTGACTCATATATGCTTTTGCTTTTTCAACTGCAACTTGGTAATCGATTCCGTTTTGAACAAATTCCTGAATTTTTTGTCTTAAAACAGTTCCATAGTCCGTAGCATTTAATTTTTTCTTTCCTGAATCGTCAAATTTTTCAGATTGACTTTCTTCTAATTCTTTTTTATTATTCGCTTCAAAATTTGATATCAAATCTCCATTTGTAGAATTTTTATCTATATGAACGTTGCTTAATCTTTCATAATTATTTGGATCTATTTGACAAGCAACATTAGTCAGTAATTCATTCAAGAACAATTCTTCTGTTTCAATTGCACCATTTCCATTAGCATCCAAGATCTTTATTTCAGCACCTGTTCTAGGGTCTCTTATTGTAAGCATAGTAAGTGAACCGTTTTCAACATATTCACCACCATGGTGCGATTTACTTTTATTATCATCAATAATATAACTGGTTTTAACAGATTCTCTTTCTACTTTATAACCTCTGTCTCTTAAAATTCCCATAAAATCAGATATAGAAATTGAGTCATATTGCGTAAATATAGCAGCAATTTCTTGTTGTAAAATATAATCTTCTTCACAATCAAAACTATCGATTAATTCTTGAGCAACTTCTTCAGATATAGCGCCAGCATATTCATCAAATGTCATCTTGCCTTCACGAACGCTTGTTTTTAAACCAGCATCTTGCAAATGCGCTTCAAAATCTTCATAACTTTCCATACCCATTTTTTCTGCTTCTTTTTGTGCTTCTTCTTCAGCTTTTTTAAGTTCATCTTGAGCAACTTTATCATCTTCTTTATCAGAAACACTTGAAGAAGCAGAACTTGATACCGATTCTACTTCTTGTTTCAATTCTGAATCATTATCAAACAAAGATAAAGTATTTTCTAAAATTTCACTATTTTCTTGCGCACGACTTTGAGCAGAGTCACTTGTAATAACACTTGTTGAAGATTCAACCTCAGAAACTGTTTTAACATCTGGAGTTTGAACACTTTCAACTGTTTTTGCAACTTGTTTTACAACTTGAACAGCACCTTTTACTAAATCCATTAAATCAGCCATTATATTTTTATCCTTATATCTTACATATATATAAAGTATATATTCACAGTAAAATTTCAGTAACCTTTACAAATCTTTACAAATTTTTGTATAATATTTATGTGAAAAATTCAAAAGATAAAAAAATGCTATTAATATTTCCGCCGCAGTGGACCCCAATAAGTCCGCATTATGCAATTATGGCACTAATTGGGCAACTTAAAAACAATGGCTACAATGCAGAAGCCCTGGATTTAAATGTAGAATTTTACAATGAAATCTTAACAAAAGAATATCTAAGTTTTATTGTTGAAAAAATTAAAAAAGACTACGTAAACCTTTTTACAAACATAAGAAAAATATACAATAAAAATAAAAAAGCAAAAAATTACAGTTTAGATGAGCAATGCGAAATATATAAATTTGGAAAATTAAAAAAAATTATAACAAACAATTTCACATACAGCAACAGAGCAATAAATGCAATTCAATTTGCACTTGAAATTATTCGCTCAAAAGAAAGATTTTATCAACCGATTAATTTAATCAAGGCAATGAATCTTGTTGACTATTCGCTAGAATTAATCTCGGCTGCTTATGCGCCTTTAAATCTTGAATTTGAAGCTTGTTACCATTCCTTTATGAAACTTGACTATGAAAGCATTAAACATTTTGTTTTTCACAAAGAAAGTAATATTTTCTGGGATTTCTTTAAAAAAAGAATTGATGAGATAAAATCAAAAAAACCATCTTTTATTGCAATTTCACTTAATTCGTCGAGCCAACTTATAGCAGGTTTAACTTTAACATATCTGTTGAAAAAACACACAAAAGCACACATAAATATTGGCGGTAATTTCTTTGGAAGAATTAAAGACGAAATAATAAAACATCCTGAATTTTCAATGTTTTGCGACTCAATTTCAATCGAAGAAGGAGAAGGCCCAATTGTAGAGATGGCAAAATATATAAATGGCGAAATCCCGATAGAACAGGTGCCAAATCTTATATATTTTAAAGACAAAAAAGCACTCCAAACAAACAAGATGGAACCCATAAGATTAAATGATATGGCAAACCTGAATTTAGATAACTATAAAAAAGAGCTTTATTTTACACCTGAAATCGTGTTGCCTTATCAAACCTCAAGAGGCTGTTATTGGGGTAAATGCACATTCTGCGATCAAGATTTTGGTCAGGAATTTAACGTAAAATCAATAGAAAAAACAATAAAAGAATTAAAAGAAATCAAAGATAAATACAATATTAATCACTTTGAATTTATTGATGAGTCGGTTTCACCAACATATTTAAAAGATTTTTCCAACGAGCTTTTAAAAACAGATATAAATGCAAAATTTTTCTGCGATGCAAGATTAGAAACAGCTTTTGACAATGAAACACTCAAATTAGCATCAAAAGCTGGTTTAAAAATGGTTATGTGGGGTTTGGAATCCGGTTCAAAAAAAATTATGGAATCAATAAACAAAGGTATTGACCTTGATAAAAGATTTGAAATAATGAAACTTGCAAATAAGCACGGTATTTGGAATTTTGCTTTCATCTTCTTTGGGTACCCTTTGGAAACAAAAGAAGACGCAAAAGAAACAATTAAAATGATATCTAAACACCATGATGTAATAAATTCGTACGGAAGAAGCGTCTTTACAATGGGGCGTCACGCCAAAATCGCCTCAAGTCCTGAAAAATTTGGCATTACCAAGATTATGAAAAACGAAGAAGAATTTTCACCAAGCATAGAATTCGAGTGTATTGGAATGAACAAACAGGAGCTTGATGAAATTATAGAAGAATGTAAAAATAGTAGCTTAATCCACTATAAAAATCCTCTTTGGATGTATTTAAGATATAGAGAATGGCTGTTTTTATATATAGATAAATACGGAGTTGATTGGGTTTCAAAATACGAAGTTAAATTATAAGGTGAAAAATGGACATATTTGAAAAAATTGGAAAAAAATTCGGGATAATAAAAGAAAAATCTAAAACCGAAGAAATAATGAAACAAAGAGAAGATATCAAACTTGATATTGCTGTAAAATTATACCAAATGGGCTGCTCTGATGAAGAAATTGAGTTTGTTTTAAATATTATAATTAGCGCAGAAAATGACATTCAAAAAATTAAAGATAGCCTTATTGGAACAAACATAAATCCAAAAGGAGATCCTATGAAGCCACTTTATGAAGGCAGGGAAAAAATCAAACAAAGACAAATCGAACTTCAAAAAGAATTAAATGAAGCAATTCAAGAATTAAAAGAAAAATATCTAAAATCTAACTAAGATTTGATAATATTTTTTCCCACTCGTAAGCATTTTTTATGCTTTCAGAAAGATTTTTTTTAGGCGTCCAATTTAAAATGTTTTTTGCTTTGCTAGATTTTGCAAGCAATACAGCAGGGTCACCTTCACGTCTTTTTGAATACTCAATTGGAATTTTTTTATCCAAAACCCGCACAGCTGCATCATAAATTTCTTTAACACTGTAACCAGATTCGCTTCCTAAATTAAAAACATCGGTTTTATTATTCTGAGCAAGATAATTATATGCCAACCTATGCGCAACAGCCAAATCTTCAACATCAACATAATCACGAACACAGGTTCCATCTTTTGTCGGATAATCATCTCCAAAAACATGAAAGATATAATTAGGAATGATATCAGATTTTAAAATATTAGGAACCAAATGCGTTTCAGGATTATGCCATTCGCCAATTTTTGCCTTATAGTTTGCACCTATAACATTAAAGTATCTTAATCTTATTGATTTAAGTCCATAGGCCTTGTCATAGTCATCCATAATGTTTTCAATCATCAATTTAGTTCTGCCATAAGGATTAATCGGGCTTTGCGGATGATTTTCATCAATTGGAACATATTTCGGTTCACCATAAGTTGCAGCAGTAGATGAAAATATTATTCTTAAAACATTATTTTCCACCATAGAACTTAAAAGATTAATTGTCCCAATAACATTATTTTCATAATATTCTTTAGGATCTTTAACGCTTTGCGCAACTTGAGAATATGCTGCAAAATGAATAACTGCGTCAATTTTGTGATTTTTAAAAACAAAATCTATATCTTTTTTATTTTTTAAATCACCTTCAATAAAAAATAAATTTTTAAAGTCCGACTGTATATTTTCTACTATTTCGCGATGACCGACAGAAAAATTATCAAAAATCAAAACATCAAAGCCGTTATTCAAAAATTCAACAGCGCAATGACTTCCTATATATCCTGCTCCACCGGTAATTAAAATCATGTTTTACCTATCTTAAAGTTAAACCTATGATACTCTTTTCAAGACCTGCTTTTATTTTATTAACTTCACCTTGAATAATATCATCTGTCATTGTTTTATTTTCATCTTGCAAAGTTATTCTAAATGCAAGGGATTTTTTACCTTCCTCTATTCCCTTTCCTTCATACACATCAAAGATTTTAGCGCCTTTAAATAAATTTTTATCGGCAGATTTTTTGATTACTTTATAAATTTCTTCGACCGAAATATTCTTGTCAACAACAAAGGCAATATCTCTTTGAACTGCACCAAATACGGGCAATTTCTTGAATTTAACCACAGAAGGAGTTATAGATGCGACTATTTCATCCAAATTCAATTCAAAAACATACAAAGGTTGATTAAACTTTAACTTATCAGACAAAACAGGGTGCAATTTTCCCATATAACCAATAGGTTCCTTGTTTTTACCCAATATAGATATTGAAGCACTTTGAGCAGGATGCAAAAACTCAAAAGTCTTTCTTTCTGCTTCGCTCAAATAAGAAAAAACAATTCTCTTGGACAAATTCAATTTGTCAAACAACCCTTCAATAATGCCTTTTAAAGTATAAAAATCATCTTCTCTTTTTTTGTATAGAGCATTTTGAATTGAACCAAAAATACAGCCCGACAACTTTCTTACTTCAAGCACACCTGAATAGTCCTCGGTTGGTTCTGTCTTTTTAATATATATTTTACCAATTTCATATAGCCTAAAATTTTTCTGACCATTATCAAAATTATTTTTCACAACATCTAATAAACTTGGCATTAAAGCTTGTCTTAATGTAGTATAATCTTCAGAATGAGGATTTAGAACATTAACTGACATACTTTTATCTAAAGGCAACAAATACGTATTACACAAATTTTTTCCAACCAGAGAACCTGTTACAATTTCATCAAAACCATAAGAAAGCATAGTCTCATTAACGGTTTTAATTATTTTTGTATCAAAACTTATGTCTGCGCCTTCCGATATATTTGGAATTTCAGGATTTATTTTATCAAAGCCCTCAATTCTTGAAATTTCCTCTATTAAATCAATTTCTCTAGTTACGTCATTATACCTGTAACTAGGAACTCTGAATTTTGCGGCCATTTCATTTTTGCCCAATAATTCAAAACCCAAATTTTCAAGTATTTCGACACATCTTACCTGCTCAATTTCAACCCCTAAAATTCTTTTTATTTCAGAGTTTCTGAGTGTTATATCAATTGGATCTAATTTATCGTTTCCACATTTTGCAATTCCAATAAATTCCGCATCAGCATATTTTTGCAACAACTCAATAGAGCGATATAAGGCAGGTAAAACCATTTCAATATCAACGCCTCTTTCATATCGAGATGATGCTTCAGAACGATATCCTACGCTATGAGCGGATTTTCTATTTGTATGAGAGGTAAAATAAGCAGCTTCGAGAGCAATATTTTTTGTATTTGAATCAATTTCGGAATTTAAACCGCCAAACACGCCCGCAATACAAACAGGGCAATCTTTAGAAGCGATTACAACACTTTGGTTTTCAATAAGTTTTCTTTCAACACTGTCAATAGTTACAATCGTTTCGTCTTCTTTTGCATATCTGACGCAAAGGTAATTATTTAATTTGTCATAATCAAAAGCATGCTGAGGAGTTCCATATTCCAACATAACATAATTAGTAATATCAACTATGTTATTAATGGGACGCATGCCTGAAGCTATAATTCTCCTTTGTATAAAATCCGGAGATGGTTTTGTTTTTAAATTTTTCAAAACTGCAACCGAATAAAATTTACAAATTTCATCATTTTTAATTTCAACTGTAAAATCAGAAAGAAAATTTGAAGAAAATTCAGGCTTTTTAAATTTAATTTTTCTGTTGAATAAGGCGCTAAGTTCCCTTGCAATACCAATAACGCTCATCTCGTCACCACGATTTGCAGTAGGAGCAACGTGAAAAATTATCTCATCAGATAAATTCATAACTTTTTCTAAAGGCTGATTTAATTCAACATTATCATATAATCTGTTTAAAATTAAAATTCCATCTTCTTCCTGTAGACCTGATAAACCCAACTCATCTTGAGAACAGAGCATACCTTGAGATTCAACACCTCTTATAACAGCAGGAGTTAGTTCAAAACTCTCGCCTGTCTTTCTGTCTAAAACTTTAGAACCAACAGAAGCATAAGGTATAATTTGTCCTACTTCAATATTTTGAGCACCACATACAACTACTTTTTCAACTCCGCCCAAGTCCAAAGTAACAAGATGTAATTTATCAGCATTTGGATGATTGTCTATTTTTATAATTTTTGCAGTTCTTATATTTGTAAAGGCAGGCTTTTTATATTCTATTTCTTCCACCTCTAACCCTGACATAGTAAGATTATGAGCTATTTCTTCAGGAGTTATCCCAGCTAATTCAACATATTCATTTAACCATTCATAAGAAACCTGCATTTTTAATTCCTTTTCTATCTGTTTTTACATCTAATTATATTACAAAAATACTATATAACAATTTCTGTTTCGTTTTTATAAGTAACATAGCCCAAGTATGTATTTGGAGGTTTTTTTAAATTTTTTCTTTTTGTCATTATTATAGAAGTTTTACCCGAATATTTAGCTTTTGAATTATCCTTTACAAGCCTTGCACAATATTCAAGAACTTCCTTTGGCGGATTTTTTTCATTATCCTTGACCTTTAAAATTACATGCGAACTTGGAAAATTAAGTCCATGAAACCACAAATCTTCAGCATTTGCTATTTTAGATATTAAGTAGTCATTTTGTTTATTGTTTTTACCTATAAAAATTTCATAATCCAAAAATTTTATAGGCTCATATTTGATTTTTTCTGTATCTTTTTTGGTTTTAATTTTATTCTGCATTATACCAATTTCGGATAATTCAACTTCAATTTGATTAATTTCTTCAAATGTCTCTGCTAAATCTATATTCAATAAGATTGTTTCGTAATAATTTAGCTTACTAACCGCCTCATCGTATCTTTTTATTGCATATTCAAATTCATTTTTTGCCTTTTTATATAACAAATAAAACTTTTGGGCATTGTCGCTTAAAGAAATCTTTTCATCAAGTTCAATATCAACTTCGTCCACTATTATTTTATTTGAATTTATTGCATATAAATTGGCCATAATATAATCACCAATTTGTTTGTATTTATTTGCCTTTAAATTGTCAGGCTTATTTTTCGTTATTTTCTGCATTTTTTTTAAATCAGCCTTTAAAAGTTTTAAAAGAAAATTCTTCTTTAACTTTAAAACTTCTTCAAAGATAATGCCTGAAAAATATTCATCAATCGCACTTGAAATACTCTTTGAACCATTCCAAAAAGAAATCATAAAATCTTTATTTTTACCCGTTTCCAAAGCCTGTAAAAAATTAAAAATTTCTTCTATATTATCTTTTTGGGTCAAAATCTCTTTAAGCAAAGGTTTTGAAAAATAATAAAAATTTTCATTTATTTCATCAATATTTTTATTTTTTGCAATTTCAAAAAAAGTAGAATAACTGCAATTCAAAATATCAAGTTTATTTTTTTCAGGAGGATAAATATATTTTATTCCGCCATATATCTCTCTTATAGAACTTTTTTGCGCAGAAACATTATGAATAGAACCGATTATAACTCGAGAGACAGCATTATATAAAATAACATTTGAATGTTTGCCCATAAATTCAAAAGCAAGACATAATTTTGTCAAAGAACCTATTTCATCAAAATAATCAAAATATAATTCCAAAATTCTCTCATATTTCACAAGTCTAAAATCCTTAATCTTAGAACCGTTCAAATACTTTCTTAGTTGCATACAAAACATTGGAGGATTTTTTGGAATAGATATATCTCTTTTTTGAATTGAAATATCATCAATAAAACATATATGAGGATACTTTGGATTTATGTTTATATATAATTTTTTATTTAGTGCTAAATTTATATTTCTCAAATTAAAAATTATTTCATATCTATCCGGAAGCTGAATTTTCTGAACAACAGCTCCATTTATAAAATCAAAATTTTCTTCAAAGAAATATTTTAAGGTTAAAGAATCAAAAGAGTTCATATAAAAAATTATATGATAAAAAGCAATTTTTTACGATTTTAAACAATATTCATAAATGCAAATTATATCACTGTAAAATTGCATTATTAATTTTTCAAACGGTTTTTAAAATTAAATTTTATTGTAAAATAATATTATGAACTGCTATTTTTTTGGAACATTTAACCCTATACATTTAGGACACGTTGAAATTGCAAGACAAGTAAAAGCTTGTGGTTTTGATAAAATTATCTTTGTGCCTGCATATTTACCACCTCACAAATCAACCATCGAAACTTTAAGTTATATACACAGATACAATATGGTTAAATTAGCAGTCGGCGAAGAAAATGTTTCAGACATTGAATCAAAACTAAAACCACCAAGCTATACATACAGAACAATTCAAAAATTACTTGAATATGAAAAAGAAAAAATAAATTTTATAATAGGTTATGATCAATTCTTTCAAATTGAAAGTTGGAAAGAAGCGCAATTCTTAAAAGAAAATCTTAATTTCATAGTTATTCCAAGAAGATTTAAAAACAAACAAACAATAAACGAAAAAGCCTTTGAATATTTCAAAAACAAAGGATATACCTATAAAATTTTAAATATTAATTTTCTTGATATATCATCCGAAGAAATAAGAAAAAGAATAGAAAAACAAGAAAATATAACAGGATTGGTTACAAAAGAGGTTAAAGAATACATTGAAAACAACGGACTTTATAGAAAATTGGCTCAAAGAAAATTTGTCGACTAAAAGATATTCACATTCAATCGGTTGTGCGAATTGTGCAAAAAAACTTGCAAAAATGTATAGTCAGGACGAAAATAAAGCATACTTAGCGGGATTAGTTCATGATTTAGCCAAAAACCTTGGTGATGATAAATTATATGATATTATAGTCAACAAAATTAAAACAGGTTATAGCAATCACGAATTAAAAAACCCAAAAACTTATCATGCAATAGCAGGAGCATATCTTGCAAAAAAAATATTTGAAATCGAAGATAAAGAAATCATTTCAGCCATAAGAAACCATACGATAGGCAAAGTGGATATGACAACCTTTGATAAAATAATATTTTTAGCAGATAAAATTGAACCCAATGAACGTGATGAAAAGTATTCAAAAAAAATATTTAAAATTCTGGAAAAAAACAAAGGTACAATAGGTTTAGATATTGCAATTTTAAAATGCACAAAAGAAACAATTAAAAGCCTAATTAAAAGACAACTCTACATTTGCCCTGAAACAATAAATGTATACAATAACTTAATTACATCTGTCGGATACTTATTTAAAGATAACGATTAATCTACATTAACAGGTTCAATATTTATCAATTTAATTGCAGCCTTTGCATTTAATTTTAAATTTTCATTTATATTATCTAAAATTGTAAATTGTCTTAAAATATCAATAACACGTTTAAATGTTCTAACCACATCTCCTTGCGAAAATTCCGTATCTGAAAACATATTTTCCCAAGTTTCAACAGGATTATTATCAGGATTTAAATTAGCACCTATCCAATATTCGATAAAATAGCAAAAATGAGTATTTATATACATTGGATTTTCAATTTTATTATCTCTTTCCATAAGAAATATTTTTCTTCTTATATCTTTAATTTGATTTAAAACTTTTCTGACCGTTTTTGAACAAGGTTTAGCGGGAACTTCATCAATATTTCTAACATCTTCACTTATTATTGCGCAAATAACAGAAGCCAATTCAATAACAGAAAGGTTATCCAATAAACCGGATAAAATAATTTCCGACAAATACAATTCATTCTCACATCTTAAAGCCATTGTTATTTTTCCTCTATCGGTTGGAAAATCATCCGAAAGATTTCCTGTTTTTTCCAAGATTAATTTATGTGATAAGAATTTTTGCCAATATACATCCTTTTGAAATTCAATTTCCTTATCCAAAAGTTTTATGTCTTTCAAATACCTTTGAGTTAATTCAAGACATTTTTTATGTTTCTTATATATTTTACAAGTATTGCAGCCATAACCTTCAATTTTTCTTTGAAGCTCTTTTGATTTTTCATAAAACTCAACAACTTCTGGTGCATTATTCGGATTTTTGTATTTGCCTTTTGCTTGTCGTTTGAGAGTTTTGTATAAAGTCCTCATTTGAACAAATTGATTTTTTAACTTATTATATGTTTCAAAATCATCATCATTCAAATTCCACCTGCATGTAAAATCGTGAATATTTTTAATATCTTCAAATCTTTTTTCTTTTTTCTTGATTAACGGAGTAAGTCTGTCTGTGGATGAAAAATAACCAAAAGTCTTAAAAATAAGTTCTTTAGCTTCATCAATAGAAAACCTTTGCAAAAGATTTAAAACCATTGAATATGAAGGCGAAAACTTACTTTCCAAGGGGTTAGCGTCTGATTTTACAAGATTTGCAACTTCTTCAGGAGTCTGGAAGGGTGTACCTATAATTACAACATAACCAATTTCATCCATACCTCTACGACCGGCTCTACCTGACATTTGCAAAAACTCATTTGCACTCAACATCCTATGACCGGAATCCGTTCTTTTTGAAATTGCACTTATTATAGTGGTTCTTGCAGGCATGTTAATTCCTGCTGCAAGAGTTTCTGTTGCAAAAACAACCTTAATTAAGCCTTTTTGAAATAATTTTTCAACAAGCGCTTTCCAAGAAGGCAAAAGTCCCGCATGATGAGAGGCAATTCCTGATTTAATTAAATCAATTTGAGGATTGTTTTCAAGATAAGGATTTTCCTTAATATAATCATCAACCTCTTGGTTTAACTTAATTCTTTCCTCTTTGGTCAACAAATCCAATTTCAAACATCTGTTTGCATTCTCGTCGCATTTTTTTCTGGAAAAAGTAAAATAAATGCAAGGCAGCATATTTTTATCATGCAAAGCTTGTATAACACTTACGGTAGGATTTTTCACCTTTTCTTTTTTATTAAAATATTTATATTTTGATTCAGGTTTAATTTTTTTATTCAATTTTCCGTCCGGAGTTAACAAAGGCAAAATTGTATCCGGTTTTGAACTATCGTAATAAAAAAATCTTAAAGGTACGGGACGAAAATCCGTGTATACAAGTTCTGTTTTGGAATGAACAGTATTGATCCAATCCGTTAATTGTCTTGAATTTTTAACGGTTGCACTCAAGGCTATTATTTGAATATTTACAGGACAATATATAATACTTTCTTCCCATACAGTTCCTCTGGATTCATCATTCATGTAATGAACTTCATCAAGCACAACATAGCGAACTTCTTTTAAATTATCTTTAACTGTTCCAAAGGTAGTACCATAAAGCATATTTCTAAATACTTCCGTTGTCATTACAACAATTTGAGCATCTCTGTTTATGGTTGTATCGCCCGTCAAAAGTCCTACATTATCACTCCCGTATAATTTTGAAAAATCATTAAATTTTTGATTTGAAAGTGCTTTAAGGGGAGTAGTGTAAAATATTCTTTCGCCCTTTTCAAGTGCCAAATGTATTGCACTTTGCGCAATACAAGTCTTTCCTGCGCCCGTCGGGGCACAAACTACAACACTTTTACCGTTTTCAATATGATTTATCGCTTCCTTTTGGAAATCATCAAGCTCAAAATTAAATCCGTACATATTTTAATAATTCCAAAGTTTAAATGTTTTATTCAAAACTATTTAACTCCTGTTGAACCAAAACCGCCGGCAGCTCTTTGAGTATCCGACAAATCGTCTGCAATTACAATTTCAGGTTTTAAGACTTCCATAATTGCCATTTGAGCTATTCTATCACCTCTTTGTACAGTAAAATCAACCTTTGAATGATTAATTAAACCTACGCAAATTTCACCCCTGTAATCTTCATCAATTGTCCCTATGCCATTTACAACCGCAATACCTTTTTTGATTGCAAGTCCCGAACGTGACCTTACTTGTGCTTCAGTATTATGAGGCAATTCTATTGCAATACCGGTTGGTATCATTCTGATTTCCCCTGCGGGAATAACAATATCCTCATCTATTGCCGCAATTAAATCCATCGCAGAAGCGCCTGATGTCTTATACTCAGGCATTGAAACAAAATTATCTAATCTTTTAATTTTTAAAGTCAATTTTTCCATAGTTTGCATTTCTTATTCCTTATTAATATAGTAAAGTTCTTTTAAACCAAACAAAGTTAAATCTTTATCAATATAATTTAATACATTGTCCATATTTTCAAATAAAACCGGTGAAAATCCGCCTGTTGCAACAATCGTTGCTTTTTTAGAAAGTTCGGCCTCGCATTTTTTTATCATACCCTCAATCATAGCAGCATGTCCCAAAACAATCCCTGAAAGCATTGCAGAGATAGTATCTTTCCCTATTGCGCTTTTCGGAGCTTCAATTTTAAGTTTTGGCAGTTTTGATGTAAATTGTGACAGTGAATTCGCTTGTATTTTAAGACCGGGAGCTATAATCCCGCCGATAAAATTAGCATTTTCATCAACAATATCAAACGTTGTAGCTGTACCAAAATCAATAACTATGGCAGGAAGCTTATATTTTAAACATACAGCACTTGCATTTGCAATTCTATCTGCACCAATTTCTCGGTTATTATTTAATGCAAGTTTTACAGGCAATTTTGACTTATAAGAAAGACTTATTGCTTGTATATTAAGGTATTTATATATAGCATTTTTAAATACTTCACACAGCTGAGGTACAACCGAAGAAACAATCGCCCCTTCAATCTTAGAAAGCATATTCCCATGACCTAAAACCGAAAGAAGCATAATACCGTATTCATCATCTGTTTTCTTGATATCCGATGAAAAACTGTATTTTTTTACAAGTTCATCTTTATCAAAAATCCCTATAGAAGTATTCGTATTTCCAATATCAATCACTAAAAGCATAAATTATTTTTACCACAGACAAAATTTTTTTTAAATTACTTTAAATCTAAAATATAATTATGAGAATACCATTCAATATCATCAACAAGCCTTGTTAAAGGAATTCTGCATTTATATTTAATCCTTAACGCCGTTGCAATTAAAAAATCACACAAGTGAGGATTTTGAGCTAAAATCGGTCCTGTTAGATAAGTCCCTATAACATTATTAAATCTTGCTCCCTCGGTCTTATCCCGCCCGTTATTACCAAGTCCTTCTTTTAAAATCAAAAAAGGACTAACCCCTGATTTTAAATAAGTCAAAATGCCATGGTTTTCATAGCCTACCACAAGCCTGTTTTTTAAAAACTCGCAATTTCCGACAACATTTCCAAAGTGTCTAACTTTACTCGCTATTGAATCCACATCTAAAATTTTCAAACCTTCAATTGGAGCTTGATTATGTAATTGATAAAAATTGCCAAACAATTGATATCCGCAATTCACAACAAGCATAGGCACAGAAGAGATTGAAGCAACATGTAATTCGTCCTCATTTTGTTTTAAATATTTTAATGCAACATCCAAAGCTTGCGTATTTGAACCACCCATGTAGTAAAAATCATACTTTGAAGCTTGCACCTTATCGTTCCCGAAAATTTCATGCACAGAAATATCGATATCTCTCCATTTTGAGCGTTGGAAAAAAGTTTCAACATTTGCTCTGTCACAATCACTTTTCAAGATATCCGGATAGAGATATGCTATTTTTAATTTAAGAGGATTTTTTGGCATTTTTCTATTGCTTCATCTGGAGTTATTTTTACAACAACACCATCATTTCTGGTTTTAAATTCAACCAGTCCTTCTGATATAGTTTTACCCACCGTAATTCTTATCGGAAAACCAATCAAGTCTGCATCTTTAAATTTTACACCGGCTCTATCATTTCTATCATCTATAACTGTTTCAATTCCAAGATTATTCAATTTTTCATATAAATCATAGGCAACTTTAGATTGAACTTCGTCATCTATATTAACCGGAACAACATCAACATGATACGGCGCAATTTCTTTTGGCCAAATTATACCAAAATCATCATGATATTTTTCAATAGCTGCAGCCATTGTACGAGTTATGCCAATACCATAACAACCCATTATATAAGGTTTTAATTGCCCTTCGCTATCTGTATAACAAGCATTCATTGGCTTAGAATATTTTGTACCCAATTGGAAAATATTACCAACTTCAATACCTCTTGTCATCTTCAACGGCTTTTTGCACACTGGACAATATTCGCCTGCTTTTACGCAAGATATATCAACAAAATCAATATTTTCCGGTAAATTAGAACCTACATAATGTTTGTCCTTTATATTTGCACCTAAAACAAAATTCTTCATGCCTTTTGATGACTTATCAAAAAGAACTCTGACTTTTGAAGTATCAACATCTCTATATGAAATAAATCCTGCACAAGAATTTAAAAACTGTGCTATTTCCTCATTTTCCATAGGACGAATTTCAAGTGCATTAAGTGCATTCAATAATTTTGTTTCTTCAATTTCTTTATCACCTCTAATCATTGCAATTACAGGTTTAGAATCTGCAATATATGCAACAGCCTTTAAAATGCAATTTTCATTAACATTTAAAAATTTTGATAATTCTTCAATTGTTTTAACATTAGGAGTATCAACAAGTTTTTCTTCATCAAACCCGCCATCAACTTCTTCAACGGGAAGAAAGGATTCTGCGTGATTTGAATTTGCGCTATATCCACATTCATCACAATAAAAAACATCATTTTCACCCACTGCAGTATCAGTTAAAACCATATACTCATGTGATACGCTTCCGCCAATTGCACCCGAATCTGATTGCACAGCACGTGTTTCAAGACCACACCTTTTGAATATATTTGTATATGCTCTACCCATAACCTCATATTCTCTGTCTAGATCTTCCTGAGAAGTATGAAAACTATACGCATCCTTCATAATAAATTCTCTACCTCTTAAAAGACCGAAACGAGGACGAATTTCATCTCTAAACTTTAATTGAATATGATAAACATTTAAGGGTAGTTGTTTATATGAACTTACTATATCGCTTACAACCGAAGTAACAACTTCCTCATGAGTAGGAGCAAGACACATTTCGTTATCGTGCCTGTCTGTACATCTTAAAAGCTCTTTACCGTATACATTCCATCTGCCTGATTTTTGCCACAGCTCAGCAGGCTGAACAAATGGCATAAGCATTTCTTGCGCGCCTGTTGCATCCATTTCTTCTCTTACGATATTAGAAATTTTTGTTAGAACTCTTTGAGCTAAAGGCAAATATGTATAAATACCATTTGCTAATTTTTTAATATAACCCGCTCTTACAAGCAATTTATGTGAAATAGCCTCTGCATCATTTGGAAATTCTCTTAATGTTTGGACAAACAGCTGTGACATTTTCATAATAATATCTATACTCCCGTTTATTTGTTATATCTCAATACTAGCTCAAAAGCTTTTTAAAATAAACTTTATATTAAAAAAGTTTGCCTTTAAACTAAAAAATTATATAATAAATTCTATGGATATTAGTATTTTTAGTTGTTTAGCTGCAATATTTCTTCCGATTGTTTATGCTATTTACCTTTTAATTGCAAGAATAAGACTCTCTTATGTTAATAAAACAATTCTAAATCTTGCTTCAATCATAATAAACATAATAAGTTTAACTTTTTTTACCTTTCAGACATCTTTAATTACTTTTGACAATAGCATATTTAACATAAGCTTACCTGCTTTTAATTTCAACAATATATCTCTTGACTTTGGGATAACCATTAATCAAAACAATATATATTTTCTTGTTTTCTCAAGCTTTACTTTTGCCATTCTTTCGTTATATGCAAAATTTTATTTTGATAAGAAAAAACAATTTTTATTTACAAAACAACGTTTCTATATTTTTCTTTCAACTCTCAGCTTTAATACGTATATGCTTTTTTCTTCTTTAAATTTATTTCAATTTATAACTTTTTTAATTTTAGAAGGACTAATTATATACATATTTTCATATTTTGATATCTTCAAAAGCAATGCAAATTTTAATACATCAAGATTTCAAAGAATAACTACAATAGGAGATTTTTCGCTATTAATAAGCATACTGATTTTATTTAAATATGCGGTTTTATCAGAAGGATACATAAATTCTACTGCACTGAATTTTAATGAACTAAATATCATCACAAGCTACACATACGGAATTTCAAACCCATTTGAATTCAAAATTGCAGCCTTGGGATTTATTATTGCTTTTATGAGCAGACTTTTTATATTTCCGCTCAATTGTTATTCAAGTTTTCTTGCAAATTCATCGAATATTCTATACTTGTCAAGCATAACAATTGCTAATGCGCTTGTTGGAATATATATATTTTTTAAAACCTTGCCTTTTGTCGAACTTTCGGATAAATTACAAGATTATTTAATAATTTTATTTATATTATCAAGTTTGATGTCTTTGATTTTCATTTTCTTTGAAAAGAATTTTAAAATAATTTTCGGAAATTTAATTTCAATTATAAACTGTGCATTTTGTTCATTTTACCTCATAACAAAAAAAGAAGAATTGTTTTTTATATACCTTGGCTTAAATTTTATAATTTTATTTATCCTAATGATTCTTTTTATGAAAGACAAAAACGGTTTAAACAAAGCACTCATATCAAAACACAAAGGTTTTATTTTAGAAAAAATACATATCGTGCTATTTGAGGTTTTTCCTCATAAAATTTCAAATCTAGTCGATTTAACAGATAAAAAAATTATTCAAAATATTTTACTTGCCCCAATAAAAATAATCGATACAATAATTTCTCTTTTTACAATAAAAATCAAAAGAAAAGACAGAATAAAAAACATAAGAAATATTTTAATAATCTTTGCTATATTTACACTTTTAGCTATTTTTATAGCGTTATTCGGGAGATATAAATGTTAAAAATTTTAAAAATATATCTTTTAATTCCTTTTATATTTGCTTTTATACTGGGGGTTTCTACCTTTTTAAAAAATCCTATTTATATAAGAAGAATAGCTAAAATATTTTTCTTTTTTCAATTTATTTTTACTTTTTGTATTTTCGTCGGATTTGATAAAAGCGGATTTTCGCTATTTAATATAAATTTTATTTTTGAAGAAAATTCTTCGCTTTTTATATTTTTAACGTCATTTATATTTTTTATATTTTCAATTATTTCAAAAACATTCATCAAAAAATCCAATAGGCTTTTTTATTCAACGTTAAGCCTTTTGTTAGGACTAATTAATTTAATCATATTATCAGACAATATTTTCCTGACTTTAGCAAGCATTTTTTGGATGTTACTTGTCAATTTTTTATATAATTCAAACTTTTCAAAAACTGATAAGAAAATATTTACCAACCAGCTCAAAATTGATATTGCAATATTATTAACAAGCTTTATACTTATTTTCTATAACTTTGCAAGACTTTTTATTTTAAACGATATACCTTTTGATTTTACTCAGCTCGAAGACAATTTATATCACATTAACAATAATTCTATTCTTGCAGGCTTTTTAGGCTTTATTATAATTACTTTTAAATTTTATAGTCTTATACCATTTTCAGGAAAAACACTCCAAAATTCAACCAAAATTAACGGGTTTTTATGTACTATTAACTACATTGTTTCAATTTTTACCGGCAGTATCCTTTTGTTGAAAATATTTCCTGCATTTGATTATTTAATTTATGATTTTGAAGATTATTTTGGAATATATTTAATATTTAATCTTATATGGTTTATTTTACTTTCTTTCAAGGAAAAATATCTTCTTAATTTTGCAATTACAACTCTTTTAATAACTTCAACCTCAAACATATTCTCGTTGTTTTCTTTTGAAGAAGAAGGAATGACAATATTTATCTATGGAATTGCCGCTATTATTGCATCATATATGCTCTTATTTATAGTTTTTAATTTAATTTCAGAAAAATTTAAAACAAACAAAATTGAAGAACTTGTAAAAATTCCATCAAAAAATAAAATATTAAAACTCTTTATAATATCTGCACTATTAAGCACAATGAAAACTCCGGGGTTTGCACTTTTTACATCGACGCTAATAAGCCTTGTCAATATCTTTTCAATAGATTACGACGGAGTAATTTTAAACTTTATTCCATATTTTCTTGTTTTGGGAACTTTTATTGTTACAATTCTTTCATACAATATTTTTAATAAAATACTTATAGAACCCCAAACGCAGAGCTCAAACCAAACGGAACTATCAAATCATCAAATAATCACCTTGACGATTTTGGTTGCTGTTGTAATAATTTTAGGAATATTTCCGCAAAACTTTTTTAACGGAGGATTTTAAAAATGGAAAATATCACAAAATATGAACTTTTATCCTATTTTTCATGTGAAATTTTTTATTTTATCGGAATATTTTTAAACTTATTTATGTTTATTTTTCTAAAAAGAAAATTAAACATAAAAAGAGTTTCAGATTTTATTACAAGCTCAACTATTTTCCTTGGTTTACTCGCACTTATTGCAACAGGAATAAACTTATTTAATTTTCAAGAAATAAATTTGTCAATTTATAACAACTTAATTAACATAAATACGACATCTTTGGTTTTAAAAATTTTTATAAATATTTATATGTTGTTTTTTATTTTTACAACTTATAAACTAACAAGAAAAGCTCGATTTAAAACCCCGCTCATCAATTCAATACTGCTTTTAATCGCAAGTTTCAGCAACCTTTTAGTGCAAATAGAAAACTTTATTTTAATATACATAATTTTTGACTTAATAACAGTTTTAATATACAAATATGCTTCAAATATGAGAATAAGGAAAACTTCATATTATTCACTTGATTTTATATCAGTTGGAATAACCGCAAGTATATTATTTTTTGGATTTTATATTTTAACATTTTTTATTAAAGATTCAATTCAACTTAATATAATTTATGTTTGTCTTGCGCTTGCCTTCTTCTTAAAAGCAGGAATCTTCCCTTTCACAAACTACCTTATAAACAAAAACTATAAAACAAACCTTCCTTACTCAATTTTATTATTTAACTTTCTCCCTTGGATGAGCATTCTTGCTTTTAACAACATCACAAAATACATTAGCAACTCAAACGAAATTTATCAAATCACAACAATAATATTTCTAACTTTCACCATATTATATTTTGGAATTTTAACCTTGAAACAGAAAAATATTATAAAATTTTTAGCCAAATCAAATTATTGTCTGACAGCTTTTTGTATGTTAAATATACTGATTATATCAAACAACGAAATAAGCTTAAAATATTCAATCCTTGTTGCTTTTAGTTTACTTGGAATATATTCTTTTTTATGTATACTGCAAATAAATCAAAAAGCAGAAAAAATCAATCTGGCGTTAATCAAAGGACTTGCTTTTAATAATAAAGTCACTGCGCTATTATTTTCTATTTTAATTCTAATGTATACAAATATAATTCCAAGTGGCATTTTAAAATATAGTGTTCAAATTATAAATGATATTTATTCTTTTGATAAATTATCATTTTTGGCTGTTTTTTCGATTATCTTAGCATTCATATTCATCTTGCTCAATTCTCTAAAAATAATACAAAATTGCTATAGTTTTAATTTAAAAAAAATAAAAGAAAAATTGACAAAGAAAACAGCGCTGAACTACGCTGTTTCCATTATAATTATTTTATTTTTAGTATCCGGTTTGTTTTTATAAATTTTCAATAACTTCTTTTTCTTGCAAAGGAGAAGAATACGAATTTTCATCTCCAAGCCAGTTATTTGAGAAGTTTATCTGATGTTCGCCAAAAAGCCCGTCATCTTGAGTTGGATCAAAATAAACTTTTACCTTTTGATAAGCACTCATTTTACCGGATTGTTTCTTAGGCTGAAAGCGTCTAACGTAATTACCATTTACGCCTTTATTGTGTTCATTTGCCACATCAACAACTCTTAACATGCTTTCGCTAAAACCTTGCGCGCGAAGTGTATCAATTTCACTTGTTTGATTTTCATCCATATACGCAAAACAAGCTGCAGAAGTTATTAAAAACAAACTTGATAAAATTAAAATCTTTTTCATTAAATTTCCCCTGTAAACTAGAATTTATCCACTTTCATTTATATTATATACCATGTTATATTTTTTACAAAATTTTTAAATCAGTTTTAATGATTTTTTCAAGCTCATTCAGCAAATCTTCCTGCGGGACTTTTTTTAACATCTCGCCTTTTTTAAAAATATATCCTTCACCAATTGCACCGGCTATTCCATAATCAGCTCCAGCAGCTTCTTTTGGACCGTTAACAGGGCAGCCCATCGTTGCAATTGTAATATCTGCATCCAAATTAGCAAATTTTTCTTCAACTTTTTTTGCTAAACCAATCAAATCAATCTGCGTTCTTCCGCAAGTTGGACAAGAAATAAAATTTACGCCGCCTTTTCTTAAATTCAAAGTTTTCAATATTTGCTTGGCTAACTTAACTTCTTCAACTGGATTTTCGGTTAAAGAAACCCTTATTGTATCTCCAATTCCTTCAGACAAAAGCGTACCTATACCAATAGATGACTTAACAATTCCGCCCCTTAAAGTTCCGGCTTCGGTTAAACCGACATGTAAAGGATAAGGAGTTAATTCAAACATCTTTCTATATGCTTTTATGGTTGTCATGACGTCTGAAGATTTTAAAGAGACCTTAATCAAATGAAAATCAAGCTTTTCCAAAATATCAATGTGTCTTTGAGCAGAAATGACCATTTTTTCTTCCAAAGACATGCTTTTATTTTCGTATAAATCTTTTTCCAAAGACCCTGCATTTACACCAATTCTAATAGGAGTTTTTGTAGCCTTTGCTTTTTCAACAACTTTCATCGTATGCTCAATTTTTCCAATATTCCCGGGGTTTAATCTAAGAGCATTAATTCCCTCGTCCATTGCAATCAATGCAAGCCTATAATCAAAATGAATGTCAGCAACAACAGGAATTGGAGAATTTTTAACAATTTCTCCCAATGCCAAAGCGCAATTTTTATTTAAAACCGCAACCCTTATAATTTCGCAACCCGCATTATACAACTCTTCTATTTGTTTAAGGGTAGCTTTTGTATCATCCGTTTTAGTGTTTGTCATAGATTGAATTGAAACAGGAGCGCCCGCACCAATTTCAACATTTCCGATTTTAATTTTTATTTTTTCCATAATTTTACATTCAATCCCATAAATACAAGTTATGCTAAAATCATACCATAAATTTTAAATGACAAAGGAATAAAAATGTATAAAAAATCAAACTTTTCAATTGTTATAATTGCTTTTTGGTTATTAATATTCTTTTCTCTATTTTCAATTTTTAACATTTTTAAAACATATCCATACAACTTTAAAATAAATGGTTTTGGCTTTCCGCTTGAAAAAATAACAATAAATTTAGAATTAAATCAAAAAATAAATAATAATTCCCTAATTTGTTTTAATGATTTTTGTACAAATATGGAAAGTGACGATTTTTCAAATGTCTACACTTTAAAATTTAACGAAAACACCAAAGAATTTTTTAATTCAAAAGTTAAAAATATTTATCTTGTATACCCTCAAAGCACTGACTTTATTAAAAACATAAAAATGCTTAACATATACACAGGCAAAAAATGCGAATATTTTACAAAAAATGATATTTCTAAACTAAATAAAAAAACTTTCAATATTGAAATCGACAATCAAACTCAAAAATATAACGCTATTCAAATACCTTTCAAAACAAACTACAAAGGTATTTTTAACCATATTTCTATTTTATTTTTATCTTTATTTTACAATTTTCCAATTTTCATAATTCCATATTTTTGGATTTTTATTGCCTTTTGCTTGTATTTTTTAAACAAAGAAAAATTTAATTTTAATTTCAAACTAAACAATAAAAATTTCATTATTACATTTATTTCAATTTTTTTAATAGGGATACTCTTAAGAATTAACAACTTAACATATTATCCTCTATGGCTTGATGAAATTTATACAAAAACAACTGCTATATCATCATTTAAAGCTTGTTTTCAAGATGCAGGCAATTTACCTTTATTCTATATCTTGGAATTACTGATTAGCAAAATATTTGATAATGGTACTTTATATCTTAGGCTCATTCCTCTTGTTTTTGGAATATTGTTTCCAATAGGAGTTTATTTAATTTTTAAAAAAACAAGCAAACAATCAGGTTTATTTATGATGTTTTTAGCATCAATTAATCTTGTCAGCATATATCATTCTCAAGAAGCAAGGGTCTACTCGCTCAGCATGACTGCAGGAGTTTTTTGTATATATTTTTTATTTAAATATTTAGAAAAACAAAATACAAAAAATCTTATTTACTATTTCCTTTTAAATACTCTTTTAATTAACCTGCATTACTACAACATATTTTTGTGTTTATTTAATCTTTTGTGGGGATTTTTAAAGATAAAAAACAAAAAAGAAAAAATAAAATTCATATTCTCTAACATTTTATCATTTGCAACAATTTTACCTTACCTCTTTTATAGTTATAAAACAGCTGTTTCAACAAATTTCAACTCATGGATAAATCCTCTCAACTTGAATACTTTTAAATATATAATAAAAGAATATTTTACAAATCCTTATATATTCACCATTTTCTGTGCAATTATAGCAACTTATTTTATTGCAATCATAACAAAAAACACTAAAATAAACGTAAATAAAGAAAGAAAAGAACTTTTTGTATACCTTGTCTTTTCAATTTTATTTATTTTAATTTCTACAAGTCTGATTTCGATTTTTATTAAACCAATTTTGCACAAAAGATTACTTCTGGCAAATTATGAACTTTTATTTTTGCTTAACGGAGTTATGATTTTAGGAATTTTTCAAATCAAAAAATTCACGCTATTTAAAACAATTATCCAAATTATTCTAACATTTATGTTTTTATACATTACAAAACCTATGCCACTAAGAGACATATATGTTTTGGATGATTTTATGAACTTTGTTGAAAAAGATTCAATACAATATCAAAATAATTATGAAGTTCATTGCGTAACAAATGACACAGAAAAATACCTTGATAATTACAAAAACCTAAAAACAAACAAACACATTATCTGGCACTATGTTGACACAAATTCAATGGAGCATATTGATAAAATTTCAAAAAAAGATTTTATAAAAAATAATAAAAAAGGTATAATATACCTGAATGATATGACTGCAGATATCAATAAAATAGGGTTTTTAAATCCCAATGCAAGAATTTATCATACTAATTCAATAAGAAATCTAAAAATAATATACGAATAGGAGTTAAAATGAAAATAGCGGTTATTTCAGATATTCACAGTAATGCACTCGCTTTGGATAAGGTTTTAGAAGATATAGAACAGTTCAATCCTAATAAAATCTTTTGCCTTGGCGATTTGATTTTAGCAGGATACAGACCAAATTACGTTTGCCAAAAAATTCTTGATTTGAAAGAAAAATTCAAAGACAATTTTGAAATAATACAAGGAAATACAGATAAAATGGTTGCTTTTTGTACGGAAGATTTGATTAAAAAAACAAAAGAAGCCTTCCCTTGTATGGGCTATTCTCTTGAAGAAGATGTAAAAATAACAGATAAAAAATATATTGATTTTGTTAAAAGCCTGCCGGAAAACAAATATACAGAAATAAACGGGCTTAAAATTCAACTTGTACATGGTTCGCCAAGAAGTCAAAATGAAAATATATATCCAGAATTAACAGACAAAACAGTTGTCGAGATGGTAGAAAATTCAAAAGCAGACTTAATTCTATGCGGACATACTCACAAACCTTGCGGATACAGTCTTTCAAACGGCAAAACAGTTGTAAATGTTGGCTCAGTTGGTCGTTCTATGACACAGGACAAAATGCCCGTGTATCTCCAACTTACCGTAGATAAAAACGGACAATTTTTTGTAGAACACAAAACAATAAAATATGACAACATAGCTGTTTCTAAACATATTCTATCCAGAGGTTTTAAACATTGCGAAGATTTAGCCAAAATGTTTCTAAGTGAATAAAATGTACAAAAAAATTACTTTAATTGCTGCATTGGTTCTTATTTTGCCTGTAATGTACTTTTTTAGGCACTATTTAAGCATATTCTACTTTCAAAACGACATAAATAAAATTGCAATCAACATAGAAATAAAAAATAACACTTACAAGCCGGATTTATATATATGTTTCGATAAAAATTGCGACATAATACCTTATAAAAACGGAATCTATAGCTACAAATTAAATCAAGAAAACCCTCTTTTTTACAAAGGAGCACCAAAAAATATTGAAATAATAACAAAAGACAATACTTTAAATCAAAACATCAAAGCCATTTCAGTATTTTGTGAAAATAATTTAAGCTATATATCAAACAAAAATCTGACAAAAACCAAAACAAACTTTAAAAATCAAAGCTATAATTCCTATCAAATACCTTTTAAAATCAAAAACAAAAACATTGTACAAAAATTTGCAATTTATTTTGAAAGTATTTTTTATAATTGGTATTTTTACATTTTTAGCTACATTCTTATTTTTTACTATATTTATAAAAATAATACAAAAATTAACTTAAATAATAAAATTCTATCCATAACTCTTATTATTTTACTTGGATTTCTTTTAAGGCTTTCACACATTAATTTTATTCCTCTTTGGAATGATGAATTATACACAATATATAATATTTTTGACGGCAGTTTAAATTTAAAAACCACACTAAATGACCCGGGAAACCCTCCTTTATTTTTTATATTATCCAATCTTTGGCTTTATAAATTTCACAAATCAATTTTATCAATAAGATTTTTACCCTTGCTCATAGGTTTATTTCAAATCGGAAGTATTTATTTTATTTTAAATAAAATTTTAAACAAAAAAACTGCCTTAATTTCTGCCTTCTTGAGCTCTATAAATATTTTTATAATTCTCGAATCAAATGAAATAAGAAGCTACATACTTTCAATGACATTAATTTTATGGGGTGGATATTTTTTCTATAAATTACATAAAAATTTCTCATCCAAAAATTATTTTTTATATTTACTTACCTCAATTTTGCTCATAAACACACATTATTACACTTTTTTATATGTATTTTCAAATTTAATTTTAGGACTAATTATTTTCAAAAAACATAAACCGAATTTTTTGATTTTAAACATAATTTCTTTTTTAACATTTATTCCATATTTAACTACAACAATGATATCAAAATCTTTTATTAAAACTTTCAACATCTGGCTTGAAAAACCCAATATGGACGTTTTATGTAACCATGTGATTTTTTATTTTGGAAATATAGCATTTTTCATATTAACAATTATTTTTTGTATATACGCATACAACAAATATCTTAAACACAATAAAAAAGGGGAAATATTTTTATATACCACTTATTCAATTGTTTTTGTCTTTATATTTGCACTATTAATTTCCATATTTTTGAAACCAATACTTTTTGAAAGATATTTTTGTATCTTTTTACCATATTTAATAATAAATACAGCGATTTTATTAAATATAAACTACAAAATACCATTTTTACCTTTAATAATATTTCTCTTTTCAATAAATATGCCAAAATATGAAAATTATAATTTATTTTCAAACATAGACACATTTATAAAATATGCAAACAAAGACCATATAAATCAAGAAGGATTTAAAACCTTTTTTATCGTTCCTGATTCAAAAAACTATCTTAAACACTATCCTGATTTTCCAAAAGAAAATATAATAATATCAAACTTGGGTTCAAGAGAAGATAAAGATTTGCTATTTGAATATAAAAAAGAAATCCCGACAAATAAAAAAACAGTAATATACTTGCCCGAAATTTGTATAAATTCCAAATTAAAATATTCAGACAATAAAAACATAAAAAAAATTAATACATCAATATTACCTGTCTATAAGATTTATTTAGAATAGTTTTTTGTGATAATATAGTTAAAAAAAGAGGATTTTAAAAAATGTCAAATATGACTCAACTTGAAAAAATGCATCAATCTGCAGCGGAATTATATGAAAATAAAGACTTAGACGGTGCATTAGCAATATATGAAGAAATAATCAAAGCAATTCCAAATGACGAAATTGCACTCTCTTGCATAATGGATATATATCTTGAAAAAGATGACAGATTTAACTACTACCTTGCAAGAGCCAATGTTAATATAGCTCAAAACAAGCTTGAATATGCAATTAACGACACAAAAAAAGCTTTGGATATTGATATAGACAATGTAAACGCAAGAAGAAAATTAGCCAGACTATATAAAGTTGATAACAAAAACCTAAAAGCAATTGACGAATTTATAAAACTGTTGGAAATAAGCCCAAAAGAAATTGATGCATATTTTGAACTTGTAGAATTATATATGAAAGAAAATGCAATAGAAAGCGCAATTTCAATAGCTAAAAGAGGGCTTGAAGAATTTCCTGATGAAGCAAACATCAAAAATATGTTGGCACAATTATATTTCAAAGCAAATGATTTTAAAGCCGCACTTGAAGTTGTTGAAGATGATTTTTTAAGGATAAAAATTTTACTCCAAGACGAACAAAACGAAAAAGCAAATGAATACCTTCAAAATTACGATCTAAAAAAATTAAACGATGTCGAAAAAAAATCATACCACATCTTAAAAGCTCAATATTTATACAACACTAAAAATTTCCAAGAATCGCTTAAAGAAATAGATGAATATATAAAGCTTGCCTCTCCTGATGCGCTCTCCTTTCAGATGAAAGCACTCATCTATGAGGAACTCGAAGACGAATTTAACGCACATTTAAACTGGGGGTTTTGTTTTAAACTCCAAGGTAAATTTGATGATGCAATAGTTGAATTCACTCATGCTTATCAGGTAAACGCCAATAATAAAACGGTATTAATTGAGCTTGCAAACTTATATATGCAAAACAAAGAAAGATTTGTTGCCATTGAATTTTGGGAAAAAGTTTATGCAATAGATCAAGATGAACAAGCAAAAGAAATTCTTGCAGAATTTTATTATTCTGAAGGAAATTTCGAAAAAGCAGAACAATACGGTAAAAAAGTAGAGAGAAAAGAAGAAAATTACAGCGGTTTGATTGATAAAATAATGGAATTTTTTACAAAAAAATAAATTCAAGTTTTATTACAAACTGCCGAATTTAAAATTATGGATAATCAATTTAATTCAAAAAATTCTGAAATAAATAAAAAAGCATTGGATAAAAAAATCAGAGATATGCAAATAACTCTTATGAATGATGAAAAGTGCAAAGAGATTGCACAAAAATTGACAAATTATATTTCAAACGATAACAAATAGGCAAGTATTAAGAAATACTTGCCAAAGTTTGTGATAAATTTTTAAATACGATATTTAATTCATAAGTTCCCATGCTTCCATCTTTAAATAATGCATATTCTCCAATTGGGATACCTGCATATTTATTGTGTTTTAAGTATTTGTATTTTTTCAAGAACATCGCAGTTGATAGTGCACGATTTTTAAAGTTTAATTTTTTAATTTCTTTATGATACCTTTCAATACTGTTTATCGGTTCATTTTGAGTATAGGCATCAGATGTTATATTTGGAATTATTTTTAATTCATATTTATGCTCTATAACTGCTTTAATTTTTGCCAATGCCCTTAAAAGCATAGAATACATATAGTCATATTTTTCAAAATTCCTTGAAGTAACAATTAATACATTTCCTGCGTTAACTTTTGCTTCCTCAAAACTTAAATTTAAAATCTTTTTAATTTTTTGAAAAACTATATTATTTAAAACAGCCTTTGTTTCTTCGGTTATAATTTTTTTTGATTCGTAATCCAAAGAAAGACAAATTGAATAACTATCAATTACTTCATATTGCATTAAACTATTTATGTGCTCTTGTTTTTTTCGATTATTTTCGAGAACCTCCTGAATTCTATTTTCTTTTTTAATAAGTGCAGCCTCAATTTTATCTGCAATATAATATAAAAAACCAAAAGGCAAAATTAAAAGCGCCAAAGCAATACCTGTAGAACGATATATATCAACAGAAGTTTCGCTTGGAAAAAAGAATTGAGCCAAAGGATTAAAATAACTTGCCGTATAATCTAAAACCATATCATCAGACATAACAGCAGTCCAATATACAAGATAGATAAACGATAAAGCTGCTAAAATAATAATAGAAAAATTAATTAATTTTCTAATTTTTCTAAAAGTATCTCGAATTTCAATAACACGAATATTTGTTGTGTGTAACATAAACTTATTCCCCCTCGTATATTAATAAAAACAAAGTTCACAAAAAAATTGCCTAAAATAAAATTTAGGCAATTTTTATATAATTATTTTTATTATATACTCGGACGTTCCTGATATACACCGAGTTCTTGTTCAAGTGCATAAGCACTTTGTAACAGTGTTATCTCATCCAATCTTTTTGCAATAATCTGCATACCAATTGGCATTTTATCCCTATCAAAACCAACAGGCATAGATAAAGCAGGTGAACCTACAAGATTTGATGAAATCGTAGCAATATCAGTTAAATACATTTCAAGCGGATTATTTGCTTTTGAATTCAAATCAAATGCCGTTGTAGGACAAGTCGGAGAAACTAAAATATCAACCGATTCAAATGCTTTTGTAAAATCATTGGCAATTAAATGTCTTAACTGTTGTGCTTTTTTATAATAAGCATCATAATAACCACTTGAAAGCGCATAAGTGCCAAGCATTATTCTTCTTTTAACTTCAGGTCCAAAACCTTCAGCTCTTGTTTTACAATACATATCCAAAAGATTTTCGCAATTTTGAGCACGGTAACCATATTTTACACCGTCAAAGCGCGCAAGATTTGAGCTTGCTTCAGCAGTTGCAACAATATAATAAACACCAATTGAATGCTTTAGCAATGGTAGAGAAATTTCTTTGATTTCTGCCCCCATTTTTTCATAAGTCTTTATTGCATTTTCAACCGCTACTTTAACATCATCGCTAACGCCTTCAGACATCAATTCTTTTATTACGCCAACCTTTAAACCTTTTATATCTTTCTTTAAATTAGATGAAATATCTCCAACTTCAAGCTTTAAAGAAGTTGAATCTTTTTCGTCATATCCTGCAATTGCTTCATATAAATTGGTAATATCTTCAATTGAACGTCCAAAAGGTCCGATTTGATCCAAAGAAGAAGCAAAAGCAATTAAACCATATCTTGAAACTCTTCCGTATGTAGGTTTAAAACCTGTAATTCCGCAAAATGAAGCAGGCAAACGAATTGATCCGCCTGTATCCGAACCCAATGATAAAGTAACTTCAGACGCTGCAACGCTTGCTGCAGAACCTCCGGAAGAACCACCGGGGACTTTATTTAAATTATATGGATTTCTAACAATTTTGAAAGCTGAATTTTCATTACTTGAACCCATTGCAAATTCATCCAAATTTGCCTTACCCATTATAGGAACAAGATTTTCTTTTAATTTAGCTGTAATTGTAGCATCATAAGGAGAAACAAAATTTTCCAAAATTTTAGATGAACATGTTGTTTTTGTTCCAACTGCATTCATGTTATCTTTTAAAGCGGTAGGAATACCTGCTAAAGGCGGTATTTCTTCATTTCGTGCAATTTTTTCATCTACTTTTTTCGCTGTTTCAATAGCGCTTTCAAAAGTTAAAGAATTAAACGCTCCAAGCTTTTCATCCAATGCTTCAATTCTTTTAATGGAAGCATTAACAAGCTCAACTGCGCTAACTTCTTTATTTACAAGCGCCCTGTGTTGTTCAGCTGCGGTTTTTTTCAATAATTCCATTTATGTTTACTCCATATAAAATTTATCTTACAATTATTTTATGACAAATAAAGAGTTTGGTAAATACGGCGAGGAGCTGGCAAAAAATTTCTTAATAAAAAAAGGATATAAAATTCTTGAAACTAACTATCGTTATTCAAGAATTGCAGAAATAGATATAATTGCACTAAAAAACAATACTTTACATTTCGTAGAAGTTAAAACAAGAAAATCAAACACATTTGGAACACCAATTGAAGCAATAACAAGAACTAAACTAAATTCAATCTATAATTGTGCAAAATTCTATATCCAAAATTCAAATAAAAAATATACAAAATTTCAAATCGATGCAATCGGAATAATTTTAAAAGAAAATAATTCTCCGGAATTTAATTTTTTAGAAAATATAGAATTAAATTAAAAAAATAAAGCGGAATAAATCCGCTTTTGACCTAAAATAATTTATTTAATCATCTTTAAAACTTCTTTTACGGTTTTAACTATTTCGTTATAATTTTTACTGCCGTATAACTCACGCCCAACACCAACTGCTGTTGCTCCCGCTTTAATATAACCTTCAATTTCATCCAATTTCACAAAACCGCAAGGAAGCAAATTTAAAAACGGCATAGGTTTAACCATATCTTTTATATATCCTACTCCGCCCATCTCCGAAACAGGATAAATCTTAATTAAAGGCATTCTTGCTCTCCAAGCACTATATGCTTCATTCGGAGTTGTAACCGAAGGTATCAAAAATGTCTTATAGCAAGAGGCAAATCTTACAAGGTTAGTTTGAAAAATTGGACTTGAAATTATACTTGCACCTACCTTTAGCGCAAGATGCGCCTGAGCCGTTGTTATTATACCGCCTTGTGACACAATGACGTTATCTATCTTTGAAACCTTTTCGGTAACTTCAAAAGGTGAATTTAATTCTATAAATTTTATTCCGCCTTCAATGTATGCTCTTGCAATTTCAAAAGATAATTCAGGATTATCTTCTCTTATTATGCCGTATATTTTTTCATTTTTTATTTCATTTAATATATTCATGATGCTAATCTTGCTTTTTCTTTTTCAATTGTTAGAAATTCCGAATTTTGCAATCTTAAAATCGAAACAGCTTTCTTTATTTCTTCGTCTGCAACAAGCCAACAAAGTTTTTTCTTAAAATTATTTATGAAACAATACGTTGAACATAAAATCGCATACTTTGTTGCACTTATAAGATTTAAATTACTTATATCTATAAGATATTTATTTTCAATTTGTTTATAATTTAATTTTAATGAGGTTGTTTCTAAATCAATAATAAATTTATCTTTAGAAAGACGAATTTGTTTTATATTATTCATGGCGATTCTTTATTTACTACATTATAACTGACGACAAAATGGACATAAATTTGAATGAAAAATTTTAAAATTAAACCATTTAATGTATAATTTTTTTAATGGAGGGTAAAATGTTTAATTCCAATCTCAATGAAATAGCTAAAAATATAAAACTGGTTGCATTTGATGTTGATGGAGTAATGACAGACGGATCATTAACTTTTTTAGAAGACGGCAAAGAAATTAAAACATACAATGCTAAAGACGGGCTTGGAGTCGTTATGCTTTCCAGAGCAGGAATAATAACTTCAATCATAACCGCAAGAGATAATAACGCCGTTAAATTAAGAGCGGAGATGATAAATATTAAAGAACTATATATGGGACAAAAAAATAAAATCCTTGCGCTAAACGAACTTATTGAAAAATATGGTCTTTCATACGATGAAATTGCTTATATGGGTGATGATTTGCCGGATATTTGCATATTAGAAAAAGTTGGACTAAAATGCTGTCCTTTTGATGCAATACAACAGGTAAAAGAAAAATGTAACTTTATTTCATCATTTAATGGCGGCAGAGGTGCTGTTCGTGAACTGTGCGATTTTATTTTGAAATCTAAAGAAATAACCTATGAAATGATTTCAAAACCAACAAAACAATAATCAAAAATCAATTAAATCTTTTACAGTTGTGTTTAAATTTTTGCAAAAACAGCACCAAACATTATTATAATCAAAAAAATGGGGTAAAATTTACCCCATAACCAAAACACAAAAAATAATATGAAAATTATTCCGTGTCCATTTCTGTGACACAACGGACAGAAAGCGCATAATTTTTGGTATAAGTAGTTGTGTGATATTTGCCTGCACCCAATTGACTAGCATTTGCTTCTATACCATTATTATTATTGCCCCAAATCATCCATGGTGCACACTCGTTTTTAAATGCGCCATTACAATAACTAATTGTCGGACATCTTTCCGATTTTAAACCTGACTCATAATCACAAAGCATTAATCCATTATTTGCAAGGTTTATAGAATTAATACCCCAATTTGCTCTTTCTGTATTTGTTGCTAATCTCCAAGTTTTACCTGCATAGTTAAATTTAGCACAAATTTCTTGGGCAGCATCCCAATTGCAAACAGTCCTTGTACAGCCCGAATAATTGCCGTTGGCATTTGTATTGCAATAATCACTGGTTTTCCCTTTCCAACAACATTTTTGAGAGTTAGAATAACAATAATCATTCCCAGCTGTGGCAACATTAACCGTAGATGGTATCGGAAGCATTAAACTATCGCCCATATTGCGTCTGGTAATACATAAGTTACCTATTCTCATAAAGTTAGAATCAGAGCAATTAAAATTACCGTCATTTGGCAAACAACTTTTTTTATCGTCAGATAAATAATAATCACTGTTACATGCAAGACAAGTACCGTCTGTATTACATCTTGCACAATTTGATATTGTGCATTTTGAACATTTGTTTGATGAATTAACGTAATAACCGCTTGCACAAACTGTGCATGTTGAACCACTGGAGCATTGCAAGCAATTGGATATATCAGAACAAGGAGAACATTTATTTTGTGAATTTACATAATAATTGCCTATGCAAGATATGCAAGTTGTAGAGCTTGTACAATTATTGCAATTACTAATAATATTTGAACAATATATAGTAC
>CALUZA010000036.1 GCA_944325185.1 Candidatus Gastranaerophilales bacterium | reverse complement strand
TTCTAAGTTTGAAACTTCCAGTGAAATGGTTGCGGGAGCTGGATTTGAACCAACGACCTTCGGGTTATGAGTTGACAATTTTACTTTTTGTATTTTTTTGTAATTTCTAATCTTTCGCTATATAATTGCATTTTAGCCAATATTACCTTTTGTATCTTATTCTGAATTTTCATGATTTTTTCTATTTTTTTATAATTTTGTCACCCAAAAGTCACCCATTTTTATTTGCTTTACTTAAAATAAAACTAACCTATGGCAATATTAATAATCAACTTTAATTAGATAATCTCTAATATATTTCCATATCCTTCACAAAACCCACAACCAAAAATATATGTTTTTAAAGAATCGTAATCACTCAATCCTATAATGGCTTCATTACAACATTCACAAACAATGGGAGCTTCATATTGAATGTATCCACAATCAACACACATATACATATCCCCCAAACGAACAACCGAATGGTATCCATCACAATTTCCACAATTTATATCGACTGGTTGAAAAATTATTCTCTTTTGGTCTGGAGAAAACTGCTCCAGCGTTTGTTCAATTATTTCTTGGGACGAAATTTTATATCCGCATTCACAGTCAATACAATCTCCAATATTATAATAACCTAAATTGTATTTAAAAATTTTATTGCAACTTGTGCATTTTAATTCTGCTTCATAATTTTCTACTTCATTCTCACATACTAAACATTTATATAATTGAATATTTCTATTTTTTTTATTTATTATAACTGCAGAATGTTTTCCACATATTGCACAATCAATTACAGACTTTCCTTTATTAATTTCTTGTTCTATAATTGGTTTCATTGCCTCATACTTTAAATCAATATATTTTTTTATATCAGTAATTCGATTCTCAAACTGGTCAACATGAGTTTTTACATCATACTGACCGAATTTATCCGTCCATGCCGATAAAAGTAATTTTAAATAATACCAAGCTCTTAATTCAATGACTGCAAATTTTTCTTTTAGTTCATTCTTTTTTTGTTTATTACTTTCATTTACTATGTTATGGGTAAAATGAATCAATTTATTACGCTCTTTCCTCAAAGAATCAAATGCATCAGTCGTATTTTTATCAATTTCTTTTTGTTGATTTATTCCATTAATTCTTTTACAAAGCTGTTCAAAATCAAGTGTCTTTGATTCACCATCTTTAAACTTTTGATAGGAGATATTTTCCGAATCAACAATTAAAGACCAGTGTTCTGCAACCAAACGTGCTTTTAAAAAGATTTCTACTGCGTTGAAAAAATTAATTAAGGAATATTTTGGTTCATTTTCAAATTCCACACTACTTTTCTGCAGATAATCAAAAGCATTATTCAACAAGCTATAAACAAAATCCTTATCATTCATATCCTTATTATACTATAAAAAAAGCCTTGATTTATAAAATCAAGGCTGCCGACTAAATAAGAAGAGAGAGCTAATTTATATAATTTTTTATTCCCTGCAATATTCCATCTGCAAACATTTCAGGTTTGTCTCGCAAAAGTTTTTCTTCTTCAGGGTTTGATATAAATGCGGTCTCTACAAGCACCGCCGGGGCTTTTGTTGCCCTTAATACGTGTAAATCACGACGCATTTTACATCCGCGGTTAAAAAGTCCAGTAGTTTTCAATAACCATGTCTGAATACATTCAGCAAGACGTTTACCTTTTGCAGATGTCGGATAATACAGCGTTTCGACTCCGTTTGCAGAACTGCTGCTAAAACTGTTGCAGTGCACAGAAATAAATATATCTGCTCCGCTTTTATTCTCAGCTTTAGAAATTTCAGTAAAAGAATTTTGTTCCTGGAACAAAATCACCGAATACCCCGCTTGCTTTAATCTATCTGTTAAAATTTCGCAAATACGCTTTGCTACATCCTTTTCTTTTAATCCGTTTTTAGAAACAGCTCCCGGATCACACCCGCCATGTCCTGCGTTTAAAAATATTTTCATAATTCATTCCTCTTTCTATATCCTGTCCTTTCATATCTTGCAAGCTCATACTCTATACCCGTCAGCCTGTTCTCATGCTGTTGCAGGCGAACCTCCGAATGCTCAATATGATTATCCAGTGCAACACTCATATTCTGAATTTTCTCGAGCTGCACACCGATTTTTACCGAAAGCGTTATAACACCACCCAGCACGGCTAAAGAGGATGTTGCAAGAAAAATAAGTATTGAAAACATTATTTTTACTTTTGTCACAATCGGTATGTAGTTAGGCTTTTCCGGACAGCCAAAAAGCGTGCAGCTTATTTTATCAACTGCACTCTTAAGCGTCATATGATGCTCAAAACACTCTTGAGATTGTTCTACTGTCATTTATCAATCCTTATTATTAAATTTATGTTTCAAGTCTAAATACTCCTCCCAATCTTTATCCGAAAATCCTCTGCGGCAATTATCAACAAGCAAAAAGATTTCCTCTGCAATATTATTCGCACTTTCAGCTTTTCGTTTGTCTTTTATAACCTCTGATTCCGACTGGGTTTCTTTATTTGTTTTGAACAGGTTAAAGAGGCTTGTAAAAGCCTCTCCAACCGACTTTATTGCGTCTGAAACGTCAAACATTATACTGCTCCGAGATTACCTTCTACACCATCGATTTTATCAACACCTTTTTGAATAAATTCTTTCAGCGTTTCCAGGACAGGGGCCTTAACCGCCAAAACAATACCGTCATCAATAGGTGTTTCAGTATTCGTAACAACTGTTACGACCAAATCATCCAATGCATCAATAAACCAATCATCCAGCTTATCAGCATGTCTTT
>CALUZA010000035.1 GCA_944325185.1 Candidatus Gastranaerophilales bacterium | reverse complement strand
TCAAAAATCAATTCAACAAGGTGAATAAAATGACAAAAAAGGAAAAAATTATAGCTACACTTTTCATATTTTCATTTGTATTACTGATAAGCTCTTCAATTTTCACATTTTATCAATTGAAACCTGAGGGCAGTGAATTTTATATTGAAAAATTAAGCAAAAAAATTATCAATTTATTTTGATTTAAAGTTAATTTTAATATTATTTAATTGCATTAAATATTTTTTTAAATCACCAATATTTTCTGTCTCTTGAAGCAAATCTTTTTCAGGAACCTTATTTAAAAGGCTGTCTTTTGTTTTTTCAAATTCCGATTTTTCACCTGACATTTTTCTAACTAAATCATCAACATCAGTCGCTTGATATTTTGAATACAAAGATAATATTTCACTTTCTGTTTTTCCTACAGGCAATTTATAAAGCCATCTTAATGTTTCCAAATCATTTTGCGAAATATTAACAATACCATATTCATGAGGAACATACATAATATCCCCCTTGGTTTTAGAGTGCCCTAAACCCACTGCATGCCCGATTTCGTGTAAAATTGTGTGAAATACTTCATTTTCATCCATATACTGGTGATGTATGATTCCGTCAGAAAGCCCTATAGAAAGTTCTGCAGAATAATATCTTCCCAATTTATCAAAATTAAAGGTACATGAACCTAAAGACTTTCTATCTACTCTCTTCCAATCAATATTAATATTTGAATCATACAAATTCATTGTTCTTTCAAAAGAAACAAGTCCCCCCGAAAGGCTTTCCCACAAATTAAACGCATCAATTATCATTTGCGTATATTTATATTCATCGGTCGAATTGCCTTTTGATTTATACCAGTTAAACTTACCTATATATACTTTTAAAGGCATAAAATTATCTGCCCATCTGGACAATTTACCTTTATTGAAACAGTCGCTTAAATAAGTAATAGTTTGCATATAAAAATATAATAGCATATAATAATACTTAAAGAACAGACTTTTTAAGGGAGAAATAATAATTATGATGAATATGATGCAGGTTATGCAACAAGCTCAAAAAATGCAAAAGAAATTTAAAGAAACTCAAAATGAGCTTGAAAATACCGAAATAACTTCTCAATCAGGAAATGGTGCAGTTACTGCGGTATTAAGCGGACAAGGAAAATTCAAATCAATTAAATTAACTGCAGAAGCAATAAACCCCTCTAATCCTTCATCTGTTGATAAAGATACTATCGAAATGCTTGAAGACTTAATAACAGAAGCAATGATGGACGCAACGAACAAAGCAAACACTCAAATGGAAGCAAAAATGAAGTCCATAACAGGTGGTATTTCAATTCCGGGGTTATTTTAATTAAAAAATGGAATATACAAAACCATTAGCTAAATTAATAGAATATTTTCAAAAATTGCCTTCTATTGGTCCAAAAACTGCGCAAAGGCTGGCTTTGCATGTTATAAAAATGCCCGAAAATGAAGTTAAAAACTTTGCAGAAGCATTAATTGAAGCAAAAACAACAATTTCATATTGCAATATTTGTTTTAATATGTCATCTTCAAATCCTTGCGAAATATGTTCTAATCCTACAAGAAATAAAAATATTGTTTGCGTTGTTGCCGAAACAAAAGACCTTATGGCAATAGAAAAAACCAATGAATACAATGGCACATATCATGTTCTGCAAGGCTTGATTTCTCCAATTGATGGCATTGGACCGGATGATATAAGAATAAAAGAACTCTTATATAGAGTTAATCAAAACGATATAAAAGAAGTTATTTTAGCGCTAAATCCTTCCGTAGAAGGCGAAGCAACAAGTTTATACTTAAATAAATTATTAAAGCCTTTTAATATCAAAATTACAAGAATTGCATTTGGACTCCCGATGGGTTCAGAACTTGAGTATGCAGATGAAATGACACTCACTCGAGCACTAGAAGGCAGAATTGAAATTTAAAACTACATTTCAACAACAGGCTTCATCTTATTTTTAAATTTAGTTGTTGCTCCAAAGAACAATAAATCAACACTTCCCACAGGACCGTTACGTTGTTTTGCAACAATAATTGAAGCTTTATTTTTAAGTTCCGGATTTTCTTTGTCGTAATATTCTTCTCTATGAACAAACATTACAACATCGGCGTCTTGTTCAATTGCGCCTGATTCTCTCAAGTCCGATAACATCGGGCGCTTATCTGTTCTATCTTCAACTTTACGGGATAATTGCGAAAGAGATATAATCGGCACATTTAATTCACGAGCCAAAGATTTTAAACCTCTTGAAATCCCCGAAATTGCTTGATTTCTATCCATTATAGATTTATCTTCAATTAATTGAAGATAATCAATTATAATTAAACCTAAATCCGGATATTTGGTTTTTATACGTCTGGCTTTTGCTCTTATATCAGACAAAGTTACACCTGAAGAATCATCAATTAATATTGGTGCTTCATGAAGTCTATTCATTACATCTGCAATTCTTTCCCATTCGCCTTCATTCATTTCTCCTGTTCTTGCCCTTTGAGCATCAATTTCTGCTTCCGAACACAATATACGTTGAGTTAATTGTGCCGCCGACATTTCAAGAGAAAATATTAAAACCGGAACTTTTTGAACAATTCCGATATTTTGAGCAATATTAAGAGCAAAAGCGGTTTTCCCCATTGAAGGACGAGCTGCAAGTATAATTAAATCAGATTTTTGAAAACCGGCAAGCATAGCATCAAGGTCATAATATCCACTCGGGACACCTGTATATGTTCCCTTGTTATTATATCTGTATTCAAGTTGTTCAACTGTTTCCATTAGGAGATTAGAAATTAACTGAACATCTTGAGATGTTTTTTGTTGAGCAATTTCAAATATTGTTTTTTCCGCAATTTCAAGACTTACTTCAGCTTCCGGATTTTTAAAAACTTCTTCAATAATTATAGAACCTGCATTTATTAATTTTCTTTTAAGTGCATTTTCTTTTATAATTTCTGCATAATATTCAATATTAGAAGAAAGAACGGTATCAAGACCAAGCTCTCCAAGATATTCAACCCCGCCTATATCATCCAATTTATTTCTTGAACGAAAATATTCCGCAATAGAAAGCCCGTCAATCGGTTTATTTTGATTATACAGGGTGAAAATTGCTTCATAAATTAATTTATTTTGAGGAGAATAGAAATATTCTGTTTCTAAAATTTCAACAACTCTATTCATGCTCTCAGGATTAATTAAAATTGAACCCAAAACAGCAGCTTCTGCTTCAAGGTTATGAGGCGGAATATGCTTTATTGGAGTATTCGTCTTAACAGGAGCCTTAAATGCCATCTTTATTCCAATCTTTTATAATAAATAATTTTAGCACAAATTTAAATTTTATACTTTAGGTGGAAAAAATTCTTACTTTTTTATAATTCTTATTACTCCTTAAAACAGTTAATATATCAATGTCAGAGGTCTATATGACCTTTGACAAAAGGTTAAAATATAAACATTGCCATTTTATTTTTTAACCAGCAAAGTATTACTATTATGCATTTAAGGATAAATGCAGCAAAGAAAAAAGGAGTATTGTCATGGCTGTAGTAATCAACACAAACGTGGATTCAATTAAAATCCAAAACAACTTAACAAAGGCAACAAATGGTCTATCCAGTGCGATGGAAAGAATGTCTACGGGCTTAAAAGTAATAAGCGCAAAAGACGACGCCGCAGGAACAGTTATTTCTGCTCGTATGAAAGTTCAATTAGACGGCAACCAAATTGCACAAAACAATGTTCAAAATGGTAACGCTCTACTTGCAACTGCAGAAGGGCACTTGGATGTTGTACAAGACAACTTATCAAGAATTCGTGACTTGACATTACAAGCAAAGAACGGCACTTATTCTGCAGAAGAAATTCAAGCTATGCAAGATGAAGCTTCGCAATTAATTGAAGAAATTGACCGTATTTCATCATCTTCTAAATACTCATCATTATTCTTATTTGATGATGCAAAATTGCAAGCTGACGGCATAACTTTCCAAGTTGGTGCAAATTCAACAGAAGACAACACAATTGCCGCTGATCAATCACTATTCCAAAGCGTAGAATTCCAAGAAATTACTTCTATGGCGGATTTTGATCTAACAGCAATGAGTGCTGCGGATATGGTAACAGCACTAAACAACCTTGATGATGGCTTGGATAATATTACATCAAGAAAATCCATCATAGGATCTGCTCAAAATCGTTTAGAGTCTGCTTTAGCTACTTTAACTACACAATACGAAAACTTATCAAGCGCTAAATCAATCATTACAGATGCTGATATTGCTTCTGAAGCTTCAAATTTCACTCAACAATCAATTTTGCAACAAGTTTCAACGTCATTGTTGGCTCAAGCAAACCAAGCTCCATCAATAGCATTAAGTTTGGTATAGTAGGTAAGAAATATCTAACTGGTGATGGCAATACAGTGGGCTGATATTTATCAGCCCTTTTTTTGTGCAATAAATTTTATTGTTATTTGCATTAAAATCGAAATAAAAAACATAAATAACAAACAAATATGCGCTTTTATAAATTAAAATAAACACAACAAACCAAAAGTAGAACTTAAATATATAAACTAAAAAATATAAAGAAATAAAATATAAAACCTTAATTATATTACAAAGTGGCATATAGATACAATTAAAAACAAAACGCAAACATATCGATAAAATAAGTACACTAAATATAAAATAATATAAACAATAAAATAATATCAACTACATTCTTATATAAAAATTTTATACATTTTATTATCTATTTAGTCTATAAACCACTTAAAAATATAAAAAAAGGGGTTAAACAACTGTTTAACCCGCTTGTATTGCCATCACCAGTTAGATTCTTGTATACTAAACTAAACTTAATGCTATTGA
>CALUZA010000034.1 GCA_944325185.1 Candidatus Gastranaerophilales bacterium | reverse complement strand
TACTATAATAAATTATTAAAAGAATATGATATAGTTGTTGTAAGACCTGAATATTCAATGACAACATTGGTTGAACATCCTGAATACATTGATGATATTTCAAGAATCGAGGTTTTGATTAATCAACTATGCATAAAAAACTGCCCAAAAATGCAAGAGCACTACAGATTCTCTGAAGAATTTTCAAGGCAAACAACAAGACCTGATACAAGCTTTGAATGTATTAAAACAAACATGCGCTTAAAAGATGGATTAAGATTAAATCTTGCGCATTCTACCGAGACAGTTAAAAAATTAGTTCAAAACGGAGTCAATAAATTAAAACTGCAAGGCAGGGGGCTTGGCTGGACTGCAACAGAAATAGAATATTTGCTCTATGGTCAAATGTTTAATGTGGATGGAGAATATTACCATATTCAAGTCTCATTGGCGCCGGAAGATTTTGATAAAGAACAAAGATATTTTGTTAGCCTTATGCAACAGTATTAACTACAACAAGCTTTTAAATAAAGTTACAGGGAAGCCAATAACATTATCAAGATTTCCATCAATTTTTAACGCAAAATCAAACCCTTTATCTTGTATTCCGTAACTTCCGGCCTTATCAAAAGGTTTATTGGTTTTTATGTATTTTTTTATATCTTCATCAGATAATCTTCTAAACGTAACATAAGTTATTTCACTATCTGCAACAATTCTATCGCTTTTAATCAAGCAAATTGATGTTGCGACAAAATGAGTCTTATTTGAAAGATTTGACAGCATATTATATGCGTCCTCGAAATCTTTTGGTTTACCTAAAATTTTATTATCCAAAACCACCACAGTATCTGCAGAAACTATAATAGAATCATTATTGCATCTATTTTTAACTTCAAGCGCTTTTTGAATTGCACAATCTTCAACAAGCTCTTTTGAGTATTCTAAATTACTTATTTTTTCATCATAATTTGAAGGAATAATTCTAAAATCAAATCCCTCTTTAAATAAAATCTCTTTTCTTCTTGGAGAAGCACTCGCCAAAATCATTTCCATAAAATAATTATATTAAAAAAACGCCAACTTTTAATTGGCGTTTTTAATTTTATCAAAATAAATTAACCTTTTATTTGATTCATTACTTCTTTTGCAAAGTTATCTTGTCTTTTTTCAAGACCTTCTCCAAGAACATATCTTTCAAATCTTACAATTTCACATTTACCTTCAATTAATTGCGCAACTGTAACATCAGGATTTTTAACAAAAGGTTGTTCTAAAAGACATCTTTGAGCCATTAATTTATTAACCCTGCCTTCAACAATTTTTTCTCTGATATTTTCAGGTTTGTTTGCAAGATCTTCTTTTCCCATTTCAATTCTTTTTTCTTCAGCGATAACAGAAGCAGGAATTTCTTCACGTGAAACAAATTCAGGTGCATTTGAAGCAATATGCAAGCAAATGTCTTTTGTTAAAGTTTCATCACATTCTTTACATTTAGCTTCCAATAATACACCTATTTTTCCATTATGAATGTAAGTATTTACACAGCAATCAGCATCATATTTAACAAAACGTCTGATTGTAATTTTTTCACCAATCTTAGCAATTTGTTCTTTAATAACATCTTCAATTGGTTTCTTGCAAACGGGACAATCCATTTTAAGAAGTTCTTCAACAGAAGCAGGATTTAATTCAAGAACTGCTTTTGCCATCATATTTGCAAAATCTTTAAAATCTTGATTTTTTGCAACAAAATCAGTTTCGCAGTTAACTTCAACCATTGCGCCTTTTTTACCGTCTACACAGGAAGCAACAACGCCTTCTGCTGCAATTCTTCCCATTTTTTTATCTGCAGAAGCCATACCCTTTTGTCTTAAAAGTTCTATAGCTTTTTCCATATCTCCATCAGTTTCAACAAGAGCTTTTTTAGCGTCCATCATGCCGGCGCCGGTTTTATCTCTTAGTTCTTTTACCATTGATGCTTTTATTTCCATAATTATTATCTCCTAATTCTATTTACTAAGCTTCAGCAACTTCAGCATTAGCATCTTTTGCTTCTACTTTTTCAATCTTACCTGTAGTTTTAGCGTTGTTTGCTCTTAATTCTTTTCCTTCTAAAACAGCATCAGCCATTTTTGAAGTAATTAATTTTATAGAACGAAGTGCATCATCATTTCCTGGAATGATATAGTCAATTCCGTCAGTATCCGCATTAGTATCAGCTAAACATACAACAGGAATACCAAGTTTGTTAGCTTCTTTAATTGCAATCAATTCTTTCTTTTGATCGATAACAACTAAAATATCAGGCATGCCTTTCATTTCTTTGATACCGCCTAAAGTTTTAGATAATTTTGCAACTTGTCTTGTTAATTGAGCAATTTCTTTTTTAGGTAATTTATTAGCAGCGCCGGATTCAAGGAAAGATTCCAATTCTCTCAATTTGTTAACTCTGCCGCGAATTGTTTCAAAGTTAGTCATCATACCACCCAACCAACGACGATTGATATAGTATCCGCCGCAACGAGCTGCTTCTTGAGCAACAACGTCAACTGCTTGTTTTTTAGTACCGACAAATAAAACATTTTTACCTTGAGAAGCATATTTTCTAACAACTTCGTATGCTTTGTCCAATAAATCTGATGTTTTTCTTAAGTCGATAATATAAATACCGTTTTTTGCACCGAAAATATATTGTTTCATTTTCGGATTCCATTTTTGAGTTTGGTGACCAAAATGTACACCTGCATCTAATAATTCTACTAAAGTAGCTGTTGCCATAGTTTCTTGTCCTTTCTTTTTTCGGTTTAATCCTGACCCCTAGGCATTGGGCTGGCTAAAATACCATTTGGAAATAATGACCGAAAAGGTAATCTAATAACAAATAAAGAGTATCTCAAAAATATTGCTAATGCAAGCATTTGAAAAATAAATTTAATTTTTCTTGACATTTTGTTAGGTATACCTTACTATTATTATGCAAGGTAAGCCTAACAAAGGAAAAATTATGATAACCACAGGACTCGAAGACTATCTTGAGTTAATTTACAACTCCATAGAAAAAAAAGAGAATATAAAAGCAATTGACATTGCAAATAAATTTAACATTTCACGTTCATCTGTCTCTGAAGCACTAATAAGACTTGCTGATTTAGGTTTAATAATCTACAACGGCAGAAAAGGAATTGATATAACAACAGAAGGAAAAGTTGAAGCAGAAAAAATAATTAAAAAACACAGAATTTTATATACTTTTTTCAACGAAATACTTTCAATAAATCAAACAATTTCAAACAAAAATGCCTGCAAGATTGAACATGTAATAGATGACGAAGTAATAGCAAAAATTGAAATTTTTTCAAACTACTGTAAAGCAAATTCTATAGAAAAAAAATTTAAAGAGACACAAAATGATTAAAAATATATCAGCTTTTGCAAAATTTCTTGATCAACCAATTTTAATTTCTAAATTGAATAAACAAATGCCTAAAATATTAGCACTAACAGGAGTATTTTGTCTTTCATGTGATATTTTTGAAAAAAAGCATAAACAAAATTTTAACAATAAAGAAAAAAAGGAAAGTTTTAAAAAAGCTATAATTCTTTCCACAAGTATACTAAGCGCTCTTTTGGCCCCAAAAATCGCTTCCAAAATAACAAAAAGAAAGCCTTTAGAAAATCTATGCTCTATACAAAAAGAAAACACCAAAATTATCGATAAATATATAAAAGAAAAAAATCCTGACAAACAACTGTTGCAAATTTTAGACAAAGCAAAAAATACAATATTAAATCCAAAAGAAATCAAAATACTGCAAGAAAAAACAAAAACGCATAATATATTTGAACAATTAATACCCTCTCCTAAAAATATCGAAGCAAAAGAAATATTTTCCGAAATTGGTTATCTTTCTATTTATGGCGCAGTCCCTGTTATTGGAGGAATAGGCGGAGGAATTTTAGCGGACAAAATCACAAAGGATGATTACAAGAAAAATATTACAAATAAAATCAACGAAGGTTTATACCAATATCTGGCCAACATATTTATGTGCAATATAGGAGCAGGAGGAGCACTTGCAATACTTGAAAAACTTAATGTAAAATCAAAATCCGTGAGAGCAATGGGCATGACAACAGGAATTATTTTAACAGGAGTTGTTGGCGGCTCAAAAATTGCAAACTTTATTGCAAAAAACATAGTAAACCCAATTATATCTCCAAACGAAAAACCAAAAGAAAGAAAACCGGAAGCAATCGACCTATGCTTACATACTGACGACATTGCAACAGTTTCATTGCTGTCAGGTTTAAAATGGATTGAACCTGTTTTACCTGCATTATATACAATTTCAGGATATAAAGCCGGTATTGGATACAGAAATTAATCCTACTATAAAATGAAGTTTTATTAATGTTTTTGATATTTAAAGAACAAAATGTAAAATATAAATATGGATTATATGGTGCTTATAGAAAAAATTCTTAAATACTTTGATTTAAGTTTAGAGTCTGAAAACAAAATATTGCTATTCAAAATAAAGCAGCAATTTAAAAACGACTTAAATCTTTTTGGTTGTTTTATAAAAGATTTTTTAATCATTAAAAATCCCGAAAAAACAATACAAGATAATTATTTGTATAGTGATTTCGTTTTATATTTCGAACAATTCACAACACAAAATGAAAAGCAACAAGCTCTTATGGAATTATCAAAATATTCCGAATATTATTTGGATATAGTTTTTGAAAAAGCGCAAAATCAAACGCTTGAAAGCACCATGTGCGTTATAAATTCATGTTTTGCGCTTGACTGTTATCCATACCTTATGATGTTAATGAATGATTTTGACAATGAAATTATTGATAGCAATTCATTTATTATGATGTTAAAATCAATATCGGATACAATATTAAACCGTTTCGAAAATTCCGAAAATTTAAACTTGGATTTTAAAGAAACAAAAATTGCAAATAAAATACTTAACAACAAAGAAAGGCTAGCAAGCTAAATTGGCAGCTTTTATAGACAAAGTAAAAATAAAAGTTATATCTGGCGCAGGTGGGAATGGCGCTTTGGCTTGGCGTAGAGAAAAATATGTAGATAAAGGCGGTCCTGCAGGGGGTGATGGCGGTGCAGGAGGCAATGTATACTTTGTTGCAACTTCTGATATGTCAACTCTTTTAGATTTTACACATAAAACCGTTTTTAAAGCCCAAAGAGGGGAAAACGGAAAAAACAAAAACTGCCACGGAAAAAACGGTGAAGACTTATATATTAAAATGCCCGTAGGAGTAATTGTAAGAGATTTAAAAACAAATAAACTTATAGCAGATTTAAATGAAGATAAAAAAATTGTTCTTATTGCAAAAGGAGGCAGAGGAGGTAGAGGAAATGCTCGTTTTGCAACCGCTCAAAAAAGAGCCCCGCAATTTTGCGAGCCTGGCGAGCCTTCAATCGAAAGAGAACTTGAACTTGAACTTAAACTAATAGCTGATGTAGGATTGGTTGGCATGCCCAATGCAGGAAAATCAAGTTTTATAAGTGTAGTTAGTGCTGCAAAACCAAAAATTGCAGATTATCCTTTTACAACCTTAATACCCAATCTTGGTGTAGTCAAAAAACAAAATGGTGACGGCTTTGTTATAGCTGATATTCCCGGTCTTATTGAAGGTGCTTCAAGCGGACTTGGATTAGGGCATGAATTCTTGAAGCATGTCCAAAGATGCAAATTACTCCTACATATAATTGATATTTCACTTGAAAACAGTTTTGATAATTATCAAAAAATAAACACGGAACTCGAAAAATTTGACACATCACTTGCAAAACGAGAACAAATAATAGTTTTAAATAAATCAGATTTAACTGATTTTGAGCATGCCCAAGAAATAAAATCTGATTTTGTAAAAAAATCAAAAACAAAAAACGAAATTTTTATAATTTCAACAGCTACAAAACAAGGAATTAAAGAGCTTCTTGACTATCTAAATAAAAAACTTGAAGAAACTGAAGATATAAAAATTGAACTTGATATAGAAGAGGATTTAGCTTCAGTCGATAATGATGATTCTGATTATGAAATTACAAAACTTAACAAAAATACATACGAAGTAATGGGGGGCAAAATAAAAAGACTAGCCTCTGTTACAGACATAAAAAATATTCACCAAATAAAAAGATTTACAAATATACTGGATTCTATGGGAGTATACGAGGGATTAAGAGAATGCGGAATAAACAACGGTGACACAATCATAGCGGGTGGAATTGAGCTTACTTATGATGAGGATTATTACTAAAAAGTTACATTTTGACAAAATCAAAAGTCATAGTAAACTTAAAATTAGGTAAAAAGTTTATGGTACTATTAGTATTAGAATAAGAGTTTAATTTTAAATGTTTTTTGAGGATGAAAAAGATATTATAGAAAGCGGAGCAGATATACACATATCTGAAGATGGAACCGTAACTTGGGAGGATGTTTTAAGTGATACCGAAAAAGATCTTGTTTCGGTAAAAGATTCTATTCCAAACAATAACAATAAAGAAAAACAAGAAAGCGTAATTGATTTAGGCGATGAACTTGAGCTTGTTTCGGATATTGACGAAGATGTCAATGAGGAAGAGCTAAAACAAATTTTAAGCGAACAAGAATCGCCAAAACAAAAGGCTTTTGATGCTTTTGGAAATGCAGAAAAACAACCGGAAGAAATTTCAAATGAAGATGAGTTTGACATAGATAGTCAACTTGCAAGCGTGGCTTCAGAAGAAAATGACAAAGATATAACAGAAAAAGAAGTTGTATTACCAAAAAAAGATTCTCAAAAAAAATCATCCGGTCTTACTATGGTTCTGCTTGCGGTATTATTTGCTGTAGTTGTTGTTGCAGGCGTCTATCAAATTATCGGATACACAAAAGACAACAACTTAAATCAAGAAGAATTAATGCCAAATAAAACCGTTCAAGAAGAAATGAACAACATAACTCAAGAAGAGTTAAGTCAAAGAGTGGAAGAAAATATTCCTGTTATAAACGAAAACGAAGTAGGTGAAATAAAACCGGACGAGCAACCTGTTCAAGAAAAAAAAGAAGTAATTGATATAAAATCAACAGGAAGGGCAAATCCTTTTATGCCGCTTCAAAAATACATTGCAGTAGAAATTCCGGAAACGGTTATTGATTATGATAAATCAGGGCTACCAAAACCCCCTGAAACATACGGGGTTCAAGACGAGAGAACTACGAAAATGTTAACCATTGCTGTATCAGGAATAATGTATGATGAAACAAGTCCTTCTGCAATAATAACTTTTGATGGAAATGACTACTTTGTACAAAAAGGCGATAAACTAGATGACTACAGAGTAATAGATATATCAAGAAGTGCAGTAACCATAGCACTTGGCAAAAATCTTTATAAAGCCAAAGTTGGGGAAGAATTCAAAATAACCTCCAATTTTTACGGAAGCGCACAGTATCTATCTCCTAAACAAGGGGGCGGAAGACAATACTATTCTGTTTCAGACGAAAAAGATACAAAACCCGAAAGAGGAGTTGCGCCAGCAAGCAGATATGTTTCAGAAGAAGATGTAATAATTAATTCAAAATAAATTTTAATCTAGGAGAAGTAATAAAATGCAAAACTTTAAACCGTACAGCATAAGTAAGATATGTTTAACACTATTAAGCTTGACATTAATATCGCAAGCGGTTTTTGGATACGAAAACAGCAAAGTTTCTTATCTGGATAGCGTATCTAGCTCATATCTATATAACGGCGGTCAATCAGAAACAGGAAATTTAATGAATATTAATTCTGCTGATGCTAAAGCAATAGAAACAACTCTAAAGCTTGATGTAGCTCCTGTAATTACAAATTCTAACGCAAAAGTTAATATATCCTTGAGAGATTCTGATTTAAAACAAGCATTAAGAATGCTTGCAGACAAAGCTAAATTAAACATAGTTTTTGACGAATCAGTAGATGGCAAAATCACTCTTGATTTAAACAACATAAACGTAAATGATGCTTTTATGGTTATATTTAAATCTTCACAATTAACGTACTCAATGGATGGCAATACAATTACCGTAATGACACTTGAAGCCGCAAAGGATTCAGCATACACAAGAAAAAACATGACAGTGTTACCGGTTAAATATGTAAACGCTGAAAGTGTTGCAGAATTTTTAAATGCAAATTTATTTAAATCTAAAATATTTGGACTATCAACTCAACCAATAGTGACATCTAATCCAAGAACAAACCAAATCGTAGTTTTTGGTACAAACGCAGATGTTACGGCAGTTAAAAGAGTCTTACCTATAATAGATACAAAACCAATGGTAAATAACTTTAAAGTAAACCATACAACTCCAAAAGAAATGGCAACACTAATCTGTGACTCATTGTTCTACAATGAAAACGGAAGTATGACTTCAGGAAGCACAAGCAGTAATGGTTCTCTTGAATCAGAAGAAATAATATTAGGAAGCGGAACTGTAGCTTGTAGAGATACAAAAAGTTCGATAACAAGCGGATCATCAACAAACGAAGATTTATCAGCTTTTAAGACAACTCCGCTAACAGTAACATATTTCCCAGAACTTGGAAGAATTTCAACTTATGGCGGCTCAGTTGAACAAATAGAAGTTATTAGAGAATTTATTAAAGAACATGATAAAAAACAATTAATGGCTTATGTTGAATTGTCTGTAATAGAATTAAACGAAACAGGTTCAAAAGAATTTTCAAACACTTGGAATTTATGGACTCCGTTTATTTCATTAGGCTTCAGTCCATCTGACGGTCTTTCAACAAACTCTGTTTCTCCTTTCTTTATTTGGGGTGATAGTTATCCGGTTAAAACAACAACGGAAGAAAAAGACGCTGATGGCAACGTAACATCAAAAGAAACAATTACAACCGTTACAAAATCAAATAATTCAGCCTTAACCTATCAATTAAAATATCTTGTTGAAAACGGAAATGGAAGAGTTTTAACCAATCCGAAAATAATGGTAACAAACGGCAAAAAAGCGACAATAGATATGACTTCAGACTACGTAAAATCAGTTACAAGTCAAATTCTACAAGGTTCAGATACAGTTACAAGTGCAACTCAAAGAACTTACGACATAGGTTCAGACGAAGGTCTGTTAATTGAAATAGTTCCTTTTATTTCACCTGATGGCTACGTATCAATGAATATATCACCTGAGTTCGCAACAATAAAAAGCCAAGTATACACAACAAATGATTTAGGGCAACAGGAGTTGGCTGCAACACTTTTACAAAGACGTGATTTAGAACTTAAAAATATCAGAATTAAAGACGGAGAAACTCTTGTTCTCGCTGGTTTAATTAAAGAAAACGAAACTCAAACCGTACAAAAAATGCCTATTTTGTCAGACTTGCCTTTGATTGGTGCATTCTTCAGAGGTAATGCTACTACAAAATCAAGAGAAGAACTTGTTATAGTTGTAACACCTCACATCATAAAAGACGGACAAGATGGCACAGAAGATAAAATCTACGACCTATAGAAAAAGAAGCTGGTAATGGATAACGTTATAATAAATAAACTAATTAAAAAAATAAATTTTGAATTGGCAGGTAAATTTGAAATAACAGTGGCGAAAGAACTATCTTTCGTCCCTGTTAATATGCAAAATAATGTCTTTTTTATAGCAGTATATTCAAATTCCAACAAAGCTCAAATTATTGATTATGTAGGCAAGATTATAAACAATAAAGTTGAATTCATATATCTTACAAAAGAAAATTTTGATCAACTTTTTGATGCCTTTTTAAAGAAATATTCTGCAAAATATGGCAAATCAATCGAAACAATAAACAAATCAAAAGAAAATAATGATTTATCTTTTGAAATAGACGATATTGAAAGCATAGACGAATTTGATGACGACTTAAATATCGACAACTCTGATGACACAATAATTATAGACGATGATGTCACAGATGAAGAAGATGATGAAGATGAAGATGATGATGAAGAAGAAACCGATACATATCAAAATGTTTCGTATGATACAAACGAAATTGACGATATAGAGCTTGAAGATGACACAAGCGATATCAGCGATATTCCAATTTTGGACGAAAAAATAAATACAACAAATATCCAAAATGACGAAAAACCAACAATTAAAACGCAAACTCCAAAAACAGAAAAAAAAGCTGACATCAAAAAAGTAAAATCTCCGGAAACCAAAAAACTTGGGGAAATTCTTATTGAAGAAGGTCTGATTAATGAAGAGCAGCTTGAAATTGCACTTGCAGAAAGCAAAGCTCAAAACATTCCACTCGGCTCAATTTTAGTTAAAATGGGTTTTGTTACAATTAAAGATTTAAAGGAAGCGCTCGGCGCCCAAATGGGATTGAAATATGCCACAGCAGAACAGCTCAAAGCGCTGCCAACCGCAATATCAATACTACCTGAAGATTTTGTTAAACTAAATAAAGTTATACCTCTTAGTATGACCGAAAAATCTTTAGTTGTTGGTATGGTAAATCCCAATGACACAAAGGTCATAAACGAAATTGTATACCAAACAGGTTTAAAACCAACGGTAATGCTTGTTACGCATGTTGAATTTGAAAATTTTGTAAATACATATTACAACATGGACAAATCCGACACAGATGAATTATTGCAACAAATAAACGAAGATGAAAAATTGGAAACTAATTCATCTGAATTATGGGAGCAAGTAGAACAAGAAATTCAAGATTCAGATGGCGCCGTATCTCAACTTGCAAATAAAATAATAACAATGGCAATAGACAGACGTGCATCAGATATTCATATCGAACCTTTATCGGTAGGATATAGGGTGCGTCTAAGGGTTGACGGTTCTCTACAAGAAGCGCTTAAGATACCTGCAAAAGTAGATAGTGCAGTCATTTCAAGATTCAAAGTTCTATCAAGAATGAATATTGCTGAGCACAGAAGAGCTCAAGATGGTTCTTTTACGCTAAAATATAAAAACAAAGCTCAAGATTTCCGTGTAAACACCTTGCCTGTAGCAGGCAGAGAAAAAATGGTTATTCGTGTGCTTGCACCGCAACTTGATTCAAAAGAAGCGAAAGCGGATAAAATCGAAATTGTAGGAGCTTCTGAAGATGACATCAAAAAAATAAGATACCTGGTCTCTTCTCCGAACGGTATCGTTTTAACATCAGGACCGACAGGTTCAGGTAAAACCACTACATTATATGCGCTATTAAGATACATGAATTCGGATTCAATCAATATAACCACCATTGAAGACCCTGTTGAAATTAAATTAGAGGGTATAAATCAATCTTCAATAAATACAAAAGCAGGTATCACATTTGCAAATTCCTTGCGTGCAATTTTAAGACAAGACCCTGATACAATATTAATAGGTGAAATTCGTGACTATGAAACGCTTGAAGTTGCAATTTCTGCTTCACTAACAGGACACTTAGTCTTATCAACTGTCCACACAAATTCAGCAGCAGCGACAATTACTCGTTTAATTGAAATGGGAGCAAAGGATTATCTAATTTCTTCAACAATTTCAGGAATTATAGCTCAACGTCTTGTTAAAAAACTATGTCCAAACTGCAAAGAAGAATATTACCCTTCGTATGAAGAAGCAAAACAAATCTTAACAGATCCTATTGAAATACAAAAACTTACACAAACAAAGATATACAGACCGCATGGATGTCCGCACTGCAAAAATTCGGGATATCTGGGACGATTGGCAGTCATGGAAATTCTTGTAGTTAATAATGAAATCAGAAAAATGATAGCCCAAAGAGCACATGATGTCGAAATTGAAGATTATGCAATAAAACAAGGTATGAGAACTTTAAAAATGTCTTGTTTGAAACATATTCTTGAAGGAAATACATCAATAGAAGAACAAGTAAGAATACTGGGATTAGCGAGCGAACAATAATGGCAGTATACCTATATAGTGCATTAAAAAACAACAGAACAATTGTCTCAGGTCGTGTAGAAGCAAACGACATCAATGAAGCACGTAAAAAAGTTCGCGAGATGAATTTGATACCGACATCAGTTGTTGATATCGAAGCAAATAAAAGCAAAAAACACAAAGGCAGAGTTGCAAAAGTAAACGCACTTAGCCTAAGGGAAAAAATTGACTTTACATCAACGCTTGAAATCTTAACCTCTACGGGTATTCCAATTATTGAGGCACTACTATTTGTTGAACAAAATTCGGATTCACAAAGAATAAGAAAAATTACACATGAATTCAGAAAACAAATTATAGGCGGTTCGACCCTTGGAGAAACTCTTGAAAAATACCGCAATATATTTGGAAGAGTTTACATAGGTCTAGTTAAAGCCGGTGAAGATTCAGGAGAACTTGATAAAACACTTGTTCGTATGTTAGATTTACTTAAAAAACAAGATGCGGTAAAAGGCAAGGTTATAGGAGCTCTTATTTATCCTGCAATAGTTATCTTGCTTGCAATAGTCGCAGTTGTAATTATGCTTGTGTTTGTATTTCCTGCATTTGACGAAATGTTTAATAATTTAGGTAAACCGTTACCTTGGATTACAAAAGCCTGTATGAATATGGGCGTATTTATGAAACAATATTGGTTCATATTAATAGCAGGCGTATTTATAGCAGTAATTGCACTTGGACAAGCATATCAAAATCCGAATGTACGCAAAGCAATAGATAAATTTGTTCTGCATATACCAATGTTATCAGAATTAATGAAATTCTCAAATTTTTCAAATTTCATTGCTGTGCTACAAGTGTCTTATGAGGCTGGTATTCCAATTGTTGATTGTCTTTTCCTTGCAAATTTAACAATGGACAATTTTGTATTAAAAACAGCAATAATGCAAGTTGCAACAAAAGTACAACAAGGAACACACTTATCAGTTGCACTAAAAAGCGTTAATGAAGTTCCGACAATGATGACTTTTATGATAGCGACAGGTGAGCAATCAGGTCGTCTAGGTGATTCTTTATATCATTGCGTAAGTTTCATTGACAAAAAACTTGATGCCGTAATCGACGGATTTACAAAACTAATTGAACCTCTATTGATGGTGTTTATCGGTGTTATAGTAGGATTCTTGGGATTAGCTTTATATCTTCCGTTATTCCAAGCATATCAACAATAAAAATTATTTATCTTTGTTTTTACCTATTCCTTCTTTAAATTCTTCAAAGAAGCGATAAAATTTCATTTTCTGATAAAGAGCAATAAATATACCTTGTGTAAAACTTTTATTTTCATTTATTAAATAAGACAATGCTTTTCTAATTCCATGTTTTGAAATAAATTCCGAGACATTAATGCTATCATTTACGGGTTTACCGCTAAACATAGAGGCAAACGTATAAAAAGTAGCTGCTTCAGAAACATCAATTTTTTTATCATTATTTAAATCCAAAGAATCAAATTCAAGTTCTTTGTCTGCATCACTTGTATTTTGGATAGCCATTTTACTAGTTAACACAAACTCATCGCCACTATCTAAATCCTTCAATGGGACTTCTGTTCTATTGCCTAAAATTTCATAAGCAAATCCCAGCATAGACATAGCTGCCTCATCGGGTTTAGAAACAGGAGTATAGGCGATATTTATGTCGTAATCATTAACAGTAGTAATTTTATCTACATTATGAACAAACCTTACAAATTCGTCAGCAGCATTCATTCCATAATATATATGCTTCATATTTTCGTTTTGAATACTATCTAAATTGTATTTACCACTTTTACCATTTATAGAAACATTTCCAATTTTAGATTCAATCATTTTTTTACCCTCCGCTTATATAAAACTCGTAAAAAAATAATGTTGCATAAAATTATGCAACATTATTTTTTATAAAATATTCATAAATGATTATAAAATATTTGAAGTAATCATAAAGTGAACCCTAAAGCTTGAAGCATCATCAGGCTTGTTTACAATAGGAATACCAAAATAAACGTTACCCGATAAATATCTTGTCATTTTTAAAACAATACCGCCACCAACACTCATGACAAAACTTGAACTTGGCATTTCGTAAGCATAATCGCCAAACCAACCTAAATCACAGAATGCAGCAAGCCTAATTGAATCATCTATAAATCTAAGTTTTTCAGGTAAATGATTTAAAAATGGAACAGGTGCTCTAAGCTCAGCAGAAGCGGTAACACCATAGTCTCTTAAGAAATAACCTTCCTCAAAGCCTCTAACTGAAGATATACCACCAATCTGCATTTTATCTGAGTACCAAACATTTCTGTTTACCCATTGACCATTTGCAGTAAATATACCCATCATTCTCCAAGGAAGAACTTGAAGTCTTGCAATGGATGCCTGAATTTTTACCATTCTATTTGTCGGAGTTTCTTTTGAATAATAACCATATAAATCATTCGAAGCTCCAAAAATATCTATACCTTTTGCTATACCGATATTTCCAAACCATTTACCATAAAAATCATCTTTTACATTTGTTAAGTTTAATTTAATAGCTCTTGTTCTGTATCCATACAAATCATAACCTCTTAAAGTCGTGTTTGTATTTCTCATATCAAATGCGATATCAGCATATAATTTATAGTTTTCGGTTTTAACAAGTCTTCTGGATAAATCAATATAAAAGCTGTGAGATTTACCTTTTACATCAAAATCCTTAAGCTCACCTTTGTCAAGCTTTGTACCAGAATACGAATAACCTAAATTCAATTTAGTTTCATGGCGACCTATAGGAACAGAATAAAATACACCTTGTCCGATTGAACTTCTTGCTAACGAAGTTGTAGACAAAATCTGATCACCGAAACCGGTCAAATTACTCATACCGGCAAAAATAACGAAACGGTTTAAACCAACCGATGAACGACCTTGGTTGTCAAATCTGAAATCAAAGTCAATAGGAAATCTGTCTTTTACATTTAATGTCAAGTCTGTATATTGTTCAGAATCTTCATTATCTTGAAGTGCAACAGCACCTTTAATATAGTCAGTTGCATTCAATTCGCGTAATGATTCTTGAATATCGGCAACATTCAAAACTTTATCTTCTTGTATATTTTTATCTTTTAAGAAAGTAGCACTTAAATATTTTTTTCTTGCCCATTTATTTCCTTCAATTGTGATATTACCGTATTTACCTTCTAAAACCACAATTTCAACATTTCCGTCTTCAACTTTTTGCGGTGGCAAGTACGCAGTTGTAGAGATGTATCCGTTCTTTTGATAATACTCCGTAATCGCATTTGCCATACCAATCAAATCGTTTATTGTAACAACGTCTCCGATTTTGGGACAAACTAAATTTAAAAGTTGTTCTTCTGTGTATTCGGTATTTCCGGTTATATGAATTGAATTAAGAGTGAAGCTAACTTCCTTGTTTGGAAGATCTTGCATCATATCCTTCATCTCTTTATTCATTTCAATTTTTTCTTCGTAATGTTCTTCTTCTCTATCATCACGAATTTTTTGCTCATAATCTTTTATTTGACGCAAATTTGTTTGGTCAATAACACCGGCATCAAAATTTCCAATTCCATTAGGAATCATATTTGATCCAGCCTCAGGACCCGCAAATACACTTGGGGAATTAATAATTAAACACAAAGCCAGCAATACGGTACTAACTTTAAACTTAGGATAACTCTTTTTAAGCACTTTTCTTAAATTCCTTTACGCTTAAACTATGGAACACGCACAATACAATTACAAATGTGCAATACTATCATAATTCAACTTTTATTTTATAACAATAAATTATATTGATGATTTTTATCTTACTATAAAAAGAAAAGAATAAAACATTTTTGCTATTTTGTTAATTTTTATAAAATTCGTATATAAAACATGATATAAAAAATATATGAAATATTGCTTTAAAAATTTTTTTTTGATAATATGCTTAGTGAAAATTATTGTAAATTTTTGTAAATATGAGTATTGTATTTGAAAACTTTTCACCCCCTCGTGGTTTTTATACTATATAAGCGTATGGATGTAAAAGAAAGATTGTTTTATGAAAGGGAACTATAATGAGTCAATTTAAGAAGAAAATTACCGCATTTACTGCTATGTTGGCTTTCTTGTCAATCTCGGGCGCAACAGCAATGGCTGCATCAGTAGGTGATGTAATTAATAACACTAACAATATTGGCTTTAGCACCTCAGATAACAGATTAGATGTAAACGTTACCGGAGGACAACATGGTGCTGTAGGACAAGTCGACTGGAATGATTTTTCAGTAGGCAGAGGAGAGCACGTAAACTTTGGTTTTTCGGGGCTATCTCAAACTGTTATAAACCGTGTTCTAGGTGGCAAAGTTTCTGATATCCAAGGTAAATTAACTAATTCATGTATAAATGGCGGAGCTTGTGACTCTTATGCAGCAACAGGTAAAGTAATTTTAATTAACCCTGCAGGCGTTATGTTTGGTGCAGGTTCAATGGTAGATTTAAACTCGTTCACAGTTTCCACTTTTGATTTTAAAGGTGCAAAAAACCTTAAAGATATGTCTGAAGCACAAATGGCAGCTTATCAGTCAGGCGTTCTTAATAAATTATCACCAAACCCTGAAGTAAATGGCGAAAATAGAAATTATGGTTCAATTACATTTGATTCAAATTATACAGATGCCTACGAAGATGCCGGTATAACTTTTAAAAAGGGTGAAACATTTGTAAAACTTGACGGAGCAACATTTGCTCACTTTAATCCGGACGGAACAATAAGCAACGCTGATCCTAATAAATCAGTAGCAATTGTTTCAGACAATATTCAATACAAAGATTCATTAATCAGAACAGGTAGCAACCATAATTACATCACATCAAACAATGCGCAATCATTCTCTAACGTAAGATTGATTACTGCTGATGGTGTTACTTTTGATTATTTAGCAAATGGATACATAGATAACTTTAAAGTTGCAGAAGACACGGAAAGCAATATTCAAAGAAACATTTCAATAGATAACTCGGGACTAGCACCTGATCAAACTGCAATTCAATCAGGCGATGTTCATATTATCAATCAATCAAACGCTGCAGGCTCTAATATAAAAATTTCAAATTCAATTATCAAAGGTACAAAACTTGTGAACAAAGAAAATGGTGACATAATGATCGTAGGTTCACAAGATGTTCTTGTCGATAATTCGCGTCTAGAATCAGTAAATACGTCTGTTGTAGATAAAAACAATAACACTATATCTACAGAAACTCAAAATGGTGGCGAAGTATTTATTTCTGCAGGAAAAGATGTTACTGTAAAAGACTCATTAGTTATTTCTGCAGGTTCAAAAGGACAACCCGAAGATAGCAAAGCAGGTGCCGTAAGAATATTCTCATACGGTGGTAAAGCGCTAGTAGATAATTCAAAAGTTCTTGCAAAAGGTGATGCTTATATCCAATCGGTTGATAAAGCCGAAGTAAACAATTCGCTTGTTCAAGCAGCTAACACAGTTGATCCGACAGATATCACAAATGTAACCATTTCAGGATCTGGCGAAGCAAAAGTTCATAATTCGGTAGTTGATGCAACTGGTGATATTAATTTATTATCAATATATTCAGACAACAGTCTTGCAGGAAACGTAATTGTATCAAGCGATTTAGATCAAAACGGCAACAATCAAACTCTTATAACAGCAGACAAAAAACTTTCTATCCAAGGTTCAAATACATTAATTGACAATGCCTCATTAGTATATGATGAAATTAAATTCTATAATGACGGCACAACAGGACTTAACAATGTGACCGTTGCAAACAATTCTACATTTAGTCCTTTAACTGAAGATGGGAAAGTAGGCGGTGATATTACTTTAGAAACAAACGGTAATTTTACTCTAGATAATGCAACGATGAAAAGAGCTGCATACACTCTTAAATTTGACAGAAATGCAGATGGCTCGTTGGTGGATGATGGCACAGCAGATGCAATCAATTATAAAATTACATTAAATACTGCTGATGCTAAAAACTTAAACGTAACATCTACAAAAGGCGATGTAAACGTTATTAATACTTCAAATGTTCACACAACAAATGATATTAACCTATTATCAAAAGAAGGCGATGTCAAAATCAATAATTCTACCTTAAAAGCTGACCACAATGTAAAAGCCGAAGCTACCAAAGGCGGAATGTATGTCAAAGACAACTCAATAGTTAACGGAGGAAACGACGTAACACTTCAAGCATACGAAACAATCACATTTGGTGAACAAGGTGCAGAAAACATTAATATAGACAACTCTGTCAAGCTTGCAGCAGGCGGGGATATGTATATCACTTCTACAGGTGGCGACATAAATGCAGAAAAAACTACAATGCCGGTACTTGAGTATGGTGACAGATTAACATTTAACGCTAAGGGCAACAATACATTTACAAGTCAAGATTCTCTAAAATCAGTAAATGTTGACTATATTGCAGGCGGTGCAAACAGATTCTATACTCAAGGTGATATACAATTTGTAAATTCATCATTTGAAGCTCCCGAAAACTTTATTGAATCAGGTCATGATGTAATTTTAAATGATTTGACAATCAAACAAGCAACTGCAAATGCTAAAGACACTGTGACAGAAATTTATGCAAATGGTGACGTTACAACTGACGATGTAACAGGAACGGCTGCATCAGATGTTGCAGAAAAAACTCATAAATTCCCTCAAAGTGTTTCAACCGATAGAAATGGAACAGGCAAAACCGTTCTTGATGTAAATCAAACTAAGCTAAAAATAACAACAGAAGTTGTGAAAAATGCTAATGACCCAACAAACGGAAGTATAGTATTAGATGTCAAAAATGCTGATAACAAAGATGCAGGCATTGAACTTACAGCTCAAAATGTCGCAGCACTTGACAAAGACCCAACCGGCGGCAACTTTAGACCTGGATACTATCTATCCGGAACCCAAAAATGGGATGAAAATATAGCTCCAAACGAAGGTCCAGAAGTTCACTTAAATGCTGTTGATGATAATTTATCGATTTCAAAGATTATTACAGATAAACTTTGGTTAGATAAAAACGACACAATGTATGCAGCAGATGTTGATTTAACACCTGAACAAATGGCCGGCATTCCTGATGGGGTTGATTCAAAAGGCTACATCGAAGTCAGAGATGAAGGCGGATTTAACTTGGACGATAACACAGGTTACGATCCTGTTCCAGATGGTTTTGAATACGAAAAGAATTTTGATTCACAAATCATTGACAAAGATGTAGACACAAAAACAGAAACAACTGTTGGAGATGCTTACGTAATAGACAAAAATGTTGACGTAGATGTCAAAGTAGAAAACAAAAAAGACCCTGACCAAACTATAACAACTACAACAACTACAACAACTACAACTTACGGCAAAGATACAACAACTCAAGACACCACAACAACTACAACAACAATCAGAGATCAAAAACATACAATTAAATTCGACAACAACCATCCTGAAGGTGGCGACTTTATATTGGTATACGACAAAACTAAAACAGAAACAGAAGTAGATGTCAAAGACCCTGTTACTACAACCGAAACTTGGCAAGATGTTGATGTTGATGTTCAAGTTAAAGTTGAAGATTGCGCTGAGCCACCAGTAATTGAGCCTGATGACGACAATATTGACTCAATGATTAACCAGATCAAGCTTCCAAGAGAACAAGTTGAAATCTCTAAAACTTCAAAAGTATCAGATAATACAGTTGATCAAACATCAAACATTATGTCAGCAGCTGCAAAAGTTGATTTAGGTCAAGAAAATACAACGAAAGACGAAGAAGAAAAAGAACAATAATAAAATTAAAAATATTAAAAACCGCTCAACTGAGCGGTTTTTAATATTTATTGTTGATAAATCCAAACGTCAAATCCCTCATTTTTTAATTTTTGTGCATGCTTTTTTGCCACATTAAAATCTTGAAATGAACCCATTTGGACACTAAAAATATCTCCAACTTTTCTAACAAAAGGAGTAAGCGAGCTATCTTGTGTTTTAATAATGGTCTGCATTTTCTTTGCTTCATCAAAACTTGAATATCTACCAATTAAAACCTTTGACATAACTATAACATTTTTTTCTGCTACAGTTGGTTGTTGCTCAACTGTTTTTTGAGTATGTGTTGAAATTTCTTCAATAGCAGCAGCAATCTTGCTTTGTTCTTTAATATTAATTTCAACCGGTTTTTTTTCTTTTTTATCTTCTATAATACTTTTATCAATATGAATCGGATCAATAACTTCAGTATTAGACTTATCCTTAGAAATAATTTTTGCTTCTGAAGGAGCGTTTTCTTCCTGTTGAATTAACAACAAGCGAGAATCAATCTTTCTTTGTTGTTCTTCTTCCACAACTGGTGCATAACCTGAAAAATTTTCTATAGTATCAGGATTCCTCATTGATAAATCACCTTTTGAATATTCAATATCCATTTTTGCAGAATATTTCATAATAAAAACAACTATTACAATAAAAATTATTACAAAAGTCACCAAAAAAAGTTGAAAAAGAAAGTTAAGCTTTGAAATTGGTTTTTTAGGTTTTTCAATTTCTGCCTGAATTTTATTCTTTTTATATGCAAAGTAATCCGATGTATTAAAATTCATCTAATTTAAACCTCTTACTTTGTATGTTGCCATTTTTATGCTTTCTGCCTCCAGTTTAAAACGCTGCATTATATCTTCTGCAAATTTTCTAATATCCGTAACGCCAATTTCACTTAAATCTGAGGCGCTTACAGGAGCGCCTTCCTTAATTATATTCAAAGCAGTATGAATTAAGCAAGATGTAATAGATTTTGTAGCAATAGAAACTGACAATTTCCTATTATCATAAAACAAGTCGTCGCCATCTCTTTTGACAAAAAAGCCGTAACTTTCAAGTGTTTCCTTAATTATTGAAACAAACAATCTTTGTGCCCAAACCATCTGCTCCAACTTAAAATCAAAACACTCGATTATAAAATTTAGCATTTTTTTTGAATATATAGGTTCTACATTGATTACATCTTCAATATCTACCATTTCGCTTAAATTAACTTCAACTTCACCAACAAAAGCAACAATAGCATCACCAAGTATATGAAAATTCTTATATATCCAATGAGGAGAAAGTTCTCTTCCTGTGTACTTAATCTCTTTTTCAATATAATGTGTCTGCATTTAAAATAGTTCCTTTATTAATTCGGGTTTTTTGCTTTTCTTAATCGCCTGAAACAAAAGCTTACAAGACATGCATTTGCCGCAATGCTTTTTACCTGTGTTTTTACTTGAATCATAACAACTTTTTAGCAGATTCAAGGGTACATTGTTATCAATAGCATAATTTATAATTTGAATTTTATCAAATTGTAAACAGGGAGCTAAAACTTTTGGCTTATTAAGCGTAGAATAACTAAAAAATTTATCACAAATCTTAGCAAACTCTACGGAATTATCAGGAAAATCGCGCCCTTCTTCCTTGTTTGCGCCAAATATTATAAAATCATATTTTAATTTATCACAATAACAAGCAGCGATATTTAAAAACAATCCGTTACGATTTGGTATCCACACAGAATCCAATTCTGACAAATCATCTCCAAGTCCCACAAGGGGGCATTTTGCAAGCTCTTTTAAAAATGGGAGCTCAATTGTTTTTAATTCAATATTATAATATTTTGCTATATCGCTCGCCGATTGTCTTTCTTCAATAAAAGCTCTCTGCCCATAGTCAAAAAACAACGCCATCTCAATATCTAAATCTTTTTTTGCAATATCTAAAGAAACAAGGCTATCTAATCCGCCCGACAAAAGAATAATACCTTTACGCATTATCATCCTCATACACTTTAATTAAATCTCCTGCATATAATTTTAACTCATCCGAAAAATCACCATTCAGTACTTCGTCTAAAATTTTTCTATCAGAAAGATTATACAAAGCAACAAGTGCGTTTTTCTTAACTTCAATATCAGAGTCAAATTTTAAACAATCATATATTAAATCATAACTTTCGTCGCTATCTAAATTCATTAATGCCTCTATCGCACTAATTCTAATTTTAGGGGAAACATCCGAAAGAGTCTTTTTTAAAATATCTAGTGCTTTTTTATCTTTAACAACATCAAACTTAGACATTGCTTCAATTATTTTTTCTTTTAAAAACAAAAATTTATCCATAAACATTTGTTTAGTATTTAATATAGAATCAAAAACATCTAAAGCCCTATTGTCTCCGAGCATACCAAGAGCCGCAACTGCCGATTCTTTAACATACGTTGATTTTTCTTTTTCATCACATACGACATTAATTAATGATTCATATGCGTTTTTATCTCCAATTTTCCCCAATGCTTCAGCTGCCGCTAATCTTATTTTATAATTTGAGTTCTTATCATTCAAACAAAATAACAATGCAGGAACGGCACTTTTATTTTTGTAACTTGAGATTGTTTTAATAGCCAAAACTTTTAAATTAGCAAAATCATTATCAGGATTTTGTATCAAAATAAAATCAATTAAAGAGTTCAGGTTTTGAAAAAATCTATATTTATTTATCCTTCTTATTGTTTCATTTAGTAAATTAAAATCATGTTTTTTTGAAAGAATATGATTAAAAAGAAAACAAAGTTCACTTTTATTAAACTTCCTCTCTATATCATCAAACAAAGAAACAAAGCTTTTAGCATTTTGTGATTTTTTCTCTAAATATGAAACTATATCTTCAGAAAAAAACTCTTTCATATCCCAAGCCATAACAATTTAATATAAGCAATTTAACCACAAACAAATTAAGTTGTAAACTTTTTTAAAGTAACCCACAAAACACCCTTTAAAACATGTTGTTTTAATGTTAAAACAAGACAGAATAGATATTTAGAGTTTATCTTGGAAGATGTCGGAAGTTTCTTATCAGCAAGCAGTCGAGCAAATCAAAAATAATTTAGATATAGTTGATGTTATATCTAAATATGTTGTGCTCAAAAAAACAGGAAGAAACTTTCAAGGACTGTGTCCTTTTCATAACGAAAAAACTCCATCATTCGTTGTAACTCCGGATAAACAAATTTTTAAATGTTTTGGTTGTGGCGAAGGTGGGGATGTCTTTACCTTTTTAATGAAGATTAACAATCAAACCTTTACTGAAGTGATTGAAGAACAAGCTGCAAATATGGGAATAGAACTTCCCAAAAAAAATCTTAAAAACATCTCGGCTCATAAAGCAGAAAAAGAAAGGCTTTATGACGCAATGGAACAAGCTTGTAAATTCTTTAAAAACAATCTCGAATCAAATCAAAAAGCACTTGAATACCTTGAAAAAAGAGGAATTAACGAGGTTGCAATTTCAAAATTTTCCTTAGGACTTGCTCCAAAAGGAAATTTTGAACTAAAAACTCATCTGACAAAACTGGGTTTTACCGTTGAAGAATTAAACAAAGCAGGCCTTGTTTATGAAAAAGACGGAAACTTTCTTGACAGATTTAAAAATAGAATAATTATCCCCATAAAAGACGCTAATTCAAATACAATTGCCTTTGGAGCAAGAGCAATACTTGAAGGTCAGATGCCAAAATATATAAATTCGCCGGAAAGTGTGATATACAACAAAAGCTCGGTTCTATTCGGTTTAAATAGAGCAAAAGACGCAATCACAAAAAATGATGCAGTAATTTTTATGGAAGGGTATTTTGATGTAATATCTGCCCATCTTGGTGGAGTCGAAAATGCTGTTGCAACATGCGGAACAGCTTTAACCCCACAACACATAAAATTAATTAGCAGATATAGTCCTTCAAGAAGGATATATCTTGCTTTTGATACAGATAGTGCAGGCAAAAAAGCGATAGAACACGGTGCAAGCGTTATTAAAAATATTTTTTCAGCACTTGGTGATATAAAACAATATGACTCAAATTACAGAGCAAACGAAGAAAACGTCTGTGAAATTCGTGTAGTATCAGAAATTCAAGGAAAAGATCCGGATGAATTTATAAGAGAATTCGGAGGCGAAGAATACTTAAAAAAAGTAAATGAAGCCCCCTTGCTTCTGGACTATCAAATTAATCAAATATACAAAGAAATAAATCACAATTTAACCCCACAGGAAAAAAGTCATCTTGTCATACAAATTGCTGATATTTTATATCAAATTAAAAATCCTGTAATTTTGGACGATTATATTAAAGCAGCAGCGTTCAAATTAAATGTTAATAAATCAATATTAAAAACTCAAATAACAAACAAACAATCAGAAGAATTTGGGATTTTAAAAATAGAAAACGATAATTTAATTGATAAAAACAAATTTTTGAATAAAAATTCAGAAAATTTATATGAATCTATGGAAGAAAATTTAATAAAACTTGCATTTGCTGCAAACACAGAAGATAAAAAAAACTACCTTCAAGAAAAACTTTCAGGATATAATTCACAAGATGAAGAAAACTCAAAAATATTGAACAGCATTGACAAAAAATTTTTGGAAGTAAATAATGTTGACGAACTAGCAAAAAAACTTTTTTTAGGGTTTTATAATGAACAGCATATACAAAAGAAAATCTCAGACAATATTTTTTCATCGCATGAATTTAACAACTTATCACAAGATAACTACAAAGAAGCGGTAGATGAAACATTTAAAAGATTAGACAGTTTAAAACAACAATATAGGAAAAATGAGTTGAAAAGAATGTTAAAAGATAACAATTTAACACAAGAAGAAAAACTAGAAATTTCAACAAGAATTTTTCAAGAACTTAAAAAACAATAGACAGATTGGAGATAATTAATGAGTAGAAAAAGAAATTCCGACAGTTCTGTAATTAATGTTATGGATAAATCAGAAATGATCGAAGAAGATGAATACTTTGAAAGTACAGGTCTTGAAACAGACAACATCTCTAACATTATGAGAACTCAAGGCGTAAGCACCGTTGAAACATCTAGCGTTGCAAGCTTTTTCGACCAACAAGATACAGAAGGGGAATCTGAAAATGATTTATCCGTTCCAAGAGGCATTTCAATAGATGACCCTGTTAGAATGTATTTAAGAGAAATCGGCAGAATTAAACTTTTAACCGCAGATGAAGAAATTGATTTAGCAAGAAAAATTGTAGCAGGTGGAAACAGCGGCGCTGTTGCAAAAAGAAAACTTGTTCAAGCAAACCTTAGACTTGTAGTTTCTATTGCTAAAAAATATGTAGGCAGAGGCATGCTATTCCTTGATTTAATTCAAGAAGGCAATCTTGGCTTAATCCGTGCTGCAGAAAAATTTGACCACGAAAGAGGTTATAAATTTTCAACTTATGCAACTTGGTGGATTAGACAAGCTATTACAAGAGCAATAGCAGATCAAGCAAGAACAATAAGAATACCTGTTCATATGGTTGAAACAATCAACAAACTAAAAAAAGTCACACGTAAACTTGCTCAAGAACTTGCAAGAAAACCATCAGAAGAAGAATTGTCAGCCGAAATGGGTATTTCAATTAACAAATTAAGAGAAATAATTAAAGTTGCTCAAGAACCTTTATCGCTTGAAACACCGATTGGAAAAGAAGAAGATTCAAGATTAGGTGATTTTATCGAAGATAAAGACGCCGATGCTCCTGTAAAAACGGTTGCACATGAGCTTTTAAGGGAAGATTTGGCAGAAGTTTTAGGCTCGCTTTCACCTCGCGAAAGAGACGTTTTAAGACTACGTTTTGGAATGGATGACGGACGTCAAAGAACACTCGAAGAAGTTGGACAACTTTTCGGTGTTACGCGTGAACGTATTCGTCAAATCGAAGCAAAAGCATTAAGAAAATTACGTCATCCAAATCGCTCAAAACGATTAAAAGAATATGTTGAAGTTTAATTTTTAAAAAGCCCTCGATTAGGGCTTTTTTTATTAATTAATTATTGATAAGACCTTCTTTAATTAATATTTTTTTTACTTTTTGCTCAAATTCATCTTCTGCTTCTATTTTATCATTAAACATAGGTAAAACTCCGCCCAAAAGATAATTTAAATTTACATTATAGTCTTTTAATAGCAATACTAATTTATCATTATTCAAAAGAGTTCTGTCCGTTTCAATATTTGAATAAAACTGCTTCGAAATCCCAAGTGCAACACCAAGCTGTTCTTGAGTCATATCTAGTGCAGTTCTAATATTTTTTAGCCTTTTTCCTTGCGTTGACATAAATTACCCATAATGTATTTACATGTATTGACAAGTATTGTAATTTATGTATATAATAATATTAACGATTTAATACAACAATTACACATATAACTATACTACAAAATAAATTCTTTGTAGCCGAATTGTTATTTTGTAACAGCCTTTAATACAAAGGTTTTTTGGTTTGCAAAATTGAGGATATAAAAATGAAGTATAATAGAGCTTTTAGCCTAATCGAACTAATGATTAGCTTAATTACAATATCTTGTATAGTTGCAGCTTTTATGCCTGTAATATCAAAAAAATTATCAAGTTCTAATGTTACAATAAGTGGAAATAATGTATCTGATATAACAACAGAATGTTCTGATAAATTTTCATCAAATTGTAAACTATGTACTAAATCAT
>CALUZA010000033.1 GCA_944325185.1 Candidatus Gastranaerophilales bacterium | reverse complement strand
TCATCATTGAAATTTCATAAGTTTTAAGAAAGTTCAAATAATAGATATTAAAAGATTCAGCATTGAATTCAGTTATTTTACTATTCTCGTCCATATTCTAATTATATTACAAAAATAATAGAGAATAATGCTAACTAGACTACTAGCACCACCAAAAAACCACTTATATAAGTGGTTTTTTTGTTATAAAAACATATTTAACTAAATCAATTTCATTTGCAAATAATCTACTTTACTAAAACCCATTTTCTCGTACACCTTAATGGCATGACTATTTTTTCGCACAACTTCCAATTTAAAAATAGCATCCGGATTTAATTTTCGAACATAATCAATAAACCTTGGAGCAACGCCAAACCCACGATACTCAGGCTTCAAATACAATTCTTCAAACCAAATACAAAACTTCCCAAATTCTGTTGAAAAAGTTTTTGCTAACATTGAATATCCAAAAATTTCCCCGTTATTTTCAAAAATAAAACCTTTTAAATAAGGAGAATTATTTGTGCAATTTTCAAAATTTGAATTAAAAAGCTCCATAGATCCACTTGTTGAAATTGCATCAGAAGAATAAAAATCCTTTATCATGCCCAAAACCACATCTTTATCTGAAGTTTCCATTTGTCTAATTGCAAAGTCCATTCTTTTAATCCTTTATAGCCAAATTATTTTCAAAGTAGCGCTTTTTACACTTTTAAAATTAACAGCAAATATATCCTGCAATAGCAGATTTTGCAGCAGTATATGGGCTTGAAAGATAAATAAATCCGTTTGTATTACCCATTCTACCTTGGAAATTTCTATTTTGAGTTGCGAGACAAACTTCGCCATCACCCAAAATACCCCCATGAACACCTACACAAGGACCACAACCCGCAGGAATTAAATTAGCCCCTGCTTCTACAAATATCTCCAATAAACCTTCTTGCGCAGCCTTCAAGTATATTTCTCTACTTGCAGGGGCAATTATAAGACGTACGTTTTCGGCAACTTTTTTTCCTTTTAATACTTTTGCAACAATTCTTAAATCTTCTATTCTTCCATTTGTGCAAGTACCTATAAAAACCTGATTTACGTTTATTTTTTCTAATTTTGAAACTTTTCTAACATTATCGACCGTATGAGGACAAGCTACCATAGGTTCAATTTCAGATGCATCAATTTCAATAATTCTTTCATATATCGCATCTTTATCCATTTTAATTTCTTTAAATTTTTCACCTCTATTTCGTGAAATTAAATATTCCTTTGTTTTTTCATCAGTTTCAAATAACCCGACTTTTGCACCCGCCTCAACAGCCATATTTGCAAGAGTAAAGCGTTCAGACATCTCCATGTTTGAAATGGTTTCACCTGCAAATTCCAAAGCTTTATATGTAGCACCATCAGCACCTATTAGTCCAATTAAATATAACATTAAATCTTTTGCACAAACATTTTCTCTAAATTTACCATTAACAACGACCTTAAAAGATTCAGGCACTTTAAACCAAGTTTTACCAAATGCCATCGAAACAGCAATATCAGTCGAACCCATACCTGTTGCAAATGCCCCGAGCGCACCGGATGTACATGTGTGAGAATCAGCACCAACAAGAATTTCACCAGGATTTACATAATCTTCAACGAGTCTTTGATGACAAACACCGCAGCCAATATCAGATAAAACTGCACCATACTCCTTAGCAAATTCACGTATTATATTATGTGCATTAGACAATTCCTTTCTTGGCGAAGGAGCAGCGTGGTCTATGAAAAGAATTGTCCTTTTGGGGTTAAATAATTTTTTATTTAATTTTTTAAATTCCTTAATTGCCAAAGGACCTGTTCCATCTTGTGTTGCACAAACGTCAACATTTGCCACAACAAGTTCTCTAAATTGCACGTCATGATCTGTATGATTTGATAAAATTTTTTGCGCCAAAGTTTGTCCCATAATATAACTCCATATTTTTTTCTTAAATTATAAAACAAAAAAGCCTCAAATAACATTTTTCGTTTAATTATATGATAACAAATAACTTGTTTTTTACGATAATAAAGCAATAAATTAGGAGTTTTATAACTTATGGATATAGCAGCATTAATAGGCACCTTTTTAGGAATAGGCTTCATACTTGTCGGTCAAGCTCTTGAAGGCGGTAATATAGGACAATTACTTCAAATCACAGCAGCGTTTATTGTTGTCGGCGGTACAGCAGGTGCGGTTTTTTTAAGTTTTCCTCTGGAAGATTTTAAAATTGCAGGGGAGTGTATAGGAGTTGTTTATTTTGGAAAAGCGCCAAAATTAGAAACACTCATAGAAGAAATTATAGGATATGCACAAAAAGCTCGTAAAGAAGGGGTTATTGTTCTTGAAAAAGAAGCAAAAAATGCTTCCCATCCGCTTTTAAAATTAGGTCTGGAAGCAGTTGCAGACGGCGCCGATCCGACCCTCGTAAAAGATATGATGGAAACGCAACTATCTCAACTTCAAGAAAAAATAGCAGCAGGCGCAAAAGTTCTTGAATCTGCAGGCGGTTATTCTCCGACTTTGGGTATCATTGGTGCAGTTCTAGGCTTAATCCAAGTAATGCAAAATCTATCCGACCCGTCTAAATTAGGGGCAGGTATTGCCGTTGCTTTCGTTGCAACAATTTACGGTCTTGTTGTTGCAAACCTTATTACAATTCCATACTCAACAAGAACAAAAAGAAAATATGCAAGAATTTTTACCTCAATGGAGCTTATGATAGAAGGAATTTTATCAATTCAAGCAGGCGAATCACCTGCCTTAATTGAAAGAAAACTTGAATGCTACATCATTGATAAAAAAGAAAAAAAAGGAAATGATGCTTAATGGCAAAGAAAAAACCGGCAGAAGAACATGAAAATCTTGAACGTTGGCTGGTTTCCTATGCCGACTTTATGACGCTGCTTTTTGCAACGTTTGTTGTTTTGTATGCACTAGCTCAATCTGACGTAAATTCTTTTAAAGGCATAGAAGAAGCGCTTAGAAAAGCTTTTAGTCAAAGCATCTTTAATGACAACACAAGCATTATGGAAGGACAAGATTCTATTTTAGATGGTCAACAAGGCGCTATAAATCCTCTTATGCTTGAATATATGAGCCAAAAATACGAACAAAGTGCTTATGAAGAAATAAAAGATGAAATTGAAAAATTAAAAGAAGATGGTTTAAGTGCAGAAATAGACGACAGAGGGCTTGTAATAAAATTAAACAGCCATGCTATCCAATTTGCCCCCGGCGGAGTTGAACTTTCACAAAAATCGTATGAAATATTAAATGCTGTTGCAAAGATTATTAAAGAAAAATTCTCAATTCATTATATTCAAGTCGAAGGTCACACAGACTCAGATCCTATTTCAAATCCAAAATATCCATCAAATTGGGAATTATCAGCAGCACGTGCATCAAGGGTTGTGCGTTATTTAATTAATTCACAAAACTTTAACCCAAAAATATTTATAGCAACAGGGTTAGCAGACACCGTACCTGTTGTTCCAAATACAACTGCACAAAATAAAGCCAAAAATCGACGCGTAGAAATTGTTGTTTTAAGAAATAAAAATAAAAACTTATCTCAAAAAGACATGCAAGAGATAATAAAAGAAGTTCAAGTAGAACAGAAAAAAGCAAAAATTCAAAACAAACAACCATCTCAAGCCATCCAAGGGTTAATTGGAAATGATAAAGAGCTTTTACAAAATGTTATTGATTTAACCGATCAATATGAAAACGAAAATAAAAGATTAGATTCTCTAAAAAGCGGCGATTTAATGCATGACGGTTCAAAACCTGAATTTATGGAGCAAAATAATGAAAGAAAGTAAATATTTTGCAATATTCGGTGGGGGTGGCATAAGAGGTATTGCATACTGCGGTGCATACAAAGCCATGCTTGAAAATAATATAAAGTTAACAGGCTTTGCAGGTAGCTCAATCGGAGCCGTATTTAGCGGATTGCTTGCTTTAAATTATTCCTATGAGGAAATTTACGAAATACTTTCAAACACCGGTTTTGAAATGTTTATAGATATTAATATTGACTTTAAAAGCGAACCTGCATTGTCAAAAGGGAAAATTTTTCTTGAATGGATGAGAGAAAAAATAGAAAAAAAATTCTACCATGAAAATTATCAAAAAGGGAAAATGCCGCCGGTTAAATTTTCCGACATTAAAGCTAATTTAATTGTGTATTCTGTTGATTTAACCAATTTAAAATTTTTTGAATTTTCAAAAGAAAAAACTCCTGATTTCGAAATTGCATCAGCAATAAGAGCAAGCGTCTCTATGCCCGGACTTTTTGTACCATTCGAATATAATGGAAACCTTATTGTTGATGGAGATTTATTAAAATCAATGCCTTTATGGCGCGTAACAAATTCTATCAAAAATTTGGATGAAAGAATTTTAGAATTTAGACTTGAAGACAACGAAACAACCAAAAAAACAGTTAATCCTATTGAATACTTAAATCGAGTATACAATGCGATTTGTGGCTTTGCAACGGATTATATAGTCGACTTATACAAAGAAAAAGATAAATTTGATTATATAAAAATAAACACTAAAGATGTTTCAGTTGTCGATTTTTTAATTCCCATTGAAAAAAAGAAGGAACTTTTTGAAACAGGATACAATATAACAAACAATTATTTTAAAGAATTTTTACCCCAAAAAAGAAAAAAACTTCTTGAAAAATATGAAAAATTACTGCAAGCATTTATAAAATTTCAAAAAGAATTTAATAAAAAAAATATTATAAATTCATATTTAAAATTATGTGAATTATTTGTTTTCTTGTGTGAAGAAAAGCAATATCTTGATTCAAAAATTTTTCAAATGATTTCCGATTTTAAAAATGAATTTATAAAAAATTATAAAACATTTAACTTCTTTGGTTACAAGAGTGCTTTTTCCAAAAACAAAGAAGGAATGTCAAAACAAATTCTTGAAATAATAAAAATGATAACTGTAAAAACTTCCGAATTGAAGGAAAATTAATAATTTTTATAAATTATTCCAATCAACCCGTTTTCAAAATTCTTTATAACCGCCATTCTTTTTGGTGAATTTTGAATCATAATCGAAAATACAATTTCTCTGCCTCTTTTAGTTTTTAAAGTTCCTGTTATACAAGAAATTTGAGATAGGGTGCCGGTTTTTGCTCTTAAATTATTTTCTAAAAATAATAATCTATTTTTTAGTGTTCCTTTTTTAGGAGTCGCCATAAGATTTTTAAAGTTTTCATCTTTGCATAATTCTTTTAATACTCTTGCACAAAATTCAGCATTCACCAAATTATACCTTGAAACGCCACTTCCATCTTTTATCGTGATTCCATCAGTGTAAAATTGTTTGAATTCTTCTTCAAACATATCTATAGCATCTTCAAGTGTTGCAGGATGTTTGTATTCTATATATTTTGCAGCAGCAACCCTAAATACTATTTCAGATGTAAAATTATCGGAATTTAATAAAACCTCACGAGAAACTTCTTCTAGGGTATGTTTTTTTGACACAATCTTTTCGGTTGAATTTTTGTGCATTTTTTTGCGCTTAATTTTTTTATCATATTTTATATTATTCTTTTCAATAGCCTTTAATAACTTAATATTAAAATTTAACTCAGGATCCAAAACAGGCAATTTCATAACCTGATCTTTTGAAATTGCACCTTGAAAATTAATTATAGGAGAATTATCCCCATACAATCTTTTAATTTTAACTTCTTGAATATTTGAATCAGGTTGCGCCAATTGTAATTCATTAATTATTGGCAATTTATAATCGTCATTTTGAATAATATCAACTTTTGTTGCAAGGCTTGATCGATTAATAGCTATATTTACATAGTTTTTATCAACTATATAAGGGGTTAAAGGTCTTGAATTAGGCCACATATCTTCAGCCATCCAACCGTCAGGATATGGGGTCTTGTCTATTATTGTATCATCTATATATATATTCTGAATTTTGGCAGTATCAATTTTCGTTTTTAATTCCTTAAACAAATCATTTAAATCTTGTTGAGATAATAAAGGATCAGCTCCAAGCTTTACATAAAGATTGTTTTTAGAATCACTATATATTGCTGTTTCAAACTCATAGTCTTTTTCAAGTTCAAGATAACTTGCACCAAAAACCAAAACTTTCATCGTACTTGCAGGATTTAAAAGCTTTGTTTCATTTCTTTTATATAAAACTTTATCAGAATTTTTCTCAACTACATAAATTCCAACAGTTGAAGACAGGCCAAATCCCGATTGCTTAATGTGCTTTTGTATTTCATTTGCAAAAACCGGCATTGAAACAAATATAAATAAAAACAATGAAACAATTATTTTTTTCAATTTATAACTCCTCGGGGCTTCCTAATCTTCCAAGTACAGCACTTGCAGCAGCAACATACGGGCTTGCAAGATAAATTTTTGAATTTATATGCCCCATACGTCCGACAAAATTTCTATTTGTTGTTGAAACACAAACTTCGCCATCAGCTAAAATGCCGCAATGTCCACCCAAACATGGCCCGCAAGTAGGGGTTGAAATTGCAGCTCCTGCTTTAATTAAAGTTTGATAATAACCAAGTTCAATAGATTTTAAAATTATATCTTGAGTTGCAGGGAAAACAATTAATCTGACATCAGGATGAACTTTTTTGTCTTTTAAAATTTCTGCTGCCATTTTCATATCTTCAAGTCTACCATTTGTACAACTTCCAATTACAACTTGATTTATCTTTATACTGTCTTTTATAGCTTCAGATATTGTATGTGTATTTTCCGGCAAATGAGGATAAGCAACGGTAGGCTCAATTTTAGAAACATCATATTCTACAACTTTTTCATAAATAGCGCCCTCGTCACTTTTTAAAAGCTTAGGCAATTTAGAATATTCTTCATTAAAATGATCTTTTAAATACTCTATTGTTTTTTCATCAGGTTCAATAATACCATTTTTGGCTCCTGCCTCTATTGCCATATTACAGATTGTGAAGCGACCATCCATGTCTAATTCTTTTATCGCATCTCCACAAAATTCAAGTGTTTTATACAAAGCACCGTCAACTCCAATATCACCAATTAAATGTAATATTAAATCTTTTGCAGTAACGTATTTGTTCAATTTCCCGTTAAAAACGACTTTTATAGCAGAGGGAACTTTAAACCAAGTGCTACCTGACGCCATGGCACAACCTAAATCAGTCGAGCCGACCCCTGTTGAAAATGCACCAAGAGCACCATAAGTACATGTATGAGAATCTGCTCCGATGACTAAATCTCCTGCCGTAACAATTCCGCACTCAGGCAAAAGCGCATGTTCAATTCCCATTGTACCTACGTCAAATTTGTGTATAAGTTTTTGATTATTTACAAAATCCCTTAAAATTTTGGCTTGTTGAGCAGATTTTATATCCTTATTCGGAACAAAATGATCGGGAACCAAAACAACCTTAGACTTGTCAAAAACCTCATTTACCCCGATTTTATGAAACACATCTATTGCTATTGGTCCCGTTATGTCGTTTGCAAGTGCAATATCAATTTTTGCTTCAATTAAATCGCCAGCCTTAACATAATCTTTGCCCGAATGAAGCGCAAAGATTTTTTCAGTGATTGTCATCGGGTAAGAATTTTGCATTTTTATTTTCCTTGTTTTGATTTAATATCCAGAACATTATTATGTCCGATTACATATGCAACACAAGTTTTTGTACTTGATATATACCACGCGCAATTTTCTTGAAGGCAAATTCTATAGTCATTATTGCCTGCAGAAAGCAAAGGACAAAACGGTATTCTTTTTTTTGGTGTGTTCATTTCGGCCATTTTAAACCCTCGTTTTTTCTAATTCTATACCTTTTCTAATAAGATTACATTTTGTTTCATCACATCTTTTTTCTTCTTCTTTATAAATTCTTGAACGATTCATTACTTCGTCAAAATCAGGGCCATCAACGCATGCAAATTTTACTTTTCCGCCAACTGTTACTCTACATGCTCCACACATGCCTGTTCCATCAACCATAATAGGATTCATTGAAGCTTCTGTTTTAATTTTATATGGTCTTGTTAATTCGGCAACCGCTCTCATCATTGGCATTGGACCTACTGCAATGACATAGTCCACTTTTTCGGAATCTATAATTTCTTTTGCAACGTTTGTTGTAAAACCTTTAATACCGTAACTGCCATCATCAGTTGTTATATGAAGCTCACTGACAGCATTTCTCATTTTGTCTTCCCAGAAAATCAAATCTTTTGTTCTAGCACCCATTACCATATGAACTTTATTTCCCGCTTCTTTAAATGCTTTTGCAATCAAATAACAAGGTGCAGCGCCATATCCGCCCGCAACACAAATAACTGTTCCATATTTTTCAATATGAGTAGGAACACCCAAAGGACCTACTATATCTTCTATACAATCACCAACTTCAAGAGAGGCAAGTTTTTTTGTTGTATAACCAACCGCCATATAGACTATGGTTAAAATTTCATTTTCTCTATCGTAATCAGCTATAGTTAATGGAATACGTTCAGAATTTTTATCTGTTCTTAAAATTATAAATTGGCCGGCTTTTGCATTCTTTGTTATAAACGGCGCTTTAACTCTTATTTCATATTGATTTTTGCATAATTCTTTTTTGTATAAAATTTCATATCCCATTTTCTATTTCCTCCGATTGTCAGTTTTAAGAATATAATATAGCAAAAATAATGCTTTGTCATTTTTAGTTAAATATTTTTAATTAAATTAATATTTTT
>CALUZA010000032.1 GCA_944325185.1 Candidatus Gastranaerophilales bacterium | reverse complement strand
TATGGTCTCAGTATGTTGATAATGCTCTGATACCAAGATTAAACGGTTTTGAAATAATGATGACACCGTATGTAATGTGTCATCTTAAACTTGACCTGCTGTTAAGGGAAACAGGCTATACAACAACCAAACAGACAAACAGGTTTAATGTATATCTTACTAATGCTCTTGAAAAAGACGAAACGACAAAATACCCGTTGTTTGATTGGTTATCTGAGGAAGCCAGATATGCCGGCATGATAAAGTCTGAAAAGCCTATAATGGTAGTGCTTGGTAATCCGCCATACAGCGTAAGCAGCTGCAACAAGAATGACTACATAGATGAGTTAACGGAAGTTTGTAAACAGGATTTAAACGAAAGAAACATACTGTCCCTATCGGATGACTACATCAAGTTCATACGTATGGGAGAAAGTTTTATTGAGAAAAACAATGAGGGGATTCTGGCTTACATTTCCAATAACAGTTTCTTAGACGGTGTAATTCATCGACAGATGAGAAAACACCTTATGCAAACGTTTGATAAAATCTACATCTTAGACCTGCATGGCAATGCTAAGAAAAAAGAAACCGCACCGGACGGCTCAAAAGATGAAAATGTGTTTAATATTCAGCAGGGTGTAAGTATAAATATCTTTATTAAAACAGGAAAGAAAAAACCTGATGAACTTGCAAAAGTTTATCATACAGAGCTCTTTGGTGAAAGAGAAAAGAAATACGATTACCTGAACGGTAATGACATCTCAACAGCAGGCTATAAAGAACTGACTCCAACAGAGCCGTATTATTTCTTTGCACCTAAGGATTTTGCTAACAAAATAGAGTATGATAGTTATATTAAACTAACGGATATATTTAATGAATACAATAGCGGGATACAAACAAAAAATGATACTTTAACAATACAATTTTCTTTTAATGATATTGAAAAAATTATAAAAAATATAAAACAATTGTCAATTGAAGAACTCAAAGAACAATATTCTCTTACTGATACTTCTGGTTGGACAGTTAGGAATGCCAAAAAAGATATATTGAGAAATGAAGGAGAATTTCTACCGATTAGTTATAAAATTTTTGATACAAGATACACGCATCTTACCAATATGTCTTCAGGATTTCTTGGAAGACCACGATATAATATTATGAAAAACCTTTCAAAAGGAGTTTATGGTCTTAGTTTTACACGTTCAATTCCAGCAAATCAAGAATTTAATCATGTAACAGTAATAAATAAAATTATGGATATTCATATAATAGGAGGTCAGTCTTATGTTACGCCTTTATACCTCTATGAAAAAAATCCAAACCAAGCCTCGTTCTTTAACAATAGCCGTAGACCTAACTTAAATATTGATATCGTGCGAGAACTTGAACAAAAGCTAGGCTTAACCTTTACACCCGAAAAAGAAAATACAGAAAAAACCTTTGCTCCGATAGATATATTGGACTATATTTATGGCGTTCTACATTCTAACAAATATAGAACTAAGTATAAAGAGTTTTTAAAAATCGATTTTCCGCGCATTCCATACCCAGAGAACGCGGACTATTTCTTTAAAGTTGCTCAACTTGGCAAACAACTTAGAGAGATACACCTGCTTGAATCACCTGTAGTGAATGAATTTATAACATCATATCCCGTAGGCGGTGATAATGAGGTTGTAAAACTTGAATACAAAGACAACAAGGTGTATATCAACAAGACTCAGTATTTTGATAATGTACCTGAGATAGCTTGGAGCTTTTATATAGGCGGCTATCAGCCTGCTCAAAAGTGGCTTAAAGACCGCAAGGGGAGAATTTTGAATTTTGATGATATTTTGCATTATCAAAAAATTATTGTTGCATTAATTAAGGCACAAGAAATCATGAAGGAAATTGATAAAATTGTTGATATATAAGATTGTCAAATTATTTGTGTAGCTATAGCGTTATATTGTTATAAATATGCTTGCATATAATTTAAAAGACTCCTACAATAGGAGTCTTTTAAAATGGGGCGGGTAGTGGGACTCGAACCCACGTATACCGGAACCACAATCCGGGGCCTTAACCACTTGGCGATACCCGCCACAGGTATTCTTGCGCTAAATCGCGCTTATTCATTATACATCAAACAATTTTAAATTGCAAGAAAAGTGCCAAAAATTTGGAAGCTCTTACAAATTTTTGCCCAAAAACGAGCGTTTTATCAAAAAATATGTTATCTTGAATACAGATTTTCGGACAATTCAAATTGGTATCGTCCTTATGTTGGATAGAGAAACGAGGCTGACGAAAACAAGGAGGGATAGCTGTGCGTCATTGCAATAGTGTATTTAGTGCAACTGATATTTGGTTTCTTTTGGATGATGATAAATATGTAAATAAAAGATTGTATTTGGCAGACTGTCCTATCTGTGGAAAGAAAATGGCTTTATATGCTTATATGGACGCAAAAAAAGAAAATTGTTTTGAACAATATTTTTATTCAGGTGGCGTAAATCGAATAAAAGAAAAATTAAAAAAAGATATTGTTTCTACTATGCTAGGTTTTAAAACTAAATATAAAATGCCCTTTGGATTTAAGTATGGTTTAAATAAAGAGATAAAAAGAAATGGAAAAATAGTAGGGACTAAGCAATATGCCTGTGATTTTTACGGCAATAAAATCTTAGTCAAGAAAACTCAAGATGGATGAAAAAAAATCCTTAATTTCTTATAAATCCCAAAAAAATACAATTAAAACCAAAAAAGAACAAAATACTTTCACCGTAGAAGAGGCGCTTGGAGAATTTGATGAATTAAAAAAAATTGCCCTGAACTGTCTGGATAAAAATGGCAACCCTAATATCTCCGCAGCGCTTCGTGCGGTAGAAAACAAAGCAAAAATAGCCGGGCTATATAGTCAAAATAATATAGAAATCGGTTCGGTTGTGAAAATGGGTGAAATAAGAATTGATGGTGAACAGTTAAAATTGAATATTGGAGAAGAATTTATAAGTTAATATGGAATATTTTACTATTCCGGAAATTTTAAATATTCCTCCCAAATTATATCCTTTTATTTTTAATTTTAATGATTACTCTTATTTTCTTTTGGAAGGAGGCCGAGCCTCCGGCAAAACTCAAAGTGTTGCAAGATTTTTGCTATATATAATGGAAAACAGGCATGTAAGAATATGTTGCGGCAGAGAAATTCAAAACTCAATAAATGAGTCTGTAAAAGCTGTTTTTATAGACTTAATTGAACAATATAATTTGTCTTATGACATAAAACGAGATTGTCTTACAAATAAATTAACAAATTCCAGAATATTTTTTAAGGGTTTTCGGGAACAAGGTAAAGTCAATATCAAAGGGCTTGAAGGTATCGATATATTGTGGATTGATGAAGCTCAATCGATAGCAAAATCAACCTTAGATGTCATTGTACCTACAATAAGAAAGAAAAATTCTGTCATTATTTTTACCATGAACCGCTATACAAGGTTTGATGCGGTATATAATTTTTGTGCAAAAAGGAAGGACTGTCTGCATATAAATGTATGTTATTTCGATAATCCTTATGTAGATGAAAAAATCAAAAAAGAGGCTCAAATTTCAAAAGAAACTAATTATGCAGACTATCAGCATATTTGGCTGGGGTATCCTATGAGTAATAATAACGAATTTTTATTAAGTTCGGATTCAATTGACAAATCAATTAATCTTCAATTTGAAGCTGATAGTGCTTATTTTTACAATTCTGTCATGAGTGTTGATTTATCGGCTTCTGGAGCTGATTTATGTGTTGCAAAGCTTTTTGTTCAACAAAATGACACTGTTTGGTTGGAAAAATATACCAAAAGTTGGTCAGAAGCAGATACAGACATAACAAAAGGCAAAATTATGAGTTTGTATTCGGAGTGGACTCCAAGATTGCTTATTCTTGATGCAGACGGTTTAGGATATCCGATTTGGGTAAGTATACAAAAGATGATAAATTCGGCTATAGGATTTAGAGGGGTAAAAAAAGCAGTGTCAAAATTTGCTCTAAATGCCCGTGCGGACGGTTATTTAGCACTAAAAGATTATTTAGATAAGGGGTATTTAAAGTTATCCGATAAAAATGCTTTAAGGCAACTTGAATATATTAAAAAAATATACAAACCTAATGGGTTAATTGCCATTCAGGATAAAAAAGAAATAAGAAAAACGCACTCTGAAAGTCCTGACTTTGCAGATTGCGTGATGATGGCTCTATACGCCATAAATTACTGTACTAATGTCATAATACGAGAGTCAAACACTTATGATTCGTTTGTCGAAACTGAATTTGAGCCGTTTGACTAAATAGAAAGGAAAAAATTATGTGTTTTATTAAATCTTCCTCTCCTTCTGTTCCTGCCGTTGCCGAGCCGGAACCTGTTGTAAGACATCAAGCAGATGCAAGTGCAACAAAGACATCTAAAACTCAAAGCGCAAGCGGCTACGAACAAAATATTAAAACTTCTGCAGTTGGTTTAACGGATACTGCAAATACTGAAAAGAAAACGCTTTTAGGAGAATAATAATGGCTTTTTACACTGTTGAGTATTTTCAAAAAAGAAAAAAAGAAATGGAGGATGTTTTTAACAACATCAAGCCTGATTTACAGGAGCTTGCAGATTATTTTTCACCTCGTAGTGTTCAATTTATTGCAAGAAATGTCAGAAAGCCGATTGTTAGAAATAAAAAAATTATTGACTCAACCCCTTTGATTGCGTTGAGAAATTTTTCTTCAGGAATAATGTCGGGTGCAACAAGCCCTTGTTATCGTTGGTTTAAGACTTCTTTTGCAAATGCTGATGTAAATAATGATTATTATTTGAAAAAATGGTGTGCAAGACAAGAAGAACTTACTCGTCAAATTCTATACAGTTCAAATTTTTATCAATGCCTGCCTGAGGTATATAAACAGCTTGGAATTTTCGGATTTAGCGCAATGTCTATGGAATCTGATTTTGATACAATTGTAAATTTTAAAGTTCTTCCAATCGGATCATATTATTATGCAAAAAATTCAAAAGGTAAAATTGATACTTTTTGCCGAGTTTATATGGAGACAGCGCAAAATATTGCTGAAAAATTTGCATCCAGTTGTCCAAGCGAAATTTTAGAGGCTGCTGTTAATAATCCTTTAAAATTGTATGAATTAGTTCATTTTGTTGAGAAAAACAAGTTTTATAAAAAAAGACATTTGTCTTCAAAGTTCTCAAAATATGTATCTGTGGTAATTTTATCAAATAAAAATGAATTTTTATCCGTAAGAGGTTTTGATAAATTTCCTTATGTTGTTTTTGAAAGTGCTTTTTCGTCTGATATTGATTATCCTCAAGATTCCCCAGGGATTAATGCTCTTGCGGATGTTAAGCAATTAATGACAATGGTTAAAGAGTATGCAAAAGCAGTTAAAAAGATAGTTTGCCCAACATATAAAGGTCCTGCTACTTTAAAAAATAAAAAATTGGCAGATGTTCCGGGGGCATATATCGAAGAAGATGAAAACGGACGTGGAATTAGCCCTGTTTATGAAGTAAATCCAAGGGTGCTTGAATTAAAGCAAGAGAAAGATGAGTTAAAGCAAGCTATAAAGGAACATTTTTATAATGATTTATTTGCAATGATTCTCTCGACAGCTGAAAGAGGCAGAACAGCAACCGAAGTAAATGAACTTAAAGAGGAAAAAATGGTTCTTTTATCTCCTCTCTTGGAACAAATTCATAGTGCTTTAAGACAAATTTTAAATTGGATTTATGAAGAAGAGATAAGAGTTGGCATTTTGGAGCCCTTAAAACCTCAATATCAAAATTGCAGATTTGAAATAGAATTTGTATCAAGTCTTGCTCAAGCGCAAAAAGTTTCTAATATTTCCAGTATGGAACGTTTTACAACTTTTGTGTCTAACATTGCAAATGCAATTGATCCAATATTAAAATCCAAATTGAACGGTGAAAAAATTATTGAAGATTATGCAAATTATGCAAATATTGATCCTACTCAAATTGTCCCTTCGGAAGAAATTGAAAAAATTAAAGCACAAAATGCAAATAATCAAAATCTTCAAATGCAACTGGAAGCTATGAAACAAGGAAGTCAAATTATTCAAAATATGGGCGGAGTTGACTCTCACGGTGCTGATTTGCTGTCAAGGTTCGGTATTATATAGGAGGGTATGAGTTGAATAATGAAAATTTATTAACCAGTATTTCGTATCTTGAGTTTATTAATAATATTGATAACTTGGTTTTTGATTTATTGTATTCTCCTAACAACGGATTTACGGGGTTATTGTCTAAAAATGCGGTTACAAGCGCACAAGGTTATTTGGAAAAATTTAATCATGAGGCCGAAAAAATTAAGCGTCAAGTAGATTTTAACAACGCTGATAAAATCATTGAAGACAAAAAGAATGATTTAATTAAACAAATTAAAAAGCATTACAATATTCAAGTTGTGGCTTGGGCTGATGAAGTTTATCAAAATATGATTGAAAATTGCTTTTTGCAAGCCTCTGCTTTTCGAGATGACAAAGATATTCAAGATAAAATATATGCAAAAATTTTATCATGTGTTTCTTGGATGGCAAATATTCATAATTTAACCGACGATGAGATGTCTAAGATTATAAAAATTAATCTTGATAAATTTTATAGAGCGCTCAATTCAAACGATTCTGATTTTATCCCTAAAGCTTCTATTCAAAAGACTGATCCAAATTCTTATCTTGAAATAAGGGATTTAATTTTAAAGGATAAGGATAAATTTTTGACAATAGATTTTAATTCTTTGAATGATAAATTGGATTCTTCCGATATACAAAAATTTAATAGAACTAAAAATGATATACAAACTTCAAAAATTAATTCGATAAAAGATGATATTTTGCTAATTAATAGCGCAATTGATGTATTAAAAATAAAGAATAATGATGAGAAATATAATTTTATCAAGCTTGTGGAAAACGATTTTTATAATTCCGATGTTCAAACAGACAACCTTGATGAAAATAAAAAAATAGAACTAATTAAAAGAAGAATGAAGCTTTTTAAAAATTCTTTAAATAACGACAGTATTTCGGAATATTTTAAAAGTAGAATTACTTCTTAGAGTGTGTGATTGTACAGTATTTGGGGTTTGCGAGATATTTTTGAAAAATTTCTCCGTTTGATGTCATTTTGGCTTCAAAAATTCTGTTCTTAGCTAACTCTTTTTTGAATACTTCGCTGTATTTTTCCATTGAGTCGGACATAAAAGGAAGTTGGCCTTCGTTAAAGTTACAGGTTAGCATTTGATATTCATCACCTTGGTATATTTTTTCTTTGTAGACACAATGCCCGTTTTTTGCTTTTTCTAATGTTACCAAGATGTTGAAAATTTCACCGTTTTTTTGAACGCTGCCATTTTGAGAGAATTTTTCGCATGTTCTGATGGCTTTGGAAAAATTAGTTTGCATTGCATAAGCACTGTAGCAACAAAATGCAATACATAAACACACAAGAACAATAGAAAAAGATATTTTTTTCATAATATTTTACTCCCCTTGATTAAATTATATCACAAAAGAAAGGATAAAAATGCAACAAGAAATTAAAAACCCCTTGTATCTTGAAGGCAAGGATGAAAATTTGTTCGGAGTCCCTGAAAAATATGATTATTCAAGATTTCAAAACCTTGAAGGTTTTAGTTTGGATGATGAACTTATGAATCAATTTATCGTCATTGCAAAAAAATTAAACTTATCTCAGTCTGCAATGGAAATGCTTTTAGATATGGCATTTTCGATGTCTAAAAAGCAAAATTTACAATATCAAAAAGATGATGAATTGAATTTAAGTAATAAATTATCGGGTTATTATAAGAAATTTTGTGCAGATTCAGAACTTCCCGACCCAAATACTCCAAAAGTAAAGGAATATATGAGGGTTGCAGATGGTGCTTACAATGAGTTTGCCTCTGCCGAATTAAAAGAAGCATTTAAGGAAACAGGACTAAACTATCATCCCGAGCTTATAAAAATGTTTTATAAAATCGGCGAATTGGCTCAAGAAGATAATCTTTCACACTATGGAAAACCAGCATTTGAGGAGTTAACTCCTGCGCAAATTTTGTATGGAAAAAATGACTAATAAGGAGGAAAAATGTCAGTTGTAGGAAACACTTATTTAACTTTAAAAGACAAATTTGCCCAAAAAGAAAACGGCAGAATAGCAACAACCATTATTGATTTATTATCACAATCAAACGTGATATTAGAAGATGCTGTTGTTAGAGAATGTAATGAAGGTTCTACTCATAAGACAACAGTTAGAAACGGTTTACCTGAAGTTGAATTTAGAAAATTCTATCAAGGTGTTGCTTCTTCTAAGGGTGAATACACACAAATTACTGATACTACCGGAATGCTTGAAGTTTATTCTCAAGTTGATAAATCTTTAGCTGACCTTGAAGGCGATACTCAACAATTTAGAATGAACGAAGCTCAAGCATTCTTAGAATCTATGAATAATACTGTTCAGGAAAATATTTTTTATGGTTCTAAAGCAACAAATCCTGCAGGATTTGATGGTTTGGCAGTAAGATATAACAAAATATCTAACGATCCAACATCTATTGGTTATAGGGTTTTAGATGGAGGCGGAACAGGAAATAAAAATACATCTATCTGGTTTGTAACCTGGGGAGATTTGCATACTCATTTATTATATCCTAAAGGTTCTCAAATGGGTCTTGTACATACCGATAAAGGTGCTCAAACAGCTACAGATGCAAACGGAAATATGTTTGAAGTCTATAGAGATCATTTTAAATGGGATATCGGTATGACTGTTCGTGATTTTCGTTCTACTGCACGTATTGCCAATATTGATGTAGAAAACTTATCCGGCGAAAGTCCTGCCGACTTAATTAAATTGATGATTAGCGCATATCACAGAATTAAGCGTTTTGCAAAAACAGGACAAACTGTAATATATTGCAACGAAACAATAGAAACATATTTGCATTTCCAAGCAATTAACAAAAACAATGTAAAACTTTCTGTTGATGAATTTGCGGGTCGTCCTATAGTTTCATTCTTGGGTATTCCTGTTAAATGTGTTGATCAAATCAGAAATAATGAAAAAGCTGTTTCATAAATTAATTAGGAGGAAAAATGTTACTAGACGCACAAAATTTATTTTCAGATGCCCAAGCTATTACTACGGGCACAATTTATTCAACAAATACAGTTAAATTTGGTAAAAACGATATTTCTTTTGTACCGATAATTATTCAAGCAGTTGAGGATTTTACCGGACTTACAAGTCTTAATGTAAAAATTCAAACTTCTGATACTGCTGAATTTACATCTTCTTCTGATTTAGCTGAATCTAAATTGCTCTTGGCTGATTTAAAGGCAGGAAAAAAATTCCCTATTTCTTATTTACCTAAAGGCAATAAAGGCTATATTAGATTGGCTTATACAGTAGATGGTACAGCTACAACAGGAAAAATTACAGCAGGTGTTGTTGCATCTGATGAGCTAAGTTATCATGAAATGTAATTAATTTTGGCTTTTTGTGGGCTTTTATAGCCCACTTTTTTTAATTATTAATGAAAGGAAAATATAATGTGTGTACCATATTTATCCGCACTGGGAACGGGTATGAAAGTTGTTTCTGGCGTACTTGGTCAGGTTAGTTCGATTTCACAAACAGTGAGCGAATCAAATTATAGAACTCAGGTTGCAATAAATAACGCTGAAAGTGCTAAAAATGAGGCTTTAAGGCAAAGACAATTAGGCATTGAAGAAGCAAGACAGGAAAAAATTTCAGGTTTACAGGAAGCAAATAAATTGGCTGCAAGAAATGCTGCAAGCGGCCTGGATATATCAGGACAAACCAGCAGTTTAGGGTATTATGATGTATTAAATAATGCCAATTCAAACGCTCAAAGCATACAAGATAGTTATAATTTAAAATCAGAAAGTTATATGGAGCAGGCAAACAGCTATTTGGAGTCTGCAAAAATTAATCAGAAAAATACTAAAAACTATCTTTTAAATTATGCACTTACCGGTTTAGGTGAAGCAGGAATGGCTGCTTCAAGTTGGTATAAGAATAATGAAGGAGGAATATTTCCGCAATGACTTATTCAAAAGCACAAATTTTTAATATTGCCTTAAATATTTTGGGAGTGTCTACTCCTTTAGAAAATGCAAATTCTACGGACAGCCGAGCAATTTTATTGAATAATTATTATTTTCTTGCAAAAGATTATGTTTTAAAAGATTTTGATTGGAATTTTGCAAGCACTTTTAAAGTTCTTTCTTTGGTTGAAAATTTTGATTTAACGTCAAAATATAAATATTGTTATGATTATCCTAATGATTGTGTATGCGCAAGAGATATTTTTGAAAAGGGTGATTACAGGCTTCAAAAATTTTCAATAGGTTCGCTTTCAAACGGGGATAAGGCAATTTATACAAACGTTGAACATGCGGTATTAAGATATACAAGACGAGTTGATAAAGAAATTTATTTTAGTTGCGAGTTTTCAATGGCCCTTGCTTTTTATTTAGCTTCTTTAACTTCAAACGTACTTGTTGGAAGCATTCAGAAGGGTGAAGCCGCATATAAAAAATATAGCGAAATTTTAAAACATGCTAAAGTTCTAAATGCCGGAGAAGGTATCGAAGAAATTTATGATGAAAATACATATTTGGATGCTAGGAGTTAAATATGAGCGTTAGAGTCAGTCAAAATTCTTTTTCCAGAGGAATTATTTCTCCTTCTTTACAAGGAAGGGTTGATTTGGAACAATATTCACTTGGCGTAAAAGAACTCATAAATGGTATGGTTTTACAAGAAGGATGTGTTGTAAATAGACCGGGATTAGAGTTTTTGGTAAAAGCTAAATTTGACAATAAAAAAACAAGATTAATTCCATTTGTTTTTAACTTGGAGCAAAGTTATATTATTGAAGCCGGCGATAAATATTTTCGATTTATTAAGGATGGCGGATATATTTTATCTGATGAAGGTGAGATATATGAAATCGAAACTCCTTTTGGAGAAGATATTTTATTTGAGCTTGATTATGTTCAACAAGCAGACGTGCTTACAATTGTCCATAAGAGCTTGACTCCTTATGAACTTTCAAGAATTGATCATAATGTTTGGCAATTGAATTCAATCGATTTTAAGCCATCTTTGGAAGCACCCTCTAATGTTACTGCCGTGTATACAGGTAGCACTGCATCAAATACTACAACATACGAGTATGTTGTTTGTGCTGTTGATAGTATAACTAAAGAAGAAAGTACAAGAAGCAATGTTGCCTATGTTGTAGGTCACCTTGAGGCTTATTGGACAACTTCCGAGTATATAACAGTTTCTTGGACGGCTGTTAATAATGCTCTTGAATATAATATATATCGTTCTGTTAACGGTATTTTTGGTTATGTTGGCACTTCAAGCTCGACTACTTTTAAAGATAACAATATTGAACCTGATTTATCAAGCTGCGCTCCTATATTTTCAAATCCTTTTGAAAATGAAAACCCTGGTTGTGTGTGTTATTTTCAACAAAGAAAAGTTTATGCATCATCTGTAAATTCTCCTCAAACTTTTTGGGCTAGTCAAAGCGGAACGAATAACAATTTCAATATTTCTCGTCCTTTAAATGCAACTGATGCAATTTCTATGTCTATTTATGATAATGTTGCTAATCAAATTCAACATTTGATTCCGTTTGACGACTTGCTTGTTATGACAACAAATGCCGAGTGGTCTGTAAATGGTTCTGACGGTATTTTTTCTGCATCACCAACGCCTGTTGCTAATTTACAATCATATTATGGTGCTTCAAAAATTAAACCCGTAATATCTGGTTCTATGGTTCTATTTGTGCAATCAGGCGGAAATATTTTGCGTGATTTGGGTTATAATTATCTTTCTGATGCTTATGATGGTGAGGAATTAACTTTACTGGTAAATCATTTGTTTGAAGGTAAGCAGATTGTGGATATGGCCTATTCAAAAGAGCCTTATAGAATTGTCTGGTGCATAATGAATGACGGGACAATTAATGCACTTACCTATAATCCTAAACAAAAAATAACAGCATGGCATAGGCACGTTACAGACGGCGCTTTTGAAAGCGTTGCAACAATAAGGGAAAACAATGAAGATATAGCTTATTTTGTTATTAAAAGAATGATTGATAATCAAGAAGTGCGCTATATTGAACGTTTTAAAACAAGAGTTGTAAATTCTATGAAAGACGCTTTCTTCCTTGATTGTGCTTTACAAAAGACTTTTGAGGAAAAAGTTACTGCAATTTCAGGATTGGAGCATTTAAAAAATAAAGAAGTTATTGTTCTTGCTGATTATGGTGTAGTTGAAGATTTGGTTGTTGATGAAGATGGATGTATAGAATTGCCTTATGCTGCAAGTAATGTAATTATAGGTCTTCCTTATGTTTTTTCTATGGAAACTTTAAATCTTGAAAGTGAAAGTACTCTTGGGGTTAATAAAGTTATAAATAAAGTTGATATAAAGGTTTTAAATTCAAGAGAAGATTTCTTTATAGAAAATATGGACGGCAGTTTGTCACAAAACGCAAGAAGTCACGACAGCATTAACAATCCTCTTAAATTATATAATCAGGATGTTGAGTTTTGCCCCTTATCGAATTCAACTTTGCAAGCTACAGTAAAAATAGTTCAAAAATTCCCTTTGCCTTTAAATATATTATCGGTTTCTGTTACTGTGTCTTTGGAAGAAGTTGAACAAATATGATTGAGCTTGATGTAAATACTAAAAATTTATTAGCTTTTTGGGCTGATATTAGAAAAGAGGATTTAGCTGAATTGTGTTTTTCTTTTAAAGAAGATGTTAAAGAAAAATTTATTGAAGTTTGCAAAGGAAATAAAGAAACATACTTTTTAGCTAATGATTATGGTATTCCGCTTGCAATCGGCGGTGTCAAAAAAATTTGTTTTAAAGATATTAAAATTGGTCAGGTTTGGTTTTTGTGCAGCAATGAATTTAAAAAAAATAAAATTTTAGTTCTGCGATACGTGAAAAATAAGCTTGAATGTTTTAAGGATGATTATGACTTTTTATTTAATTTTATTTATAAATCTAATTTTGAATTTTTGAAATGGTTAAAAAAAGCAGATTTTGAAATTGTTGATAATAATGAAAATTTAAAATTATTTTACTTTAGTAAAGGAGATATTAATTTTGATTTACGATATATTACCGGTTAACAACTATCAGGGAAATGATAGCGCAACTACATTTGATTTTGATTTTTATATTGAAGATAACAGTCAATTAAAAGTTTATCATTTTGACAAAAATAGTCTTAAATCTCTTTTGGTTGAAGGAGTTGACTATTCTATAAATGAATTTAAAAATAATAATGGAAGCTATATTACATTTCCTTTAGCAGGTTCAGAGTATGGGGTTTTAGCAAGTGATGAGAAAATTTCTTTGGAATTATCTTTGCCTGTTTCTCAAGAGACCCAGTATAATAATAGTTCGTTATTGAATCTTGAGGCTTTAGAATATTCTTTTGATTATTTAACAAGATTAGTTCAGATACTTGCAAGAAAGATTGAATTATGTGTCAAAGTTGAAGAATGTTCCGAAAATACTCCGGAAGAGCTTATTGAAACAATTAATTCTCAGTCTTTAAGTGCTGTTAACGCTTCAAATGCTTCAATTCAGGCTTTAAACGCTGTCAATGAGATAAAAAATACTATTGTTGGCATTAATAATGAAATTCAAACAAATAAAGATAAATTTGATAAAATTGATACCATTGACACTATTGAAGACGAATTAGAAGTTCAGTCGGGTCAAATAAATGCCCTAAATACAAGTTTAACTTCGTATGCTAAATGTGATTTTAGCAATATCACTCAAGAAGCAAAATCCCAAACTGCAGGTTATTCGGTTCCTGATTATGATAGGGCAACAATAGTAAGTTATGAAGCTTGGGTGTTAGCTCCTTACGATTGCTTTATTTATGGTGGCAGTTCAACAAATACTTCAAGCCCCTTTACTATAATTAAAATTTCAAATCCTTCTGGTATTATGGCGACAAGCGGGTTTAATGATGGAACTCAAGGCAAGGTTGCGCAAAAGCACGCGGCAAATTGTGCTGAAACTGTTTGTGCCTTTGTTCCAAAAGGTTATTCATTTATGATTGAAGGTGGGGACAGGTTTAAAAGGCTCGTTATGTGCCCTTTGAAAGGAGCGTATTAATGATATATTTTGATAATTTAAAGGAACCTCATAAACAAATTGAAACAATAAATAATTGGGGTAGAACACTTTTATATCAGTGTTCTGATGAAGAGTTTGAAGAATTTTTAGATGGCAAAAAAGTTTGGCAAAATGATGTTTTAATTGATAACGAAAATTATGAACAAGAGCAGGCTCAAAAAGAAGCACAAAGAATTGCAATGTTAAAATTGACCCGTGGTGATGTTTTTAGAGCATTGTTGCAAGCTAAAGGGGTTACAAGAGAGCAAGTTCGATCAATATTAAATAATATGCCTGCAACAAATCAAGATGAAATTTTACAAAAAGAAATGGCATTAATTGATTTTGATGAGGCTTTGGATTTTTATCGTGGCAATCCCTTGATTGATAATTTGGGTGGTGTGTTAGGTATTTCAAAGCAGCAACTTGATGAATTTTTTGAAACAAATGACTACACAAAGCTAATTACGGGTGAAGATAATGCTTGAATGGTACAAGGATGATTCATTAGAAATTTATTTTAGTGCATTACCCGATATTTCTGTATTGTATGTTATTCCTGAATGTTCTAAAAGAGAAAAAAATAAAATATATAAAAAACCTTTTATTTTAGAAAATTCTGTAGATGTGATTTTAAAAAATAAAGAAAAAGAAAAAGCATACGAATTTACAATTCCTAAGGAATATTGTTGGGATGGGGCAAGTATACCAAGGATATTTTGGCGCATGGTTGGTGCAAAAACCGATCCTCGATTTTTAATTGCAAGCTTAGTTCATGATGTTTTGTGTGAAAATCACAATTATGTCGATTATGACAGATATTTTTCAACTTGTGTATTTGAACGCTTGCTTTATGTTGCAGGAGTAAATTCTTTTACTCGTTGGCTTATGTTTCATTCTGTTGACAATTTTCAAAAATTTTGTAAGTGGAGTAATTAATGGAGCATTTATTTGAATATGCACCATTTGCGCTTTTTGTAATAAATTTATTGTTGTGTTTGAGAATATTTGCAAGAGTTGAGGATATGAATAATTTAAAAGCCGAGCTTATGACTTATGGAATGGAACATTTTGTTACTAAAGATACCTATTCTGATAACCATAAGGCCTTACAGGATCAAATGCTTCAAATACATTCAGATATTTCGGATGTTAAAAATCTTCTAATAAATTCAATCAATAGGGTATAAAATTATGAATTTAAACTTTAAAATTTCTGAATTAGTATATTCTGATACGGCTTATAAAAACAATATCTCTAACATGCCTGATTTGCCTTCTCTTGATAATTTACTTAATTTAATTGTTTATTGCTTGCAACCTATTCGTGAAAAATTAAATAAACCTATGATTATTACTTCAGGTTTTAGGTCGGATAAATTAAATCAAAAATTATCAGGAGTAAACAATTCTCAACATAAACATGGTCAAGCGGCGGATTTTAAGGTTATTGGAATGACACCTGATGAAATAATAAAAATAATACAAAATTCAAATATTGAATTTGATCAGTTAATAAATGAATATGACAAATGGGTGCATATATCTTTTAATAAAAATAAAAATCGAAAACAAATTTTAAAAATTAAATAAGAAAAAATACAGTCACAATATATTCAATGTGGCTGTATTTTTTTGCAAAAAAAAATGTTTGACATGGTCAAACATTTATAAACACGAGGATATCAAGAGAGAGAGTAAAAATATCTTTTTTATCATCCTCAATTATATAAAATTACTGAATTATCTATACATATTAACTTTTTCCCTTACATTCTAATAAAGTTATTTTTCATATTTTAATTGCTTATTTTTTTTATTTAATTTAATAATTCTTAATAAATCTAATGTTAAAAACTTTTAAAATTTAGTATTAATTGCTGTCATAAGCTATTATTAGACTATGAATAAGCTTTTTAAAATTGATATCACAAAAATTAAAATTATAATTTTTTATGCATCTTTGTTTTTGTTAACCATGGCTGTTTCTATTAAATATAATGGTTTAGATGTTGATCTTTGGGCAAGATTGATTATGGGAAACCATGTTTATCATAAAGGTTTTCCTATGTTTTCGGATGTTGTTTCATATACTAAAACTCATGTTTGGTACGATCCTGAGTGGCTTTCAAGCGGATTTATATATTTTATTAGAATTAAATTTGGTGCTGTAGGGCTTACTTATCTAAAAGGAATTTTAGTATTTTTAACTTTTGTTGTGATTTCTTTTGCCTTAAAGGATAAAATTTCACACAAAGAAAGTCCACGTAACATTGGATTTTATTTGTTTTTGCTTTTGATTTCCCTACAATCTTCAATTATTGTTTATTCAGTCAGATGTCAATTAATAACTTTTTTATTGATGGCCATTTGGATATATTTGCTTGAAAAGGTGCGTAAAGGTAAGGATTTATATCTTTATTTTCTGCCTTTTATTATGATTTTCTGGTTAAATGTCCATGGTGGTTGTATTTCCGGAGTTGGAGTATTGTTTTTATACGCTGTTGGCGAATTTTTAAATAAAAAACCTTATAAGAAGTATTTGATAACATTAGTTTTTGTATGTTTAGCTTTTTTTATTAATCCTTGGGGTTTTGATTATATAAAATTTATTATTGAAAGTGCTTATTTGGATAGAAGTTGGATTTCTGAGTGGCAATCGCCTTTTAGCGCATCTATAAAAGCTCATATTTTTTATAAGGCGTTATTGTTTGGAGCATTTATTTGTTATGGTTATAAGATTTTTGTAAAAAAAATTAAATTTTCTATGCTTGATAAAACAAAGCTGATTATACTTTTAACACTTGCTTTGTTGTCGGCAAAATATATTAAGCACAGCGGTCTTTTTATTGTTGTGTATTCAATTTTTTCATACGAAGATTTCTATTTTACTTATAATTCTTTAATGGAAAAATTAAGACAATATCTTCAAATTGATATAATTGTAGCTAAATATTTGTCATATTTTAGAGAAATTTGTGTATATTTTTTAATTTATACATATTCTTTCTTTGTATTTGTTACGGTTCCTGTTACTTATTCTTATTATGCAAGAGTACTTGAACATTTTCCCATACAGCCTTTAAGATTTCTTGAATTAAATAATATCGAAGGGAAAGTTTTTAGCGGGTTTTATAATGGTTCTTTTATTGCGTATAAATATTATCCTAAGTTAAAAATTTATATGGACGGCAGGCAGGAGCAGGTATACTCTTCTCGGCTTTTTGATGAGAGCATGTTCTTTTTAAATTGGTTTGGAGATTATCCTAATGCGGCAATTGATAGAATCAAGCCTGATATTATACTTGTTGAAAAGATTTGGAAATGTAATAAACATTTAGATGAAAATCATGAGTATAAAAAGGCTTATTCTGATGATAAATACAATGTTTATTTAAAAAATAATCTTCAAAAATTCACATATAAATATCCTGATAAAGAATTTGTAAAATATTTAGATAACATATTTGATACAACTTTTGATTATTCTAAGGTAAAAAAATGAACATTTTAATAATAATACCTACATACAATGAGGCTGAAAATATTTTAAAATTAATCGAAAAAATTAATGACGTTGTTTTTAACTTAAATTGTTCGATTTTGATTGTCGACGATTCTTCTTCAGATGGAACTTTTGAGCTTATATATGATTATCAAAAAAAATATAAAAATATTTATCTTATAAAAAGAAAAGCAAAAATGGGGCTTGCCAGCGCCTATATTGAAGGATTTAGATTTGGTTTGAATAATGGTTTCGACTATTTTATTCAAATGGATGCGGATTTTTCTCATAATCCTGATTATTTACCTGAACTTATTGACAAATTAAAAACCTATGATTATGTAATTGGTTCAAGAAATATTCCAAAAGGCAGGGTCATTGGCTGGACTTTTTTAAGAAAATTTATTTCAAAGGGTGGTTCTATTTATTCTAAATTAATATTAAATTGTCCGATTAACGACTTAACCGGTGGCTTTAATGGTTGGAGAAAAGATGTTTTATTAAAGATAGGATTGAATAATATCATTTCGAAAGGATATTGCTTTCAGCTTGAAATGAAATATCGAGCATTTAGATTAGGCTTTAATTATATTGAAATACCTATTGTTTTTGAAAATAGAAAATACGGTATTTCAAAAATGTCTTTTAAAATCTTTATTGAAGCACTTTTGAATACCGTAAAATTAAGATTTTTAATTTAGCTAAGCAAGTTTTTGAATTGTATCTTCAATTATTTTGATTTCAGATTTAAGTTCGTCTTTTCTTGCTATGGTTTTTTCAACAACTTCTTTTGGCGCAGATGAAACAAATTTTTGATTATTTAATCTTCCTTCAATTGATTTTAGCTCAGCTTCAAGTTTTTCAATTTTTTTCTTTTGTCTTGCTATTTCTTGATTTAAGTCAATTAAATCCTCTAGAGGTATTGTTATTTTTGTGTCATCTACAACGCAATATGCGCTTTTTGGGTGATTGCAGTTTTTTTCAAATTTTGTCGAATTAACTTTTGCTAATCTGTTTAAATAAGGAATTATTTGTTTATAAAGCTCTTCATTGTTGTCTATAATAATATCAATTTTTGAGCTTGTCGGAATGTTGAATTCTGCTCTAATGTTTCTAAGAGCTTTAATTGCTTCAAAGACTGTTTCCATTTTTTTTGCATCTTCTTCAAAAACAAACTTCTCGTTATATTCCGGATATTTTGCATTTAGTATGCCTTTTGTATCTTTTTCTATGGGCATTTTTTGCCATATAGCTTCAGTGATATGCGGCATTATAGGATGTAAAAGCCTTAAAAAGTTATCAAGTACGTAAACTAATACCGCTTCATTTTTTTCAATTTTCGAAAGCTCTACATACCAATCGCAATATTTGCTCCAGAAAAATTCGTAAAGAATTGAAGCAATTTCGCCTATTCTGTAGTTTTGAATATTTTCGTTTACTTCTTTTGCTGTTTTGTTTAATTCATTTAGTATCCATTTGTCGGCAATTGTGAGGGTATTAAAATCGATTTTTAACTCTTCTTTTGGTTTTGTGACGTTCATTAAAGTAAATCTGGATGCATTCCATACTTTATTTGCAAAATTTCTGCCAAATTCAAATTTTTCATCACTGATTTTAATATCTTGACCGCCATAAGTACATAATGATGTTAATGTAAATCTAAGCGCATCACATCCGTATTTTTCAATCAAATCAACAGGATCAATTGTGTTGCCTTTTGATTTTGACATTTTTTGTCCGTGTTCGTCTCTGATTAGTCCATGAATGTATACTGTTGAAAATGGAGGTTGTTTTGTAAATTCAAGCCCCATAGTAATCATTCTTGCTACCCAGAAAAAGATAATATCAAATCCTGTAACAAGGGTAGATGTCGGATAGAATTTTTTGTAGTCGTCAGAGTTTGTGTCGGGCCAACCCATTGTTTCAAAGGGCCATAACCCTGAAGAAAACCAAGTATCGAGTACATCGGTATCTTGAATGTAGTTATTTGGATCAGGATTTTCGGCTGCAACAATCATTTCCCCTGTTTCTTTATGATAATATGCAGGAATTTGATGTCCCCACCAGAGTTGTCTTGAAATACACCAATCACGTATATTTTCCATCCACATTAAGTAGTTCTTTTCCCATCTTTCGGGAATAAATTTGATTTTTCCGGTTTTAACCGCTTCAATAGCGGGTTGTGCTAAAGGCGCCATTTTTACAAACCATTGTTTTGATAATAATGGTTCAATAGTAGTGTTGCATCTTTGGCATTTACCTACATTATGAACGTGTTTTGTTACTCTTACAAGAACTTGATTTTCTTCAAGCATTTTTACGGTTTTTTTACGAGCTTCTTCTCTTGTTAGTCCTTGGATTTGAGGAGGAACATACTCGTTTCTCATCATTAGTCCTTTTTCATCGATTACCTTTATTTGAGGCAGGTTGTGACGAAGCCCTACTTCAAAATCATTCGGGTCGTGTGCTGGGGTAATTTTTAGCGCACCTGTGCCAAATGATTTGTCAACATATTCATCTGCTATTATAGGAATTTGTCTTCCTGTGAGGGGCATTACGCAGGTTTTTCCTATTAAATCTTTATATTTAAAGTCGCTTGGATTTACCGCTATTGCAACATCGCCAAACATAGTCTCAGGACGAGTTGTTGCAATTACTATGGCACCCATTTCGTCTTTTAGAGCATAAGATATTTCCCAAAGATGACCGTCTTCTGTTTCATAGTTTGTTTCTATGTCTGATATTGCACTTTGGCATCTTGGACACCAATTAACAATATAGCTGCCTTTGTATATAAGTCCTTTGTTGTATAGGTCTACAAAAACCTTTTTAACCGCATTTGAGCAGCCTTCATCCAAGGTAAATCTTTTTCTTGATAAGTCGAAACTTGCTCCTAAGAGTTTAAATTGTTCCAATATACGGTTTTTGTGCTCATCTGCCCATTGCCAGGTTTTTGCAAGGAATTTTTCTCTGCCTAAATCGTGTCTTGTAAGTCCTTCTTTTGCAAGATTTTTTTCAATAACATTTTGCGTTGCAATGCCCGCATGGTCACAACCGGGCATCCATAGAACTTCTTTTTGCTTCATACGGTTATAACGTATAAGTATATCTTGCAATGTGCCGTCAAGTGCATGGCCCATATGAAGAACACCGGTTACGTTTGGTGGAGGAATTACAATTGAATATGCTTCTTTGTTTGATTTTGCATCTGCTTTAAATAAATTATTGTCTTCCCAGAATTTATATGTATCTTTTTCAATTTCTCTTGCGTTGTATGTCGTAGAAAGTTCATTTGTGCAATTTGTCATTTTAAATCCCTTATATCCTTACATTAAAAATTTATCACAAAAGTATTAGCCGATAAAGATATTATTATTCTTTTTATTATTTTATAAAATACATCAATGCGAATAGTGTGTATTATATTGATTTTGTTGATTTTTAATATGAATTTGGTCTTTGGTGCTGAAAAACTTTTTGAAGGTCCTATTGATTTAACATTCAACACTAATTGCAATTTAAACGAGTTTTGTGAAAAATTTATAGACGATATTGATATTGAAAAATTTATAAGGCAAGAAATCAAAAATGATTACAAAGTTGTCAGTCTTGATGAATGTATTCAAACTGCACTTAGAAACAACTTCAATATTGCAATTAAATATCATACCTTTAAAAGTTCAAAATATGAATATCAAAATTCTTTATCAAAGTTTCTTCCTGTTTTAACAACAACTTCTTATATAGCTGATTATAGCGGTCAAATTCTTGTTGGTGGTGTTTTGAATGATCGTTTTCACGAGACTGCAATTTCTGTTAATATCACTGCGGAACATAAATTAACAGAAGGCGGAAAACAAATTTTTCAGGCAAAAGCTTCAAAATCATTAGAGAGAGCAAGAAAACATGATTTAAATTTCACTAAAACCGAAGTTATATATCTTACTTCGAGATATTATTATGAAATGCTCCTTGCAAAATTAAATATTGAAATATATTTGAGGAATTTAATTGAGCGAAATGCGCAGCTTACACTTGCAAAGAAGCTTGAGAAATCAGGTTTTGGTACAAAGTTTGATGTGATTCGTTCAGAAACTGAATCCGCTCAAGCTAAAGTTAATTTGCTTGAGGCTTTGAATAAATTTAAACTTTCTCAGTCGAGATTGGCTAATATTATGGGGATTGAGCTTAATACTGCTTTGATGCCATTTGAGGATGATATAAAACCAATGCATTTGGTGGATTCAACATTAAAACTAACTGATTTTTTTGCTCTTGCAGTTGAAAATCGAGAAGATTTAAAAAGCTATCAGGATTTAATTTCATACGAAAAAAATATAAAAAGCGTTTATATGACAGATTTTATGCCAAAACCGCTTTTGAATTTTCAAGAACAATTTCAAGGTACCATAAGTACTTCGGTGCGTCCAAACTATATTGCAGCAGCGTTTGTAACTTGGCAACCGGGTGAAAATACGGTAATGGGAACTGTTACGAAAATAAAAGCTCAAAAAGAAAAGATAAAAGTTAGAACTCTTGAATTTCAAAATAAATTACGTGATATAGAACAGCTATTAACAGATGCTTTATCGGTTTTTGATTTTAGCAAAAAAGAAATGATTGTAACCAAACAAAGAGTAGATTATTCAAATGACAGTATTAAACTTGCTATGCTTAGATTTAATAACGGAAAAGGTATTTTATTGGATGTAATTCAGGCCCAAAGTGAAATGACACAGGCAAGAATACAATACGTTGCGACAATTGCCAAATACAATATTGCTCAATTGGAATTATTATACAACAGCGGTACCATAACTGACGAAAACATAATTAAAAATTATAATCCGTAATCGAATTGGCGTATTGTAAAATTTTATATTTTTCTATATACTCTTATATGGTAATTTAGTTAAGGAGATTTTAAATGAAAGTTACTATTGAAGATGGTTGCATAGCTTGTGGCGCATGTGAATCTTTTTGCCCTGAAGTATTCAAGGTTGAAGATGTTTGCGTTGCTGATAATTCTAAAGTTGCAGGTAATGAAGATTGCGTAAAAGACGCTGCAGATGCTTGCCCTGTTAGCGTAATTAGCGTTGCAGAATAGTTTAAACTATAAACACCCCTTTGGGGGTGTTTTTTTATGCTTTATTTTCCGAGTTGTTATTAATTTTTTTATCAATAATTTTTGCTGTTTGCGAAGCAACCTGTCCTACCGCAAGTCCTGTTATAATTGCTGTCATTCCATTTAAAATCGGGAAAACCGTACCTATTATCGGCATAACCAATGTTGGTAAAAGTGGAATTCCTAAATTTAAAAGTAAAGAATTTCTTTCTTCTTTATTGTCAGCATTTGCCATAGCCACTCCGAATGCCGCTACCGGTATTCCTACGGTAATTATATCGGTAGGTGCGCATCCATAGTTAATATCTCTTAATTTTGGTATAAGCATATCTTGTTGCAGTTTGTTATAATGTTCAATTGCATTTTTTAGTTTTTCATCTGCGTTTTCTGGAATTTTAATTAAATTGGCTGAATTCTTAACTGCACCTATAATGTTGTTATCCCCTATTGGAGAACTTATATTTGATATCAGGTTGTTCAATTTGCCTTTTTTGCCTTTGAGTAATGTTTCTTTTGATGAAATCCTTGAGTCGGTTGCAGCCTTTCTTATGTTTTTATCAAGATTTTCAAATAAAGTTTTATATTCTATTATTTGCGGTTTTATTTGTTCTCCGCCCTTAGCATTAATTATATCTTCTTGCGCCTTTTTGAAACTTTTTTCAAGTGATTTGTATACGTTTGATCTATACCAGTCGCTAAATTTATCACCCGTATTTTTTACAAATTTAAGAGGCGTTTTTTCATGGAGAAATGTTGCAAATCTATCCCAGGCGTCATCTTTTAAATTTGTTAAATTAACCGAAGCATTGCGGATTTTTTCCCACAATGTTTTTGTGGTTGATTTTAGTTTATCAATTTTAAATCCTTTGTTGCCTAATGCAAAAATAGTTGCAGAAGCTAGAGTAAATCCGACTGTGCCTATTATGAGGTTTCTTTTTATTTTTTTATTTTTCGATTTTTTTTCATCATTATAGTAGTAAATTTTATTTGCGGTGTAGTTATTATATGCATAGTTTGATACAGGCGTATTCAGCCTGTTGTTAAATTTTGCATAGATGCTTTCGTTGGTTATTTTGATATCATTAGAAACCATATATAAATAAAAACAAAATTTGTTTATTTATTGCTTTTTTTGCGATTTTTTTTGTTGTTTTCTTTTATTTTTGCAAGTTCTTTTAAATTAGTTCTTGCATTGTCAATTGAATATTTTGCAATCGGTCTTTTTGTTTTTCTATCATAAAAAACAAGCCAATGTTTCGCTTTTTTATCATTAATACAGAAAGAAAGTTTTCCTACAACCCTCTCTCCGGGAGAAATTGATTTAAACCAAAGAGAAGTATCTCCAAAGGGGCTGGGAAAATATATTTGCTCTGTATTGGATGCAAGTGCAATATCAAAAGTTGAAAAAGTATAGTCTGTATAGTTGTCTATCCCTAAGGACAATACTATAGTGTTTTCGACTCCAAAGGGATCTTTTTCCAAACTTACAGAATTAATTCTAACATTTAATCCGTCTAAAAATAACTCTTCTTGCTTAAACGCATCTTTTGCGAATACTGGTAGGTCAAAACCGGTTTCAATTTTGATTTTTAGTTCATCACCGGGTTTTATCATAAAACCGTTGCCTTTTCTTATAATTGCAGCAGTTAATCCAACTACACCACCTATTGCAGCACCTCCTGCTATTGTATATCCGTTTGAAGCTATTGCTGCACCAAGGCCAAGTGCGTTAAGTGCAAAAAATCCGCCTGCAACACCTCCCAATAGAGTGTATCCTGCATGAACAGCTAAGGTTTTGGCAGCACCTTTTACGAGATTATCTTTTGTTGAAAGCGAAGCTTGAATTGGTATTTCTCTGCCATCGGGGGTTACCATGTAGTCAAAATCAATATTGACATATCCGTCACGTCCCATATTTTTGGGGTTTTCTATGAATTTTACAAGTCCGTGAACAATTGTTCCTGTTGGAATCAAAATACCTTTGTCTGATTCAACATCAGACGTTACTTCTGCAAAAAATTCATCTCCTTCAAGAGTATAGCCCGAGCTTAAAACTTGAGAAACTGTTAAATTGATTGTATCTTTTTCGTCAAGATGTTCAATTTCCCCTGTAAAAAGTTTTTCATCTAATTCTTGGTTTATTGTTTCATCTTTTTGAACATGTCCTGACATTGAAGCACAATAAGCAAACTGAATATTAGAAAGATTAATAAACAGAGCAGCTAAAATTATTGATATAGTTTTTTTTATTCTATTCCCCATATTTCAGTAAACATTATAATACGCATTTTATATAATTAAAATAAAATTATAAATATTTCATATTTTTACTTTATAATTTTATTGTTGTGATAAATAAGGAGATGGTATGAAAGATTGCATTTTTTGTAAAATATTAAATAAAGAAATTCCTTCGAAATTTGTTTATGAAGATGATGTTTGTTTTGCAATTAATGATATTAATCCTAAGGCAAAAAAACACATATTAGTAATACCAAAAGAACATATTGAATCATTGAATTCTGTTGAAGATTTTAATTTGATTAAAAAAATGTTTGAAGCTATTAAAAAAATTAATAAACAGGAAAATATTTCGCATTTTAAAACTTTAATTAATACAGGAAGTGATGCAGGTCAGGAAGTAATGCATTTGCATATTCATATACTTTCTAATCAGGAGTAGGCAATGCTTGTTTTAGAACAAAAAGAACAAAAAATTAATAAATCTGTACTAAGAAAGCGTGCTCTTGAAAAAAGAGCAGCTTTTAATAAGCTCGGAATTATTGAAAAAAGTTCAAAAATTATTGTTTCTAAAATTTTAAATTCTGATATTTATAAGAATGCCAAGAATATAGCTTTATATTTTCCAATTAAAAATGAAATTGATTTAACATCTCTTTTGTGTGATAAAGATAAGAAATTTTATTTTCCTTGTTGTCATGATAGTGAATTAGAGTTTAGAGAGTTTTTGGGTTGTGATAAATTAAAAGAAGGAAAATTTGGTATATTAGAACCTTTGGGTGAAGTTGTTGAACCTAAAAAATTAAATATAGTATTTACTCCGGCGCTTCTTGTAAACAGGCATGGTTTTAGGCTGGGATACGGCAAAGGTTTTTATGACAGATTTTTTAATAAATACAAAGAAGATTTTATAAAGGTTGCTGTTGTTCAAAGTCAATTTGTATCAGATGAATTTGTTCAGGATGATTTTGATATTAAATGTGATTATATATTATCCGATTGATAACATTTGCTAAAAATTAGAAAATATTTTAAAATCGTTTTATGTATGAATTAAGGAAAAATCATATAGTTCAAATTCTTTTAGATAACAATGTTACAATAAATGGAATTGTTGCAGATTATGCTTCAGATAGAGTTTTGGTTTCAATTGACAAGGACTCGGTTAAAGACGCCTCTTTATTAAAAGAGTTAGACGAGCTTTCTGTTTTTGTCCATACTTTTATGGGTATAAAAAAGATGGTAAGTTCTGTAATTTCCGAATTGGATAAAAATAATTGCATTATAATTGAAAACAATCCTGCTGTTCCTGTTGTTCAAAAACGACAATTTGTAAGAGTTTTGAGTTCGATATCATTCGAGATTATAAAAGAAAATAAGATTATAGATTGTGTTTGTGTTAATATTTCAGCAGGAGGAATTGCTTTTCGTATAAAAAATAGCGATTTGTTGCAATTAGATGAAATATTGGAGTTTAAATTTTTCGAGAGAGATTTCGGCAAAGAAATAATCTGTAGAGCAAAAATTATAAAGAAAAATAATGATATATATGTCGGACAGTTTATGAATTTAAATATTTATGATGAGGACAGAATTGTTAGACATGTTTATAATTTAATTACAAGTCAATAAAAATTGGAGTTGTTTTGGAAGATATCAAGAAAATTGAAAAGGAAATTAATAAATTAACAAAAAAAGGCGAAATTCAAAAGGCAATTGAATATTGCCAAAGCTTGCTAGCAAATGAACCTGTTAATACAAACTTGCATATTCGTTTAGGAGATTTGTATTTAGATTGGCATTTAGATGTTTATCAAGCTAAACAATATATTGATGAAGCAATAACGGAATATCAAAAGGCAGCTGAAGTTTTAATTGATAATGGTGAAATCTATCATAAAATCGGACTTGCACTTTATTACAAAGGCGAATTGGATAAAGCAATTAATTATTTTAATATCTCGATGGAAAAAGGCGGAAATCCGGCTCAAAATTATTACATGATTTCCAATTGCCTTAAAAAGAAAGACAGATTTCAAGATGCTTTAGAAAATATTAATAAAGCATTAAAACATGCTTTTTTCTCGACATCATGTATGCATTATTCAAAATCCAGATTGTTGAACGCTTTATATTTTAAAGACACAAAAAAGCGTTTTTTGAGTTGGATTGAACTAATTTTATCGTATATTACCTTGCCTTTCGATAAAGAAGCAAAGAAAAATCTAAAATCTAAAATGAAGTGGTTTGCTATTCTTCCTATTTTGTTTAAAGCAGACAGTTATTTTGCCGCTGGACAGATTGAACTTGCCTTTGATTGTTATTCTAAGGCAATCGATACAATGCCCGGATTTTCAGCTTTATATGTTGCTTTGGGGGATACATACAGAAGAGCAGGAAAACTTGAAGAGGCAGTAATTGAATATAAAATGGCACTTTGGATTGATTCTCTTAATCATAGCGCTTATTCAGGTTTAGTACAGGCTTATGAAGAATTGGGCGATTATGATAATGCAATTGCTTATTATCAAAAATATATAAAAATACATCCAAATAACGCGGTTTTACATTCTAATTTGGCGAATTTGTACTTCATGAAAGGTGAGGCAGAGAAAGCAATTTCACAGTATCAATCTGCAATTTCAATAAATCCAAAAGCCGATTGGACAAGTATTGTTGCTCAAACTTTAGGTTATATTCAACAAAATGTTATTAAAAATACGGATTGTGCAATAGCAAATTATCAGCTGGCGAATATATTAACCCCAAAGGAAATAGATGTTTATATTTCTCTTGGAAGTGCTTTTTATGATAATGACGATTATAAAAACGCTTTAATTGTTTATAGAAGAGCATTGGAGCTTGAACCTAAAAATTCTAAAATACATTGTAATTTAGGTTACTTATATTGGGGTATGGGTGATTTGGATGAAGCCATTAAAGAGTATACCCTTTCAATTAAATATGACCCTACTTATGATATTGCTCATAATAATTTAGGGGTTATATATTTGGATGATTTAGTACAATTACAGAAAGCTATAGATTGTTTTAATTGTGCAATTGAATGTAATCCAAATTATGCTCTTGCTTATTATAATCTTGGAAGATCTTATGCATTAAAAGGTGAAAACGTTGAAGCGGCAAGATATTTTCAACAGGCGATGGATGTAAATAATATTACAAATGAAATTGATCCTCAGGATATTCAAGAGAGATTAAATAATTTATTTAATTAACTTAACAGGCTGATTTAATTAAATAATAATTGTTGTAGGATGTTATCCGTATGAATACTTGGGTTTATATATTTAAAAGAATAATAGGTGCTATTCCGATACTTTTTATGGTATCTATAATAAGTTTCTTTTTAATAAGACTTTCTCCTGTTGATCCTTTGGCGCAATTAAAATTAAATCCTGCAATAAGCGCAGAAACTATTGAAAAAGAAAAAATAAGACTTGGGTTGGATAAACCGGTAATTGTCCAATATTTTTTATGGGCTAAGAATTTTGTATCTGGTAATATGGGTTATTGTACCGATAACACTAAGGTTTCTACTAAAATAAAGGATAGAATTTTTAATACACTGCTTTTATCTTTTGCAGTTATTGTTTCAAGTTGGATAATTGCAATTCCTTTGGGTATTTTGGCTGCAGTTTATTACAATTCTTTTTTTGATAGGCTTCTAACTTTGATTTCAAGTGTCGGCATGGCTATACCTTCGTTCTTTTTTGCCATACTAATGCTTTTATTTGCGCAGCATACAGGATGGTTTCCTGTTGGCGGATTAACCAGTGTTAATTTCTCTGAAATGAATCTTTTACATAAAATATTGGATATTTGTTGGCATTTATTTTTACCTGTTTTTGTTTTAACAACAATTTCTTTATCCTCTTTGATGCGACAAATGAGAGCTAATTTGTTAGATATTTTAAGTGCTGAATATATAAAATTTGCTTATGCAAAAGGTTTACCTAAAATAAAAATAATTTTAAAGCACGCTTTAAGAAATGCAATAAACCCGATTATAACTCTTTTAGGCTTTGAGTTTGCGGGATTGCTTTCGGGTGCAGCATTAACTGAATATGTTTTTCAATATCCGGGGCTTGGAAAGCTTATATTGGAAGCCGTAATGCAATCAGATATTAATTTGGTAATGGCAAGTCTTATGATTGGCGCAATTATGTTAATTACAGGAAATTTAATTGCAGATATACTTCTGAAGTTAACGGATCCGAGGGTGAGGATTTGATGTTGAAATTTTTTAATAAAATTAAGCAAGACAGAATACCTTTTATTGCATTAATTGCGCTGATTGTAATGTATTTTTTAATTATTTTTGCGGATTTTTTTGCAATTTATCCTGCAAATTATGCAAACAGAAAGCTTGCCTATCAGCCACCAAGCAATTTATACGTTATAACGCCTGAAAATAAGTTCACTTTTCCATATACTTATAATTTTAAAAAGTATTTTGATGAAGAAACATTGTCTGTTGAATACAAACAACTACGTGATAAAAAATATAGAATAAAATTTTTTTCAAAAGGATATGAGTATAAATTTCTAGGTTTATTTAAAACGAATATTCACCTAATTTCAAAACCTGATGAATGTAATTTATTTTTATTAGGTACCGATATAAATGGGCATGATGTATATTCAAGACTCTTTTTTGGCGGTCGTATTTCTCTTACAATAGGTTTTCTTGCCCTTTTGATATCTTTTCCAATCGGCGCTGTGTATGGTGGTATTTCGGGTTATGTTGGCGGTAAAACCGATAAAATCTTAATGAGAATAGCTGAAGCAATTATGTCTATTCCAAGTTTTTATTTATTAATTATTTTGGCTTCAATTTTACCTTCTAACATGACATCTATTCAAAGGTTTGCTTTAATTACGGCAATCCTTGCTTTTATTGGCTGGGCTGGATTTTCAAGGGTAATAAGAGGTATGGTATTGTCCATAAAAAATCAGGAATACATAAAAGCAATCGAGACCATTGGTGCTTCTAAAAAAAGGGTCATTTTGAAACATATTTTGCCACAAACATCAAGCTATGTTATTATTGCAATTACATTATCCGTTCCTTCGTACATATTGGCGGAATCAGGCTTAAGCTTTTTGGGGCTTGGAATTCAACTTCCGGATGCGAGCTGGGGAAATATGTTAAGGGAAGCGCAAGAATTTGCAAATATAATATATAGACCTTGGCTTTTAATGCCTGGATTTTTAATTTTTATTGCGGTTTTGTCTTTTAATGTATTGGGGGATAAAATTAGAGATATACTTGATCCTAAAACAATAAAATAGTTGTAGAATAGAGTAAGTTGGAAGTTATGGAAGTAAATTTAATAATCTTGTTTAGAGTAGTTTTGGCTGTGGTTTTGTCTTTTATCCCTGGGATTGAAAGAGAGATGACAGGCAAATTTGCAGGACTTAGGACGCACATTTTAGTCGGACTGGGTGCTTGTGTATTTACAATATTGTCTATATATGGCTTCGAAATGCATATTACACCGGATACAATCGGCACAAATGACCCGGCTAGAATTGCTGCTCAAATAATTACAGGTATCGGTTTTATTGGTGCAGGTACCGTAATGCGACACGGCAGCAATGTTTCCGGAATTACAACCGCTGCAACTTTGTGGGTTTGTGCCTCTATGGGCATGTCATGCGGTTGCGGACAGTATTTTGTCGCAATTATCACATCTTTAGCGACTTTAGTTGTATTAATTTTAATTCGAAGACTTGAAAAAAATATACTTTCGAAAAGAAAGAAATCGTACACTTTGTACGAAATTTCAATTTCTGCTTCATTAAAAGATTGTGATATAATTCAATCAATTTTTGAGAATAATTTTCATAAAGTTTTTAAGTTTAATAAAAAATTGGTAAATCATGTTGAATTAAGATTTGCTGCTGTTGTGTCTACTAAAAAGTCATTAATAGAGTTAAATGATATATTTAAAAAAGTTATAGGTATTGAATCGATTGAAATAAGAGAATATTATGAATAAAAAAAGCATAAATCCTCTGAAAAATTATATAATAACAATAATTGTAACTGCTGTTGCAGTAATTTCTCTTTGTTTTTGTGTTGAATTGGAATTACTTTTTAGAACTGAAGCAAAAATTAACTCGGAAGAGCTTAATGTTGAGAATTTAGTTGAATTTTGCACTATTGAGCAGCTTGAAAAATATCTGCAAAAAAATCCCAAGGATTATTTTGCAAAAATTAAGCTTGCAGGCATATATGAATATTTGAAAGAATATGATATTGCAAATAAGTTATATGTAGAAGCTGTAGGAACCTCCGTGCGCTCAAATTTTGCTTTATATTCTTATGCAGAGTTTTGTGCAAGAAGGGGTATGTTTAATCTTGCTGCAACCTTAGCTGATGAAATAATGGAGGTAAACGACAAGGCTTTCGAATATAGAGCAAAAATATATAGTCAAATTGCTGAAACATTAATGGAAAAAAAACAATACGATGCGGTTGTAAGTGCATATCAGATTGCATATAAATATGCAAAAAATTCTAAAGATTTGCAATTTAAAGAGCATATAAGATTACAATATGCAAAAAGTTATATAATGCTTGCAGATGAAAATATTAAAAAAAATAAAATAAAAGAAGCTATTTCAAATTTGAATAATTCCCTTAAAATTAAAGAAAGTGATGAAGCAAGATATAAGTTAGGATTAATTTATATCAATGTTGATAAATTCATTGCAGAGAAACATATTTCAAGTGTTTTTAAGAAAAACATTTTTATGGTAAATCCTTATATTTATAATTCGCTTTTGGTAGATTTATCTGATGAATCAAAAAATACTCGTGGTTTACATAGTTCAGATTATTACACGTTGAAGTTAAATTCTTTTAAAAAGAAGCTTTCTGAAAATTATGTTTATAAAAATGATATTTTGATTGAAAATTCATTTATTGCAAAGAAAAAGAAATTTTTGAGTAAAGATTTTTCTTATTTTTTGGTTTTTGATATTGAAAATAATACCAAGGTTAAAATTCCTGAACTGTATTTACAAGTCATTTTATATGTTGATAATAATCAATACAAGCTTGATAAAAAGATGTTTTCTTATGCTCAGCCTCTTGATTTTTACGAAATTATTGAGCAGAACAAAATATTACTTCCTAAAAATTTTAAAATTGACAATCTAAAAGATAAAAATACCGTAATTATTAAGTATTTCGCAAGAAAAAATGAAAATGCGCCTTGGACTTTAATTAAAATAGATTCATTAAATATTTAGTGCTGTACTTATTAATATTCTTGTGTTATTTTAAAATTAATAATAATGTCCAGAAATAAATTGGAGAAATATGAGAGTACACGAATTAGCTAAAGACCTTAATATAACTTCCAAAGAATTAATTGAAAAAGTAAATGAAAAACTTGGTTTATCTTTAAAATCGCATAGTTCGACGGTTGGCGATGTTTATATAGATAAAATAAAAGCTTTATATAAGAAAGATCAAAAACCTTCTATTAAACCAAAAGCTTTTGTTGTCAAAAAACAAAAAACGGCAGACGTTAAGGAAGAAGTTAATTCGCCTGAACCAAGTGAACAAAAAATTATTAAGACAGTATCAAAATTAGAAGTTGTTAGACCCGCACCAAAACCTATTGTGCAACGTGAGAAAAAACCTCAAATTGCTCCAAAACAACAAGTTAAAAATGAAGTTGAACAAAAGGCTGCTCCCGAGAAGAAGTCGGCTGTGGTTAATTCCACTGATAAACTTTCTTCTTTGCCTTCAATGACAAGAAAGAATTTTGAAAAGCCTGCAGTGGATAATACAAAGAATGAAAAGAAGCAAAAAGAAGCTACTCCGAAAAAGCAAAGTGCGCCCCAGCAGCCCATAAAAAGACATATAATTCCTCAAGATATGTATCTTAACCAATCCAGAGGCGGAAAAAAGAAGAAAAAAGATCATGAATTTAGCAACAAAAGAGAAGAACAAGAAAGAATAAGTCTTGAAAAGGCAGTTCAAAATAAACACAAAAAACATACTCAAGAAGTCGCTGCTGTTGAAGAAGTTAAATCTGTTGTAATAGATAGACCCATGACAGTCGGTGAATTAAGTGATAAAATCAAGAAAACTCCGGCAGAAATAATCAAATTCCTTATGCTTGAAGGAATTATGGTGACAGTTAACGCTCCTATTGACACAGAAACTTCTAAAAAAGTTGCTATGCATTTTGATTTAGAGGTTTTAGATGAAGACATCGAAGCTTTTATAGAACAAGAAGAAGAAAAAGAAGGCGTTAATAAATATTTAGTGAATGCTAAAGAAGAAGACATTATTAAGCGTGCGCCGGTTGTTACTGTTATGGGGCACGTTGACCATGGCAAAACAACGCTTTTAGATTCTATTAGGGCTTCAAAACATAAAATTGTTCACACTGAAGTTGGTGGAATTACTCAAAGTATCGGTGCTTACACAGTTTGGCTTGACAAAAGGAAAATTGTTTTTATTGATACTCCGGGTCATGAAGCTTTTACTCAAATGCGTTTACGTGGTGCGCAGTCAACAGATATAGCAGTTTTGGTTGTTGCTGCTGATGATGGCGTTATGCCTCAGACAGTTGAAAGTATTTCTCATGCAAAATCAGCCGGTGTTCCAATAATTGTTGCTATAAATAAAATGGATAAACCAGATGCTAATCCTGATAAAGTTTTACAAGAGTTGACAGAGCATAATTTGATTCCTGAAAAATGGGGTGGAGATACTATTTGTGTCCCAGTTTCTGCACTTCAAAAGACAGGAATTGATGAATTGTTAGAATATATTTTGCTGGTTGCTGATATGCAAGAATTAAAAGCAGTTGAAAAATGTCCTGCAACCGGTGTTATAATCGAAGCTAATTTGGATAAAGGAAAAGGTCCAGTTGCAACAATGCTTGTTCAAAATGGTACACTTAAAGTAGGTGATTCTATTGTGGCAGGTACTGTGGGTGGCAAGGTACGTGCACTTTTGGATGATTCCGGTCGTAGGGTTAGAACTGCGGGGCCTTCTACGCCTGTTGAAATTCTTGGTTTGAACGAAGTTCCTCAAGCGGGCGACGTTTTTGAAGTTGTTGCTAACGAGAAATTAATGAAGGCTATTGTCCAAGAAAGAAAACAAAAAGAACGTTCTACTCGTCTTGAAGCTATGACTGCTGCTCATGTTCAAAAAGAAGCAATGTCAAATGCAGATGAAATTACAAATCTAAATTTAATTATAAAAGCTAATACAAACGGTTCGGCCGAAGCTGTTTCAACGGCTATACAGAATGTTAAGTCATTGAAAGTTGTTCCTAAAATTATTCACGTTGGCGTGGGCGATATTTCAGAGGCTGACGTTATGCTAGCTTCTGCTTCTAATGCTATTATATTAGGCTTTACTGTTAAAGAAGACGGAAACGCACTTCTTTCTGCTCAAAGAGAAGGAGTAAAGATTAAAAAATATGATATTATATATCAAGTTTTGGAAGATATTGAAAAAACCATGCTTTCATTGTTATCTCCCGAAATTGAAGATGTTGAGCTAGGTAAGGCTGAAGTTAGAGCAGTATTTACTATTGGTAAAACAACTAAGATAGCAGGCTGCTATGTTACAGAGGGTAAAATTGTTCGCTCTAAAACTGCAAGATTAATCAGAAACGGCGAAGAAATATTTAAAGGTGAAATCAATCAACTTAAACGCTTTAAAGATGATGTTAAAGAAGTAAAAGAAGGTTTTGAATGTGGAATTTCATTTGCTAAATTTAACGACATCCAAGAAGGTGATATAATTGAAGTTTCTACTACTAAGGAAGTTGAGCCCCAGACACTTGTTTAATTTAAGAGAAAAAATATGTCATTAAGAAATGAAAGAGTAAGAAAAGCATTAATGCGCGAGATATCTGATATTATATTTAGAGAAATTAAAGATCGCGATATTTGTGGTATGGTTTCAATTACAGATGTTGATGTTTCATCGGATAATTCTGCTGCAAGAGTTTTTTATAGTGTCTATGGCGACGAAAATGCAAAAGAAAGAACATCAAAAGCTCTTGAAAGACATGTTGGACAAATTCGTCATGAGGTAGGAAAAAGAATACGCCTTAGAAAAACTCCTACATTGCTTTTCATTTTGGATGAATCACTTGAAAAAGGCGCCAGAATGACTGAATTAATAAACAAAATTGAGCGTGGCGAGCTATAGATGTTTTTTCTTAATATTAATAAGCCTAAGGGTATATCTTCATTTGATGTAATAAGAATTTTAAGAAAAAAGTTATCTATTAAACAAATTGGTCATTCAGGTACGCTTGATCCTTTGGCATCAGGCGTGTTGCAGGTCGGAGTTGGTGAATGTACCAAGCTTTTGGACTACCTTCCTTCGGATAAAAAATATATTGCCGATATTTGTTTTGGCTATGTAACAGATACGTATGATGATGAAGGAGAAAAAAGATTTATAGCTAAGCCGAGTTTTACTAAAGATAAGCTTCTGTGCACTTTAAATTCTTTTTTGGGTAAAACTTTGCAAGTACCCCCAAAATATAGTGCAATAAAAATTAACGGGAAAAAGTTGTGTGATTTATCAAGAATAAATTCTGATTTTGAATTTCAAATTGAGCCTCGTGAAATAGAAATCCATTCTATAGAACTATTGGAATTTAGTTCTTATGAAAATGTAAAAATTCTCGTACATTGCAAAAAGGGTACTTATATTCGATCTCTTGCTTATGACATCGGTGAAAAATTAAAATGCGGTGCATATATAACGAATTTATCAAGAATTGAAGCCGGTAATTTTTCAATTCAAAATTCGGATGATTTGGATAGTGATGAATTTAATAAAATAAATCCTCTTGATGTGTTACCATTTGATAAATATGAATTAAATGAAATTGAATACAATAGAGTAATGAATGGAAACTTTATTTGCAATAATAATTTATTTAAAACTGATAAAGTTTTATTAACAAAAAATAATAAACTTGTGTCATTTGCAAATTTATCAGATAATCTAATTAAGCCAAAAAAAGTATTTAGGGGAAATTGAGATGGGCGCATTTTTTAAGACATTTTTTGTTTGTTTAGTATTGACGTTTGGGTTTTTAGGTTATAAATATTTTTCAACTGAAAGCTATAATTCTGATTTATTTGTATCAAAAGAAAGTCCTGTTTTTGGCACACATGATGATTTTACCGAGAGTGCGCCAATTAAAGAAAACCCTATTGTTCAAACTCCGCAAACTCCAAAAACACAAGAAACAGTTAAGCCTGAAGTTAAAAAATACGCACATACCTGCTATTTTTACTCGAATAATGGCGCACTAATTCCTGTTAAGCGCATGCTTACAAGTAAACCTTCTCTTGAAACAACAATTTCTTTGCTTTTAAAAGGGCCTACAATTTCTGAAACAAAGAAAGGCATATATTCTGAAATTCCTGCTAATGTTGATTTAATTTCTGTTAGAAATGAAGATAAGGGATTAATTGTAAATCTTTCATCTAATTTTGGTAATGGTGGCGGATCTCAAAGTATTGAAAGCCGAGTTAAGCAATTGTCAAAAACAATAAAAACATATTCTCCAAATAGGCCAATTTATCTCTATATTAATGGAAAAGAAGTTGAGTATCTCGGTGGCGACGGAGTTTATATAAAGCAGCCGCTTGAATAATTAAAAAATTAAACTGCTATCCAATTATTGTGTTTGTATTTTGTTTTAATTTTTTTATCGTAAACATTTATATGATAATCTTTTTTATTCAAAATTGCTGCCCAAAATCCTTCGGAATAAGAGTTTTTTGTGTTTAATATGATTTTGTGTTTGCACGCAGTTAAAAAGTAAAACTCTTCTCTCCAGTCTGACAGATTTATAATTTTAAAGTCGATATATGACTTTACTTTTGTTTCAAAATTTCTATCCGTGAAAATATATAATTTAGGTTTCTTTATATATTTGTTAAGTCTTTCTGTGGCTCTTAAAATATAATCTGAATTTTCTATTTCTTTGATGTCATTTTTGTTTATATACAACCCTATGGACTGATTTTGTTCTATTTCTTCAAGTATATCATAATTTGTTATAAAATTTAGGTGATTGAATTTAATCATAGATTTAATATCATCAGAGATTAAATCTATATCATTAATTTTGAAATGATTGTATTTTAAAATTTTATTTTTATTGTTAATTAGTGGAAATCTATTCGCTAAATATGCTTTCTTTGCAATTTCCTTTACTCTTGATGTTGAGATAAAATCATAATCAAGATTAAAATTTGACATAAAATTTTCAAATTTTACTCTTTTTTTGGTGTCGTTTTCAAAGTAGCAATGCGAGTTTGTATTTCTTTCTAAAATCTTGCCATAGGCAATAACGCTTAAATTGTCAGCAAAATTCTCCTGATATTCCAATAAAATATAATTTTTCAATTTCATACTCCGGTAAAAAAATTAATCAAATGTATGATTTACATTTAAATGTATCACAAATATTCTTATAAAGTAGCATGTAGTAAAATCTTAATAAAAATTTTATAAGGAATTAATAATGAGAAAATTACTTTCTTTTGTAGCAATATTATTCTTAGCAGTTGTATCCGGTGCTTGTGTGAATACATTTGCAGTACATGAATTAAATCAAATTGCAGCACAATATATTGAGGATGGAAATTATCCGGCTGCAATTTCAAGACTTGAATCTTCGATTGATTTAGATGGAGCCGTGTATGAATCCAGATATAATCTTGCTGTTGCTTATTTAAGAGTTGGTGATTGTCAAAAAGCTTTTACGCAAATTAAAGAAGCAGAAAAGCTTATAAAAGATGAACCTGCAGTATTTTATACTTTAGGTGTTGCAAGCAACTGCCTTGCAGACAATATATACCATAAAAAAACCCCGGACGGACTAGAAGAAGAAATAGTTTACAATAACCCTGAAGAAGCTTATAAAATGGCAAAAAATTATGTTGATTATTTGACACAAGCAAACGATGCTTTTGATAAATATGCTTCTCTTGTTCCAACTGCGGAAGATGTGAATGAAGTCATAAGTGTCGTAGATCAAAATAAACAAAAAATAGCTGAAAAAAAAGCTCAATTTAATTTGGAATAAACCATGGATTTTGTAATTTATCCGCCCACAAGCCCGATTGCATTTGAAATTTTTAATTTTCCCATAAGATGGTATGGCATAATATTAGCTTTTTCAATTTTTACGGGAGTAATATTAGGGTATTTTCTTTTTTTAAAAAAAGAAGGAAAAAAAGCTGCCGAAGTTTTTTTAGATAGCATTTTTTACGTAGTTGTATTTTCAATAATAGGTGCAAGGATATTTTACATTATTGGTGATTTCAATTTTTATTCTAATCATCCAAAAGAAATGATAATGATAAACCATGGGGGTTTATCAATATATGGCGCGATAATTTTTGGAATTTTGACTTTAATTATTTATTTAAGTTTAAAAAAAGAAAATATATATAGATATTTAGATTTTTTTGCACTACTTATGCCCTTGTGTCAGTCAATTGGCAGATGGGGAAATTATTTTAATCAAGAAGCTTTTGGAAAGCCTTCTTTATCTTTTTTAAAATTATTTGTTGACTATACTCAAAGACCCCTTGCTTACGCTAATTATGAATATTTTCATCCAACTTTTTTGTATGAAAGTGTTTTAAATTTTATTTTATTTTTGATTTTGATTTTATTATTTTTAAAAAAAGATTTAAAAAACGGGATAATATTTTCTTTATATTTAATTTTTTATTCTATTATAAGGATTATAATCGAATCTATTAGGATAGATAGCGTTATGAATATAAGTTCAATTCCAATAGCTACAATTTTAAGTATTGCAATTTTATTATTTGGATTATTAAATTTATTTTTTATATTTAAAAAAACTTCCCGAATGTGAAGTCGGGAAGTTTTTATTATTAATCTATTTTTTATTTTCTTGCCATTGCTTTTATAATTGAATGTCCTGTCATTTCTTTTGGCTGCTCGATATCCATTAATGCTAAAATTGTCGGAGCAATGTCACATAGAGCACCTGTTTCATTTAATTCAAATTTGTCTTTAGATACAATTATAAAAGGTACAACATTTGTTGTGTGAGCGGTTTGAGGAGCGTGGGTTTGTTCATTATACATCCATTCTGCATTTCCATGGTCAGCTGTAATAATCATTGTAACGTTATTTTCAATTGCTTTATTTGCAATTTTTCCAACACATTCGTCAACTGCTTCACATGCTTTAATTGCAGCTTCCATAACGCCTGTGTGTCCAACCATATCAGGATTAGCAAAATTAACTAAAATAAAACCATATTCGTCATCATCAAGTGCTTTTAATACGTTATCACATACTTCATAAGCACTCATTTCGGGTTTTAAGTCGTATGTTGCAACTTTTGGTGAATTAACAAGCGCTCTTGTTTCTAATTTGCCTGATTTTTCTACCCCGCCATTAAAGAAAAATGTAATGTGAGCATATTTTTCGGTTTCCGCTGTTCTGAATTGTTTTATGTTGTTGTTATCAAGCACGTCACCTAATATATTTGTTAATGTTTGCGGTCTGAAAGCAACAGGAACTTTGAATGTTTCATCATATTGCGTCATGCAAACATAATAAAGGTTTTTAATAACTTTTTTCCTGTTAAATCCGTCAAAGTTTTCATCATTAAATGCTCTTGTAATTTCTCTTGCTCTGTCTGGTCTGTAGTTAAAGAAAATTACAGCATCGTTATCTTCTACTCGTCTTTTAGATATTACCGCCGGTTCAACAAATTCATCGGTAATATCGTTTTTATATGAATTTTCAATTGCTTCTTTTGAGGAGTTTTCCTTAATTCCTTCACCTAAAGTTAAACAATTATAAGCTCTTTCAACTCTATCCCAACGTTTATCACGATCCATGGCCCAATAACGACCAATAATCGATGCAATCGGAGGTAGATTATATTTTTTGAGTTCATTTTCAATTTCATTTAGATATTCATAAGCAGATTTTGGAGGAGTGTCACGTCCATCCAAAAATGCGTGAATATAAACATCTTTTAAATTGTTTTTTGCTGCCATTTCAATCAAGGCTTTAAGGTGTTTTAGTGAGCTATGAACTCCGCCTGTGGAAACTAATCCCCAGATATGTAACGCTGAATTGTTTTTCTTAACATGGTCGATTGCAGCCATAAATTCTTCATTTTTGAAAAATTCACCTTCATCAATAGATTTGTTAATTCTTGTCAATTCTTGATAAACAATTCTTCCTGCGCCGATATTTAAGTGCCCAACCTCAGAATTACCCATTTGACCTTCCGGCAGTCCGACGTTGAGTCCGTCTGCATGGATTGTTGTTGATGACATTTCGGACATAAACTTGTCGAAGTTTGGAGTTTTTGCGCTGTAAACAGCATTGTATTTAGTATCTTTTGAAATACCCCATCCGTCTAATATGCAAAGCAGGGTTCTTTTTTTAGTATTTGACATATAGTACCTCTCTTTTTTTCGAACATAATTTTAACATAGAAAAAATACATTATACAGACCAGATTTTATTTAATTTGTTTTTATATTATTATTTTATTAGTTAAGGAAATTATCATGAGATATTCAAAATATAGCGTAGTAATTGTTGGAAGCGGTATTAGCGGTTTATATCTTGCAAACAGACTATCCGAATGCAGAAATTTTAATGATGGAATATTACTTGTAACAAAAGAAAACCTATTTTCAGGTTCGTCCGCTTTAGCTCAAGGTGGTATAGTGTCTGTAATTCCCGAAATAAATAAATCGGATTCTGTTTCTTCGCACATTAAGGACACGATTAAAGCTGGCTGCGGTTTAAATAATTTAAATGCTGTTAAAATTGTTTCTGAGTTATCTTCAAATATTGCTCAAGAATTAATGAGATTTGGTGTTAAATTTGATAAAAATGAAAATAATGTATTAAATTTTACATTGGAAGGGGCTCACAGCTGCCCGAGAATACTTCATTCTGAGGGTGATTCAACAGGAAGAGTAATTGAAGAAACTCTGTGCAATAGGCTTAAAAATACTGATAATGTTGAATTATATGACAACACAATGGCGCTTGAGCTTTTAATCGATGCTAAAAATATTTGCAAGGGTTTGGTTGTTTATAATTGGCAAAATGACTACTATGAAGCGATTTATTCAAACAATGTAGTAATAGCAACAGGTGGGATAGGACAATTATATAAAAATACTACGAACCCCTCTGTATCAACAGGCGACGGAATTGCGCTTGCATATAATGCCGGAGCGGAAGTGTCCGATATGGAATTTGTACAATTTCATCCGACTGCCCTATATTGTAAAGATAAATTTAGCATGCCTCTTGTTTCGGAGTCTGCACGTGGGGAAGGTGCAAAATTAGTTGATTTGGATGGAGATTATTTTGCAAAAAATTATCATCATTTAGCGGATTTAGCACCAAGAGATGTTGTTGCAAGAGCAATTAACGAGCAAATTAAATTAACAAAAAGTGAATACGTTAATTTAGATATTTCTCAAATAGGTATTGAAAAATTCAAGTTGCGTTTCCCAACAATTACTAAGTTATGCGAAGAAAATAATATTAATTTAAGCTCCGGTTTGATTCCTGTTATTCCTGCCGAGCATTATTTTATGGGTGGAATTAAAGTTGATACATATTCAAAAACATCAATAAAAAATTTGTATGCGATTGGTGAATGCGCTTGCACTGGGTTGCATGGCGCAAACAGATTAGCGTCAAATTCTTTATTAGAGTGCGGTGTTTTTGCAGAAAGACTATGTGAACATTTTTCTAAAAATGCAATTCCTGCGCCCAAAAAGCATGATGAAAGTATTAAAAATATACTTGAAAAATATTTATCAGAAGATTCTTTTGCTGATAGCCAAGAAGATTTTATTAATATTTTATTTGGTGAGTTGAAGCAAACAATGACTGAATATGTTGGTATTATCAGAACCGAAAATGGTCTTAAACATGCAAAAGATGTGATTAACAGTTTAAAATTGAGAGTAGAGAGTGTTATTTCAAATTCAAGAAAGAAGTATGAACTTAAAAATGCACTTTGTGTTGCAGAACTAATTGTAAATTCTGCACTTAAGCGTAGAAATTCAATCGGAGCTCATTACAGAGCAGATTTTCCGCATAAAGCTGTCGAATTTAATAATAACAAAGTAGGGGTAACAGATAATTATGACAAATTATTGGTTAAATAATTTTGCAATAGATGATTTTATTAAATCAGCATTAAAAGAAGATATGTATTATGGTGACATTACCACTGACGCAGTATGTCAAAATCTTGATAGTCCACAGTTTGAAATATATTTAACTACTCGAGCTGATGGCGTGTTGTGTGGCAGGACTGTATTTGAAAGAGTTTTTAAAATTCTTTGTGATGATGAAGTTAGAATTGAATTTTATTTTTCGGATGGTGATGAAATAAAAAAAGGTGATAAAATTGCAAAAATTACTGGTGATGCACGCTTTATTTTAATGGGCGAAAGACTTTCTTTGAATTTTGTTCAAAAACTATCTGGAATAGCTACTTATACAAGAAAATTTCAATCATTAGTTGAGAAATTTGGAGTCAGAGTTGTTGATACAAGAAAAAATACTCCTAATTTCAGATTATTTGAAAAGTATGCAGTTAAAGTTGGTGGAAATAATCTTCATCGATTTAACCTTTCTGATTGTGTTATGTTAAAAGATAATCATATAGCGCTTCTTGGTGGTTCAATTACAAATGCTGTAAAATGCGTCAGAAAAAATCTTTCACATGCACATAAAATCGAAGTCGAGTGTGATACAATTGATCAAGTTAAAGAAGCATTAGCCAATAGTGTTAATATAATTATGCTTGATAATATGTCATGTGCACAAATGAAGGAAGCTTGCGATATTATTAATAAAAAAGCAATTGTAGAAGCGTCAGGATGTGTTACTTTAGACAATATTGAAGAAATTGCAAAAACAGGTGTTGATGTTATTTCAACAAGCGCAATTGTTATGAAAGCACCAACTTTGGATTTAGCTTTTGACTATAATCCATAGGGTGTTTACTTAGTTAATATAAAAAAGAGGCTTTTTAAAGCCTCTTTTTTATTGAATTTGTGAAGTTAATTAAAAATTATTTAATCTTTTTACAACTTCATCTTTTCCTAGTATTTGAATTGTTGCAACCATATCAGCACCTCTTGTTCTTCCTGTTAGAGCTGCTCTGATTGCCCACATTGTTTCTTTTGGTTTATAGCCTTTATTTTCTTTAAAGAAAGTTCTAAAATCAGCTAATTTATCGTGTATATCTTCAGAATTTTCAAAGTCGTAGCTTAATACATCTTCTTTAAATTTTGCTAAAACTTCTTTTGAAAGATCAGTTGACAGCAATTCTTTAACTTCTGAATAATCAGGTTCTTCAAAGAAATATTGAGTATCATATACTAAATCTTTTAGGAGAGTAATTGGCTCTCTTGTGACTTCTATTATATGTTCCAATTGCTTTCTTGTATATTTTGAAGTGTCATATTTTTCCAAAAATGGTAACGCTAAATCTGTTAATTTTGAGATATCCATTTTTTTAATATATTGACCGTTCATCCAATTTAGTTTTTCATATTCAAATATTGAATTAGAACTTGAAACTTCATTTATTCTAAAGTCTTGTGCGATTTCGTCAACATTTTTAATTTCAACTCCATCAGATGGTGACCAACCTAAAAGCGCTACAAAATTTAGAAGAGCTTCTGTTAAGTATCCTTCTTTAATGAAGTCTGATACAGCAGTTGCACCGTGGCGTTTTGAAAGCTTACTTCTATCAGGAGCTAAAATCATACCTAAATGTCCGAATTTTGGAACTTTGGCGCCTAGTGCTTCGTATATTAAAATTTGTTTTGGTGTATTTGAAATATGGTCTTCACCTCTTATTACATGTGTAATTTCCATTAACATATCATCTACAACAACTGCAAAATTATATGTAGGAGTTCCGTTGGACTTCATAATTGCAAAGTCACCTATAAGACCTGTATCGAATTTAAGTTCACCTTTAACTAAATCGTTAAATATAAGTTCTTTTGCATCAACTTTAAATCTTATTGAAGGGACAATCCCTTTTGCTTTTAGAGCATCTTTTTCTTCTTTTGTAAGATTTAAACATTTTCTTGAATATTTATACGGAATTTTCTTTTCGGCAGCAATTCTATGCTCTTCTTCCAAATCCTCGTTTGAGCAGAAACATTCATAAGCATAACCTTTGTCAATCAGCATTTGAGCAAATTTAGGATAGATGTCAAATCTTTCTGATTGTTTGTATGGACCGTAATTTCCTCCGACATCAGGACCTTCGTCCCAGTTAAGTCCTAAAGCTTTTAAACTGTCAAAAATATTTTGTTTAAATGCCTCAGAGCTTCTGTCTAAATCCGTGTCTTCAATTCTAAGAACGTACTTTCCGCCTGTTTTTTTTGCAAATAAAAAATTAAAAAGAGCCGTTCTTGCAGTACCTATATGTAAATTGCCAGAAGGGGAAGGTGCTATTCTAACTCTAACTTTTTCATTAATGTCATTCATTTTGAAAATCCTCTTTAAATAACTTTCAAGTTTATAGTACAACAAAAACAAATTTATGTTATTATTTTTCTATGGAAAAAAAATTAAAAATCGGGTTAATTGGTTTAGGAACCGTAGGACAAGGAGTTGTCAAGGTTTTAGCTAAGTATGATGATATTGAAATAGTCAGCGTGGCTGTTAAAAACATATCAAAAAAAAGAGATGTTGAAGTTAAACATTTGACAACAAGTGTTTTTGAAATAGTAAACAATCCTGAAATTGATATTGTTGTCGAAGTTGCCGGTGGCGAGAATGTTTTTGAAGCACTTAAAACGGCTATAAACAATAAAAAACATATTGTTACAGCTAATAAAGAACTTTTAGCTAAGCATGGCAGTGAACTTTTTGATTTAGCCAGAAAAAATAAAGTTGTTATCCTTTATGAAGCTGCTGTTGCAGGCGGTATTCCAATTATTTTTCCTATTAAATCCAGCTTGAGAGCTAATGAATTTTCTGCAGTTGCGGGGATTTTAAATGGAACTACTAATTATATTTTAACCAAAATGGATGAAGATAATATTGGATATGATGAGTGTCTTAAACGAGCTCAGGAGTTGGGATATGCAGAAACTGATCCAACAGGGGATGTTGAAGGCTTTGATGCAATGTATAAAATTGCAATATTGTCTAATATAGTCTTTAACAAAAGAATAGATATCAACAAGATTTATCGTGAAGGAATTACTAAAATAACTTCACTAGATATGAAACTTGCAGATGAGTTTGGTTATAAAATTAAATTAATTGCACAAGCAAAAAAAATGCAGGATAAAAACAATGAAAGCGCATTAGATATAAGAGTTCATCCTATGCTTGTGTCCAAAAAAAGGGCTTTATCTGATATAAAAAATGCAACAAATGCGGTTATGTTAAAAGGATTTCCTGTTGATGAAGTTATGTTTGTGGGTCCGGGCGCAGGTGAATTTCCTACAGCAAGCTCAGTTGTGGGCGACATTCTTGCAATAAAGACTGAAATCCATAAAAATGATGACATATTACCTATGTCAGTTTGTCATCACAGTAAATTTGCCAATCAAATAAATATTGAAAATACAGTTAATTGCTACTACTTAAGAATAAAAGCAATAAATACTCCTGGTACAATCGGTAAGATAGGTTTAGCATGTGGAAAGTATAACATAAATCTTTCTTGTATATTGCAAAAAGGAGTTAATGAAGACGGTAGTGCAACAATTATCGTAATAACCGAAGAATGTTTGGAAAGAGATATCAATCTGATGATTAAATCAATTGAAGAAACATCTGAAATTAAAGTTTTAAATAGAATAAGGGTTATGTAGATGAAATATTGCGGATTAATTGAAAAATATAGAAAATATTTACCTGTTTGTGATTCAACCCCTGTAATTACTTTATGTGAGGGTGCAACTCCTTTGATTAAAGCTGATAACTTAGCTAGAGAAATTGGTTTAAACATCAATTTGTATTTAAAATATGAAGGTTTAAATCCCACAGGAAGCTTTAAAGATAGAGGCATGACGATGGCTGTAACTAAGGCTGTTGAAGAAGGTTCAAAGGCAATTATATGCGCTTCAACGGGAAATACGTCAGCTTCGGCTGCTGCTTATGCAGCAAAAGCCGGAATTAAGTGCTGTGTTTTAATTCCGGACGGACATATTGCTATGGGAAAATTATCTCAGGCAATGATGTATGGAGCTAATATTATTGCAATTGACGGAAATTTTGATGAAGCGCTTGATGCAGTTCGTGAAATTTCTTCCAAGTATCCGATTACTCTTGTAAATTCTGTTAATCCATATAGAATTGAAGGTCAAAAGACCGGTGCATTTGAAATAGTGGATGATTTAGAAAACGCTCCTGATTATCATTTTATTCCGGTCGGAAATGCAGGAAATATAACTGCATATTGGAAAGGATATAAAGAATATTATTATCAAAATAAATGTTCTAAATTGCCAAAAATGATGGGTATACAAGCAGAAGGTGCAGCACCTATTGTCCTTGGGCATAAAGTAGAAAATCCTGATACTATTGCAACTGCAATTAGAATAGGAAATCCTGCAAGTTGGGAAAAGGCACAAGCCGCTCTTGATGAGTCTTTTGGTAAAATTGATATGGTTTCCGATGATGAAATATTGGAAGCATACCGTCTTTTAACACGAACAGAAGGCGTTTTTGCAGAACCTGCTTCCGCTTCAAGCGTTGCAGGATTAATCAAATTAAAGGATGATATAAAAGAAAATTCGACAGTTGTTTGCATTTTAACAGGCAACGGATTAAAAGATCCTAATAATGCTATTGAATATTCAAAAAATGACATTCATAAAACAACTTCTAAAATAGATGATATAGTTAAAATAATTGAAATGTAGGAATAAAGTTATGTTGGAAAAAGAATACTACCCACAGCAAATTGAAAAAAAATGGTTTGACATTTGGGAAAAAACAAAACCTTATAAGGTTGACGATAATTCTCCTAAGCCTAAATATTACGCACTTTCTATGTTTCCTTATCCATCAGGTAAGTTACACATGGGACATGTTAGAAATTATACCATAACAGATGTTGTTGCTCGTTTTAAAAAGGCACAAGGCTTCAACGTATTGCATCCTATGGGGTGGGATAGCTTTGGTTTGCCTGCAGAAAATGCGGCAATTCAGCATGGTGCAGATCCCGAAACTTGGACTTTAGACAATATCGCATATATGAAAAAACAATTGAAAATGCTTGGTTTGTCTGTTGATTGGGATAGAGAAGTTACTACTTGCCTTCCTGATTACTATAAATGGACACAATGGCTCTTTGTTCAATTATTTAAAAAAGGTCTTGCCTATAAAAAGACTGCTCCTGTTAATTGGTGTGAAAAATGTCATACTGTACTAGCAAATGAGCAGGTAATTGACGGAAAATGCTGGAGATGTGACAGCGAAGTAACCAAAAAAAATCTTTCTCAGTGGTTTTTGAAAATTACCGACTACTCGGAAGAGTTATTAAAAGATTTAGACCTATTAACCGGTTGGGGCGATAACGTTAAAACAATGCAATCAAACTGGATCGGTAAATCTAATGGTGCTATATTAAAATTCAAGGTTAAAGAAATTGAAGGTCTTGAAATTCCTGTTTTTACAACAAGACCAGATACAGCCTATGGAATAACTTATCTTGTCGTTGCTCCTGAATATAAAGATATTGAGAAGCTGACAACCCCTGAAAATAAAGAAAAAGTTGAAGAATACCGTGAAAATGCCAAAAAACTTTCCGAAATCGAAAGACTTTCAACCGAAAGAATAAAAACAGGGGTTCCTCTAGGAACGCATATCATTAATCCTTTTACAGGAAGAGTTTGTCCGATTTGGGTTGCTGACTATGCTCTTGTTGACTATGGTACAGGCGCAGTTATGGCTGTTCCGTATCATGATGATAGAGATTTTGACTTTGCAAGAAAATATAACCTTCCTATGGTTCAAGTTATAACAGGTGAAAACTTTAAAGAAGGCGAATGTTTTACGGATAAACAAGGAACTCTTGTAAATAGCGGTAAATTTGATGGTATGCAGGCAGACAAAGCCAGAGATGCAATTACAAAATTTGCAGAAGAAAATGGCTTTGGTTCTTTTAAAACTCAATATAGATTGCGTGATTGGTTGATTTCACGCCAAAGATATTGGGGCGCTCCAATTCCGGTTGTATACTGTCCAAAGTGCGGTACAGTGCCGGTTAATGAAAAAGATTTACCGGTTATGCTTCCAAAAGATGTTGATTTTAGTGTACAAGGTAAATCTCCTATTGAAACAAGTCCAACATTTAAAGAAACAACCTGTCCTATATGCGGCGAAAAAGCAACCAGAGAAACTGATACAATGGATACATTTGTTTGCTCAAGCTGGTATTATATGAGATATTCAGATGCAAAAAACAGTGAAAAGTGTTTTGATAAAGATTTAGTAAATAAGTGGCTTCCGGTTGATCAGTATATTGGTGGAATCGAGCATGCTATTTTGCATTTATTGTATTCAAGATTTTTTACAAAAGCTTTAAGGGATTGCGGACTTTTAAGCTTTGATGAACCGTTTAAAAATCTTTTAACCCAAGGAATGGTATTAAAGGATGGTTCTAAAATGTCTAAATCAAAAGGAAATACCGTCGATCCTGATGATATTTATAGAAATTACGGAGCCGATACAGCAAGATTATTTATACTATCCGATTCTCCCCCTGCACGTGATTTTGATTGGACGGATGCCGGAGTAGAAGGCTGCTATAAGTTTATTTGCAGAGTATATCGTTTGTATTCTAAATATCAAAACCAAATTAAAAAAGACTATGAATTTGACTTTTCTAGTTTATCTAAGAAAGATAGTGATTTGGTAAGACAAACTCATATCGCTATTAAAAAAATAACGAATGATATTGAAAATGAATTTCAATTTAATACAGTTATTTCAAGATATCGTGAATTTACAAATTCGATTTATGATTATACAAAAGATGAGAACTCAATAAATTATGATGTTTTAAGCTTTGCACTTTTGACTTTATTGAAGTTGATTTCTCCTGTTTGTGTATTTATGTCTGAGGAAATCTATTCTTCTCTTGGTTTTAGTGATTCAATTCATGATTTACCATGGTGCAGTTATGATAACGATCTTGCTAAAACTGCAAATATTACATTAATTGTTCAAGTTAACGGTAAAATTAAAGATAAATTAGAAGTTGAATCCGATTTATCTAATGAAGAATTAGAGGAGCTTGCAAAGAAAGCGCCTAAAACTTCTGAATTTATTATGGATAAAACTATTGTAAAAACAATCGTTGTTCCAAATAAACTGGTAAATATCGTTGTAAAATAAATATAATTTTAATGGGAAGGATTTTGCCTTCCCATTAAAATTATAAATTTTAAATTTTAAAGCAAATGTTTTTTAATTACTTCACTTACGTACGTGAAACTGTCTAATGTGCCTATATTTTGTCCAATATAGTTTTTCTTGTACATTAGATATGGTACACATTCCCTTGTATGATCAGAGCCCTTATATGTCGGGTCGCAACCATGATCAGCGGTTATGATTAATATATCATCGTCGTTCATATATTTTATAAAATCAGGAATATATGAATCGATTTCTTCGATTGCATTTTTATACCCTAAACTATCTCGTCTGTGTCCGTAAAGCATATCAGTATCAACCAAATTTGTAAAAATTAAATCGCAGTCAGATTGTTTGATTGCATTTAATGTTTGGTTTAATCCGTCTGTATTGCCTTTGGTTGGAATTTTTTCCGTTATTCCGCTGCCTGTAAAAATATCGTAAATTTTTCCAATTCCTAAAGTTTTTTTGCCGTTTTTTTCAAGGATATTTAAAATAGTATCTTTTGGCGGTTTAACCGAGTAATCATGTCTAAGTCCACCAATTCTTGTTGGTTTAGAATCTATAACCCTATAGGGTCTTGCGATGACTCTCGAAATGCCTGAGTTGCTTTCATCTAAAATTTTTCTTGCTGTTTTACACCAATCATATAATGTTTCAACAGGTATTAAATCAATATCAACTGCAACTTGAAACACGCTATCTGCAGATGTATATATTATTGGAAATTTTGTTTTTTGATGTTCTTGATTTAGCTCTTCTATTATTTTTGTACCTGAAGCCGGATAATTTCCTAATATGCCTTTGCAGTTTGTTTTTTCTATAAATTCATTTATGATTTTGTCGTCAAATTTAATATAAGTTTTAAAAGGATTTTCTAAAATAAGACCCATCAACTCCCAGTGTCCTGTTGTTGTATCTTTGCCTTTTGATTTCATATTTAAAATGCCATAGTCGGCAGTAGGAGCATTTGTTTTATTTACACCTTTAATATTTTTTATGTTTCCAAGACCCATTTTTTCCATGTTTGGTACATTGAGTCCATTTTGTGTATTCGCAATATTTACCAACGTATTTACCGATAAATCATCGCCAAATTCTTCTGCATCAGGCAGTGCACCTATTCCCATTGAATCTATAACAATAACAATAGCTCTTTTCATTTATATAATCACCTCAACGTTGTTGTTTAAATAATCTAAATGCCACTTTTGAATGGCTTCTCCTGGGTATAAAATGCCTATTCCGGGTGGATATGGAAGAAGCATTTTGTTTGATATTTTTAAAAGAGAATCTTCCTTGTTTATAAATATAAAATTTCTGTTAAATGTATCAACAGGTTGAATTTTAACCAAAGGAAACGGCTGAAATTCTGCTGTTATCGGCTCAAAAGAAGGATTGGTCCTGACTTTCTTGAGTGCATTTTTTAATTTTTCAAGCTTTTGTTTTGTGGTTCCTATTCCACAAAGATAAAGACATCCTATTGAATTATTCAATTCATCTTCTATTTTAAATTCATCATACATTGAATCAGATAAGTCGTAACCTGAAATACCTTCTTTTTTGAGAAATAGTTTTGTTGGATCATGATTTTCGTCTTCATAAAATTCCACACCAAAACGTTTAAGTTCTTTTTTTGTTTTTTCAATTTCCAAGATTAAATTTTTAATTTCGTCTTTTCCGTTTTTAGAATTCAAATATGTTATACAGGCCTCAATATTTGCAAGTAAAGGGTATGAGGGTGATGTTGTTTGAAATATATTGATTGCTTTTTGAAATAAGTTTGTATCAATATTTCTGATATTTTTGTTTATGTTTAAAATAGCTGTTTGATTTAGCGCACCTGCGGTTTTATGCAGAGAATTTATTGAAACATCTGCACCTTGATTTATTGCGCTATCTGGAAGTTCATCAGAAAAATTGTATAGTGAGCCATGGGCTTCATCAACTATTAAATATGTATCATTTCTTTTGCAGATTTCAGATATTTTTTTAATATCAGAATTAACACCTTCATACGTAGGACTTGTCATTATAAAAGCTTTGTAGTCATTTAATTCTAAAGTTGAATTTAATTTTTTTATATCTATTTTTGTATATATACCCCATTCTTTATCAACTTCAGGCATAAACCAATCTACATAACCTGCAGTTAAAATCAGCCCATTAAAAACAGATTTGTGGCAATTTCTGGCAACCAAAACTTTATCACCCGGCGATATTAAAGCTTTCATAGCAGCTAATATTGCTGTTGTAGACCCTTGAGTTATAAAAAAGGTGTGCTTAGTATCTAATATATCTGATACTTTACCCTGTGCCATTAAAATTGAACTTTTAGGGCATGATAAATTATCAAAACCTTCAATTTCTGAAAAATCATTCTTATAAAACGATTCGTAATTTTGACTAAAAAAAGCCTTTTGATTGTGTGAAGGAGTCGTAAAAATGGTTCTTTCTAACTTTTTATTTAACAATTTGATTATGCTCATAAGTTTATATTAGAATAATAGTTATGGACGTACAAGATAGAATTGAAAAATTACGCAAAACAATTGAGTTGAATGCATATAAGTATTATGTTGAAGATAATCCTGAGCTCGAAGATTGGGAATATGACAAATTATTTCGTGAACTAAAAGATTTAGAAGAACAACATCCCGAATTAATAATCCCTGAAAGCCCTACACAAAGAGTTGGCGGAATCAGCGAAAAATTTGCACAAGTTCAACATAAAAACAGGCTCTATAGCTTAGATAATTCAAATAATTCAGATGAGCTAAAACAATGGTATAGTAGAGTACTAAAAGAAGTAGGAACTCCAAAAGCAAGTCAATTAAGTCTTTTAGGGGATAATTACGAAGATGTTGAACTTGTTTCCGAATTGAAAATTGATGGTCTTGCAGTCAGCCTGACATATAAAAATGGTAAATTCGTCCAAGGTTTAACAAGGGGCGACGGAGTTATTGGTGAAGATATTACTAATAATTTAAAAACAATAAAAGCTATACCTTTAAAGTTATTCGAAGATATCGATGTTGAAGTGCGTGGTGAAATATACATGCCCGTTTCTTCGTTTGACAAATTAAATAAAATTCAAATTGAAAATAATCAAAAAACTTTTGCAAACCCAAGAAATGCTGCAGCAGGGTCTATTAGACAGCTTGATCCAAATATTACAGCAAGCAGAGATTTATCTATTTTTATTTATGCAGCAATTTTTGATAAAGGTTTAACTGTCTTAACGCACAGCGATGCACTTGATAAATGCAAGAAACTTGGTTTTAAAGTTAATAAATATAGAAAATGTAAAAATATAAATGAAGTAATAGAATTTTGTTCAGAAATGTCTGAATATAGAAAAACGCTTGATTATGCAACTGACGGTGTTGTTGTAAAAGTAAATTCTGTTGCTATGCAAAATGAACTTGGTTACACTTCTCGTGCTCCCAAGTGGGCAACAGCGTTTAAGTTTCCACCTGAAGAAGTTTGGTCAGATTTATTAGATGTTGAATTTTCAGTAGGAAGAACAGGAATTGTTACTCCTGTTGCAATATTAAAACCGGTTAATTTATCCGGAAGTGTAGTTTCAAGAGCTTCCATGTACAACTTTGATGAAATAGGAAGGTTGGATATTTCAATCGGGGATGAAGTTTTAATAAAAAAAGCTGCTGAAATTATCCCAAAGGTAGTGCGAGCCAGAAAAACATCAAACTCTAAACCTTTGAATTTACCACAATTTTGTCCCTCTTGCGGAGCTAAGCTCATTGAAATAGACGGTGAAGTTGGTATATACTGCCCTAATAAAGAACATTGTCCTGCGCAAATAAAAGGTAGGATTGAATATTTTGTTTCAAAAGCAGCTATGGATATTGATGGTTTTGGAGATAGTATTATTGAAAAACTAATCGAAAAAGAATATATATATTCTCCTCAAGACATTTATAAACTAACCTATGAGGAACTTTTGACCATTGATTTAATAAAAGATAAATCCGCTAATAATCTTTTAAATGCAATCGAAGAATCAAAAGATGTAACTTTATCAAAATTTATCAATGCACTCGGAATTCGTTTTGTTGGCAAGGAATCAAGCGATATTTTGGCTCAAAGCTTTAAAAATATTGATGAATTAAAAAAAGCAACTTATGACGATTTGTCTGCCATAGATGGTATAGGTGAAAAAATGGCAAAAAGCATTATTGATTTCTTTGCAAATAGTAAAAATATACAAATGATTGATGAAATGATTTCATTAGGAGTAAAGATTAAAAATAAATATTCTAATGCTGATTTATTGCGACTCAAAGGACAAAGTTTTGTTATAACGGGAACTTTGGATACAATGTCAAGAGATTACGCGCAAGCGAAACTAAAAGAGCTCGGCGCCAAAACTCCGTCCAGCGTTTCAAAAAACATAGATTATGTTGTAGTTGGAGAAAATCCCGGTTCAAAAGCAACTAAAGCAAGAGAACTTGGCATAAAAATATTGTCAGAAAAAGAATTATTAGAAATTATTAATGGAGGTTAATATGAAAAAGATCGTTTTATTGTCATTAAGCTTATTTAGCTTGGCTATATTACCCGTATTTGCAATAGAAACTATGGAATCTACAATGAATGTTGAGGCTTCAAAAGTAAAAGAGGTTTCTCCGGATACAGCTACAATAAGATTTTATGTTGAAAACTCAGGAATTAATTTAAATGACATAAAAGAAAAGAATGACAAAATTGTAAACGCTGCTATAAGTGCAATCAAACAAAAATTAAATCAAAATGAATCTGCAAAAACAATTGCATTTAGTGTAAATAATGTGTATTCATACAAAGATAAAGTAAGAATATTCCAAAAATATGAAGTAAGAAATGGTTTTGAAGTAAAATTGAAAGACTTGTCAAAAATTTCAGAAATAATAAAGATTGCAATGGATAATGGTATTAAAAATATCGGCGAATTAAATTTTTCTGTAGCAGATGGAGAAGAAGCATGCAATTTGGCTATGTCTGATGCTATTAAAATCGCTCAAAAACGTGCTTCATATCTTGCGCAAGCTTCTGGAAATCAAATTTTAAAAGTAAAATCAATTAACCCATATTGTTCATTAAATTCAAATATCATTGCTCCGAGGTTTTATGCAAACTCCATGACATCAAAAATGGCAGATAGTGCAGAGGCCTCTACTGTTATCGATTCAATTGAACCTGGAGTAATTAATATTCGTGCGGGGGTTAATATGACTTATTATTTAAAATAATTACTTGCATTTTTTTTCTGGTGATGTTATCTTTATAATTGTTAGCACCGAATGGGATTTATTTATTCTGTTTTAAGTCTGGTGCACTTTTGTGAGTAGTTTGTCACGGATAATTTGTGAAGTATACATTTAACAATAAATTTTTAAAGGATAATTCTAAGCCCGGTTCTTTTAGAAGGGGTTATGAAACTTTTCAAAAAGGGCTTGTTGAAGATGTTAAGTTTAATGAAAACATCGTAAGAGCCAAGGTAAAGGGCAACTATAAGTCTCATTATGACGTCGGAATTAAGTTTACAAAGTCTGATGTAAGACCGACTTGTAATTGCCCATTGGAAGAGCCTTGGTGTAAGCATGCAATTGCACTTGGTTTTCATTCTCTTAAAAATCATTTTTGGGAAGAATTCTTATATGAAAAATTAAATATTGAGCCTGAATTAATTGATGAAGACTTGCCAATGAATGAAAAACCGGAAGGGGATTTTATTTTTCATTTTAATCCTAAACGAAGGCAGAATTTCTTTTCAATTCTTGTTATGAATAGGCATACGAAGAAAGTCATAAGGGACTTAGAAGCTGTATTTAAACAAATCTTAATGCGACAAAAAGAAGAAGAAAATTTTGAACTAACTAATTCTCAAAAACTTGAGGTTGTTATGTTTAAAATGCTTTTAAATCAATCAAGACTTGATAAAAAATCCGGTTGGTATGATATACAAATTAATAAGTTCGATGAATTTTTCAAAATGTTATCCAAAATGGATGATGTAATTGATGCCAAGACACATAAAAAAATTCGTTTTGCTGATGATATTTGGAATTTATGTTTGGATGTTAATGTTTCTTATGTCGGAAACGTCTTATTGAGCTTATACTGGAAGCGTCCAGATATTGACGAGATTTATCCTTTTGAAGAAGTCAGATACTTTTCAAGGCAACTTAAATGGGGAAGATACAAGGATGTTATTTTTCAGACCAATACATCAGTAAGCGTCATTCCACAAAATTTAACAAAAGCAAGTTTTTCAGATATTAAAGATGCCGATGGTGGAAAATTTGTTTATGAAGAACTTCCAAAACTTAAAGAAGTTATGACTGTTAATATGTCGGAAGAGATGGAAAAATTAACTTTTGAAAAACGTCCGCCAAAATGTGTTGTTGAGCTTGGTGTTGATTATGACCAATCTTTAAAAGCTTCTTTAGAATTTGAATACGATGGAGTCAGAGTTCCATATCAAAAGCAATATAAAAGTCCTTATGTTACAATTAAAGACCCTGCAAAGGATTTATTGTATTGGATTAAAAGAGATATGCAATATGAGCAAGCTGCATATCAAATGTTGCTTGCTTGCAGGTTTGCACCCGTTCAATCAAATAATCTTGCTTTGGATAAAGAATATGCCATAGATTTTTATAATTACTATATTTCTAAAGCTGGCAAGAATTGGGAATTTATTGAAAAAGATGATTTATCTTTTTATAAATTAAATAAAAAAGGTTTAAAACTTGTCGCAGAAATTGATTTCTTACCTGAAAGCATTGATAAATTCTATATCGAGCTTAAAGGCCTTGCAGATGACAAAGAACTAGATTTTGAAAAAATAATTGATATGACATATGAAGGGGCTAAATACTTTAATATCCCTTCTGGTGGACAAGTTTCAATCCCCACTGATGATATACTTTCTTTATTAAAATCCTTCAATACATATGATGTTTATAAAAACGATGAAGACAAATATATCGTAAGAACTTATAGAGCTGGCGTTGTGTCTGAAATGGAAAAAATGGGCATAACGTTAAAAATGAGCAGAGCTTTTTCTAAATTCTGGAAAGAAATTTCAACATTTTCAACAATGGATACAACCGCTTTGCCTAAAACAGTTAAAGCCGATCTGCGCGAATACCAATTAAAGGGTTATACGTGGCTTTGGTTTTTATATAAATACGGCTTAAATGGTGTTTTAGCTGATGACATGGGCCTTGGTAAAACATTGCAAACACTTACTCTTTTGCAAAAAGCCAAAGAAAAAGATGGAAAAGAGCCAACCCTTGTTATTTGCCCTACTTCCGTTGTTTTTAACTGGGAAAAAGAAATTGAAAAATTTGCTTCAAATTTGAAATATTTAACTTTAACGGGAAGCGATCGAAAATCTAAATTTAAGGATATTGAAAAATATGATGTAGTAATTACAAGCTATGCACTTGTCAGACGCGATATTGAGTGTTTAAAGAAGCAAAAATTCCGATATGTAATTTTAGATGAATCTCAAAATATTAAAAATTCTACAAGCCAAACTTCTAAAGCATGTAAGATGTTAAATGCTTCTCATAGGCTTGCTTTATCCGGTACTCCAATTGAAAATAAACTAGAAGAATTATGGAGTGTCTTTGATTTTCTCATGCCAGGATTTTTATTTGATGCAAATGAATTTAATCATCGTTTTGTTAACCCGATTGTCGAAAACGAAGATACAGAAGTTCAAAAGCGCTTGAAATCTCAAATTTATCCGTTTATTTTAAGAAGAATGAAAAGAGATGTTGCAAAAGATTTACCCGATAAAATTGAATCTGTTGCATATTGCGAACTTACATCCGAACAAAAAGATTTATATTTACAGGTATTGGATTCTACAAAAGAAGAATTGTTTAAATCAATTGAAACTGTTGGTCTTGAAAAATCAAGAATGTCAATATTCTCAGCTCTTTTACGCTTGAGACAAATTTGCTGCCATCCAAGATTGTATGATAAAGAAGGTATGCTTGGCATAAATGAATCAGGAAAATTTGAACAGCTTCAAGCTATGCTTGAAGAAATAATTGCAGAAAAGCATAGAATACTTTTATTCTCGCAATTTGTTGGAATGCTCGATATAATAAAGGCTTGGCTTGAAGAAAAAGGTATCAAGCATGAATATCTATCGGGCAAAACAAAAGACAGAGAAGCAGTGGTTGAAAGATTTAATAATGATCCAACTATTCCAATATTCCTTGTTTCCCTTAAAGCAGGCGGTACAGGCTTGAATTTAACAGGTGCGGATTATGTTATACATTATGACCCTTGGTGGAATCCTGCAGTTGAGGATCAAGCGACAGACAGAGCTTATCGTATTGGGCAAACTAAAAAAGTGTTTGTATATAGATTAATTACAAAAAATACGGTAGAAGAAAAAATACAAGCCCTAAAATCAAAGAAACGTTCACTTGTTGACAGCGTAATTTCAATAGATAGAAACATTGTTAAATCACTTACATACCAAGACATTAAAGATATTTTTTCAATATAAATTATAAATTAGAAAATAACGGCTTTTAAATTTATAAAGGCCGTTTTAATTGTAAAAAAATATACTATTCTTCAATTTCAGCTAATTTTTCTAGTTTTATTTTTTGGTCATATTCAATTAGCATATTGATTAATTTATCTAAATTCCCTTCGATAACTTCCCAAACATCAAGATTTTGTCCGATTCTATGATCAGTCAAACGACCTTGTGGAAAATTATATGTTCTTATTCGTTCGGATCTGTCTCCGGTACCAACTTGTGAACGTCTTAAATCCGTAACTTCCTGCATTTGCTTTTGCACTTCCATATCATATAATTTTGCTTTTAAAATTTGCAATGCACGCTCTTTATTTTGTAATTGAGAACGTTCTTCCGTACAAAATATCATAATACCTGTCGGCTTATGAAAAACTCTGGCAGCTGTTTCAACTTTATTAACGTTCTGTCCGCCGGCACCTCCTGAACGAGCAGTTGTAATTTCTATATCGTTCATATTTAATTCAATTTCAACATCATCAACTTCGGGCATAACGGCAACGGTTGCAGTTGAAGTGTGAACCCTGCCTTGAGATTCCGTTTGAGGAACCCTTTGAACTCTATGAACTCCGGATTCATATTTTAGCTGTGAATAAATATTGTCACCGCCTTTTACGGAAATAACAACCTCAGACACACCGCCAGCTTCGCATTCATTGATTGATAAAATTTTTGTCTGCCAACCTTTGCTTTGAGCATATCTAAGATACATTCTCATTAAGTCACCCGCAAAAATATTAGCTTCATCACCGCCTGCAGAACCTCTGATTTCAAGCATAATATCTTTGTCATCCATAGGGTCTTTCGGTAAAAGCAAAACTTTTAATCTGTGTTCAAATTCTTCAATTTTTGATTCATTTGATGAAATTTCATTATTTAAAAATTCTCTCATGGAAGAATCTTTTTCGCTGTGAAGCATTTCTTTTGCTTCATTTATAGCTTCAATTGCAGCTTTGTACTGGTAATATATATTTACCGTTTCTTCCATTGTCTTTCTTTGTTTTGATAAATCACGAAATTTTTCATAATCTTGTATTACTTCAGGTTTTGAAAGGATTTCACCTAATTCCTGATATTTTTTTTCAATTTTTTCAACTTTATCAAACATTGAACTATCCATTTTTAGTTTTCATCCTTCCACATGAATTATCTTCATCACAATAACCAAGTCTTTCACATTTTGGAACAAGATGTTCTGTTAGCCAAGGTTCTTTTTCTTCAACTAAAGCACACATTTTTTTAACTACCATACGTATTTCCAATTGTGCCCTGGTACAGAGTCTTAAATTAGCAAGATGAATAAGTTCTCTTAAATTTAAACTGGTTACAATTGAGCTTGCTGTTGCATTTGGGAGAATTGAACGAGCATCTTCGCTTTTAATTCCGTTTTGTATAAATTCTTGATATAAAGCTGCAGTATCCTGCATAAATAGTTCAAATTTTTTGCAAAGTTCTTTGTTTGCTTTTATTGCACTTGGAATTATATAGTCAAATTCACCTTTTTCTTTCACATATCTTTGAGATTTTTGTGAAAAGCTCATGTGACGGTGTCTAACTAATTGATGCGTAGCAGCCCTTGAAATATTATTAATGGCGAAAGTTAATTGAATGTGTTCTATTGTTGAATAATGTCCTGATGAAATTACTTTTTTAATTAAAGACAACATCTTATCTTTATCATTAGTATGATTTTCATATATTTCAACAGCACCATCTGCACTATAGCAAGTTCTACAAGCTGTATATACAATATCAAGCAAATTGTCAGGTATTGAAATTAATCTTACTTCTAAATCACTATTTGGCATCAACTAAACTCCACACATAAATTTTTGGCTGGTTTTTAGCCAGCCAAACACTTTGCAACTATTTTTTTTCGTAACGTTTTTTAAATCTTTCAACTCTACCTTCAGAGTCAAGAATTTTTTGATTGCCTGTATAAAACGGATGGCAAGCGTTACAAATTTCAACTGTAATGTTTTCTTCAACAGAACCTGTTTCGATTTCATTTCCGCAAACACACTTTATAGTTGTTTTTTTGTAATCGGGATGGATATCTTTTTTCATTACTTTTTCCTTTAAATGATAATATCTGATAATAATATTTTATGCACTCAAAAAAATATTTCAAGATATTTTTCATTTACAGGTTATATATCTTTTTCTTTTTCTATTTCTTCAATTTCTTCTAACTCTTCAAGTGGTTTTTCTTGAACATTTTTATCATTTTGATTATTTTCAAGTGACATACTTGCAATAATTCCCTTGGAATTAGCACTTCTTTGTGCTTGTTGAATTGTTTTATTTTGAATTACGTCTATATTGTCATCAACTTTTCCTTGGGCTTTAAATAATCGTTTTTCAAGGTCATCCGCTTGAGCAGTATAATCCGAAAGTTTCTTTTCAATAGCTTCTTGAGATAAAGATGAACCTATAGAATTTTTATTATCGGAAAAATCGTAATTTTCGTTTAACCAATCAATATTATCAAGGGTTTGATAACCTTTATCGTCAAGGAGTGTATCATCAAATTGAACATCGAATGTTCCAAGCAATTGATTTCCGTTGCTTAATGCAGTATTCTTTTCGCTATAGCTTGCTAAATCAATAAAATCAGAGCTATCAAAGACCTCTTTTGCATCTTTTATATTTTGCGAGCCATTACCATGGGTAACTACAACTTTAATATCTGATTTAGAAAGCTCCGATGCGTCAACCTTATTATCTTTGTTGGTATCTAAACTAATTAATTCCATAAATCCGTTTTTAGCACCAAGAAACTCAGATTCATTTGATAAATCATTATTGTTATCTTTGTCAACAAAAAAGTCATATCTTGTATTATTATGCGTAAAACCGATAGGATCAACCATATTGGCATCTTCATCGGCAGATGCTACATTATTCTTCTGATCTTCAATTAATGAATTTAATTCCGATTCTGCCTTTGAAGCTTGATCTTGAAGGTCAGATTTTTTTTGATATAAACCACCAAGACTTTTAATGTCAGCATTTAATGTTTCCATATTGTCACTACAATTAAGCATTGTTAATATTACGCTTGAAAGTTTGCTGTCTGTTGTACCTGCTATTCCATCCAAGTCACTTTTTAAGCCTTGTTGAAATTCCTCATAGGTCATCTCACCCTTTGAATTGACGTATTCATTAAGGGCACTATTAACAGTGTTTTTAGCTTCTTCTTTTTGTTCTTCGGCAATTTCAGTTGATTTATCTATTGCCTCTGTCATTTCTTTTTCAATTTCATCTTGTTCAGTTGAAATTTTATATTCTAATGTTGTAATTTCGCTATCTAATTTTGCAATTTGAGTTTTTAAATCATTTAATTTATCTTTTGCGGAAGATATTTCCTCGGGGTCCTCACCAAGAGCTTCAAGAAGTTTAATTGTAAATGAAGTATATACATCCTTTGCTTGGTCATCATGACCTATTGGTATATCATATTTTCCATCTTCTTTTGCCTGAATTCCGGTATTTGGAAATGCAATAGAAATAATTTCAATAATTTGCATTTTTGTATAGCCTTCGTCAGCAAGATTTTTTAAAACCCCATTGTTAATTGCTTTTTCTAATTGTTGCAATTCAGGGTTTGCATAAGAATTTTTATCACCGGTAAATTCCGCTAAATCTGAGCAGTATATTTTTTTCAGATCGTCTGCTTTTTTTTGTATATCTTCATCTGTTTTTGAGTCAGCAAAGTTATCTTTTAATAAATCTATATCAATGCCATCGGCTTCAAGCGTCTGAAGTTCGTCTTCAGTAAAACCGCCTTTTGCACAATCTTTAATTTTTTCAATTTTTTCTTGATCGACTTTACCATTAAACAAATTTTCAATAGTAACACCATTTTTCAAATAAGATGCTGTAACTTCACTGCCCATAATTATTCCTTACTTTCTTTTTATTTTATATATCGACATGTATTTAAAAAAAATTAGAAAATTTGAAAAAAAATTTACAAATCTTAATTATTTATTTATTGTATAATTCAAAATATGAAAAAATTAGAACATATAAGAAATTTCAGCATAATAGCACACATTGACCACGGAAAATCTACGCTGGCAGATAGATTGCTCGAAAAAACAGGGACAGTTTCAAAGCGTGAAATGCAAGACCAACTGTTAGACACTATGGATATTGAGCGAGAAAGAGGTATTACAATTAAATTAAATGCCGAAAAAATGAACTATAGAGCGCATGATGGTAAAGAATACATTTTAAATTTAATTGATACTCCTGGGCATGTGGATTTTTCTTATGAAGTTTCTCGTTCTCTTGCTGCTTGCGAAGGGGCTTTATTGATAGTAGATGCCACTCAAGGCGTAGAAGCACAAACTCTTGCAAATGTTTATCTTGCAATGGAGCAAAACCTAGAAATAATCCCTGTTATTAATAAAATTGATTTGCCTTCAGCAGATGTTGAACGAGTTAAAAAAGAAATAGAAGATGTTCTTGGAATAGATGCAAGCATGGCAATTCCAGTCAGTGCTAAAACTGGAGTTGGCATAGAAAATGTGCTTGAGGCAATAGTTAATTATATCCCGGCACCTGAAGATACATCAGATAAACCATTAAGAGCATTAGTATTTGATAGTGCTTATGATGCTTATTTGGGTACAATTTGCTTTTTTAAGGTTGTAGACGGCTCAATTAAGCTCGGTGATAAAATTAAATTTATGGCTACCGGTAGGGAATTTGAAGTAATTGAACTTGGTTTTTTAAATCCAAACAGAAATCAAGTGCAAGAGCTAAAAACCGGTGAAGTAGGTTACTTTGCAGGTTCTATAAAAGAAATAACAAGATTTGTAGGTGATACTATAACCCACGTGGAAAAACCCGCAAAAGAAGCTCTTGAAGGATATAAAGAAGCTAAACCTATGGTGTTTTCAGGGTTATATCCCGTAAATAATGAAGATTATCACGAATTAAAAGAAGCTCTTGAAAGACTTAAATTGTCAGATAGCTCTATAACATACGAACCAGAAACTTCAAACGCACTTGGTTTTGGCTTTAGATGCGGTTTTTTGGGCATGCTACATATGGAGATAGCTCAAGAGCGTCTGGAAAGAGAATATAATTTATCATTAATTACAACGGCACCTTCTGTAATTTATAAAGTTCATAAGACAGACGGATCAATTGTTGAAATAGATAACCCTGCAGAACTTCCCGCAGCTCAATACCGTGATTATATAGAAGAACCTTACGTTAGAATAAATATTTTTACACCAAATGATTTTGTTGGAACCTTGATGGAATTATGTCAGGATAAAAGAGGTATTTTTATCAACATGCAATATATTGATGATATTCGCGTAAATCTCGAATATCAGCTTCCTTTATCAGAAGTAATTACTGATTTTTATGATCAATTAAAGTCTCGTTCAAAGGGATATGCTTCACTGGACTATGAATTTTGTGACTATAAAAAGTCTGATTTAGTTAAAATGGATATTATGTTAGCAGGCGAAGTAGTTGATGCGTTATCTGTTATTTGTCACAAAGATAGCGCATATAATATTGGTCAAAAACTAACAAATAAATTAAAAGAAATCATTCCAAGACAACTGTTTGAAGTTGCAATACAAGCTGCTATTGGCGGCAGAGTTATTGCCAGAACAAACATCAAAGCCTTGAGAAAATCAGTTTTAGATAAATGTTACGGCGGCGATATTTCTCGTAAGAGAAAATTGCTTGAAAAGCAAAAGCGTGGTAAAAAACGCATGAAATCAGTCGGACGCGTAGAAATACCTCAAGAAGCATTTATGGCCGTGTTGTCATTAAATGAAGAATAATTATTTAATTCTTTCCAAAGCAAAAAATATTCCACAAACGGTAGCTGTTGCAACAGAAAGATTTTTTGATGTTTCAACAAGAAATTGACGAATTTTACTTGCAGGAACATAGGTTCTTGCTTCTATAATTCCACCATCAGACACAGGGTCCTTTAAAATCCTATCTTCATCTATAACAGCAGTTACATAGCTTATTGTTTCAGATGACAAACCCGCAGAAGTTGAGCTGTTTAAAAGTTCAACATAGATTTTTTCTGCCGCATGGCCTGTTTCTTCTAAAAGTTCTTTTTTTGCGCATTTAATTAAAGTTTCATCACAATCGATATCTCCAATCAATCCTGCAGGAGATTCAAGGCAAAATTCAGCCTTATCTTCGGAGTATATTGGAGGTCTTCTTGTTTTCAAAAGTAAAAAATGGTATTCATTATTTTTTTTAATTAAAGTAGTTATTACAACGGCGCTATCCTTTTCATTGGAGTCGTTTGTCCTTCTGACGTAGTACCAATCATGTCCTGAAGGCGAAATAGCTGATTTTAATTGAAGAAACTTTGTTTCATAAAGCACTTTATTTTCCATTTTTAAGCACCTCCATAAATTTTTTAACTGTATCAGATGGATTGTTTGAATTCATTAATGCTCTAATGACGGCAATATTTTCTGCCCCTGATGATACAACATTATTGACATTATTAGTATCAATTGAGCCTATTGCATAAAATGGAATATCGATATTTTCTCTAACCCATTTAACATATTCCAAACCTACAGGTATAGTATTAGGTTTTGTTGGTGTTTTAAAAACAGGACCTACACCAATATAATCAGCACCACTGTTTTTTGCTTCAATTGCATCTTGAGGTTTATGAGTTGAAATTCCTATTATTTTATCTTCGCCAAGTATTTTTCTTGCATCTTCAATAGAAATATCATCTTGACCCAAATGAACTCCGTCGGCGTCTAAAATCTTTGCTATATCAACCCTATCGTTTACTATAAAAAGCGCATTATAAATTGAACATAATTGCCTGATTGCATAACCAAGCTTTATAATTTCAGAGGCCGATTTGTTTTTCTCCCTTAATTGAACAATATTTACTCCGGCTTTTAAAATTTGTGCTACTTTATCTAAAAAATCATCATCATTTTTAAAGCTGTCAGATGAAGTAATAAGATAAATATTTCTGTTTTTTAGTAAAGCTTTTTTGATATTTGTGTGTTTTTCCATTGAAACTATTTCCGATATTTCCTTTTCTATAGTATAAATTTGGTATCTATATTTATCATCAAGCCCCGCATATTCGCTCAAAACTCTTAACCCCTCTTCAATTCGTTTTAAGTTAGCTCTTATTACGCTTGATTTATTATTTTCTTTTGAAATATTTTTTATGTCTACACCAATATCATTAACTGTATCTCTTGATTTTATAAGGTTTTCGTATTTGTCATCAAAATAGATAGAAATTTCATGTCTTATATTTTTTAACCGAGAAGTTAAATCTTTGTTATTAAGAACAAACCTTGTATATTCTTCAATACATCTTAATCCTTCATTAACTCTGTTTATATTTGCGTCAATTATTCTATAGTTCATAATAAATTACCGCCACGATTATATATCTTTGATTATAGCGAATTTTTATAAATTTTAATAGTCTTGAATTTATGGATGAAAAATATAACGAATTAATCAGAAAAGCTCAAAAAGGCGACAATAAGGCATTAAGCGAGTTAATTAAAGAGGAACAAGCTAATATCTATACAACCCTATTTTATTTAAAAAAAGACGAAAATGAATTATATGATATTATGCAAGATGTTTTAATTAAATTAACAAAAAGGATTTCACAATTAAAAAATCCGGCATATTTCAAAACATGGCTTAATCAAATAATAATCAATTCGTATTATGACTATTTAAGAAAAAACAAAAGAAAAATAGTAACTATAAACCCTTTTAAGCAAGATGAAGAGGTAGAATTTGAAATACCTGATAACTCAACTAACCCTCAGGATGCTATTTTATATAATGAACTGGATTTAGTTATTAAAAATGCTATTTTAAATTTACCTATTCAATACAAAATCCCAATTGCATTAAGAGAAATACAAGGTTTAAGTTATGATGAAATTTCAAATATTACAAATACGTCAATAGGTACAGTAAAATCAAGAATATCTCGTGCAAGAGCAAAAATCAAAGATGATATAAATAAATATTCAAAGGAATAAAAATGCTAGAACTAGATTGCTTAGATGAACAAATTAATAGATACTATGATAACGAAATGAATGAAAGCGAATTAATTGCTTTTGAAGCAAAACTTGCAACTTTCAAGGGGATAAAAGAATATGCCGAAGAAAAGTGTTTTGAAAATTTTAAAATTTCAAATTCTATTAAACTGGCTAAAATTAGAGCACATCAAAAAAATCAAGCAAATATAAGTATAATGATTGAAAAAACAATTAAAGAAAAATCACTCTTTAATATCAATTCCGTTTTCTTTCAATGCGTTAATAAAATTCTCTGCAGTGGCTTTTTGAATTTCAAGAGGAACAACTCTAAGTAATTCTACTGTTTTTGAAATTACAACGTCATCATCATACCAACGTTTTCCACCGTTAATTGGTTTTACCATATTATAAAATCTGTCAATTGTATCTTTGGAAACTTTTTCTTCTACAGTTTTTAAAAAAATTTCTGCTTGTTCATGAAGTTCTACTCTATAATCCTTCAACATATTTATAACTTTTAATAAAAGAGGATCATGGTCATACCAGCGTTTAAATTCTTGGGTCATTACGTTCTCCTATATGTTGTTTATAAGCTTGTATCAGTAACTCTCGTTGCATCAATATTTAAACCACGTAATTTTTCAACAAAATTTTCATAGCCTCTATCAATATGGTTTAAAGCACCTATTTCGGTTTCACCTCTTGCCATAACAGCAGCAGTAACCAGTGCAGCACCCGCTCTTAAATCAGTTGATTCAACCTGTGTGCCAACTAAGCAGTCAACACCTTTAATAATTGCATGCTTTTTATTGACGATAATATTTGCACCCATTTTCCAAAGTTCTTGTATATGCATGAAACGATTTTCATACAAACTTTCTGTTACAACAGAAATACCGTCTGCGCAACACAATAGAGCCATAGCAAGAGCTTGTAGGTCTGTTGGAAAACCCGGATAAGGTTGAGTTATAAAATTCATAGCTTTCAATCTTTTATCGTTTGAAACTTCCATAGTGTTAGGGTCAATAAGTTTTATATTTGCACCCATTTCAAGGAGTTTGCCCGTAAATAAGGTTAAATGATTTGGAAATATGTTTCGTATAATACCATGACCCTTTGAAGCAATTATTATGCTCATATAAGTTCCGGCTTCAATTCTGTCAGGTATTGTTGTATATTCGCAACCTCTAAGTTCAGACTGTCTTACACCAGTTATTGTAATTTGACTTGTACCTGCACCATCTATTTTAGCACCCATAGATTTTAGAAAATTAGCAAGATCAACTATTTCAGGCTCTTGAGCAGCATTTTGAATAACCGTCACTCCTTCAGCTAGTATAGAAGCCATCATAACATTTTCTGTTGCACCAACAGAAGGTATATCAAAACAAACAGTATTGCCAATTAATTTTGAAGTTTTTGCAATTACATATCCGTCATCAATTTTACACTCGCAACCAAGCGCCTCAAGCCCTTTAATATGAAAATTGACTCTTCTTTCGCCTATTTTACATCCGCCGGGTAAGGCAACTTTTGCTTCTTTTAAGCGTCCAACCAATGCTCCAAGTACAACAAAACTTGCGCGCATTTTTGAAACATATTCTTTTTTTGCAATGCAATTAGTAAGATTTTTAGAATCGATTTCAACTTTTTTAGATTTTTTATCGTAAGAAGTTTTTGCACCAAGCCCATTTATAACTTCGAGCATAATTTCAACATCAGTTAATTCGGGAACATTATGAATTATACATTTATCACCAGCTAATAAGGAGGCTGCCATTAATTTTAAGACAGAATTCTTAGCGCCGCTTATTGTAACTTCGCCGTTTGCAGGGTTTAGACCTTTTATAATTAATTTTTCGCTCAATTTTATATCCTTTACTAACTGATTTTAGTATAAATTCTCATTCTTTTAAAGAAAAGCAGGCAAAAATAAAATTTTTGTAGGATATTTATATCGCTTTATTCTTTTTTATTATCTATAACCTTTGCGTCTATTACCTTTGCATCAATTATACCGTTTTTTTCATTTTTTTGTGCTTCTTTTTTATTTTCTTCAATAGAGAGTTGTTTATTAATTACAAGCGTTTGGATTATTTGGAAAATATTGCTTGTAACAAGATACAAAAGCGCACCTGCAGGAATCGGGATAAATACAAAAGTAAGTATAATCATAACAGGCATAATTGTACCCATTGATTTTTGGATTGCTGCTTGTGTTGCATCTTGGTTTTTTGTCTGCGTTGTCGCCATCATAACTTTTTGTGACAACCAAATTGTTAAACCAAACAAGGCAACAAGCAAAATAACATCATAATGTATTTGATTTTGCGCCGGTATAGTTGGAACAGACGCTATTAAAATATCTCCTCTGCGGGCAAAAGTAATATTTTCCGTTTCTTTAGTCATTATATTCATAACTGAAACATCTGCTTTTTCAACTTTATCAAGTTGTGAAAATTTAAGGTTTAAGTTATCAAGTGAAATTTTTAATTCAACTGGCTTATCTGTTTCAATTTCACCTTGGATACTTACTGCCTTTTGAGGTTTTTCTATTTTTACGTTGTCTATAATTTCGTTATTTGCAAGATATACTTTTGCAGATTTACCGGCTTGGAATTGTGCATTTTTTGAGATAGAAAATTTACCATCCAAAGAAACACCTGCATTAGATTTAATAGTGGAATCTAATCTGTTTATAAATAGAAAATGTGTATTTCCTGCCATTTGAATAAAAGAAGGACTCATAAGAGCACTATACAGCATAATAAATACAGGAATTTGTATAAGCATGGGCAGACATCCTGCTGTAGGATTAAAATTATGTTCTTTATAAAATTCCATCATTTTTTGCTGCATTAATTGCGGGTTATTTTTGTACTTTTCTTGTATCATTTTCATTTTAGGAGTCAACTGTTGCATATTTTTCATGGAACGTTGCTGAGAGACATTAATAGGCCACAAACACATTCTCATGACAATAGTAAAAATAATTATTGCCATGCCGTAACTACCAGCAAAATCAGCTAACTTATTCAGTATATTTATTGTTAAAGTAACAAAATCCATTATCTTCTCCTCGTCTGTAAAAATTGTTATATATAAATTTTACTATAAACATGTTAAAATCAATTTATGGAAAATAATTTTGATACAATTGTTGCAACAGCCACACCGATTGCATGTAGCGCGGTAGGAATTATAAGAATATCAGGAAATAGAGCGTACGACATCATTTCAACTATTTTTTCCCATAAAATCAAACCAAAAATGATTAACTATGGCTATATAATTGATAATGGCAATAAAATTGACGAAGTAATCGTATTACCGTTTGTTGCACCACACAGCTATACAGGTGAAGATGTTATTGAAATTCAAACTCATGGCTCACCAGCTGTAATTAATACAATAATAGAGCTGATATTATCAAAAGGTGCAAGAATGGCGCAAAGAGGCGAATTTACAAAACGTGCTTTTCTTAACCACAGAATTGACCTGTCGCAAGCTGAAGCTGTTATCGATATAATCAATTCTAAAAGCCAAAAATCGGCACAAAATGCACTTTCAAATCTTGAAGGCTATTTAAAAAATAAGATTTTAAATTTAAAAAATAATTTAATTGAGCTTTATTCAAAAATAATTGCCTCAATAGATTTTCCTGAAGATGTCGCAGAAGTTGATACAAAAACTATCGTATCGATATGTAACGATAAAATTCTTGAAATTAATAAAATTCTGGATAATACAAAAAGTCATGACTTTATAAGAGATGGCTTTAACGTATGTCTTATAGGGAAACCAAATGTAGGTAAAAGTTCGTTATTTAATACACTTTTAAATTACTCAAGAGCAATAGTTACCCCTATTGAAGGAACAACAAGAGATACAATCAAGGAAACAATTAACCTTAACGGTTATTTAATTAATTTTGTAGATACTGCAGGTATCAGAGACAAAAATGTTGCGGATTTGGTTGAAAAAATCGGCATAGATAATTCTATAGAAGCAATTAAAACGTCAAATATTGTATTGTTTTTGTTTGAAAACTCAATAAATGAAATTGATGAAAATCTTCTAAAATGCGCAGAAGGTAAAGAAAAGATATTTATTCAAACAAAATACGATATAAATAAATTAAACATTTCCAATAATGCCATTCAGATTAGTTCAATTACAGGATATGGAATAGAAATTTTAAAAGAAAAAATATTTGAAATAATCAAGTCTTTTATCCCTGATGATATGGGATACACAACAAACAAACGCCAGCAAGCTTGCTTGATAAATGCCAAATTAGCACTTGAAAACGTTATTAATACATCAAATTTTACCGATGAACCGGATTTATATGCAATGGATTTAAAAAGCTCAATACTTGCGCTAGGGGAAATCACAGGCGAAGTATTTACGGACACTATACTTGATGACATTTTTAGCAACTTTTGTATTGGAAAATAATATCAAATTATATTTCTAATATATTTTGCAACCGCTTCACCCATAGACATGCAGCTTTTTTGAACTCTTAGCGCACTTTGAGCGTAAAAATCCGCGCCCAAAGGTTTTCCGATTACATACAAATTATCAACATCGAAACTCATCAGTGATTCAATGGGAAGTTCATAAGAAGCAGTTTTTTGCAATATCGATTTATCTTTTTGAGCAGAATGTATATCAATTGAATAATTAGCTTTTAAGACCGGATTATTAAAGGTCTTTTGAGTTAAGATATCATCTTTTTTGTAAATATATTTAGTCTTTATACGATTTTGTTCTCTAATACCGGTTTGAGTCGCAATATTCGAAATATGCGAATCTCTAAAGCCTTTAAAATATTTTTTAACAAAATTATATAGTCGCCAAATTGCTTTTCTTGCTTCAATTAATTCCAATGAAGACATATAGGGATTGTCTTTATAATTGTTAATTCTTGGGCAATTAAAAGCAACGGAAGTTTTTGAGCCGGCAACGGAAAAAATTTGAAAATAGGCTCTGTCGGAATCAAATAATATACCTTCATCAACTGCTTTTTTAAGGAATTTATCCAATTTCCATTCACGATTATTATCCCAAGTTGATGCAGTAGTAAAATGCAATTCGTTATTCGTATCTATATCGTGACGATAGGTATTGGTAATATCCTCAGAATCATTTAGTTCATCTAAGAAAACTTTAAACTTATCTATATTTACATTATCCAAAATAAACCTGAGAGAATTTTGTTGTTTTAATTCTGAGTCATTCAAAATTTCACATCCACACATGATTGAAAATTCTCCCGAACCAGTAGCATCAACAAAATAACTCGCTTCGATTGGTATTGATAAGATATTAGAATTAAAAATTACACTTTGAATCAAGTTATCTTTTTTTTGTATTTTTATAGGAATGGTCTCAAATAAAATATCTAAATTATTTTTAATGTCGTAGTCAGTTAATAAATCGTCAAGGACAATTTTTAAACATTCAGGATTAAACCACCCATCATTTTTATCCTTATATGTGATTTGTGCGTGATATTTTTTAGCTTTTTCAACAAGAGCTTTATAATAATTACAATTTATATCTTCAACCGAAGATTTCATGACAGGAACAACCAGCCCACCTGTCATTAATCCGCCAAGAAAATTATTTTTTTCGACAAGCAAAGTTTTAAGCCCGAGCTTTGAAGAATTATAAGCACAAGCACAACCTGAAGTGCCACCACCAATAATTACCACATCATATTTAGATATTTTATCCATAACAATATTATAGACTAACTTTATATTTTACAAAAAGAATTTACATCAATTAATAATAAAATAATAAAACCTTAGTTTTTGGGCGTTTTAAATTAATATCCATGTTAGTCGATTGGTTATGATAATGTATATTATGTAATTTAGTTATTCAAATTAATATTATATAAATTTATAAGAGGGACATTAACTGATGATGTTTAAAAGGCAAATAAGGCGGTGTTTATTTTCTCTATAATTATATTTCAAATTCAACTCATTGTAATAACTACACTTTAATAATCTTTTAATTGTGATGTAAATAAAAAATATATTTGATAAATTAATACAAAAATTAAGGAGTATAAAATGGAAAATACAATTTCAAATAAGACTAATGACAAAGTAAGATTAATTTTAGTTGACGACCATAAATTATTTAGGTGCGGAATAAAATCATTGTTTGAAACTTCAAACGGAGTGTGTGTAATAGCAGAAGCTTCAAACGGAAAAGAAGGAATAAGTAAAATCATAGCCCAAAATCCGGATGTTGTATTATTGGATTTAGAACTTGGTGATATTAACGGTTTAGATTTAATCGACAAAGTGCATTCGCAAAAACCAAACGTAAAATTTGTTATATTAACATCACATGTAAATGAACATGTAATAAATAAAGCTATGAAAATGGGAATATACGGATATATTTTAAAAGATATAAACGCTGAATTTTTAGATATGATAGTAAAATCCGTTTCAACCGGTGCAATGTGGATAGACAAAAAAGTAGTCCAAATTTTAAGAGAATTAAATCCAAACGTAGTTCCTGCGACACAAATAAGTCGATCAAGTTTTAAATCTACACATGCAAATCTAACAGCAAGAGAATATGAAGTATTAAAACTGGTTGTAGACGGAAAATCAAACCAACAAATTGCTGCAGCACTTAATATATCTGAACACACATCAAAAGCACACGTATGTAATATTATTCAAAAGCTTGTTGTCGACGATAGAACTCAGGCTGCCGTTAAAGCAATTAGGGAAGGTATTGTCTAATTATTATCAATACCAATCGTGACGATTTAAGTAATATTATTATCGATACCAATCGACTAGAAAGAAAGGAGAAAATATGAAAGAAAATTTTACTTTTGATAAAAACAAAGCTAAAGAATTTTTTATGGAACAACTTTCGTTCTTTACAAGTATTTACGAGCTAAAAAATTTAATAGAAAATGATATTGAAAGCATTAACATAGTTGATGTCAGAAAATATGACGACTACATTGACGGGCACATTCCATACGCAATACACATCCCATATGATAGCCTCGAAGAACATCTTGTTATGCTAGAAAAGGAAAAAATCAATATTGTATATTGCTACGATTACAACTGTAAATTAGGGCTAAAGGCAGCCTATGAAATGGCCGAAAAAGGCTATCCAGTAAAGGTTTTAGTCGGCGGATATCACACTTGGAACAAAATGGGATATGATACTGTAAGAACAAGTGCAGAAAGCTAGGCAATCATATATCACCCAAAAGTATTATATAAGTGTATAAGAATAAATAGTATAAAAGTAGTATTTCTATATTTGTAGAATATAGTATAATTAAAATCGTGATAAAAAAAAGCCCTTATTTCGGGCTTCAAGATTTACTAACGATACAAGACTCATTATATAACCGGCTTTGAAATAAAATCAAATTCGGTTTTTTTTATGCGCTTTATTTGAGGCGCATTATCTATAATAAATGAAAAATATTTTTTTGCAAGAAAATATTTAATTAAGTTTTACTTTTCTTAATGTTAAATTATGATATATTTTCAATTGCACAAAATTGCAAAAAACTGCCTATCAAATTTTCATGCCAAACATGAATACCCGAAGGTAAATTTAATATCGTAGGAGCAAAATTCCATATATATTTAATTCCGGAATCAACAATAAATTCAGCTACCTCTTGAGCTACCTTGTTTGGAGTTGTTAAAATTGCAATATTAATTTTATCTTTTTTAATGTGTTCTTTTATGAATTTGAGGTCATAAACCTGTTTTCCGTCAATAATTTTTCCAATTTTATTTAAATCCACATCAAAAAGTCCGCAAATTTCAAGACCATAATCATTAAATTTAGAATACTTTGCCAGCGCAGTACCCAAGTTTCCCGCACCAATAACGTAGGCTCTTTTAACTACTTTATAATCTAATACTTCTTCAATTATATTTTTTAATTCAAGAACACTATAGCCAACCTTGCATTTACCTTTGCAATTAATGCTTTTAACATCTTTTCTAACCTGAGTTTCATCAATTTCAAGGAGTTTTGAAATTGATGATGATGTTATATACTCAATATTTTTTTTAGCATAATCCCTTAAAATTGTATGATATTGCGTCAATCTGACTATAGCACGTTGAGAAAGACTATTTTTCATTAAATCCTCTATATAAAATATCGGGGCTAAACGCCCCGATATAATCTTAAAATTAAACTACACCGTTAAATGCATCGATGTATAGTTGTTTCATATCATCCATAATAGGATATACCGGATTAGCACCTGTACATTGGTCATCAAATGCTAATTCAACCATTTCATCTAATTTAGCGTAGAAGTCTTCTTCAGAAACACCGAAATCTTTGATAGATCTAGGAAGTTCTATATCAATCATTAATTTGTCGATTGCATCTAACAGAAGTTGAGTTTTTTCTTCATTTGTATTTCCGCCAAGTTTTAACTCATCTGCAATTTGCGCATATCTTTCAACTGCACATGGGTATTTGTATTGTGGGAATGTTGCTTGTTTTTTAGGACAATCTGTTGCATTGTATTTAATCACTTGTCTGATTAATAAAGCGTTTGCAACACCATGTGGAATATGGAACATTGCACCCAATTTATGAGCCATAGAGTGACATAATCCTAAGAATGAGTTAGCAAAAGCCATAGCGGCAATTGTTGCAGCGTAGTGCATTTTTTCTCTTGCAATAGGATCATTAGCACCTTCATGATATGAACGGCTTAAATATTTAAATACTAATTTTACTGCTTCAAGTGCATTTGAATTAGTAAAGTTTGTTGCCATACAAGATACATAAGCTTCAATAGCATGAACTAATGCATCAATACCTGAAGCAGAAGTTAGACCTTTTGGCATTCCGTCTACGAAATTAGGATCAACTATCGCCATAGAAGGAGTTAGAGCGTAATCAGCGATTGCGTATTTAACTCCCGATTTGTCATCAGTGATAATTGAGAATGGAGTTACTTCAGAACCTGTACCTGAAGTTGTAGGAATAGCAACCATAAGAGCTTTTTTGCCAAGTTCAGGTAATTGGCAAATTCTTTTTCTTATGTCCATAAATCTCATTGCTATGTCTTCAAATACAGTATCAGGTTGTTCATATTTCAACCAAAGTATTTTAGCAGCATCCATAGGTGAACCGCCACCCAATGCGATAATTACATCAGGTTCAAAAGGTTTCATAATACTGTATGCTTCTTCAATTGTAGATAATGTAGGATCCGGTTTAACATCAAAGAAAATTTCATGGTCTATACCGATTTCATCTAACACCTTAGTAATTTTTTCAGCAGCACCGGAATTAAATAAAAATCTATCAGTTACGATAAATGCTTTTTTTCTGCCTTGCAATTCACGTAAAGCTAAATCAGTAGCACCTCTTTTGAAGTATACTTTTTGAGGAACTTTAAACCAAAGCATATTTTCTCTCCTTTCAGCAACTCGTTTGTAGTTTAATAAGTTTTCAACACCAACGTTGCCTGAAACTGAGTTTTTACCCCAAGAACCGCAACCTAATGTTAAAGAAGGTTCCATACGGAAGTTATATAAATCACCAATACCGCCTTGGCTTGAAGGTTGATTGATTAATACTCTGCAAGAAGGCATTTTCTTAGCATAAGCATTTATTCTGTCTGATTTTCTTTCATCAGTATATAAAACAGATGTGTGACCTGCACCACCTTTTGACACTAATGTATAAGCAATATCAGAAGCTTGTTCAAAGCTTTCTGCTTTATACATAGCTAAAATTGGAGATAATTTTTCTCTTGAAAAAGGATCATCCCAATTTACTTCAGGTCTTTGAGCTAAAAGAACTTTAGCATTTTCAGGAACTTCAAAACCTGCTAATTGAGCGATTGTGTGAGCGCTTTGTCCAACAATCTTAGGATGAGCAGTTCCTCTGGCAGGATCAATAAATCCAAAATCAATAAGTTTTTGCATTTCGGCATCTGATAAAATATAAGCACCTCTGTATGCAAATTCTTTCTTAACTTCTTCATATATGCTATCGATTACAACTACTGATTGTTCAGAAGCACATATCATACCGTTATCAAATGTTTTTGACATTAAAATTGAAGAAACAGCCATTTTAATATCAGCAGTTTCATCTATAACAGCAGAAGTGTTACCAGGGCCAACACCAAGTGCAGGATTACCTGAAGAATATGCAGCGGTAACCATGCCCGGACCACCTGTTGCTAATATACAAGAAATTTTCTTATGTTTCATAAGTTGTCCAGATAATTCAATTGAAGGAACATCTATCCAACCTATAATATCTTTTGGAGCTCCTGCTTTAACTGCAGCTTCTAAAACTATTCTTGCAGCTTCAGTTGTACATTTTTTTGCTCTTGGGTGCGGTGAAAAAATGATACCGTTTCTTGTTTTAAGGGCAATTAATGATTTAAATATTGCTGTAGAAGTAGGGTTGGTAGTAGGTACAACACCTGCTAAAACACCTAAAGGCTCAGCAACAACTTTGATACCATTTGCTTTGTCTTCTTCGATTACACCGCAAGTTTTAGTGTTTTTGTGTTTATTGTAGATGTATTCGGCTGCATAGTGATTTTTGATAATTTTATCTTCAACTATACCCATACCCGTTTCTTCATGTGCCATTTTAGCAAGAGGAATACGAGCTTTGTCTGCTGCAGTTGCAGCTGCTTTAAAAATTTTATCTACTTGTTCTTGTGAATAAGTAGCAAATTCTTTTTGTGCAGCAACAACTCTGTCAATAAGAGCTTCGAGTTGTTCAGCAGTTTCAACTGTTTCGCTCATTTTGATTTCTTCAGTTGTTGTCATAAATTTATTCTCCTTTTCGTGAAAAAAATCTCTATTTAAATACTACTACATAATCAACAAATGTCAAGATTACACTTTATAAAGAAAGGATTAAGATTTTGAATAAAAAAGTATATATGTTAATATATTTTTGGAATTAAAATACTATTATGACCGAAAGAAAAATACCAAAAGAATATTTTTTAACCGTTTTAGACAGGTTAACACGCTTTGAACCAGCTTACATTAGATACAAAAGAGTATTTAGAGATATCCTTAATAAATTTGATTCTTTGGATAAAAAAAATATTATAGATTTAAATGATGAAATAAAACGTGTTGAATATATTTTTAACAGTTCTTTAGATAATACAGGCATTAATTATTTTGATTTAAATCATCTTTTTATGTATCTGGAAGATAAATATTTTGAATTTAACGAATTATCTTATCAATACCTGTCGTCACGATTGAATATTTCGCAAATGATTAAAGAGATTGAATTAAATGAAAATTTGCCAAAAAATTTAATTTGGTTAAAACATGTGATAAACAATCCTGACTGTGACTTAGCTAAACTCAGATATGATAATTCTCTGCTTTATCCAATAGAAAAAATAATTCTTTGCGAAGGACAGACTGAAGAATTGCTATTAGAGCCTATATGCAGATTATTCGGGCATGACTTTAACAAACTTGGAATAAAGGTTATTTCTGCCGGAGGAAAAAATCAGGTTGCAAGAAAATTTTATCAAATGGCAGAATACACAAAACTGCCTTTTTATATTTTGCTCGACAAAGATGCATATAAAATACAAGAATTAATTAAGCCCAAATTAAGAAAAATTGATACTTTATATCTAATTCATAAAGGTGAATTCGAGGATATAATCCCCAAAAATATTCTTTTAAAAACAATAAATTATGTCCACAAAAATGATTATAACTGCTTTTTTGATGACTTTAATGATGATATTTCAATGGTTTCAAATCTTGAAAACATATATAAAAAATATGGTTTTGGCGATTTTAAAAAAGCAGAATTTGCAAAACAATTATCACATTATATTTGCCAATATGCAACATTAGCTGATTTCGAGCAAAGCGAATTTGAAAAATTAATCAAATCAATTTTTAGCGATAACATAACCTTTACAAGCAGCTAAAAACATTTTAAAATATTTCTATGAAGAAAGTTTTAATTACCGGAGTAGCCGGATTTCTTGGAGTTAATCTTGCTCTTAAACTTTTAGAGGATGAAAATAATCTTATATTTGGTATTGACGATTTTTCTTCATCAGATATTTCAAATTTATACAAGTTATTAAAAAATAACCGTTTTAATTTTATTGAGCAAGATTTGTCGGATAAAATTTCTTTATGTGTTGATGAGATTTATAATTTAGCCGGCAATGGGGATAAAAGAGGCTATTTTAATAATAAATTTGACTATTCATATCAAACCTTGAATAATACAAAAAATATTTTAAATTTTGCGTCATCTTGTGGCGCAAAAGTCATTTTTATTACCGAAAATATTGAAAAATATAAAAATGATTTAAATTACAGTATTTATTGTAATACTGAAAAAATAAAAATAGATTTAATATCAGAATATTCCAAAATTAAAAAATTAAATTCAAAAATAATCCGATTAAACAAGGTTTATGGCGCATATTTTACCAAATACGACAATCGCTTTATTCCATCTGCAATAAACAAAGCATTCAACAATGAAGATATAGTAATCGACAACGATAATGCAGACTATTATACTTATTCAAATGACGCAATAATCGGGCTAATTAAGGTTATGAACTCTTATTTAAATGATGAATTAATCGACATTTCTTCTCCAAATTGGTCACTAAAATCAGATATAGCTAAATTAATAATAAATTTCACTAAATCAAAATCTAATTTGATTATAAAAAATGATTTTCAAGTAGAGCCAAATTATAAACCAAATATAAGCTATTTGAATAACGAATTAGATTTTAGATGTAATACTCCAATATTGGATGGAATTTCAAAAACAATAGACTACATTAAACTTGCTTTTTACACATAAAAAAAGCTCCCAACAAAAGCGGGAGTTTTCTACTTGGTACATAGAAAGGAAGGAAAGGTTAGGAAAAATGTAGGTGTGTGTAAATATGTTATAAGAGCATATTTTCGGTTTTGGACAAAGATATATTGCTATATACTATGTATATATATTATATATACCAACATAATATTTTTTTTAACTAAGAAAAATAAAAAATTTACTGTTTTTACAATTCTTAATGTTGTTTTTTACACTTATTTAAGGCAATATAAGCATTTTTGACTATATTAAGCTTTCTTAAAAATCGTAAATAATACACTTTAAAATTTCCCTAAAAATATTGTTATAACTGGGGTTGAGGGTATTTACAATTCGTGATATAATATAAATAGAGCATACTAGATACGGACATAAAAAATGTTAAATTCGCAAGCAAACGACTACTATCGGAGTTATTTTGGTGCGTATTTTGCTGACTATTTAAAAGATAAAAAAAGGCAAGATGCGAAACTCAATTGTATAATGATAATTTTCATTATAAGCGTCTTATTAATATCAATTGGTTTATCAAAGCCGATATTTGCAAAAAGCGATAACATAGATGTAAAACTTGCTGATACAGGACAAGAAATATATATACAAAAAAACTTTGAAGAAAATATAAAAAATAAATACGCAGGCTCCTATGTATCTTTCCCCCATAAAGGCGTAGCACACATTAAAAAAATTAAATACATAAATTCTAAACCAATTAAAATAAATATTGTTGAACTTAATACCAAGGTAAATCCATATTTAAAAATTAAACCGCAAACAGCATCAGATAAACTAAATTCAAAGAGGACAGTTAGGAAAATTGCACAGAACAACCAAGCATTAATAGCAATTAACGGAGGATTTTTTAAACCGGCCACCGGTGTACCTTTAGGGGCATTAATGATTGACGGAGAAGTATTAACTGGCCCCATATATAATAGAGTCGGAATTGCAATTTATGAGGACGACAACAATATATCCTTTAAAATGGATAATATAAATTTTGATATTACGGCATATTCAATTAATAATACCTTAAAAATCGACAACATTAATCAACCAAGAATGCTTTCAACCTATACGTTAATGTATACTTCAGCATGGGGTGAATATTCTCCTCCGCCACCAAAAAACGGGTATAATATGCAAATTCGTGACGGAAGTGTAATTAAAATTTCGGCTAATCCAATAAAAATAGAGGAAAATGATATTGTAATTCAGTCCTCAAAAGAAAAAATAAGCAAAATTGGTAAAGACAAAAAAATTAAAGTTGATATAAAACTGCAGGAAGATTTACAAGGAGCAACACATATAATTGGGGCAGGACCATATCTTGTAAAAGATTCTGAAATATTTGTCGACTATAAAGAGCAAAAACTTCAAGCAATTTCTGGAAAAAATCCAAGAAGCGCAATAGGTTATAACAATAAAGGATCATTCTTTATAGTTACCATTGATGGCAGAGAAAAGGCCTCTGTCGGAATGACATTGTATGAATTAGCAAAATTAATGAAAAATATAGGATGTGACTATGCTATGAATTTTGATGGCGGCTCATCAAGCGCAATGTATGTTAAAGGTAGAATAGTTAATAATGCTGTTAATACAGAAGGAATTCCTGTTTCAAATGCGCTAATCGTAAATGAAATCAACCTCAACGAAATGCAAATTTCCAGCGTTAAACAGTTAAAACAGCTTTAAGCGCTAGTGGAATATATTTTAATAAATCAGAAGCAAGTACGGAATACTCTGTCATAGTTTTAGAAGCAATTTCACCTGCAAGTCCATGCAAATAAACAGCGCAGCACGCAGCATTTTCGAGTTGAATACCCTGAGCGCAAAAACCTGCAATCATTCCTGTTAAGACATCACCGCTTCCTGCTTTTGCAAGCGAAGAATTACCTGTGTGGTTAATAAATATTTTTCCACTTGGAATTGCAATTACTGTTTCATGCCCTTTTAGTAAAACTATACAATCAAATTCCCTGCTGGCTTCCCAAGCCCATTTAGCACGATTTTGCTGTATTTCCTTAACATCAACCCCCATTAATCTTGATAATTCCATCGGATGTGGTGTAATTATAGAATTTAGAGGGAATACAAAAGCCTTTGAGGCAGCAATTGCATTAATTGCATCAGCATCAATTATGATAGGCGTATAAGAGTTTTTATTTTTCTTTAAAAAATTCACTACAAGTTCGCTTACTCCGCCAATTTGATTCAAACCGCAACCAATCGAAACAACATCATAATTTGCAATTGCAGATAAATACTTTATAGCATCCTTTGGAATTGTTCCATACGCGGATTGACCCAAATCAAGATATGTTAAATCAGGCGCCATAGTTGCAACTGTATTTATAACATCAGAACAACTTGCAAGCATAGTATATCCTGCGCCAACTTTGAGTGAACTTATCGAGCTTAAATATGCAGCACCAAAATATTGCGCAGAACCTGCAATATTTAATATATGTCCAAATGTGCCTTTGTGAGAATTTTGAACTCTTTTTGGCAACATATTTAATATTATATCTTTTCCAAGAACTTGAATATCTGCTGTGTTTTTTGTTGACATGTATTCCTCTAATCTAACTGAATATTTAATTGACGCACTACTTCATATGCTGCTATTGCAACCGAATTTGATAAATTTAAGCTTCGAGTGTTCTTTTTCATCGGAATTGTTAGGCAATAGTTGCAGTTTTTATTTAATATTTCCTCGGGTATTCCTCTTGTTTCAGGGCCAAACACTAAAAAATCACCTTTATTATAATCTATAGTAGTGTATATTTTTTTAGTTTTAGTTGTGAAATAATAAAAATTCGAATCAGGATTTTGCTTAAGCAGTTCATTAAGCGAGTCGATTTGCTCTATCTCAAGTTTATCCCAATAATCAAGTCCGGCTCTTTTTAAATATTTATCCGATAAAACAAAACCCAAACGCCCCACAAGATACAGTTTAGCACCAATACACGCACATAAACGGGCAATGTTTCCCGTATTTTGCGGAATTTCAGGCTCAAATAAAACTATATTTAAAAAATCGGATTTCACTACTTTTCCTCAACAAAAAATCTTTTTGACTCAACTATAACAGGTAAACCTCTTAGCACACAAAAAGCAACAGAAATATACACACAAACTATACCGATTGATAAGATAGTACCTTTGAAAGAATAATCTTGAGGCATGTGTCCTGCAATCAAGAAAAAGAATGCTACAGCTTTACAAACTGCGTAAGTAAAACGTGAAAAATTAGACGCAACTATAAATTTAGCAATCTTACCTTGCATCATGGTTGTTTTTCCAAATGCAGTATATCCTTTTTCGAATGCTAACGTGCGCAAAGAATCAGTCACTATACCTCTTGTTAAAACTATTATTGGTACAATTACATTAACCCAGCCTAATGCGCAAAAGCTAACCCAAAATACGTTTTCAACAATTCTATCACCCATAATGTCCAATAAAGCGCCGAATTTAGATGAAACATTAAACTTTCTTGCTAAAAAACCATCCAGACCGTCAAACCACATTAAAATAGCCGTTAAAACAAGTGCTGCAATATATGAATAATCGCAACTCGTACAATATAAAAGACCAATCACAATAAACACAAAGAAAATTCTGGATAAAGTCACTATATTTGCTAAATTCTTTTTAATATTTTCCATATTTTACCCCTTATTTAATTCATTTTTTATTATATTTGCTACAACTTCAACACAATGTCTTGATGTCAGCAATTCTTTAGTTTTCTTGCAACCTTCAATAATATGTTTTTGTTTAGAAGGATTATTTAGAATTTCCATAGCGCAGTTTGCAATATTTTTTGAATTTGCGTCAAACATTAAAAATTCATCAACATAATCACTTTTTGTAATTATATTTACAAGACACGCTTTTTTAATATTTCTAACAATCAAATATATTATATAAAATAATAATGGCCCCCTATAGGCGATTAACATTGGTTTTTCGTACATAGCAGCTTCAAGTGCAACAGTTCCTGATGTTAAAATTAACATATCGGAATATGCAAGCAATTCATGGTTTTCATTTTTAATTGTCTTATAGTCAACCGAAAAAGCGTCGTCTTTTAAACTTTTTGCATGAGAAAACACAATTTGAACATCATTTCTTGCCTTTTCGATTATTTTTGCTGCCTCAACAAAAATCTTCAACATAAATTTAATTTCGAAGATTCTGGAACCCGGAAAAATTGAAATTAATTTTTTATTTAAATCTAAATTATGCTTTTTAAAAAATAACTCTCTATTATCGCAAACAGGCAACTCGGATACAATTGGATGGCCAACAAATTCAGAATTAACACCTTCTTTATCATAAAACTCTTTTTCAAAAGGGAAAATAGTTAATACTTTATCAACATTCTTTTTAATGGTTTTTATGCGATATTTTCTTGAAGCCCATATTTGAGGCGGAATAAAGTAGAAAATTTTGAAACCTTCCTTTTTTAAGGCTTTAGAAATTTGCAGATTAAATGCGCCATAATCCACCAATAAAACTAAATCAGGCTTAAAAACATTTTTTAAATAGTTTACAATATTTAATCCCATTGAAAAATGATTAATTATATTCTTCAAAGTTAAACCCACTTCACCCATCTTTTCATGGTTCAAAAAGAGCTTAACCCCCTCTTTTTCAAGTGATGATTCTCCAACACCCTCTATAATTACATCAGGATATATTTTTTTTAGCTCTCTTACAACTCCTGAAGCATGGATATCACCCGAATACTCCCCTGTGATTATAAATATTTTTTTTGCCATTTTATACTGCCACTATAACCATTTTATGCTTGTTTGCGTATTTAACCATTTTATCCTGATCAACAATAATTGTCTCGCCGCTTTCAAGCGCCAATACATTTGCGCCATATTTATGCATTATTTTTATAGTTCTAAGTCCAACCGCAGGAATATCAAATCTTTTATCTTGTGCAGGCTTAGAAACTTTTACTACTATTGCATTTTTTCGCTTTGCCAACTTACCGCCACGCTTTATGCATCTGTCGGTACCTTCGATTGCCTCTATTGCCATTATCATACGGTCTTTTATCACAACAGACTGACCAATATCTAATCCGCCCATTTCTTTTGCAATTTTATATCCGTATTCGATATCCGATAATTGTACATCATTAGGTTCAACAGTTGTTAAAACACCCTTCTGTACCATTAAATTTTTAATAAATATAGTTTGATCTAAAATTGTAATTCCGATATTCTGCATTTGCTCAATTATTTTTAGCATAATAGCATCATCGTTCAATTTTTTCATTTCTTTTAAAAGATTAAAAGCTGTTTTATCCAGTTTTGGTCTTTTAATGAGCATAGTCTTAGATACTTTACCAAGAAAAGTAAGCTGTTTTATACCTTCGTCAATTAAAAACTTTTTAATTTTTTCAACTTCGCCCGGACCATAGGAAACAACCTTAGAACAATATTTTTTTAAATCCTTATAATTATCGGAAGAAAGCGAAATACACACTACATCAAAACCGTTTTGGACTGCACTTTTTGCCATTTGAACAGGTAACATCCCGTCTCCTGCAACCAAACATTGTTTATGTTCTAAAACTATATTTTCCATACTTATAAACTGAACTCCATTTTATTGTTTGAATTACTTTTTTCACTCGAACCTTGTTCAATATTTGTTTTAACATGTCCTATTGCTTCAAATGTTCTCGGATTGACCGTCATAGTTATTTTATCAGCTTCAACCGAGTTAAGTCCCTTTTCAACTATTTTTGACCTACCGATAAAAATAATTTTTTCAGGTTTGTTTGTTTTAGGATTTATATGCATAATAGCCTTTGGACCGTCTGCAACATAATCAGCATACTTAACATGTACAGCTCCGACAGCCATCATTGTGTTTGATAATCTATCATATTGTTGACTTCTTGCATTAATTATTACTCTGTCGCCGTTTTCAAAAGTGACATCTGACAATGTATTACCCGAAACAATAATGTCTTGTCTTAATTTAGAATACTGTATATTATCACCTTTAATAATACTTTTATCTTGCTTAATTGTAGCTCTTGAAGAAAGTTTTATATTGTGAACATCACCTTGCTTATCTAATAACGCAAAAGCTTTATCCGAAGTTGCAACCATATCCTCATAATTTATAACAACAGAACCTATAGCAGTCATTAAATTAGTATTTGTATCATATTCTTGAGTATCAGCTGTTATAATTATTGTTGGTTTTTTATCTTCAAGAACATTTGTTTGAGCGCTACCTTCAGCGGTTATAACTTTTTTTATTAAAGAAACTTTAATGATATCAGCCTTTACTTCATGCTTTTTGTTCCCTTTAATTTGATATGCATAAGGTTTATCAAAAAAAGTCGCAAGGGAAGGTTTTTTAGTTTCAGGCTCCAAATCTAAATCAGCTTTTGGCGAGGTGACTATAACATCGCCAACTTGAACTTTTACATCACCTGTAAAATAACCTTTATTTTTATCAATTTGCATCTCTTGTTTTTTGGATTCAATAGTCAATGCAAAAACGCTTCCCGATAAAAATAAAATTGAAAACAATATAAAAAATTTAAAAAATATCTTTTTCATAATTAATAATCTAGCATAAAATTACAACTGTGTATATTTTTTCTTGGTTTCATCATCAGTATAAACTTTTACTTTAGCCTTTCCGATAATTTTAAAATTAGTTAATGTTGAATTAAATACAGCTCTTTCTGATTTGGTTACAAGTTTATTTGGTTGAATAAATTGTACATTTCCGTTAGCTAAAATATCTTTATCTTGACCTTGCCATATAAGTTTATCCGCATACAATTGTGAACCGTCTTTTCCTACAAAAAGATTGTCGCCATTTAATTCAACCTTTTTGGTTTTTTCATCGTACGTACCCTTGGATGATTTGAAACTTACAACAACATTTTCATCTTTATCGTAAAAATTACCTATAACATCATTTAAAATTACGCTATTATGTTCAGAATCATATTCTCCTGATTTAGCGTAAAATTCCCAATATTTCTTCTCTTCTTTGGTTTCTGTTGCAATAATATTCTTAACAATAGCATGTTGATTTTTCATTTTGTCATCAGAATTATTTTTTCTTACAGTCTTAGTTATAGACCAAGACCAAATAAACCCCCATGTGATTGCAAGCAAAAGTACCAATATAAGAATTTTAGCAAACAACTTCCTCTTTTTCATACAAAAGATGATAACACAAAAAACAAAACAAGTTTAAAAACTAAAAACTTACAGATAACATTTTTTGTCACAGCCAATTACTCCAGCATACAATTCAACATATTGCTTAGCAGGACTAGAATCGATTTTGGTCAATAAAACTTCTTCAACTTGGAAAAATCCAACATCACCCGACATCTCAACTTCAATTCTAATTGGTTTTCTCTCACCTTTACAAATAGAAATTCTATTAATTGCATTTGCAGAATACTTGTGAATATCACCAACTCTTGGCATATTATTTATAGCCAAAGGAATTCTAGCTCTACCCTTTGTCATATCGCAACCGTCAGCAATGAGAATAATACCCGCTTCAATAGAGTGAATTTTTCTTGATGACATATGCCCTACGATAGCTTCAGTTGTAAGTGCTTTAATAATAGTTTTTCTGTGCAAATCACAAGGTAAAAGGTGATTCAAAGCTCTATCAATTATAGGTTGAGCTAATATAACCGACATATCCTCATGACCTGATCTTGATATTGCCATACCAAGATCATGCATTAAAGCAGCCATTATAACCGCGCACATGCTATCATCAAATGTTCCAACCTCTTCTTTTTCTAAAGAAGTTTTAATTCCTGCTTTCTGTAGGATATTTAGCATCTTAATTGCATTGCCTGCAACTTGGCGCATGTGAACCGGCCCATGGTCATTAAAACCCAATCTTTTTATTGAAACATTATTTGCATATTCTTGCAATTCTTGCAACTCATCATCCGCAAACAAATATTTAACAAGCTTTGTACAAATATCATTATTTTCAAGTCTTTTTAAAATTTTTGTTTCTATTGAGATTTCTTTTGCTGATTTCATAATATTGAATACCATTTAAACTTTCTAATTAAATAATACCACATACGAACTTATATCATATCAAAAAT
>CALUZA010000031.1 GCA_944325185.1 Candidatus Gastranaerophilales bacterium | reverse complement strand
TCTTTTTTGTATAAAATTTCATATCCCATTTTCTATTTCCTCCGATTGTCAGTTTTAAGAATATAATATAGCAAAAATAATGCTTTGTCATTTTTAGTTAAATATTTTTAATTAAATTAATATTTTTTTTATTCAAATGATAATAAAAATCATGATAGTTATTAGCGAACTTTTTTATGTATTTTCTTCTTATATATTTAGTTTTTATATTAAAACAACTTAATTTATAGCATATGTTGTATAGCGTAATAGTAAAATTGATATGTTATACTTAAAATATGGAAGTAGTAAAAATATATTTTAAAAATAAAGAATACTATATTGATACAAACAAAGCACTGCAATATGCAGACATTATTGAAAAAATTAAACCCAACGAAAAAAGTATATTTAAAATATTAAAAAAGAGAAAACTTCTTGATGAAGTTTTCTTAAATGCTGTAAGTGCAAACAAAACAACCGTTTAAAAAAGCTGCAGACAAGTGTCTGCAGCTTAAAATCAAAAATGATTTTATTGACCAAAAGCAATCGTAACTTTTTCTTTAGGATTAACTTTTGAAATAGGATTTCCGGTAGGATCAACCAAATATGCAATTTCATCGCCTGTTGTTTGGAATAATCCCATTGTGCCTGATAAAGCAGTTCTTGTTAAGTCAACAGGAGCTTTGACTACTGTCTTTAAGCCGTCTTGGTAGCTTCTTCCTGCTGCTTTGAATTTACCTGAAAGAAGTTCCGAAGTACCAACACCTGTTTGGTCAAGTAATGCTTCTGCGGCATTTGAAATACCTATTGCAGCACCACCTATGGTTCTACCTGCTGTACCGATTAAAGAACCTGTCCAAGTAAATGGCATTTGAACTAATCTTAACAATCCGTTGATTTCTTTTTGTCTTTCAACACGTGCTGTTAAAATTTGTTGAGGTAATTGCGCTTTACATCCGTCACAATTAATAATTTCGTTAAATGAAAGTTTTAGCGAACCTTGTTCATTTTTTGAAGGACGAGTAACTTCGGTTACTTTACCTCTTACAGTTGAACCACATGGGAATGTTTGTCCGTTAATTGTAATTTCATTTAATGTAGTTGCGCTGAATTGTTCTCCAACGTTAGCATGCTTTGCATTGATTATATCATTCATAGATAGTTGAAGCGTAGGAATTGTTACTCTTGTTTCTCTTTCCATGAATGTTTTTCCGCCAAGATCTTGAGAAGCAGTTTTGGTAGATTTATCATATCCACCGGCAACTCTTATATTTTGAAGCATAGCACTTGCTTCTGCACGAGTTGTTTTGTCATTTGGACGAATATAATCTTGATTTCTTTCATTTTTAAGTGCGCCATTATCAATTGCTTTAGCTACGCATTCTCTTGCCCAACATGGAACTTGAGAACCGTCTTTATATTTTGAAAGAATTTCATTTGCTTTTGTTTCATTCATAGGACAGCTTAGGCCTTTTGACATAATAGTAAGAGCTTCTGTTCTTGAGATATTTTCGTTTGGTTTAAACATATCATTGCCCTTACCTGCAATCATGTTTTCAGACACACCTTTTGAAATATAGCTGTGAGCCCAGTGGTTTTGAGGTACATCTTTAAATGTTAAATTATCACAGCCTGAAGTCATATCAAGGTTATATCCCTTAACAACCATTGTTGCCATTTCTGCACGAGATACTTTTCTGTTTGGCTTAAATAAACCATCAGGATAGCCTTCCAATACACAAGCTTCTGTTAAGCGGTTAATGTCTGAACTTGCCCAGTAACTATCGAATACATCAGGATATTGTTGAGCTGTTATATCTGCTGCAGCACCTGTAAAACCTAAACAAGCACAAGGTTCTGTAGTTTTTTTAATAATGTCCATAGTTGTAGTTGAATGAACATTTGGAGCTGCATCACAATCATATTTTGGCATAGCATCCGCATCTATAACAGGAGCTGCGCCACCTGTAGCACATCCGCAATCAACAGGAACACCTTTGTAGCATGGTTTTAATAAATCATCGCTAATTTGCGCATTATTATTACTTTCACCAACTTGTGCCTGATTTGAATTTGAATAAATAGCATTTGGATATGCGTATGTTTGTTGATTTAAAGGTTTACATTCAACACAAGGTGCAGCGCCACCTGTTGGACATCCGCAATCAGATTTTTGTTCTTCACATCCGCAATCTGATTTTTTCTTTTCACAAGGATCACACTTGCTTTTTTTCTTCTTGCAGTCACAATCAGCTTTTTTGCATTTTGAACAAGTAGCAGTATCTGGGGTTACAATTTCTGAATTATTGTTGCAACCGCAATCTTCTGCAACAGGACAAGCAGCAAATGTCATAGGTACAGTAAGAGCTAATGCACATAAGCTGATTGTAGCGCCTTTTAATAGTCTTCTTTTGATAGTCATTTTTCCTCCTTTTATGTTGCATTTGTTTTACAAACAGACTATGCATTGAGAGTATCCATCTTTGTAAAATCTGCATCTTTGTTTAATTTAGAAAATCCAAATTAAACAAAATAGAACGCACAATTTTATTCTAAAATTATGCGTTCTATTCAATTTGTATTCATTACCATAAAAGGTTATCTAAAATGCTAATTATTATATTTCAGATAATAAATAATCTGCCATCCATTGATACTCGCTATTTTCAGTAGCAAGAGCTTTCAGAGGAACAACAGCGCTTTCGCCAATTCTAATTAAACTCATAGCAACAATGCCTCTTTGTAAACCTTTTAAGGTTCTTAATTTTTCAACAAGTGCATTAACAGCACGTGCGCCAAGTGCTACTATAGAATTTTCAACATCATTTTTTGTTGTTGAATCAACATCAGACAACAAAAAGTCAAGTTTTTCCGATATATTATCTTGTTTCATATTTAAATTTGAATCAATTACAGCTTGCATTGTATTTCCTCAATTTCCCTACTTGCTTTTTAAAGTATACAAGATAAAAAAACTTTTTTTTAATTTCCTTATACAATCTTTATATCGATGTAAAAATTATATAAAATTCTAAAGACTGGTATAGAACATATATGCTTTTATGGCGTTTTGTATACCACCCCATTTTTTTGAATTTTTATATGCAAGTTTTTTAAGTCTTGTTCTTGCTTGTTTTTCCATACCGTTTTGTTTAAGCTCCAAAACATCAATCAATGTATCTATTTCATTAAAATTAACATTTTCAGAAGCGCCAATAGCAATAAGCGCATTTTGAATATTTTCATTATCCATATTTGTTTTTGCTAAAGATACCGCTCTATATACGGTATTATGATGATTTTCCATGGAATTATGTTCCTGTGTTAAGTAAATAGATGCTATTTCAAGCAAAACATCATCTATGCAATGATCCTCGGTATCCATTAAATTAATCAAATTATTCATATATTCATAACTAATATATCCATCATCCCAATCCTTTGATGTGTTTAATATTTTTGACACAGCTTCCGCAATATTCATATTAAAAGAACCATTTCTTATGCAACACAAAAACATTTCAATAGGAAAACATCCCAAAAGTAAGCTTTTCACCTCTTCATCGTTTTCAATTAAATTCACAAGCATCCTTTTAGTTTGTTCATCAGTATTGTCAAGAAAATTCGATGTTTGATTCGCAATTCTTATAATTCTGTTTCCAACATCAATCAATCTTTTAACATAAAAACAAGGTCCGGAAAGACAATCCGGATCAACTTCAAAAACAGCCTCTCCCTTTTCATTACATAAATCCGTATAAATTGAACCCACTATTTCATTTAACAGTGTGTCTTCCTTTTGAATTAAGGAAGATTCAGGATAATAATTGTAAATTGTGCCATCCTTATTCACCATAGAAATTTTATATTCACCTGCCAATTCTTTGTTTAACAAAGAATATATCAATTGACCCGATGTAAAAGATATATAAAAGTCACCTTTTTCAATTTCTATATATTGATATTCCTCTTCACCGCTATCATTTACATCTTTATAAACCATAATTGAATATTGCGGTAATTGTTTTCTTAAAGCTGCAATACATTCATCTACAAATGGTTTTAAACTGGAATCAATTCTGGAATCAAAAACTACATTATTATTTTTATCAAAATGCTCAATTCCATCCGGAGTTAAATCTTTAGTTGTTAGTAACTGTTCTTTTGTAATTAAACCGCCTTTATAAATACTTCTTACATTACTTAAAAAATCAAAATTTGCCGTTTTAATATCTTCTTCAAAACTTTCTTTAAATTTATTAGCAATTTCCGGAATTTTTGCCATTTCTTTTGCATCAAGATGATATTGTTCTATGGCCTTTTTGGCAATTTCTTCAGGAACTACTACATCACACTCTTTAAAAAAATCACATAATTCAAGAATATCTTTTGACTGAATTAAAGAAGGACAAGGTTTTTGATAATCAGCAAAAGAAAATTCCTTAAAAGAAGAAGTTTTTTCCAAAGATTTTTTCATAGCATTATTTTCTACCCTGCGCTTTAATGCCATAGGAGGATTTTTAAAATCAACTTGTGTAATATTATTTACTCGCATATATTCTTAATATATACAAATATCAAGAAAAAATATTTTTGCTTTTTTAATAAAAAATTTTTGTAGTAAAATTATTTTATGTTTGATAATTTATCGGAAAGATTGCAGGAAATAATAAGAAAAACCGGTGCAAATGCGACATTAACCGAAGAAAATATGTCTGATGCACTAAGAGAAATAAGACGTGCGCTTTTAGGTGCGGATGTTTCTTTGAACGTAGTTAAATCTTTCATATCATCAATTAAAGATAAAGCAGAAGGCGAAAATGTAATCAAATCAACAAACCCTTCTCAAACACTCATTAAAATCGTAAATGACGAATTAACAAAATTACTTGGAGAAAAGCAGTCTCCTCTTAAACTTGACACTAATCCTTCAATTATTATGATGTTAGGTTTGCAAGGTTCCGGAAAAACAACAAGCGCTGCAAAACTGGCACTTAAACTAAAAAAAGAAGGAAAATCCCCCCTTCTTGTTGCTTTAGATGTATATCGTCCTGCAGCAATTTTACAATTAAAAACTTTAGCGGAAGAAAATAAAATAGATTTTTTTGCGCTTAATAATGAAAAAGACGTTGTTAAAATAGCCAAAAGTTCTCTTGACTTTGCAAAAGAACACAATAACACAGTATTAATATTTGATACAGCCGGAAGATTACAAATTGATTCTGATATGATGGCAGAATTAATGTTGATAAATCACAGCTTTAGCATTAATGAAAAATTACTTGTCGTTGATTCAATGATTGGTCAAGCAGCTCTTGAAGTAGCGGTTAATTTTGATGAGCAATTAGGAATAGACGGTGTTATTTTAACAAAATTAGACGGAGATACAAAAGGCGGATGTGCTTTAAGTATAGTGCACTCCACGAATAAACCTATCAAATTAATTGGCATGGGAGAAAAAATCGAACCTTTAGAAGATTTTCATCCGGATAGAATGGCGAATAGAATCCTTGGAATGGGTGATATTGTATCTCTTGTTGAAAAAGCTCAAAAAAATATTGACTTAAAAGAAGCAAAAGAGCTTGAAAATAAAATGTTAAAAGCTGAATTTAGTTTTGAAGACTTCTTAAAAATTCAAAAACAAATTAAAGCATTGGGTTCTTTTGGGGGTATTTTATCAATGCTTCCGTTAGGAATTTCAAAAAATGATACTGAAAAAATCTCCCACGAAGGCGAAAAACAATTTAAAAAAATTGAAGTTTTCATTCAATCCATGACTCCGGAAGAAAGAAAAAATCCTAATATATTAAATGCTTCACGAAAAAAAAGAATTGCAAAAGGTGCAGGCATGGATATTAATGAATTGAATGCTTTTATAGTACAATTTGAAACAATGCGTAAAATGATGAAAGGCTTAGGCGGACTTAAAAATTCTTTTAAAGGCAAAAAAGGTAAAATGCCTTTTAATATGCCTCCTAAGTTTCCGTTTTAAAAAGGAAAAAATTTATGAGAATTGTAATTTATGGCGCAAATGAAATGGCTTCTGCAATAGCAGCAGAATTATTTGAAGACCATGATGTTATTATAATAGATCCTTGTCAAAAAAAACTGGACTCATTTTCAAGGTTAGATATCGGTTTAATTTGTGCAGATGCGCTAAACATTAACACGCTAAAAGATGCAGACATTGAAAATACCGATGCTTTTATCGCGCTTACAGAAGATGATGAAATTAATATTATTGCTTGTCTTATGGCAAAACAAATTTCAGAAGCCCAGACAATATGTTTTGTAAGTAAAAAAGAATCGCTGGAGTCAATAAATTCACTAAAAGACGAATACAAAAATTCCTATGCAAAAAATATAGACAACGTTATTTGGCCTCAAAGGCTATTAGCACAAGAAATTTTTAAAATTATTGCAGTACCAAACGCTGTCGATGTTGAAAATTTTGCACATGGCAGGGCTCGTTTGCTGGAATATCGGATAAAAGAAGATTCTGAATTATTAAATAAAAAATTGAAAGATTGCTATTTTAACTCAGAAGTTCTTGTAGTAGGCATAGTAAGAGATGAAGAATTATTTATACCTAACGGAAACAGTGAATTTTTATTAAACGACAAAGCTATTTTAATGGGAACTCCAATCGGTCTCGATATAGCTGCAAGCGATCTGTTTGAATCAAAAGGAAGTGTTAAAAAAATTGCAATAATAGGTGGCGGTTCGGTTGGCTTTGAATTGGCACAAGCGCTTGAAAAAACAGCAATGAATTTAAAATTAATTGAAAATGATTACGAAAGATGCGAAATGCTATCTCAAAATCTGAAAAAAACATTAATTTTAAATGAATCAGGAACAAGCCTTGAACTTTTGGAACAAGAAGAAATCGGTAAATCTGATGTCGTAATTGCGATTACAAATAATGATGAAAAAAATCTTTTATGTTCACTTTTAACTAAACAATTAGGTTCAAAAAAAGTTATTACAAGAGTTTCTCAAGGAACAACTGCCAATTTATTTGAAAAAGTTGGGGTTGATGTTGCAATTTCACAAAGAGAAGCATGTGTTAATGAAATTAAAAATCGCATAATTGATTCAAGGGAAGGTATTATAGCTACGGTTGAACGTGGTCAAGGAGAAATTTTAGAAATTCAATTAAATAAAAACTTTCAAGAAAAAACAACTGCAGAAATCAAAATGCCCACTCCTTGTGTTATAGCGATTATAAGAAGGGGCTCAAAAGTTATCATTCCAAGAGGTCAAACTGTTGTAAAAGCAGGCGACATTCTTCTTATTTTCACAAAAACAGATGATGTTGTTAAAGTCAAGGAATACTTAAATAATGCGATATAATCTGATTTTTAACATTCTTTCTATGCTTTTAAAACAAGTTGGTTTTATGTTTTTAATTCCAATTGTTGCAGCACTTTTACTTCATGAAACTAAAGAAATTATCCCTTTTTTAATTGCGGGGATTGTTTCATATTTTTCAGGATTTGTTTTTTCCATAAATAATGCAGACAAAAAAGATATAGACAATATAAAAAAAACAGAATCATTAACAACAGTACTTTTTGCTTGGATTTTATTTAGCTTGATGTGTTCAATTCCATATCTTTTTTACGGCTTTAATTTTACCAATGCTTGTTTTGAATCTGTATCAGGAGTTACCACAACGGGCGGAACAATCATACAAAATTTTACCTTATACCCTAAAACTTTATTTTTCTATCGTTCGCTAACCCAATGGATTGGGGGTATGGGAATAGTTGTTTTGTTTATTGCCGTTTTGCCTAAAATAGCAGTTGCAGGAAGGCAAATGTTTTATGCTGAAGCGCCTGCTCCTACAGAAGATAAAGCCACCCCAAGAATACGTTACACTGCAAGCTGGCTTTGGGGCTTGTATTTAACTTTTACGGTACTCGAAATAATAGCTTTAAAATTTTTAGGACTGGATTTTTACAATTCAATCGTAACATCTTTATCAACGGTTGCAACAGGTGGTTTTTCTCCTTTGGCGGGAGGAATTGTCGATTATAATAATATTAAAATAAGCATTTGCGTCCTTATTTTTATGTATATTGCAGGAATAAATTATATTTTAATTTATAGAACAATTAAAAACAAAAGTTTTACTTCTTTATTTAAAAGCGAAGAATTTAAAGTATACAGTTTATTAATTATGCTATTAAGCCTTTGTTTAACAGTAAGTCTTTGTATAAATTCAAATTATGAATTTAAAACAGCACTTCTTAATTCTTTTTTTGAAATAGTCACAACAATGACTACAACAGGTTTTGCAATAGATAACTATATAAATTGGGACACAGCTTCAAAAACAATATTATTTTTGGCTTTTTTTACCGGTGGTTGCGCTATGTCAACTTCAGGCGGTATAAAAATTATCAGGTGGATTTTTATATTTAAGTATTTAAAAAGAGAACTCAATAAAATTATTCACCCTAAAGGAGTATACCCGATTAAACTTGAAAACAGTGTCATAAATATTGACATAATCACTCAAATGGTTGCTTTCATTGCTTTTTATTTTGCAATTTTTGCCCTTGGTGCTTTTTTAATTGCAATTTTAGAAAAAAATGCAATTGTCGCAATAAGTACGTCAGCAACAGCCATAGGAAACGTCGGTCCAGCATTTGATTCAATTGGTCCTATGGATAGTTTTTTTGGATTACATACACTAACAAAATGGATTTTAATATTCTTAATGCTTGTTGGACGTCTTGAAATAATACCTTTTATTGCAATTTTAAACAAAGATTTGTGGAAAAGTTAAATTATGGAAAAATTAAAAATAATATTTGTCGGCATTCCGGATATGGCAACTATATGCTTAAATAATTTAATTGCCCATAAATTTGACATTGTTGGAATTGTTCCTCCTAAAAAAAACCACGAAACATACAATTTTTTTAAATCCTTTATTTCAAGCAAAGGTTTAAATCTTATTGAATTTGAAAATAGTCCAAATGATAAAGATTGCATTGATAAAATCAAAGACTTAAACGCAGACATCGGAGTAGTTTGCTCATATAATTGTCTTTTATCTGAAAAATTTTTAAAAACAACAAAAATGGGCTATATAAACTGTCATCCTTCAATTTTACCCGATTACAGAGGCGCTTGTCCATATTTTCATATTATAAATAATGGAGAAAAAACATCAGGAATAACCTTACATTTTATGGATAAAACTTTTGATACAGGAGATATTATATATCAAGAAAAATTTGAAATATTACCCATAGAAACAATGGGAACTCTTTTCAATAGAACTACTTATATGATTTCAGATGCTTTAATTCAAGTTTTATCAAATATAAATCCCAATAAAGAAATTAAAAAAACTCCTCAGCAATCAGGCATTTTTAAAACAGCCCCAAAAGTTGACGGAAACTTTAGAATAAGATGGAAAACAAATTCAATTTTCGAAATAGAAAGATTAATAAGAGCCTGCAATCCATTTTATAATGCTTATACTGACTTTAGAGGCGTTAGTTTAAAAATTATAAAAGCAAGTGCAATTGAATACAAACACAACTTTGTATATGGCAGAATAATCCAAGCAGATGAAAACAGCCTAATAGTTGCTGCAAAAGACGGTGCTTTATCAGTTGAAGCAATGCAAGTCGGCACTTGGGGATATTTTACTCCAAAAGATTTTTATTATATTTTTAGCCCGAAAACTGATGAATATTTAACTTAAAGGAAAACAAAATGGAAAAATTACACTTTTTAACCGCAGGAATTCCTGCACAAGCGAACGACTACACAAATGCTTTTAGTGTTTTAAATAATTTAAAATTAGACGGCTTAGAAGTTGAATTTGTTCATGGTGTAAGATATAGCGAAAAAACAAGAGAAGCGATTTTAAATAGAGGCGATTTTTTAATTACGCACCACGGGCCATATTATATAAATCTGAATGCAAAAGAACAAGACAAAAAAGAAGCAAGTATAAAAAGGGTTTTGGATACCGCAAGGGCAGCTCAAGACCTCGGTGCTTATTCTATAACTTATCATGCAGCTTTTTATCTTGGAGAGGATTCAAAAACAGTAACAAATAAAATGATAGAATGTCATAAAACAATAGTGCAAACTTTAGAAGATGAAAACATATCTGTTTGGATTCGACCGGAAACAACAGGTAAAAAAAGTCAGTGGGGAACTTTAGATGAAATTATTGAACTTTCAAAAAATTTCAAAAATGTATTGCCCTGCATTGATTTTGCACATATTCACGCAAGAGAAGAAGGGAAATTCAACACCTATGATGAATTTTGTTCCATATTAGAAAAATTAGGCAACAATCTGGGAGAAATTGCACTCAATAATTTTCATGGACACGTTGCAGGAATTGAATATGGTCCAAAAGGCGAAAAAAAGCATTTAATTTTTGAAGAAAGCGATTTTAATTACAAAGATTTACTTAAGGCATTTAAAAAATTCAATATAAAAGGTGCGCTTGTTTGCGAAAGCCCCAATATAGAAATAGATACTAAAATTCTTAAAGACTATTATGAAAGTATATAAACATTTTATCAATTGAAGTTTTTTATAAAAATTGTATAATGGTTTAAAAACTATAAGGGGTTTGATTATGAAAGAAAGATTTTTAAATGTTCTAAAATGGTTTTTTATCATAATGGGTGTTCTATTTTTAATGCAAATGCTTTTAATCGCAGGCGCTTTTATAGGGCTTTCAAGTTTTGCTAAAACCGACATAAACACAATAGGAAGTAAAAGTCCAAAAATAAAAGATATTCAACCAATCATAAATTATGTTGAAGAATATCAACTAAAAAACGGCAAATATCCGGAAAAGGTTGAAAATGTAAAAGTAAAAAAGGGATTAAATTATAAATACGAAATCTCTAAGAATGCAAATTGCTATACGATTACAACAAAAAAAGAAAAAGACAATATGCAAAGTCAATATCAACACTGTAAAGTAAGCTCGGAAAATTCAAATTCCAGCTCGGAAAGCTATGTTGAATTCAATAATTAATTTTTAATTAAAAATCTCGGTTTTTCCAAAAAAAGAGCGATAATAAGACTGTAAGAAATAAGCGGTAAAAATAAAAATTGAAAGGAGCAAACTATGAGATTTTTAGTTAGAAAAGCACCGGAGAATTTTATTAGAACTGTAAATGATGAAATCAGCTCTTTGTTAAACAGACACTTTGACAATTATTTTCCTGAAGCAAATTATTGGGAAGATATGGAAAATAAATATTCGATGCCTGTAGAAATTTCGGATAAAGGTGCGGAATATGAACTTAAAGCCGAGCTTCCGGGAGTAAAAAAAGAAGACTTAGATATAGACATAGATTCAAATTACATTGTAATTAACGCCAAAAAATCCGACGAAAAGAAAGAAGAAGATAAAACCTATACAAAAACAGAATTTAAATATGGTGAATTTTCAAGAACAGTTTACTTCCCTGAAGAAATTGATATTGAAAAAACAGAAGCCAAATTGGAACATGGTATTTTAAAAATCGATGCTCCGAAAAAATCAACAGAAAAAGAAAACAAGAAAAAATTAACTGTAAAATAAAATTAAAGTGGAGGCAATTGCCTCCACTTTAATTTAAAAGGATGAATAAAAAAAATAATATCCCTGTTAAAATATTTTTAACTTAGGAGAAGACAGATGTTAAAGTATTTTACAGGATCTTATATATTTACTCTAATTGGTTTTGTTCTTGCATATTTATGGGCAGAACATATGCACACAGGAAGCGGAATAGCGGCACTTTTTATTGTTTTTGTTTTAAGTATTTTAGAAGTTAGCCTTTCATTTGATAACGCTGTGATAAATGCTGGAAAATTAGAAAAAATGTCTCCAAAATGGCAGCACAGATTCCTTACCTGGGGCATTTTAATTGCAGTGTTTGGCATGAGATTTTTATTCCCTATTTGCATAGTTGCAATTTTTGCAAAAGTTAATTTTATGGATGTTATAAATATGGCTTTAAATAATGCCGACAAATATGCTCATTATTTACATGTTTCGCATCCTCCAATAATAACTTTCGGCGGTTCATTTTTAATTATGTTATTTTTTTCATACTTTTTTAACCACGAAAAAAAAGTTCACTGGTTAAGTGTTATTGAAGAAAAAATGGCATTTTTGGGACATTTTAAAAGTATCGGTATCACAATAACTTTAATTTTAATTTATTTAACACAACATTTTGCTCATTATGATGATAAATATGAAATAACAATAGCCGGACTTGCAGGAATTATAACTTATTTAGTAATAGATGGTTTTAGCCACATGCTGGAACATCATAATCTACAAACTAATTCTTGCTCAAACGGCATTAGTTTAAAAAATTCCTGTTTTATCAATTTTCTATATTTAGAATTAATTGACGCATCTTTTTCTTTAGATGGCGTTTTGGGTGCTTTTGCTTTAAGCAAAGATATTGTTATTATTACAATCGGGCTTTCAATAGGAGCTATGTTTGTAAGGTCTTTAACCATTATGCTTGTTGAAAAAAAGACCCTAAAAGAATATAAATACCTAGAACATGGCGCACACTGGGCAATAGGCGCTCTTGCAGGAATAATGTTTATTTCTGCCATACATGAAGTAAGCGAAATTATAACCGGATTAATAGGCTTTATTTTTATCACTCTTGCTTTTATATCATCTTTAAAAGAAAACAAAAAACAAGCCTAATTATGTTCCAATTTTATGGACTCTTATAAAATTAGTGCGACCCGAAATTAATTTAGGAGCAGAACCTGTTATAATGACATAATCTCCTTTTTTAAGATTTATTTCATTTATCAAGAAATTGTCGATATTTATTAATAAATCAGAATTTAATACATCGTCCCACATTTTACGATATGCAAATACACCCCAGCACAATGCCATTCTTCTTTGAGTTTCCTCTGTATCTGTCACCATTATAATAGGAACAGAAGGTTTTAATTTAGACATAAGGCGAGTAGAATATCCAAAATGAGAAAAACTCAAAATTGCTTTAGCGTCAACATATTTAAGCATTTTATCTGCACCAAATGCAATGGCTTGACGAGTTAATGCCATTTCTTCGGATATTTTAAAATCATTATCAAATTTATAAAATTTACTATTTTCAACTGTGTGAGCTATTTTTGCCATTGTTTCCACAGCTTCAGCTGCAAAATTTCCAACCGAAGTTTCTCCGCTCAACATAACCGCATCTGCTCCATCTAAAATTGCGTTTGCAACATCAGAACTTTCCGCTCTTGTCGGAATAGGATTTTCTATCATGGATTCCAACATTTGAGTTGCAACAATTACAGGTTTTTTCTGTTTATTACATTCTTCTATAATTTTTTTCTGACAAATTGGTACTTCAACAGGAGAAAGCTCAATTCCAAGATCCCCTCTTGCCACCATTATACAATCCGAAACATTAACTATACTTTCTAAATTATCTATCGCTTGCGGCTTTTCTATTTTGGAAATAACGGGAATATCTGCCTTTAAATCATTAATATATTTTTTTGCAAGAAGAACATCATCTTTTTTTCTTACAAAAGAAAGAGCAATATAGTCTGCTTTATTTTCCACTGCAAACTTTATAAATTCCAAATCTCTCTCGGTAACAGCGCTCAAACTATTTGTTGTTCCGGGGATATTTAAACCCTTTCTCGATTTTAAAATGCCGCCATTTACAACCTTTGCATATACTTTATCATCTTTTATTTCTTCAACTACTACTTGAATTTTTCCGTCATCGAGAAGAATTTTACTTCCCTTGTTTACATCTTTTGCAATTCCTTCATAATCAACGGGAATAACATTTTCATCTTTTGAATTATGAGCAAATATAACTCTTTGACCATCTTTTAAATCAATTTCTTTTTCTAGATTACCGACTCTGATTTTAGGACCCTGTAAATCTATCATAATGGCACAATTGTAGCCGTATTCTTCACACACATTTCTTATTGTTTTAAATTTTACAAGGTGATTTTCGTATGTTCCATGGGATGTATTTAGTCTAAATACATTAACTCCTGCTTCTAATAATTTTTTAATGCCCTCTTTAGAATCAACCGCAGGTCCTATTGTTGCAACAATTTTTGTTCTTTTTATAAATTTTGAATTCATATTTTTATCCTTTTTTCTTTGATTTTATCATATAAAAAATTATACAGCATAAGTTATTGTTTTTTTTAAATTTTATGATTTAAAATAAAATATGAAATGGAGGACAAATTATGATAAATGAAAAAATGGAAAAAGCTTTTTTAGAACAAATTAATGCCGAAATGTTTTCTGAATATTTATATTTATCCATGAAAGCTTATTTTGCAAATTTGAATTTAGCAGGTTTTGTTAATTGGATGGATGTTCAAGTGCAAGAAGAAAGAGCTCATGCAATGGGCATGTTTGATTATGTATTAGAACGTGGCGGCAGAGTTATTTTAGAACAAATCGAAAAACCTGAAAACAATTGGAATAGTCCGCTAGAAGTATTTGAAGCAGTATTAAAACACGAAGAATATATCACTTCAAGAATTAACGCTCTTATGGATGTTGCAGAAGAAACAAAAGATAGAGCCGCGCTTGCTTTTCTAAATTGGTACTTAAAAGAACAAGTTGAAGAAGAAGCAAACGTAGGCGGAATTTTAGCACAATTAAAAATGATTGGAGACGATAAAAACGGACTTTTTGCTCTTGACAAAGAACTTGCAGCAAGGACTTTTGTGGCACCTGTTATCGGCTAATTAAAGTTCAGATATAACTTTTTTAATAAGCGAGCTTAATTTTAAGCCCGCTTTTTTTCCTGTTTCTAAAACTTCTTGATGCGAAAGAACGTTGTTAGATACACCTGTTGCATGGTTTGTAACCATACTAAAAGCTAAAGTATTCATTTTAAGATAATTTGAAACAATTGCCTCAGGAACGCTTGACATTCCGACTACATCAGCGCCAAGAATTCTATATGCATTAATTTCTGCTGCAGTTTCATAACTGGGGCCCGTTGTAGCAAGATAAACCCCTTCTTTTATATCAAGATTCAATTCTTTCGCGCATTTCAAGGCTTTATTTCTAAGATTTATATCATATACATTACTCATATCGGGAAATCTATCTCCTAAAGTTTCATCATTTTTTCCAATTAAAGGATTTGTTCCCATAAAATTTATATGATCTACAATCAGCATAATATCGCCAATATTAAAGTCTTTATTTATTCCGCCCGCAGCATTCGTTATAATAAGAGTTTTTACTCCCGCCATTTTCATAACTTTAATAGGAAATGTGCACTCTTGCATGGAATTACCTTCATAATAATGAAAGCGCCCTTGCATAATCAAACAATTTTTGCCTTCAACATTACAATACAAAAGCTCACCTTTATGTCCCAATACTCCTGTTGGAGCAAAATTCGGAATTTCATTATATTGAATTGATTTTCCTTCTAAATCATCACAAAAAACGCTCAACCCCGAGCCAAGTATTATTCCAATTTCCGGTTTGAAATTGTCAATTTTATCTTTAAGGTAATTGAGCGTTTCTTTAATTTTTTCCATATATTTTTTAAAATTAGCCTACAAGACCGTCATCGTCTGATTCAGAAGCTTTAACCATAATGGCATGTTGCACCGGTTTTTCTTTTTTAACATTTGAATCAAACGGAATTTCAACATCAAAACCAAAGTCATCTCTAGGTTTTTTCATTTGAGATTCATCAACCAATTTTTTAGCTAATTCTATTAATTCATATACTAATTGGTATCTATTTGGGGCTTTTTCATTCAAATCCCATGCAATTTTAGTAATTTGACTCATAATTATCTCCTATATTCTAATATTACAATGAGAAGATTTTACATGCAAGGGGTCAGTATTCATATTTATAATACATATCGTCGCTATATTTTCGGTATTGTTCATATTTTTCAGGACTAAGTAAGCGCAAAAATCCATCAATAAGCCCCACGTTATCTCTTTGTCTTAATTCAATCATATCGTTTTTCATTCTTTTTGCGTTTCTTTTTGAACTTATTGAAGCAGGAAGTGCAGCTCCTGCCAATGCAGTATTTGAAGAAGCAAGCTTCAATCTTCTTATGCGCTCGTCTTGAGGGCTAAATTCCCATATTTTCCCCATTAATTCCCATTCCAAATTTTTAATTCTTTCTGCGTCACTCAATTCCGGATATGTTCTTGGAAAATGCCTTTTTTCCATAATTTCAATCGCCTTTAAGTCTTTTGGAGAAAAATTTACTTTATATGGTGAAACAGGTTTTGCATTTAATATATCTTCTTTGGTTATTGTAACAGTTTGAACTGGCTCATAACAATAGCTTGCCAAAGGTAAAAATATAGAATAAAAAATTATTGCATAAACAATGCAATATATTATTTGAAATTTTATATGTTTAATCATTATTATCCACAGGTACACTATTTTTCTTAAAAAATAACCTACTTTTTCAAAAAAAATATCCTCTGATTGTAAAGAAAAAAGTTTAATATTAACTTTTGTAAAAAAATAAAAAAGATTTTAAAAAAACAATAAAGATTTTTACTAACTATGTCGTTAACTCAAACATAATTTACAAAGGACAATAGAATATAAACACGGTGTGGAATGAAAAAAATTTTACTTACATTCTATATAACATTTAGCTTAATTTTTGGCATACAAGATTCTTTTGCCATTGATTATTCTAAAATTTCAGGCAATCAAAAGATAGTATCAGCACTATCTTCACTTGAAAGCATAAACAGAAAAGATGTTATTGCAATTTTAAACGGACATAACACAACCAGAAGGCCAATAAGAGTTATGTTTCGTGATTTAGCAATATATGGTTATCAAGATTGTGAAGCGTTGACTGTCAAAACCAAAAGCGGTGGTCTTGTAATTTACATAAGCGCAGAGCATAAAGGCGCAAGCGCAGAATGTATCGCTTGTTTAATTGCTCATGAATCCCAACATCATACATTTACAAATTCCAAGCAAGAAGAACTAAGAGCTTGGATTTCAGAAAGTCAAGCTTGGAACGAATTTGTAAAAAGAAACAAAACACTTGCAATATCTAACGAACCTTTAGCAAAAAGAGAGAACTACATTGCTAAAATAAGAGCAAAAGGTGGCGTTATGGGTGTTCAAAAATTAATTGCGACAAATCCTGTCTATGCAGGTTTAAATTAGGATTTAACACTAAGATAAAATTTATACATCATTCTTGTCAATTTTTCATCGTTATGCATAGAATTCAGCATTTCTGATATCAAATCTTCTTTTTTACCAAAAGCTTCGCATAAAAAAATTTCCGAAGGCTTAACATCTAAAACTTTTAAAAGCTTATCCAAATTTTCTGCACTTGGAAAATATCTTCCATTTTCAATATTGCTTATACTTGATGTTTCAACATCTATAGCCTCTGCTACGTATTCTTGAGTTAATTTTTTATTTTTTCTTATCTCTTGCAGTTTTTTTCCGAGTAATTTTTTAATATTCATAAACTCACCCGTATATATTATTTAGTAAAATTAAATTATTTATAATTAAGTAAAACTAAATAAAAGTTGATTTTTTTATAGCTATACTAGTATAATATTTAGCAAGACTATATTTTTTTATAAAAATTAATTGTTATACTTATAGAGGATTTATGAAAAAGGCGTTCACATTAGCTGAAATAATGATAGTTTTGACTATTATAGGAATTTTAACCGCAATACTCATGCCCATTGCGCTTCATAGCGCACCGGATGAAAAAGTAATGAAATTTAAAAAAGGAAATAACACTCTTGGGACAGTTATAAGAGAACTTGTTAATTCTGATAAATATTATTTAAATGGAGACTTAGGAGTAAGACCTGACGGAACAGCTATTGATGGCACACACGATGGCGATACGACGTATTTTTGTGAAACTTTTGCAGATATTGTAAGTACAAAAAATATTAATTGTTTCAATGATGATAGCGGCATCGGAGGCTGGGTAGATATGGCATCAAATTACGAAAACTACGATAAACATATTTATGGCAACAATAATTTAGACGCATTTTGTATATCTGCTTCAATAAAAGTAGGCGAAGAAATTAAAACAACTGATGATATCGTATTTTATCAGGTAAATCCTTATTACCAATTCGGGTATATATGGAAAGGGAGAAGATTATACGGTGGGTATTTGGATAAAAACAAATTTCCCAGAGTATACAAAATTTTATGTATGGATATAGACGGTTTAGGTAAAAATAGTACAAACAGCAATTGTGATAATGAATGTCCTTTTGGATACGGACTAAGAGAGGATGGTAAAATTATAGCAGGTGCAAGAGCTCAGCAATGGCTTCAAAAATCAATTCAACAAGGTGAATAAAATGACAAAAAAGGAAAAAATTATAGCTACACTTTTCATATTTTCATTTGTATTACTGATAAGCTCTTCAATTTTCACATTTTATCAATTGAAACCTGA
>CALUZA010000030.1 GCA_944325185.1 Candidatus Gastranaerophilales bacterium | reverse complement strand
CTTCCAAATTTAGGCGGATTTTATGGAATAAAATCCTAGGTCGTGGTATAATGGAAGATTTATAAAATGAAAAAAATTAAATAAGATTTTTATATTTCTATTACTAAAATAATCAAACTAACCGTACGCAATAATCAAACCATTTACTTCTTTACATTTTGCAAAATAATGTCTAATTCAAAATATTTTTATAGTAAATGTTTTTAAATATACGAATTTGTCAATTTTTGTTTTAGAAAATTTTTTATTATAATATGAATATTCAAAAGTTGATAAATAATGGCGTCACTGTTTTATCGGACACAGCGCAAAAGGTTTCTCGAAAAGTGTCTAATGCCGCAACAGACCCAATGCTAAAAGCAAGCAGAAATGGTCTTGATGCATTGGCTTCGTATAATTCGGGTATTGTAAAAAATACCGAAGTTTCAAATGTTCTTATTGAAAAAGTTAAAAAAGTACTTGAAGATATATTGTTTAATCAGGTTGAGTCTTTCAAATTAAGTGATAAAGAAATTGGATTTATTATTTCCCAATTTATTAATCAAAACGCAAAAAATATTGATAGAGATATTTATGTAAATGCTCTGGCATTTATGAGATTTTCAGAGCTGGATAAGTCGGTTCGTTCAAAATTTTTAAATTCTTATGCAATAAAGCGTTTAATGGAATTTTCTGATGATAAGAGTTTTAGATTTTCTTGTTTTGATATTCCAGCCGGCGAAATTGACATATTGGAAGATTTTTTAAAGGATGATTTAATTAGACATTATTTTGAAAGTTATTTTAAGAAAAAATCTAAACAATTTTCCCCAGATCCAAGTGAATTAGTACAGGAGTTTAATCGAATTGCTTCTGGTTTAAAAACGGGCTTTTGTTCTTCAAAGGACGTGTCAATGTTTTACGATTTATTGGAAAAGCGGGAATACGAAGATATTGACGGATTGATTAACGTCATACTTGCAAATATACAACATTCTAGTAAAAAAGAACTAAATGAATTCTATATGGTGTTAAAAAAAATGTTGGAAGCTAAGACTCCGGATGGAAAATTTATTTTTGGAACTAGTATAGTTTCCGATACCACTTCTAAACAAATGTTATCAGGTATTGAAAACATTTTAGATGCAAAAAGAAATAACTTTGCTTTATATGAACAATATTTAAAATTGTTGGAATTATCTGAAAAAGGTGTTGTTCCACCAAATGTGCTCGGGACATTGGCTAAAAAAGGGGGTATAAGTCCTGATTTTATAGAAGTAGTGAACAAAAAAATTTGCGGAAAAAGTCAAATTGCAAGATTTGATAGCATGGATAATGCTAAGCTAGAGGCCAAATTGGGTGATATGGTACAAATTGGAGAAAAATTGTTTTATAGAAGCAAAGATGATTTAGTTGAACTCAGTTTATCACCTGAAACATTTGAAAGATTATTTCCCGAAATTGAAACAATGGCAATGGGGCAAGGAAATTTGGGCGATTGTTATTTAATTAGTGCTATTTATGATTTTATTAAAAACCCGAATGCAAGAGGAAAAATATATCAAATGTTTAGCGAAGATGGCGATGACATTGTTGTTAAAATTCCTGATGCATTAAACTATCCGATAAGATTTTCTAAAAAATTATTATCAGCAAATGATGAAAAGAAAGTAAACGGTTCATTAGGTATTCAAATGTTAGAAGATGCATACAGTCAAACAAGAGCATTAAAATATGGAGTTGCAAATTCCGTTACATCGATTGAAGGCGGAAATCAATTAGATGTCTATAATGCGCTATTGGGAAATAACAACTCTCGTATTTGGACAACTGATGCTGCTATAGTCAGATCTCCAGAAGAAATTGATAGAGAAATAAACGTAATTACTGCGCAAATTCAGGAAGAAAAATCCAAAGTTAAAAATTTGCATGATTCCGAGCAACTGTTGTCCCATTTAAAATATTTAAATGAGCAGGATACCATAAAAAGAATAAGTCGCCTTGAAGCTTATCAAAGAATGTTACATGAAGAAAAATTGAGTTCTTGTAATTATCATACAGTTGATGATTTTGAATTGTTACAAAAGTTATTAAATACTTCTCTGGATGATAATTTAGTATCTATAGGCTCCAGTGGAAATGATTGGTTTGATAAGGATAAATTAATCCATGGTGCACATGCTTATAGTGTTTTAAATGTGGATAGAGTTAATCAAACTATTGATATTGTAAATCCTTGGAATACTTCTCAATACATTACTATATCGTTTAGTGAGTTTATGAAATATTTTAGTGCTGTAAATACGGCAAAGTTATAATTTAGTTGATATTCTTCTTTTGCTTGAGCTAAGTTTGAAATTTCATAATCTTCAATACTATTATTAATTATAACAATATTTGGCATTCTGCTCTTTTTGGTTTTGGACTTAGTTGAAAACAATGTATACTTTTTCTTTTGACTCCTAAATCAAAATTAAAATCTTGCATATACAGATTAATTTTGTTAAAATCCTCACTTACTGTTAAATTTTCAGGTAAAATACTATAAAAAAGAGCCAGTATAACATCGGGCATTATAAGAAAAACATCGTATATAAACCACAAGAAGGCAATATATAGTATTGCCTTTAAAATATACTTTTTAATATGCTTGTAATCTATTTTTTTCCATATTTTATCAAGCTCATCTTTTGTTAATACTATATCACAAATAGAAAAGTTACCTTTAGTTTGCCTTTGGTGTTGTGTTCCACAAATCAAATTGATAAAAGTTTAAAATTAGTCCAACTTTGCTTATTTTAAAATTTTAAATCTGAGGGTTAAAAATTATACTTGCCTAGCTCTTACATTGTCTTGCTGGTATTCCATCCTTTATATTTGGCAGCGTATTTGTTTGTATTTTTATCCTATTTTTTAGTTATAGCTTTACTATAATGGTTGGTACTTATGTTTTCAATATACCAATCTGTTTGCTTTTTTATACTTGTCTTTCAGTTAATATTAGAATCTCTGATTGTTGACTTTTGAAATTTTGGTGTAAAAGTATGTCGTCCTAGTGCAAATTATTAAATTAATAGTCAGTTATGTATAACTGACTATTAATCTTTATATTTGCACTGTATGGTCTGAAACTTGTGTAAAATATTGTATTGTATTTTCATTTTCACTTATTTTGTTAGTAATTCGTGTTTCGATATTGTCAATAGCCTTTTTGAGGGCAGACTGTATGTTTGATTGATTTCCTTGTTCATCTATTGCTTTATTAAAGGCCATCATAACATCATGTGCTGTGTATGCGCCATTTTTAATACTTTTAATCATATTTTCTAAATCATAGTAATTTGCTTTCAAAAGTAGTTTGGTTTCTTCTTTTGTAAAACCTATCCTTTCAAGTACATTAGTACTACCAAACAAATCAATTAAATGCGCTAATACTGGTTTATATGGTTTGTACTCCCAAAGGCGTGGTTGAAATTGTATATAATAATCCCATTGATTTAACATATCTCTGTTTGCACTTGAAATCATGTCCATACTTGGAATTTCGCTTAGTTTTCTTGTTTCTTTGCAATTTTGATAAGTATTAAACAAAGATTGTATTAAGACTTCATGCTCTGGTTCACTTTTATCTGGTTCTGGGAAATACCAAGGTCTATACGGTGCTTCGGTATTCTCTTTAAACATATCTTTAACGATATTTCCTTTTTTATCTCTATATACAACTGTTGCTACATTGTTATTTTCGTTTACTGTAACAGTTCTTGAAATACCTCCTGACAATTGTGTAACATCTTTATATGTTCTAGTATTAGCATCGTAGCTTCTTCTGCCAATTGGCTTCAATTTTCCATCTGCTTTTTCATATATTTTAAAGTTATACGATCCATCTCTACCTTCTGTATTAATTCTTTTTACTTCAGGTGTGTCATAAGTAAAAGTGGTTGCACTTTTAGTAACCATGGTTCTATTTCTGACACTACCATTTTCAAATATTTCTTCTATATCTATACCGCCTTCTTTTGAACCTCTATTGATTTGAGTATTAATTTGAACTAGTTTTTTGTTTTCGTCAAATTTTGGAGTTCTTTTAGTGTGTTTGGTATCTTGGAAAAATAGTGTTTGAGCGCTATCAAATGCGCTTTTCCCATTTGGATTTTTAAGTGTTGCTGATGGATGTTGCATACTAAAAATAACGGCATCATTTCCTTTTTGTGCTTTTTGAATTTTTGCATCTAAAGCTTGTTGTTTTGCTATTTCGTCGATAGCTAAAATTCTATTTGCGCTTTCTTCGGCACTTTTATTGGACGGATGCAGCATAGCTTCAATTAATGTATCTTGAATTTCTTGCGCTCTTTTAATTCTAGCATTTTCTCTTGTTTCAGCATATAAGTCTACAAAGCGGCCTTTCTTATCTCTGAAGTATGTATGTTCTTTATAACTTCCTTTCTTTTCGCCCGGAATAAACTGTTCAATTCTGGTAAGCCCGCCGTCTTGATGAATAATTTCTTTTCTTCCGCCACATAGTGCATTCATTATTATTCTTCTTTTAACTAATTTAAATTTTTTGCCTTTTTTAACATATTCTTTTTCTGTATAATTATGTGCGGAAATTCCTGATACTACAATTTTATTTCCAGTTTCTTCTTCGATGTAAATTAAAGTATTATTGCCGTTAGGATGATATATTTTTTCGATTAATTTTAGTTTTCTAGGCTGTCCGTTAATATATTCTATTTCCGTTTTTGGGTTTAAAAATTTAGAAACGGAGCCACCATCTTTTGTAATTGTCGTGACCATTTCTTCATCTTGTATTAATTGAGTTTTTTTAGTTTTTGGTTTATTGGCATGCGTAACCGGCGCTGAATTTTCTATGTCTATTTTGGGCAAATCTGAAGCGCTGACTGATAAATCTTCTAAAATAGGAACAGTTATATCGCCTTCTATTTGAGCTTTATTTGCATTTTGCTTTTCTAATAATTCTTTTTTGATTTTTTCATTAAGTTGTGTGAGATTTTTGGTTTCAGTTGTTCCGTTTTTTGTTATTTTTATAATCAATTCGTTATTAGCGTTTGTTTGATAAATTTTTTCGAAAGATTTTTGACCGGTTCTTGTTGATTTTTGTATAACGCCACCGGAATATTGCACTATAAGTTTATCGCCATTTGGATATGTATGTTTGATTTGGCCTGTGTATTTTTCTCCTGTTTTTTTAAGGAATGCTATTCCTTCACCAAAGCTAATATCTTTTAACGATACAACAGGGTTTTTATGTCTATATATTGCAATACCAACAGCAGTAGCAGCTCCTAATACACCTAGTGCTGTAAGCGCTAATTTCAATTTGTTGTTTTTTGTAGCAGATTTAGAGGTTGCTATATTTGTATTTGAATTAAGTTTTGTTGCATTTTTTTCTATATGTCTTTGAGGAATAATGGGTGATTGCAGAAGATTTGCATTATTTAACATTTTTCAGCCTTTTTTCGTTTAATAACTTTAATTATAAGGTTTATGATAGTTTAAATTTGACACATTAAAATTGTTTTTTAACAAAATTTTACATATTTTGAATTGTAGTTTTTGCAAGCATAGTATAATTGTACTTGTGTTTATTGTTGCAGGTTTATATCTTTTGATTTACTTCCCTCGATTAACACTTCTTTATTCCATTGTATAGAGTCTTATTTTGTAAAGAAAAGCGGGCAAAATTTAGAAGGTATTCCAAATTTAGGCGGATTTTATAGAATAAAATCCATGGCCGTGGCATAATAACAAATTTATAAAATGATAAAAATTAAATAAGGTTTTTATATTTCTTTTACCAAAATAATCCAGCTCTTGTGTTTTTTGCATTTATTCAAAAGCGATAAGAATTTTAGTTAATTTTAAAAAATAATTGTTTCGCCGTCATTAGGTATTAATAGATTCTTTGCAGATTCTTTTTTTCTAAAATTCTCTAAATCTTTTCTTGTAATGGTGAGATGACTAACAGTATCCATATGGCTTGCAATTATTGTTGACTTTGGTGCATTTTTTATGACTTGTTGTACATCTTCAATATTCATAATTAATCTTTCGCCGTTTAATACTGTTGCAGCACATGCATTTACAATTATTATTTCAGGCTTAAAGCCCTTAATCGCTTCACTTACTTCATTGCACCAAATAGTGTCTCCTGCTATATATAAAGTTTTTTCATCTTTTGATTGAAAAACAACTCCCATTGCATCATATGGCATACCAATTGATTCGCATAATGGCTTTAGGATTTCTCTCTTACCGTGTTGACAGTTGGTCTTGTATAATTTTATATTTTTGTAGTCAATACCTTGTTTTGTAATAATTTCAACATTTTTAAATCCTTTTGATAAAATGTAATTTTTGTCAACAACAGATTGTACAAAAACTTTTATATTTTTGTTTAGAGCGTTTTGTGCAAATTCATCCCAGTGATCAGGGTGAACATGGGTAATTATAACAGCATCAACATCGACTATTTTTTCAATTTCAAATGGTAACTCTACCCTTGGCTGACGGATTTGCGAGTTAAGTGCGCTTTCAAAACCTTCCATATAATCTTTTGGAGCAAGCCATGGGTCAATCAAAAATTTTGTTTCATTATATTCCACTATGATTGTTGCGTTTCTTACTTGAGTAATTTTCATAATTATATCTCCTTTAATATACATTTTATTATTTATTTTCTTTTTGACAAGTACATACTATTTAGTATAATACTTACTAAAAAGTAAATTAGGATTATTATGACAAATAGAAAACAAAGCGAATATAAATGTCCGCTTGAGGTGACAATGGAAATCATAGGCGGTAAATATAAAGGCGTTATTATTGGTCATTTGATTGATAAAACCTTGCGATATAATGAATTACAAAAATTAATATCTCATGCAACTCCTAAAATGTTAATTCAACAACTTAAAGAGCTTGAGACTGATGGAATAATAAATAGAAAACTTTATCCTGTTGTTCCTCCTAAAACGGAATACTCACTTACAAAAAGAGGTAAAGAGTTGATTCCTGCAATAATAGAGTTGAATAAATGGGGTTTGAATTATCTGAATGAAGAAAATATACCTTGTGCTTTTAAGGGAGATTTGTAGTTATATTTTATTATTTGTTATTTTTTATTTTATATGGTCTTTCTTTAAAGAAATTAGGGTAATTTTCAATATATTCATCTAAATCTGTATCAAAAGCTTCAAAATCCAAACTTATGCCGGATTTAACTGGGCTAATATGTATTCTGTTAGCATGCATTATAGATTTTGTAAGCAAGTTTGCTATTGAATCGCTTCCTCTATAATATGGTGTTTCTTGTGCAATTAACCATTGAATGATTGCACAGGATCGCATAACATCGTCACATGATGGGTTTTTGATTTTTTTTAATTTTTGATATTCTTCTTTTGCTAGAGCTAAGTTTGAAATTTCGTTATCTTCAATACTATCATTTATTACAACTATATTTGGCTTGGGTTGCGTAAATAGTTCAGAAACCACAATCGTGCAAGTGTTTGCCTTTGGATATTCGTCATTTGACTTTGGTGAATATGTTAATTCCAATATTTGATCATCATAATCACCCTTTTCACTGGCTTTTTTATGATATCTATCATAGTATTCTGCTCCTCTTAGTTTTGGATTTAGTCGAAAACAGTGCATACCTTTTCTTCTAACCCCAAAACCAAAATTAAGATCTTGCATATATAAATTAATTTTATTTACTCTATGTTCACAGTATTTAAGGATTGAATCGAATGGCATTCCGCAAGTAATCTGGTTTGATGCATCGTATGTTGCTTGCTCCATTTTTTTTTGCCAATTTTTGTTTTTACCATATCCTTTCATATCAATAAAAAATTCGTCGCCTGAAAATATTTGCTCAGATGCTTTTTGCGTAGTTGAATTTGTAACAAAAACGTCTTTTGTTAAATCCGATGAAAATATTGAACTATCTAGCTTTTTGTGCTCAGTTTCTTTTTTTGGAATTTTTGTACTATGAAAACTTAGTGAATTAATATTAATTTTCATTTGTTACCTTTTGATTTTTTATTTTGTATTTTAATTATTGTAGTTCTTGTGCAAATTTATCCAGTTCTTCAAGTGTTGCTAGTTTGTGTACTGTCGGCTTATTTTTAGTTATTGCTTCAATAATTTTTTCATCTAATTGAACTCCGCATTTTACCATTGCATATATTTTACGCATTGTTTTGTTGAACGGATATTTGCTTGATGCTTCAGATAAATTGGGTCTGATACTTCTTATGACTTGCATTATGCCTTTTTCAATACTTTTTGAATCTTCACCGGAAAATACAAAGAATGTATAGTATCCGTCTTTAATTGCTTTTTTAATGGGGAGTCTTGTGTTTTCTCTAAGCCAATTCATAGAATATGGCATATCGTATTTTGCTAACTCTACTTTTGAATGTAAATATGATGGGTATTCAAGCCAAGTTTTTGGCATATTAAAAGTTATTCCCAGCTTTTGTGATAATTTTTGAAGAAAACTTTCAGGTTTTTTGTTCATGTGTTTTTTTAATATTTCATTGAATTTGCTATTAATTTCTATATAATCAGTCAATTCGGAAAATGCTTTTTGTGGCATTTGGATGATATTTATTGCTTTAAATGATACATTATTTTTATTATATGTTGGTTTGTTATTTTGATTAAATGAACTGATTTTCATCACGTTTCCCATTCTTTGATAATTGTAGAAGATTTGTAAATAGAAAAATTTGCTATTTTATTAAAAAAAATTGCAATTGTGCTATTAAATCTTTACTTTGAACTTTAGTCATATTAAAATTTTTCATACAAATTATTATTGTTTATGATTTCATTCTTAAGAAAAATAGCTATATTAATACTTATACTTTTCTTTAATCAACCGACAATTGCAATTGAAGAACAGTTAGATAATGATCGTTCGCATAAAAAATTTGAAATTATTGAGCTTGATATATTGGATGATGAAGAAAAAAAGAAAGATAACAAGACAGATTGGATTCAAAAGGATACTCCAAAAGATAATACTGACACTGAATTTTCAATTTTTGATAATTTGATTGATTACGATAAAGATAGTGATCATCCATTTAAAATAGAAAATGAATCTCTTTTTGGAAGAATTTATAAAAAAGATATTGAAAGAACCTCAATCCCCTCTTTTTTGTTAAAGGATGAATTGACTTTTAAATATAAAAAAGGACCTATTGATAAAGTTCAATTTTACGGTGCTTATCAAGGCAATATAAATTTTAATTTTATGGATTCTGATTATGATACCGGTTATGATTTTGGTTTTATGGAAGCGGGTTTAATTGGTGATTTAAAAGATAAACATATAAATTTTAAATTTCAATTTAATTTTAAAGAAGGAGAAAATCGGACTTATTTGCAAGGCTTAATAACCGATGCATATTTTATGAATACCATGATTCCTCATCATAAAATTATTGTTGGTAATTCCAGAAATCAGGTGGGGTTTGAAGGGGGAATGAGCTCTTATATTTTACCTTTTGTAGTTCGTTCGCAAATTTCAAGAACTTTTGGAAATACACGTGCTTTGGGTGTGCGTGTGGTTGGAAATTATGATTTGGTTGATTATAGTCTTGCTTTCAACAGTTCAGACAGATTTTTTCAAGATTTTTTTCCGGGGACAGAATTTACGGGCTGGCTAAATTTTAAACCTCTGGGAAAGACAGATGGCAGGTATGGAGAAGCTGTAATTGGTGGCGGAATAAATGCCGGCAGAAATAATACCGATTATATGGTTTCCGGTGCTTATGCAAGTTACAGATATAAAAAGTTTATGGCTAATTTTGAATATTCGTACGCCGACGGTTATAATGGCACATATATAAGTACAAATAAAGCCGAAGGCTTTTATACTACTTTGATATACAGATTAACTAAAAAGCTTCATGTTTTAGCCAGATACGATTGGTTTGATCCTAATAAAAATATTGCCCATGATAATAGGCAAGAATATTCTATTGGCTTAAATTATTTTATCAAAGGGCAAGCTGTTCGGTTGATTTTGAATTATATATTTTGTAATAACGATAATATTGAGGATTCGCATAGAATATTGCTCGGAACTCAGTTTTTGCTTTAGTATGCAATCTGAATATAAACTATTCTTTTTCTTGGATATTTTTTTGTAACCATTCTGTTGCCCTTGGTCCTATAATTACTTTTCCGTCCACTCTAATTCCATAACCAAACGGGTCTTCACCTTTATTTATTCCATCAATATCCATACAAAAGGCCTTATATGTTCTTATAAAACCTTTGTCGGATTTAAGCTTCCAAAATCTTTCACTTCCGTCCCAATTTGAAATTTTTGTCGAGACTCCAAATGGTGCAGCTGATTCAATTTGATAGTATGTTATTCCGTCTGCTGCCACAATTTCAGGGCCGGATTCTGTACTTGACTTGCATATTTTGTCTACTTCACTAAGACAGTAATTGTTATTTTCGTCATTATTACAATAGGGAGAGTCTGCTTCTATTTCAATGCTATAAGTTGTTGTTATGTTATTTATCGAACATTTTCGCTGCAATTTTTAGACTTGTGGTTAATTATTTCTGAAAGGGTTTCGCATAAATACGTGAAATCACCATCATGGCTTCCATCTAATATTGTTCCATCGGCTTTTATTCCTAATTCACCATTCAAATAGTATTCATCTGAATTTACTAATTCTCTTATACTAGTGAGTAGTGTATTGTGCCCTTTTTTAAATTTCATTACATTTTCATTTGGTGCACTTTGAAACATTACAGGTAGAAGTATTGCAGATAATATACCAATGATAGTAAGGACTATCATTATTTCTGCAAGTGTAAAAGCGTATTTAATTGTTTTTTTATCAATCATATTTTTCTGCCTGTCATAATACGAGAACAACCTGTCATTATATTAGGACAATAATTACTAATATGCAAGAAAGAAAAATTGAATTACAACATGCGATTGCTAGTGTTATAAAGAATCATAGAAATAAATCAATTACAAAAAGCGCTGATGAAATTGGTATGGGCAAATCCATTTGGGCAGATTTGGAAAATGGAATAAAAGATCCGCAACTTTCAACTTTTTGGAGAATAGCAGAAGGACTTGATATTTCTCCTTCTAAACTTCTGCATGAAATTGAGTTGTATCTTGGTGACAATTTTTCTTTCATGGAAAATACCGGTTCGGACATTTGATAATTTATAGGTGTTGAAAATTTAGAGCTTAATAATAAAACAGGTTAATTTCAGTTTGATATACTTTTGAAATTAACCTGTTTTTATTTATTTTAGATGTTTTTAGTGATTAAGCTTATGCAGATATTTTTTTGTTAAATCTGTTCACTAATTGTTTTTTGCCATAGCCTAATTTATCTGTATATTCAAAGAATGGACCTTTTCCATTGGGTTGTACCCAACTGAAGTCTATTTTAAGGTCATTTTGTACCATTTCTTTGTATTTATCAGGTGCATTGTAATATAGTTCTAATGCTTCAACCAGTTTATTGTAGTATGATTCTTCGGATATTTCAGGTGCTATAAATCCGGTTATTTTATCTTCAACTGTATCATGGAATCCACCTGTATCAGTTACTATAACTGGAGTACCTTTTGCAAATGATTCACCTTGAATTAAACCACAAGGTTCATAAGTAGATGGTCCGCAGAAATATGTGCTTGCTGACATTATAGCTGGATTTGGAAGATTTCCCTTTAGAGCTATTACGTGATCTACTCTGGCTTTATTTGTGCCATAATTTGGATTTTTCAAATCATCTAGGTGTTGAAGTTCTTCAGCACTTTCTGATGGACCGCCAACTAGGAAGTATGGCATAGGTTTACCTGGGAATTTGGTTTCCCAATTGTCGAAGAGTCTAAATATTGCGCCTTTTAATATTGCTAAACCTTTTTGCGAAGTTAATCTGTGAGCAAACGATATTAATGGTGCTTCAACAAATTCATCTTCTGACATATTCATATTACCCACTTCCGGTCTAACTATTTCGGGACCGTTTTCGTATGTTTTATCTATTATAAGTGGTTTTATATATGCTCTATAGAATCTGCGTTTATTTTCTGTTCGTTTTTGCATTATTTCATCTATATCAGTATTTTGATCATATTTTTCAAGAGACAATCCTTTAACAAAGTTTTTGTTTGCAACGGCATTCATATCAACTTTATCTTTGTCTAGACCGTTTGTAATACCTGAGGTAGTACCTGTTTTTTGTCTTCTTGTTAATAGAGGATATAGGATACCGGATTTATTTGGATCTTGAACGATTTCGTTTGCATAATTTTTAGAAACCGGTACAAACCAATCAGATAGCGCTACGCCATTAAATAAATGGTTAAAGTGTTTGTCGTCTGTGCTTCGTTTCATCAATACCGTATTACACATATCATCGTTGTTAAGTACAATTCCGCTGTGGGCATTTTCTGCAATTCCAATTGCGTAGCTGTCATATAATGTATTTATAATGTTTTCTGTTACTTTGTTTTTGCTTAATAAATCGCCTGAACCGTCATTTGATTTACCCTGGCATCCTAGATTGTGTCCTATGATGAGTAAAGGCATATCTTTTAGTGCTTTATATGTGCGTGCTGGAATTTCTTTATAGTTGTATTCCATTGGTGCTCTATATCGAAGTAAGCCGGCCATTGAACCTGCATGCCAATCGTTTAAAATCATTGAGTTTGGAGCTTTTAATTCATTAAATGCTTCTTCGTCACATATTTCTAAGTCTGAAACGCCACCCATTGCTTTTGGGTTATTATTTAGTGCCATATTAACTTTCAATTTAGCAAGTTTGTAGACTGCTTTTGTAAATAGAGCAAATCTTTCGGTTTCTTCTGCATTTGTTGTTGAATCATATATATTTTCATTGAAATAGTTTCCACTCTTAACAAATATTATACGCTTTTTCTTGTCGGGTGCACCTTCTACATTTAATTCAGTCATGTAGTATTCTATTTTTTCCGGTTTTGTTTCGCCGTTTCTAAATACATGGGTTGTTGTTGCTGCGATTTTTCTTAATTCAAATATATTGCCATTGTAGTTATATTGGAATTTTCCGTTTGGCAATTTTCTGAATTCTGCTTGATTTTTCTTTAAATACATTGGAATAAATGTTGGCGAATCTATTCCAAGTTTAGTAAAGTTATTTTGTAAATCAACAGGAACAACCCCCAAACCACCTGTTTTCATAGGGGCATATTCTGCTGTAAGTGACCATAATGATGTCAATTCTTTAAATTCTTGTTTATATGCTTTAATTGCCTTTATTGTATCTTCACTGGATCTTTCTGTACGTAATTGTGCTGCGTTTCTAATTGAATTAACTGCTTCATCAGTTTTTGTTTTATCTATCTTCTTTGGATAATCCAGTACTTGTAGCAGGTTTAAACCGTAGTATGGAACGGTATATTTCTTAATTGTCGGATTTACTCCTTCTGCTATGCCTGCAATTCTGCTTGTTTCGTTTTTTAGTTCATTAATTCGATGTTCCAGATTTCCCATTATGTCTTTTGCTGAATTTAACGCATTATTTGCATTGTATGCTTCTTGTCTTGCTGCTTGCGCTGCTCTTTCTGCATAGTGTGAACTTTCTTCTGCTCTTCTTGTATGATCTAATGATGAATTGTCTGTAATTTTGGTAGCTCTGTCGCTTGCTGCATTGATTTCTTCATCTGTATATCCTTGTTTGCGCAAATCGGCTTTTTTATCTATTATAAATTGAGTTATTGCAGCTCCGCCACCAAGTCCTAAAAGCGCTGATGTAAGATTACTTGTTTTCGATATACCTTCAATGGGTTTGCTTGCTCCTTGAGCTTGTGCGTTTGCCAGTGCTTTTTCTACAGCTCTTCCGATTTGGTCGGATACATCTGTATTAATTTTATCTGCTATTTTTGAACTTGATTTTTGAGCAGCAAAATATGCAGCGGGAATGCCTATGATTGACATTACTATTGCTGCTATACCCCCGTATTCTTTTACAAATGTTTTCATTGAGTTTTCTTTTCTCTGAAAAACATCCTGAGCGGGTTGATTAATAATTTCATTTTTTTGGTTCGCATTATAATCGGCATTTTGTGTAGATTGATTTTGTATTGGTTGCGATGATACATTTTTAAAATTCTGCATCAAATTCGACCCGTTTGATTTGAAATTAATTTTTTGCACTGGACACATGAAGCCTCCTTTGGACTGACTGCCAATTATAAAAGTATTCTGAAAAGATTTTTTGCCAAAAACAACACACTAAGTATACATTTTGTTACAAAATTTATATGATTTTATATAACACTAAACAAAAAATGCTGTCAATTATCCAATTTTAAAAAAATATAGTGATAATTCTAATTTTGTGGGCTATCTGGCTAATATCCAATTGGATATTTTTAATTTTCTTTAAATAACTTTAGCGCATGTCCGATTTTATATGTTTCTTTGTCAACATAAATTGGAATATATTTTAATCCCAAATCGCGTAGTGCAAAATATGTGCAGTAATCTTGATTTTCTTTTTCGAGAGAAAAATATACAAATAACGTTTCGTTATCTATAATTTTATTGTCGCCTTTTGCAAGGAAATTAAGCAATTCATCACTTGAAGCGTAAGTTCTTGTTGGTTTTATGTGTAATGTAGATGTTTTAATCGGTGTGTTATTGCGTGATTTTAGCAGGCTTTTTTTGTTTGGAATTTCTTTATAATTCCTTTCACATAGAGCAAAGTTGCTACATTGTTTTTTAGCCAATTTTTCCAATTTTTTAAAGTTTACAAAAACAATTTGTTTGCCTTGTTCTGGTGGTTTAATTTTTTCTAAAATTTTTTTTGAAACCGATAAATTTTCTGTTGGTATTTTTTCAATAAATATACCTCTGCTTTTACAAAAACCTTCTACTTCATTGTTGTTTGATTTTGGAACAATTAGAATACAATCAGAAGAATATTTAAAAGGTAATTGGGTACTGGTTTTATCTGTTAACATTGAAAATGCACCATAAGCATGCGAATTCATTAATGCAAAATTTGTAAATGCATAGAATTTATCTTTGCCGGTTTTATTTAGCGTTGCAATATATGTGCTTTTAAAGGAAATTTTAGAAATCATAAAAATTTATTCAATTAATGTTCTATAAACAAGCCCAAGGCATGACCTATTTCATAAGTTTCGTTGTTAACGTAAACCGGGATGTTTCTTATCCCCGCATTACGTAGCGCAAAATAAACGCAATGATCAGGTTCTGTTGTTTTCTGTACAAAATCTACAATTAGTGAGCCTCTACTTAGACCATTTTTACCATATTTGGAGATATAGTCTTTAAAGTCTTCAATGCTTCCGCTGTCGTTAATGTACTTTAAATAAAGAGTTGTTGCAGGAAAATGTTCGCCACCTCTTATCATTTTATCTGCTTCATCTTCGTAATATTTTTCGTAAGTTTTTTTACAATAGTCGATATTGGATTCTTGTCTTCTAATAAGTCTTTCTAATTTGTTTGCATCTACCCTTATTAATCTTTTGCCACCTTCTGGTTTTTCAATTCTATGTATTATTGACTCACTTGGCTGTTTGGTAAATTTAATACCGTTAGCTTCACAATAACTTTCAACCTCTTTATCTGCATGACAAGGAACACTTAGAATACATGTGCCGTTATTGTTTTCAGGATGTCTGTCATCTTGTTCGGTTTCGATTTTTATTTTTGTATTTGGTTTAAGAGCATTCGAAAGCGTGTATTTTTGAAATTTATTGAAATTAGCTCTGCTGTTATTATTGCTATCAACTCTATATTTGCTGCCAAATGAAATTTTAGAAATCATAATACCTCACTTTTCTTTTGTGTACAGGTATAATACCTGTCAATAATTTTTTTTGCTACATTTTTTAACAAAAAAATATTTTTTCTTGTCTTTATTAGCATGTTATGTATAGAATAGTGTGAGCTTGTATTTATTGATTGTGATTGTATGAGAATAAATTGTATTAAAAATATTAATTTTAACTTTGGAAGAAAAATCTTTGATGTGCATACACATGTAGGTCCGTTTAATGAGTATTATTACACTCCCGAAGATTTGGACAGGTTTATTAGAAGTGATTTGAGTTCAGACGATGAAATCGATGGGATATTTGTTTCCAGTATGTCATGTATGGGTGCAAATTCTCCAAAAGATGAATACGAAGGGAATTTAGATTCAATTGAGGCTGCTGATTACAATAATAAAATATTTCCTCTTGCCACATGTAAAGTAAATGGTGGTGATTTGTCATATATTAAAAAGCTTTTTAATGATTATCCTTATTCCTTTTTTGGGCTTAAATTTCATCCGGATGCTGATAATTTAAATGCAGATAATGTAGAGTATCTTCCATATTTAAAATTTGCAGAAGAAAATAGACTTCCTTGTTTGTTTCACAGCAGTATTAATTGGCAAGATGGCCATTTTGTAGATGAGAATTTCAGATATGCAGATCCAAGAAAAATATATGAAGCTGCAAAAAATATTCCAAATACTCCTGTAATAATGGCGCACATGGGCTCGGGCGGCGCTCCGGTGCATGATATCGCAGTCGATTGTTTAGTTGAATCCATTGAAAATGGCGATGCTAATTTGTATGCTGATATCTCATGGGTAGATTGTTCCACAACTGAAAAACCAAATATAATTAAAGCAATAAAGAGACTGAAATCTACCTCAAAAGGCGATAAAACAGATAGGCTTTTGTTTGGATCCGATTTACCTATTGGTGAATATTCTACAGGAAAAGACGGCATGAGCGGAACACAATATTACAGCAAAACAATTGCAGATATTCAAGACGCTATTAGAGAGGCTTTTCCTGACGAAGCAGAAGAATTAATTGATAAAATATTTTATAAGAATGCTAAAAAAATATTTCTGCCATTAGTTTCGGATAATGAATAATCTTAAATTTTTCCTGCAAGTTTTAGTTTTGTGTATGCTATTGTTGCAATAGTTGCTTGCGGGTCGTATTGTGCTATGTCGCTTTTAAGTTTAGTGTTTGGCAAATAATTTTTAAATGCATATTTATACTGTTCATAAGGGGAGCCATTAATTTCTTCAAGCATATTTCTTGCTGCATTTAAAACTGTCCCGTCTTTATCTGTTGCGGGAATTACGATATTGAATTTATCTTTCATAATATCTGTTGGAATAACAACCGATCCGCCTTTTTCAACAAGTGCTTTTCGCATATCCTTGCTAAAGGCATGCTCGCCACCGTTGAAAACTCCAAGAGGCATATCTTTTCCTGTCATTTTACTGTAAATTGTAACATAATCTTCTATTTGACCTATGTTTCTTGTTAATATACTTGGATATGGAAAATCAGCCAAAATGTAGCCGTTTGGAAAATGTTTATCGGCTTCCATTTCAATTCCTCTAACATATTTTGTATATGCCGTTGGAGTTATTGCAAATCCTTTTATGCCATTATCTTCGACAATTTTTCTTGCTGCTTTGTCTACCCCTGAATCGCTGTGTGCAAAGGCAAGCCCTATGTCTTTCGGTTTTGCCCCACATTCTTTCAAGTAAGCAAATATTGTATTGTAAAATTCTTGAATTGCACTTTCGTATTTTTCGGAAAGTTCTTTTTTGCTTAGTGAACATCCGCCAAGTACTTGTTCGGGCTTAATATTTGAATTTCCTATTATACCCATCGTGAGAGCCGGCTTTTTCCCGTGTGCCTGCGTCCATAAATTTTCTGTTGTTAATTTGGACGCATCATCAGCCCAATCAAGCATTTTAAAACCTTTTACATTTGGAAATACAATGGGTTTTTCCCAGTCATCTGCCATAACCGCAAGTCCTTTTGCGGTTCTTTTAAATGCTGCTTGATTAGGAATAACTCTTTTGATTATCTGTAAGCCTGAAGTAATATCTCCTTTATTAAACTGTTCAAGCATTTTATCTATTGCATTCAAAAAATCCGGCGCAGATGTATTTGAGAATTTAATTGCGTTTACAAGTATTTCTTTTTGCGATATTCCCGTAGATGTTGATAAAATTGCCTTTTTAATTTTTGTAGAATTTTGCAGTAAGGTATTAAATAAAACCGGTTCAACTTTTGCCATATTTTTTCCTTTATTTATGTTGTTTTAAAAACGGCTGATTTTTTTTGTTTGCTTTTGTTGATTTTTTATGAATAAAAATATAAAATTATTTTATGGTGCAAGGTGTAAGTGTTGTTTCAAATAGGGCAAATAATTTTAATCCTTTAAATTGTGTGCAAAATCAAGGTAATGCTAGTGTAGTGCCATTAAATAAAGCTGATTTGAAGCAAAACGGTTTTAAGGACAATAATTCTCAATTTGAATTACAGACCAGAATTGCTGAAAAAGTGACAGATGATGCATTTGCCATAGGTTTTGCTAGTGGAATTTTACTTGATATTTTAAAAGTAAAAAGACCGGCATTAAAAGGTTTATTAATTGGAACAGCATTTACTATTTTAATGTTTATTTTGTATTCTATACCTCAGGTGTATAATAAAGTAGTTCAAGACAATAATGCAAAAAAGAACCAGATGAATACGGAAAACAAGGGTGATACAATTAAAACAAAAGATTTAAAATAGATATTTTAAGTACTGTTATTAGTTTATTTTTTGTTATATACTTTTGTTGCTCTTGTTAGTATAATATTTTGTAATCCATATAAAAGTTTTATCAATTAAAAATGCGGGTGTGAAGTAGTGAGTGTTTGTGATAATAAAATTAATATTGTAATTCCTATGGCAGGTGCAGGTTCAAGATTTCGAGTTGAGGGATATAAAGTGCCAAAACCTTTCATAGAATTTAATGGCAAAATGATGATTGAACATGTTTTGTCTTCATTTGAACTTGTTGATTGTATTTTTACATTAGTTTTACAAGAAAAATTTTTATTAGAACAAAAATCGCAAGTTGAATTGTTGAAAAAAAATTATAATATAAATATTGTTACTGTTCCAAAGCTCACTATGGGTGCTGCAATCACAGCTCTTGCTGCACACAAGGCAATAAATTCTGATTACGATATTATTTTTGCTGATTCTGACAATATATTTAAACAAAATGATGTAGTAAATTTTATAGATTTTATCAGAAAAAAAGATTACGATGGAGCACTTTTGACATTTAATTCATCTGAAAATTGTTATTCTTATGCTAAAGTTGATGATTTTGGTTTTTTGGAATTTGCAAAAGAGAAGGAAGTAATTTCTTCGCATGCAATTTGCGGGATGTATTATTTTAAAAAACTTGAAGATTTTAAAAATGCTGTTATTGATTTAGTGGTTGAAAGTGATTTATCAAAGGGTGAATTTTATATGTCTAACGTGTATAATCACTTAAAAAAAATCACAAATAAAATTGGCATATATGATATTGAGGCTTTTGATTGTGTTGGAACTCCAAAACAATTAAATGATTACATAGGGGGTTCTTGTGCAAAAGTTTAATAATATAATTTTATTTGGCGGTGAAACAAAAAATGAAAACATGCCTGTAGGTTTTTATTCTTCTCTTGCTTTATTGCCATTAAGAGGTAAATCTGTTATTTTGCGTCAACTTGAAAACCTTAAGGATAATTATAATTTAGACGAATTTATCATTGTGGTATGTAGTGATAATTATAAATTGGTTAAATATATTAAAGGTATTTTAAGTAAAAAATTTAAAATTAAATTAGTGCAGGTTAATAGTAAGAAGAATATTTTAAGTTCATTGAAATATGCACTTCAAAAGGCTGATTTGAGCTTGCCTACAAGAGTATTATTGGGCGATACAATGATTTTAAAAAGTATCAACGATGAAGTTGATATTATTTACACGTCTGATGATATTACTATGTCTGATAATTGGTGTTTGGTTGATAAAAATGGATATTTTTATGATAAACAAAAGAATATAAGTCTTATAGATAAACAAGCATTGGTTGGTTATTATGCTTTTTCTGATACTAAATATCTTTTAAATTGTTGCATTAAAGCAAGGTTAATGTTAAAAAAAGAAATTTCAACTGCGCTTATTATGTACAAAGAAAAGTATAAGTTAAAATCAAAACAAATATATGATTGGTATGATCTTGGTCATACTTCAGGATTAATCAAGGCAAAAAATTTACTTTTTAGTGCTAGATGTTTTAATTCAATTTCAGTTGACACTGAATTGGGTACACTTACAAAATCCAGTACAAAAATACAAAAGCTGGAAGATGAAGCGTATTGGTATAAGAATTTGCCAACAGAGTTAAAAATTTTAACTCCAAGACTTATTGATTTTACTAAAAATGAAAAGTATGCAAAGCTTACTCAGGAATTATACGGATATCCTTCTTTGCAGGAATTATATTTGTCGGGCGAAGTCAATCTCGAAGATTGGCAATGTATTATTAAAAAACTTTTTAATTTACATAAGAAATTTGAAAAATACACAAAAAAATCTGATAAAAAGTCATTGGAGTGGCTATATTTAGATAAAACTTTAGAACGTATATCTGATTTAAAAGGACAGAATACTTACTGGGAAAATATATTAAAAAGAAATTATATAAAAATAAACGGAGTCAAATTAAAGGGAATTCCATTGTTGTTACAGGATATCCAAAAGTGCATTCGTTTATTATGTGACATGGATTGTGAAACTATTATTCATGGTGACTATTGTTTTTCAAATATTCTTTTCGATTCCAGTAATTATGTTTTTAAGTTGATTGACCCTAGGGGAAGATTAAATAAAGAAGCAACCATATATGGTGATCCAAGGTATGATATAGCAAAATTGCGTCATAGTATAGTGGGATTGTATGACTTTATAGTACATGGTTTCTTTGAATTAAAAGAAGATGACAATGGTTTTGAATATTCAATAAAGACTTCTTCTGATTATTTTGTGTTTGAATCTTTATTTGATAGCCAGGTTGAAAAGTCCGGATATAAGCCCCTAGAAATTAAATTTATCGAAGGCTTATTGTTTCTTTCGATGATTCCTTTGCATAAAGATAATCTTGAACGACAAAAGGTTTTTTATGCTAAATCGATTGAATTGTTAAATGATTCTATCAGATTTATAAAGAAATAAAAAAAGTAATTTATTGATTTAATTTATGTTGTAAAATAAATTTATAAATATATTCTTTTATTTTACATTAATCTTTTGTATGATATATATTGTCACTTTTGGAAGGTGCTTATGGAAGAGAAAAAGCTTAGAATATGTATAGATTTAGATGGTACAATATGTACTATTAAAAAACCTAATGAGTCTTATGCTGATGTTAAAGTTATGCCGGGAGCAAAAGAGTTTATTGACTCTTTAAAGGCTGACGGACATACGATTATAATAAATACTGCAAGAAATATGCAGACTCAAGGTCATAATGTTGGAAAAGTTATGAAAAATATTGGAAAAATTACTTTGGATTGGCTTGAAGAAAATAAAATATATTATGACGAAATTTTTTTTGGGAAACCAAATGCAGATATAACAATTGATGATAGGGTTATTAAATTTCGTGATTGGCAATCTATGAAAAAAGATGAGGTAATTAGTCAGGCTAAAGAAAGATAGTTGATTGATATGAGTCAATTGTCAATAGCTTTTTCATTTGATAAAAATTATTACAGACAAGTTATCGTTGCTGTTTTAAGTTTGCTTGAGGCTGCAAAGAGAGGCAATAAAGATATAAGATATATTTTATATCTTTTGGTTAGCGAGGATATAGACGGTATCATTCAAGAAGAAATTAAAGAGATACTGTTAAATTGTTATAGTAACCTTTCAGTAAATTTTATTGTTGCAGATGAGAAGTTTAAAGATTCTTATGAATGCAGAGGTATATCTTGTGCTTGCTATTATAGGTTGCTTTTGCATAGGTTTTTGCCCGATTTAGATAAGGTGATTTATTCTGATGTAGATGTGATATTTAATACTGATTTGTCTGAGTTTTGCGATTTTAATATTGATAATTATTATCTTGCAACCAATAAGGATATTGTCTATAACACCAAAAGGGGCAGAAAAAGAGTTTTGGAAAAATTTTCCTATTGGAATAATGAATTAAAAGATATAGGATTAAACTATAAAAATTCTGGTTTTATGGTTTTGAATTTGAAGAAACTAAGGGATTTAAATCCGGATAAAGAAATAATTGAACTTTCTAAAAAACAGTTTAATTTTCAAGATCAAGATATCTTAAATATTCTTTTTATTGATAAACCTGATGAAATTTATTATCTTTCGCCAAAGTACGCTGTATTGGTGGGTTCTTTATACAATGATGATTATGTTGTAGCAAGTAAAGAAAATATAATTACCATTGATGAATATAATGATATAATGAAATCTCCTAAAGTTTTCCACTATGCCGGCGTTAAACCTTGGAATAAACATTTTAACGGTGATAAAATTTGGTGGAATTTTGTAAGGAAATATACTCCTTACTATAAGTTTTTTAAAAAACGCTTTCATAAGGTTAGCGGAAAACCTGATTTTTGCCATAGATTTTTTTCGTTTAAAATTGACGAAAAGAGGATAATTATTTATATTTTTGGAATTAAATTAAATTTTAAGAGGATTGTTAAAAATGAAAAAGCATAGAAACCCTTTTTATAGAAGAAATATTGTAAGAAATGCTAAGTTATATTTATATTCTTGGTGGGGTGGTATTCCAAATAAAAAACCTCCAAAATCTCCTTTCTTAAGAAATATATACAAAAACTTTTATGTACTTAGGGAAATATTTAGATTTTATTTTTTAAGGCAAATTACAATTCCTAGAATTGAGTTTGTTTTAACAAGCAAGTGTTCGCTGAAGTGTAAGTATTGTTCAAACTATATTCCTCTTGTGAAGAATAAGTACGAATATACTCTTGAAGAATTTAAAAATAATATTGATGTTTTAACAAGGGTTTCAAGAATTAATACGCTGTTGCTTTTGGGTGGCGAGCCCCTAATTTTAAAAAATTTACATGAATATGTTGAATATATTGCTCAAAATTCTAAAATTAACGATATATATATAGTTACAAATTGTACAATAATGCCTGATGAAAAATTATTAGAAATTATAAAAAAATATAATAATAAGGTTAAATTTTATTTGTCAAATTATACTGCTAATAACGATTTGAGTAAAATATTAAAATTGGATGAGATATCCGAAATTTTAGATAAATACGGAATAAAGTATAAGACTTTTAAAGATTTAGAGTGGGATATGTGTTATCCATTGGTTCATTATAATCGTTCTATTGATAAAAACAAAGAAGTTTTTGATATTTGCAATACTGACTGCAATTCAATTGCTCTATCTAAAATGTATATTTGTCCAGTTGCTTCAACGCTTGGTATAGATAACATGCAAGAATTCTCATCAAATGAAATGGTTGATTTATCAAAAGAAAGAAATCTTAAAGAGGTAAAAAAGGATTTAATATCTTTTTATTCGGTTAATTATTCTTCTGCATGTGATTTTTGCAATAAAATTTTAGGTAAAAAAGTTACCATTCCTCCGGCTGAACAGTTTACAGGTGAGGAATTGAAAAATCGAGGCTGAATTTATTCTTGAAGTTTTAATTTTTTAAAAATTGGTGATTATATGAAAAATATACTGTCGATAAAAACAACTTTTTCTTGTGGTAAAAAGCATAGAATAATAAATATTTTTGGAATTAAGTTTAAATTTGGACTTAAAGCTGATTTAAATAACAAAATAATTATTGTTGATGAAAATGGTATAGAAAGACCTTTGAGAAAAAATGAAAAAATTACAGGCTTAAATCTTGATATAAGAAGTTCTAACAATGTAATAAGGTTGCATAAACCTTTTGGTTTTAAGAAAGATTTTCCAAGTGATATTAAAATAATGGATAATTCTTGTGGTAATTATGTTGAAATAAATGGAACTAAATTTCATCATATATTTCATGTTGAAATATCCAATGGAGATAATCAAAAGTTCATTATCGGTAAAAATTCGCTTATAAGTGAAAGTGTTTTTTATCTGTATGAAAAAGATAGAAGCATTAAAATTGGTGAAGATTGTTTATTTTCAGCCAATTTGTATTTTATAAATTCAGATGCTCATAGTATTCTTGATAAGAATATGAAACTTGTTAATTGTGGAGGAGATATTGTGATTGGTAATCATGTATGGATTGGAAATCATAGTTATTTTACCAAAAATGCAAAAGTTTCAGATAATTCTATAGTTGGTGCTATGAGTGTTGTTACAAAAGAATTTACGCAAGAAGGGGTTATTATTGCAGGAAATCCTGCTCGCGTCGTAAAAAGTTTGGATGGAGGTACTTGGAGTAAGGAAAGTCCTTCGTTTTATTGTAAGTAATAATATGAAAATAGAATGTTTTTGGTTTAAGTATGAGTGCAAAAGTTAATAAAGTAATTGTATGTGGAAATATTTTGAGATATATAAATGGTCAAGCATTTGATACTCCATTATTGTATCCTATATTCAAATATTTGCTGGGTGCATATTCCAATGTTGAAATAACTAAGTTTCATGGAAATATTTCAAAAAATTTTGTTAAGTCATTTTATTCGGCTCTGGGCATTGAAAAGCAACTTCCTAAAAGCTGGATTGATATATACAATATGAATAATAATGACAATAGCTTGAAAGTAATTTCCGATTATTTTAGCGGCTCTTTGGTAATTGCATTTGAACTTCATCCGATATTACAAAAAGGTTTTGATATTTTAAATATTCCTTATGTTAAATTGATGAATCATCCTATTAGATATATGGATGACATTTTCTTTGGTATTACATCAAGCAGCATAGATACATTTCATAAGTTGAGAAAATATGAAATTTCTGATCAGTATTATTATAAATACGCTATGTTATTAAAAGCTGAATCAGGAGTTAAGGAATTTTTAGGTAAAGTGAAAATACCAGAGAATTCTGCTGTTTTCTTTGCCCAAACTAACGTAGATTGTTCTTTGTTGAACGGCAATAAAATTGTAAATCTTTTTGATTATAAGGAAAAATTTTTAGAAATATGTAATTCGTATAGTAATGTATACTATAAAATTCATCCTTTTGACAAAAATAGAGAAGTTATTAAATTTGTAAATTCAATTCCTAATGTTAAAATATTGTATCCAAATGATATTAATGTTTACGATATTTTATCAAATGATAATGTTAAGAAGTGCTTTTCTATTTCATCCGGTTCATTATATGAGGCAAAATATTTTGGAAAGAGTGTAGAATATTTTCTTAAACAGCCTTTTGATTTTGTTAATGATTTTCAAGATGGTGAAGTTTTCGATTATAAAAATACATATATACCGATATATAAAACATTTTGGAAAATTTCTTTTTGGTGTGATGTATTATCGGAATATTTACCATGTGATAAAGAATTTGTCGATATTGATGTTGACTTTTCAAATAAATTAAGAAGAATATTTGGTTTGACTTGGGGTTATGTAGATTGCGATTCCGTATTTGTTAAAGATTATCTTAATGAGATTTTAATTAATAACAGCTTTTCATATAAAATTCGCAAATTTGTATCCGGTTTTATATCATGCTTATTGCCTAAGAAAAGATGGCGACGAAAAATCAGGAAGAAAATTAATAAAAATAGAAAATTGGTAGTTTAGATTTATTACCTTTTCTTGATATGTTATGCAATTTGTTATATGTTAAGAATACTTTTATACACTTAGGAGAGTCATGCAAAATATAATTAATTCTGAAGATATATCAGTTGTTGTTCAGGGTCCTATAAATAAAAAATATACATACCAATCATTAATTAGCATCAAGAAATATCTGCCAAATGCTCAAGTTATTTTATCTACATGGGAAAATAGTAATGTTGCTTTTTTGGATGGGCTTTATGATGACATCATTTTTAATAAAGACCCAAATGCCGTTATTCCAAAAGGAATTTGTTGTCATAATGTAAATAGAATGGTTGTATCTACAAATGAAGGAATTAAAAGAGCAAATCGCAAGTATATTTTAAAAATTCGCTCAGATGTTGTTTTGGACAATTTAAATTTTCTTGATATTTTTGATAAATTTAATGAAAGGAACGACAAATACAAATTATTTGAACATAAGATTTTAGCTTCAACATTGTTTTCTAAAATTTATGTACGTTTTAATAAGTTGAGAAAATGTGTCCCCTTTCATGTTTCTGATTGGTGGTTTTTTGGTCTTACAACAGACGTTAAAAAATTTCTTTTGGCGTCTGAGGTTGTTGATGAACCTTATTTTTCCAATTATTTTAAAGAAAAACAAAATGCTTCTAAAGATAGATCCTATAAGAATATCTATTGGAAATTTGCTCCTGAGCAATATATAGGTTATTCTTGTTTTTCAAAGTATTTTGATGACATCAGAATGATTGATTGTTCGGATATTAATGATGAAATTATTAAAAACTCCGACTTGTGCTTGATGAATAATTTTGTTTTTTTGGAACACAAGCAATCAGGATTACGTAATTTAAAATATCCATATAGCGGTTGTGAACTCTTTTATGGCGATGAATACATTGATTTATATACTCATTATATGTATGAGTTAAAATATAAATCGATGTTTGATAACAATTATAAACCAAGTTCTCAGTATTCTATTTATTATAGTAATATCATTGGTTATGATATTTTAAGGCTTTATAAACATTTATATAAACTTTACGATAAAAATATTTCATTCAAGATGAAATTAGAACAAATATTTTTTGCGCTACCGTATACAATTTTCAAGTTGCTAATTTCAATTTTAAAGTACATTTATCGAATATTAAAAATAAAAACAATTAAATTCGCCCGCCGTTTGAAACAACATAGCAAGTAATATTTGAAGTTGAAAATTTATTTTTGTCGTTATTTAAAAATTTTACATAGTTTTCTTGAAGTTTTTCGAAGATAGTTGTACTGGGGTGTTTTCCCCTGAAGTTAATTTCAATGTCTTCATTATCACCAATAATTGTGAAGCGTATTATAGTACCTTCTTCGTTATGTTCAACTATGTACGTTTTTCCACTGTCGCTTTCGAATGTTGTTTTTCTAATTGAAGCATGGTTATTGGGTATTACTTTAACTGTTTCTGAAATTGACTCAAAATATTTCATTATTGAATTTATATTTAAGCCAATATCATCTTTAAAGTTAAGTATCGAATTTAGGTTGTATTTTTCAATAGTTGAATTAATATATGCTTGAATTCTTCTTTTTAGTTCGCAATCTTTAGAACTTTGTGTAATTTGAAGAGTTGAAACCTTGACTGTATAGGCTGTATTTCTGTTTTTAAATTGCGTTTCATTTTTTTCAAATATTCTTAATTCGTCATCATTAAAACCATTAGTACGTGCTGTTTTTGAATTTATGCTTAATTTTTTTCCGTGATAAGGTCTATAGTATTGCGGATAAATTTCTGCAACTATGCTTGATAGCGGATATCGTTCGTTATTTAGTAAAAATTTATACCTTTTATTAAATATAGCTAAATTATGGTCAATTTCAACCGTATCATCTGCTATTGTGTTTTTAAAATTTACTAATCGACTTTTATTTAAATATTGCTTATATTGTGTCAGACAGTTACTTATTTTTGTAATTTTCATAGTTGTTTTATTCCGATGTATACTAGAAAACATCTGAATAATTTTTGTTGTTATTTTTATAAAACTGTACTTATATTTTTAATAACAAATTCTGTTTTTTTAGGAATAGGAATATTATTTTTGCTGATATGATTATTGCTTTGCGGTGCTTTTCCAATCGACCATCTAAGTCCCGCTTGTAGTCCAATCCCGTTTCTTCCGCCATTTGTAATATATGCTTGAATAAAACCAACAAGATAATCGCCCCAGCGCTTTTGAATACCTGCACCATATCTTACGTATGGTTTAACTGAAAGTTCGGGTAAATATATATCATTTGCGCTAAATTTTGTTTGATCAATAAGATTCCAAGCAAAAGACACGGCTATATATGGTTGAAGCATATTTTTAAAATTTCCTATAAATTTTATCTGAGGTTCGATATGTAGGGCATTGAGCGGTTTTGAATTTATGTCTATGTTATCTGTGTATGTAAAATCAAACGTGTTTACAAAAGTGTATGATGTCATTATGCTTGGTTGAATTATAAATTTATTTTCTCCTAATGTAATATTGATTCCGGTTTTTTGTGCTATACCTGTGTTTAGCATTGTAAAATCGCTGTTTCCAAATAATGAATTTGATTTTGCACAATTTGCACCTACATTAGCAGTCCAAAGTGAAAAGAAATTTTTTCTGTAAAGTGCGGCTGTTGCTCCGATAAAGCCCCCATTATTATAAATACTTACGCCGTCATAGGCCTGATGCGAGCCAAGATAGCCGCCATATCCTCCATATAGGTATTTCCATCCTTTTTTTAAATCCAATAATTTGCTTTCACCTCCAAAAATATTTCCGTATGCGACATTTGAAACATCCGGAGAATTTTTTAAAGGTACATTTTCAAATGTTGCAAAGGGTTTTAACCATATTCCGACGTTTTGCTCAGGAATTACTGTTGTTGAAGATGTAAATGGACCTTGATTTAAATTTGCGGTTTTATTATAGTTTGCAAGTGCAATTTTTTTATTTGTATTTCCGGTCATTACCATATCTAAATTTGAAAAAATATTATTAAATATATCAATCTGTGTTAAATAACTTCCAAGTTGCGATGCAACTGCAGGTGCTAAAATTCCTGAATTAAAACTGTTTCTTGAAAAATCAAAGTATCCGTTTGATTTATTATATGATACAAGATAGTTATATACTGGGGTTTGCAGCGTTGATTCATTGTAGTTTACATAATTTTTTAGTATATCATCTGCAAAAGGCATTGCTATATAGCTTTCTGTAGGTGTACCTGTAAATTTAAGATTGGGTATTAATATATTGCCGCCACCTGTAATACTCATTGCATTTATTGTATCCATTTTATTTAAATTAAAATCTACGTCAGGGTAGATATTGGATGTACCGTAAAGTGCCATGGTACCATAGTCTATATTATCAATTTGGTTGTTTTGCATATTAAAGTTAACGCCGTTATAAAAGTCAGTTAGTTTTGCGTTAAAGTATGAGCTATCAGCAAGGATGTTTATGGTGCCTTCATTGAAATATAAGCAACCGCTGAAATTTGAGTTATTTCCTCCAAGATTTAATACACCGGAATCATTTTTATATATTTCTCCACTTCCTCGTATTCCACTATATATGTTTGTTATTCCGTCACCATTAAAATTTATAGTATTTATGTTGTAAATATCATTTAAACCGCTTGAATCATAGTTATTTTTAAAAGTTGAATTTATGATAGTAAGTATACCTTCATTCCCAATTGCTCCGCCTCTTGTATTTTGTGAATCAAGATAATTATTTTCAAAAGTTGAATTTTCGATTGTGGTACTGCCATCAATATAATTGTATATTGCGCCACCTGATGCGTCTATATCTGAAATTATGTAATTGTTTTTAAAAGTTGTATTATCTATATACAAGTCTCCATTGTTATGAATTGCGCCACCATATGAAAAAGAAGTATCGTCTCCAATTATATGATTGTTTTCAAAGTAACTTTCATTTATATTTAAATTTCCTGTATTATATATACTGCCTCCATATAGATACACTCCTCTATCGTCTGTTGTTGAATAATTGTTATAAAAAAGACTGTTTGTTATATTTGCTGTTGCGCCGGACGTATTATATAATGCACCGCCGTATGATACTGTGGTGCCGAATGTAAAATTATCACTTATTACAGAGTTAGATATATCCATTACGCTTCCTGATCCATCATTTCCTAGTGCTCCTCCTGTTGCGCTTGCACCATATGTGTAATTATTGCTAAATAAGGACGAATTTATAATTATATTTCCGCCATTATCATTGTAAACTGCTCCTCCTGTTGCAATATTAAATCCTTGTGCATTTGCATAATTTTCATTAAATGCTGAGTTAGATATGTTTGTAATTCCTACTGAGTTGTAAATTGCTCCTGCATAGTAATATCCTCCATAATTTTGTCCTTTGCAGTTTGCAATTTTAAAGTTGTTAAAGTTGCTTCCGTCACTTAAAACAAAACCTCCAAAATTATCTTGACCATCAAGAGAAAAATCTTCACCTTGAAATGTTAAATCTTTTGAATAGAA
>CALUZA010000029.1 GCA_944325185.1 Candidatus Gastranaerophilales bacterium | reverse complement strand
TGAGCTTGAGCATCAAGTAATGTTTCACGATTAAAAACATTAACGTTTAAATGATGTCCGCCTTTTTCAACGTAACCATCCAACAAATTGATTAAATTTTCTTCTTGTTGAGTTGTCATAGCTATATTCCTTCTTTTTAATGTACAAAGTTATTGAACGCTACCGCTGCAGCAACCGCAATCCAGCTCAATATTTAAATCTCCCATAAATACTTCATCTTTACCTAATGCATTAGGAATAATTGAGAAAGTATTTGAAATACCATCTTGAGCATCGTTGAATGGTAATTTTGCAACTGATGCTAGAGAAGCAACAGCACCATTGCTGTCACGTCCATGCATTGGGTTAGCTCCAGGAGCAAGAGGTATACCTGCTTTACGTCCATCAGGAGTGTTACCTGTCTTTTTACCATAAACAACGTTTGAAGTAATTGTTAAAATAGACATAGTAGGAATTGAATTTCTATATGTATAGTGTTTTCTAATCATTGCCATGAATTTTTTAACAATATCAACTGCAAATTGATCAACTCTGTCGTCGTCATTACCATATTTTGGATAATCGCCTTCAACTTCATAATCAACAACAAGACCGTTTTCATCACGAATAGTTTTAACTTTTGCATATTTAATTGCAGATAATGAATCAGCAACTACTGATAAACCTGCGATACCTGTTGCAAAATAACGTTTTACATCTCTATCATGAAGTGCCATTTGAGATCTTTCATAGCAGTATTTATCATGCATATAGTGAATTACGTTCAATGTATTTACATATAAACCTGCAAGCCATTCCATCATATCTTCATATCTGTCCATAACTTCATCAAAATCAAGATATTCTGATGTAATAGGACGGTACTTAGGACCAACTTGTTCTTTTAATCTTTCATCTACTCCGCCATTAATTGCATATAATAAGCATTTTGCAAGGTTTGCACGAGCGCCAAAGAATTGCATTTCTTTACCCACAACCATTGATGAAACGCAACATGCAATAGCATAATCATCACCATGAGTTACTCTCATCATATCATCGTTTTCATATTGAATTGATGAAGTTGTAATTGAAATATGAGCCGCATATTGCTTAAAGTTGTGAGGTAATCTCTTTGACCAAAGAACTGTTAAATTTGGTTCCGGAGCAGTACCCAAATTTTCTAATGTATGAAGATATCTAAATGAGTTTTTAGTTACCATGTGACGTCCGTCAATACCTACACCGCCAATGGATTCAGTTACCCAAGTAGGATCGCCCGAGAATAATGAATTATATTCAGGAGTTCTTGCGAATTTAACAAGTCTTAATTTCATAATGAAATGGTCAATCATTTCTTGAGCTTGTTCTTCAGTTATAACGCCATTTTTAAGGTCATTTTCAATATAAATATCAAGGAATGTTGAAGTTCTTCCGATTGACATAGCTGCGCCGTTTTGTTCTTTAACAGCTGATAAATAACCAAAATACAACCATTGAATAGCTTCTTTAGCACTTTGAGCAGGTTTTGAAATATCAAATCCATAAGTAGCTCCTAATTGTTTCATTTCTTCAAGAGCTCTAATTTGCTCCATTATTTCTTCTTTTAATTGAATTTTTTCAGGAGTCATTTCTCCATCCAAAGAAGCATGTTGTTCTTTTTTATCTTCAATTAATCTGTCAATACCATATAAAGCAACACGTCTGTAGTCGCCTATTATACGACCTCTGCCGTATGCATCAGGCAGACCTGTTAAAATTGCAGCGTGACGAGCTTTTCTCATTTCAGGAGTATAAGCATCAAACACACCTTGGTTATGAGTTTTTCTGTATTTTGTGAAGATTTCAACAACTTCAGGATCCACTTCATAACCATAAGATTTACAACTTGTTTCAGCCATTCTTATACCGCCGAAAGGTTGCAAAGAACGTTTTAAAGGTTTATCTGTTTGCAAACCTACAATTTGTTCAAGGTCTTTATCTATATATCCTGCACCATGAGATACAATTGTTGAAACAATTTTAGTATCCATATCAAGAACGCCGCCGTTTTCTCTTTCTTTTTTGAAAAGCTCGCAGCATTCTTGCCATAATTTAGTTGTTGCAGCTGTAGGACCAGCTAAAAAACTTGAATCACCATCATAGGGAGTATAGTTCTTTTGAATAAAATCACGAACATTAATTTCTGTTTGCCATTTGCCAGGTTTGAAATTCATTGTTTTCTCCTTTTTAACTTTCGCTTTACTTAAAATTATATCACAAAAATATTATGTAAAGTTTTATAAAAAATCTTTATGCAATCTTTATAATTAAACTTTGTTAAAATTAAAATTAACCATTCTTGCAATATTTCACTGTGAATGCTAGCATTATTACTCGGTATGAAAAAGATAATCCTAATTTTATTTTTAATAACCTGTTTTATACAAAAAACAAACGCTGAAATAATTAAAATAACAGCACAAGACGCTGTTGATATTGCGCTAAATAATAATCTTGAACTTCAAGCAAAGAAGAAAGATATAGAAATTAAATATCAGGAAATAAAAATTGCAACAGAATTAAAAAATCCTCAATTTCAATCTAATTTTTTAATGGGAAAAGTCACAAGAGGCAACTCAAGTCAATTTGGAGGCTACATTCCAATTGAATTATTTAAAAGAAAACCAAGAAAAGAAGTTGCTATTTCTGAATTAAACAAAACACAAGAAGAAATTTTCGCTTTTGAACATCAACTTAAAATAAAAGTTATGAAAGCATATTTTGATGTTCTCTATGCAAAATCAGTATTAAAAGTTTACCAAGACAGAGAAAAACTTTTCAATCAAATGCAAAATATCTCAAAAAATAAAAACTATGAAACAGAAATTTTGCAATCAGATATAAAACACAGAAAACAACTGGTCTTTATTAACAGCGCAAAATCTGCCCTACTTGTAGCACAATTAAATCTTAACGACGCATTAAACATAAAAGACAGCACAAAAATGTACGATACAATTGAAAACAGCTTATTTGACGAGGACTTGGATATATTAAATATCAGTGTTCCAAAATACGAAACTGTTGAAGAAATGGCACTAAAATACAGCCATAGTTTAAAAATAGCCAATAACAATATTGACATAGCTCAAAAAGATTTAATTGTTCAACAACACAAAGTAATTCCTGATATTGCAATAGCAGGAGGAACAGCTTATCAAACCGCTCATCAAACAAAAGGCGAAGCGCTTCCCGGCGCATTTGTCGGAGCATACATTGACATACCTATTTTCAATCAATACAAACCTGACATTAACAAAGCCAAAGAAACAATTGAAAAAACGAAAATAAACAAAGAATCTTACGAATGTCACCTTAAAATAGCTTTAAAAAAAGATTTTAACGAATTTAAATACGCAAAAGAAAATATGGAACACTATAAAACAATACTAAAAGATGCTCATAATCTCGTTAAAATATACAGCGACAAATACAAAAAAGGTGATGCAACTCTTTTAAATGTTATTCAAGTTGAAAATGAATACAAAAGTATTGTTGGCGATTATCTGAGTGCAATGAATCTTTTCTTTACTTCTTATCTGGATTTAATGGAAAATGTCGGACACGATATTTTATTGGATGACGATGCTCTTTAATTTATAAATCTTTATTTAATCTTTATAAATTAAAAAACAAAATCGTGCTAATATAAAATAATCAAAGAAGTAGATGAGGAGATAAAAATGAAAATTCCTATTATTAATTCAAAAAGACAATATGAAACAATAGCTCAAAAAGCGGAGGCTGCAGTTTTAGAAGTTATGAGAAGCGGTTCTTACATCCTTGGAGCTAACAACAAAGAATTTGAACAAGAAATATGTAAATATCTTGATGTAAAACATGCAGTTACGCTAAATTCCGGAACAGATGCACTACATCTTGCACTTCGTGCGCTTGATATAGGCGAAGGGGATGAAGTAATATCGACTGCTTTTACATTTGTTGCAACTTCAGAATCAATAGGAATAGTAGGTGCTAAGCCTGTTTTTGTTGATATTGACCCTGATACATTCAATATCGATGCAGCAAAAATTGAAGCAGCAATTACTCCTAAAACAAAAGCAATTATTCCTGTACATTTATACGGACAACCTTGTGATATGGATGTAATTATTGATATTGCTAAACGTCATAATCTTTTTGTAATTGAAGATGCATGCCAAGCAATCGGTGCGGAATATAAAGGTAAAAAAGTTGGAACAATAGGCGATATAGGATGTTTTAGTTTTTATCCTACAAAAAATCTTGGCACGATGGGAGATGGCGGACTTTTAACCACAAATTCTCAATATATAAAGGATAGAGTTATAGCTCTTAGAAACCATGGCGGAGCAATTCGATACCATCATGATGAAATCGGAGTAAATTCCAGATTAGATGAAATACAAGCGGCAATATTAAGGGTAAAACTACCTTATGTTGACTCTTGGAACAAGGCAAGAAGGGAACATGCTGCATATTATAACGAACTTTTCTCTAAATGCGATTTAATTGAAACGCCAAAAGAACTTGATAACACTTATTGTGTTTACCACCAATATACGGTTAAAATTCCAAATCGTGATAAAGTTCATCAAATGCTTGCAGAAAGAGGAATTGGAGCTATGATATATTATCCTATACCTCTACATTTGCAAAAAGTACACGAAAAATATAACTTTAAAAAAGGAATGCTTCCAATAACAGAAAATAACACTAAGCTTGTTCTTTCTCTGCCTATGTTTGCAGAAATAACAAAAGAAGAACAAGAAGAAGTTGCTCGTACATTAATTGAATGTGTAAAAGAAGTATCTTCAACAGTTAGTGTATAAAATAAATAGTATATAAAAATGCTCCTAAAATTTTTAGGAGCATTTTTTATTCTAAAAACAAATAAAATTAATCTTCATCAATTGCATCAAGTGCATTGTTTTTAATTACTTCTACGCTGTCTTCGTTAAAGAAAGTATTGTTATCCAATTGAACTTTTTTGCCTTCTTCAGTTACGACAAAAACTGTTGGAAAACCTTGTACTTTATATTCTTCCATATATTTATGATTATCTTGATTTTCGCAATTTACATAAGCTATTGCAAAGTTTTCTTTAATCTTTTTATCTTTTGTAACTTTGTCAAAAGTCTTAATAAATCTTTGACAGAAACCGCACCAATCAGTGTAGAAAAATACTATCATAGGTTTTTTTGTAGCAATTGCTTTATCTAAGCTTCTTCCTTTGTCATATTGTTTTGAAATAACAACAGGTTGATTTTTGTCTGCGGAAGGTGCAGCACCTTTAAATGATAAAATTGATAAAGTTAAAGCTGAAATCGAAAGCAATAACGAAATAATAACCATAACCATAAGCATGGTAAATTTGCATTTTTGTTCAACTTTTTCTTCTGTTTGATTTTCTTGTGACATATTAAACTCCTTTAAAAATAATCTTACTAACCTATATCATAAATTTTTGATTTTTTAAAGACTTTTATTTATAAATTTTTTCCGCAGCACTTCTTATACTTTAATCCGGAACCACAAGGACATAAATCATTTCTGCCTACTTGTTTTACACCTTCATTAGTATATTCTTCTTTTCTTTCTTCTATACCAAGAACAACGGAAAATAATTCTGAATTAAAAAGAACAACAACGGGAGAAAAAACACCGGAGTCTATATATGCTGCTTTGGTATTAAACAAAAGTTCCTCTAAATTATCAAATTTGGTATTTAGGGCATCATTTATTACATCAAAAAACTTTTCATATTTCTCACAAGCATATTTTATGACACTTGGAGGAATTTTATCACTTGTTAAAAACTCTCTAATACATTCTTTTTTGCCTTCAATTTCTTCTGTAAAGCAATTAAAAAAAGTTTGCAAAAACGGAACAATATACAAGCCTCTTTTTTTATCCATCCAAAGAGCAACATCGTATGTTTCTTTATGAGAAGCAAATCCGCCAACTGCATTTTGCATAAAAGTATCATCATCGCAGTTAAACTCATCTACTTTAATATATTTATACTTATCAATTTTTTCAATTAAAGGACTGTAATCTTCTTTTTTTCCGGTAAGTCTATAATTGTTGAAAAATTCAATCAACATATCAACTTTTTTATTTGTAGTTATTACAAATTGCGATGAAAAACACTCGTCAAACTTTTCCTGAAATTCCAAAACGCTTTTTTCCAACTGTTCTCTTTTTTCATCATTTTTAAAATATGCTGTCTTTGGATTTTGAAGCATGTATTTTATAGCCGTAGTCGTAGCTTTATATACATCAAACTCGGATATTACATCATAAATTTCTAAAATATATTGAACTCGATTCAATTCCAAAATTCTTGCTTGGATATAATCAAATTTACCGATTTGCTTCAAATGACTCATTTTAACCATTGGAATTATTGTTAAATCAGCATTTGAAGTTAAACAAGTAACATCAAAAGCATTTGATAAAACTTTGTTAACCTTAAAAACCGAACAAAAAGAATTTAAAAGCGCATCAATAACTTCATCGTATGTTTTATTGTTTCTTCTGTAATATTCTAAAACCCTTAATCCGTTTTGCATTTTCATATCCAAAACGTATTGAATGATTACATTATTAAATTCCTTCTCCGAGTTTATCTCAATTCCGTTTATTTCCAAATATTGTTGAAAATCATCCGATAAAACTTTATCGCTTGCAACAAAATCCAAAATACTTTCTATTGTTTTGCTTATTATATTTAAACTATCCACTACAGACATTATTTTCCCCTTTTTAAATATATTAAATATTCGGTATTTTTACTTTTGGCTCCTTGAATTGGACTTTCTACTATCCCCATGACCAAAAATTCCAAACTTTCACAATAATTTTTAATATCTTCTACAATTTTTTTTCTTGTTTTTTCATCTTTTACAACCCCGCCTTTATCAATTTCTTCTTTTCCGGCTTCAAATTGAGGTTTTATCAAAAGAACACATTCCGAATTTTCTGAAATAAGATTCTTGCAATTTTGCAAAACTTTTTTTATTGAAATAAAAGATAAATCCATACTCATAAAAGAGGGTATATCTTCTTTTTTAATTATTTCCGTCCCATATACATCTTCAAAAGTACAATTTTTAACATTAATTTTTTCTATAGATTTAACTCTGCTATCATTTCTCAATTTCCATGCAAGCTGATTATATCCGCAATCAAGTGCATAAACAAATTTTGCACCATTCTGCAACATGCAATCAACAAACCCACCTGTCGAAGCACCCATATCAATACAAATTCTATCCTTTAAATTGATACCAAACTCCTTAATTGCATGTTCAAGCTTTAAACCACCTCTTGAAACATAAGGAATTGAATCTATTTCAATAATTGCAGGTTTTTTAGGATTAAATAAAAAATCCTCATCATACATTGTACCTGATTTTGATATAACTTCTCCGTTAATCTTTACATTATGCGCCAAAATATTAGCGCTTGCAGCACTCTTTGTTTCAAAGAAACCATGTTCAAAAAGTATTAAATCAAGTCTTTTTTTCTTCATTTACAATTGACTATTCTTGTGAGATATATCTTTCTTCTTGAAGAGCAACACCGGCGATATTACTTGATAATAATGCCGCTTTTTTAATAGGTCCGTTTGGTTCAAATTCCACCATTTTAATTTCAGTAGAATTAATCAAGGCTTTTAAATCCTCATATACTTTTTGTGCATTATCAAAATATAAAACCATAGGATTACTTACATCACGACAAAAAACCAAAACAGCCATTCTTGTTTTTATTGTTCCTTGTATTTGTTGTTGAGACATCTATACCTCCTCTAAATTGAAAAATTTTCTCGCATTTTTAGCAGTCTGAACTACAACACTATCATAGGGTATATTTTTTATTTTAGCAATTTCTTTTGCAACAAAACCTATATACTTTGGAGAATTTTCTTCGCCCCTAAAAGGATGCGGAGCTAAATAAGGGCAATCAGTTTCAAGCATTAAGTCAGACATATCGACATTTTGCGCAACTTCTTTAATTACTTTTGCGTTTTTAAAAGTAACAACCCCGCCAAGCGCAATTTTATATCCTAAATTTGTGCATTCTTTCATAAATTCAACTGAGCCTGAAAAACAATGCAAAAGAACATTTTCAACTTTTTGTGCCTTTAGAATTTCCAAAGTATCAAAATGAGCATCTCTATCGTGCACTACAATAGGCAAGTTTAACATTTTTGCAATTTCAATCTGATTTATAAAACAATGCTTTTGAATATCTTTATTTTCTTTTGTATAGTGATAATCAAATCCAATTTCACCTATTCCTACAACTTTTTTATCTTTTGACAAATTTATAATTTTTTTTGCAGTTTCATCACTAAACTTTTCACAATCTTCCGGATGAACACCTAAAAGCGCATAAACTTTTTCATATTTATGACAAATTTCAAGTATATTTTCAAAATCGGCTTCACTTGCAGATGGAATAATTATTTCTTCAACGCCCGCCCTACGAGCTTCCAATATACCCTCATCGGGATTTTTCAACATATTTATATGTGCGTGTGTATCTATAAGCATAACTTTAGTTTAACAAAAAAAATAAATCCAATAAAGTAAATTATCGATTGACTAAATTTTAAAAAAACAATTAATACTTGACAAATTAATTTATATGTAAACTATCAATTTATTTTATACATATTAAAATCGGGTTCAAGTGAACCCGATTAATTTAAGCTAAAATATCAAGCTTCAAACCGTCACGAGTAAGTGAACGAACTTCATTGCAATTGATATTTAACTTTTCCCCTTTTGAAGCATAATTCATCGAATTTCTATATGCCATTTGGGGATTAAGCGCAATGGGATTTGAAACCATTGTCTTTCCTGCGATTGCTTTAAGCGGTTGAATCATATTGCCTCCCTTGCTTAAAAAGCACACACTTACCACATGTAGTATAACACAATATATAAAACAAATGACAGATTTTTTTTGCTCAAATTACAAAATTTTATATTATAATTTTTCTATGAAGGAAAAAATTATTGCAATAGTTGGACGTCCAAATACGGGAAAATCCACACTGGTAAATAGAATAGCAGGAAAAAGACTCTCTATAGTTGATGATAAACCAAACATCACAAGAGATAGAATCTATATTGATGCAGAATGGCAAGACAAAAAATTCATACTAATCGACACAGGCGGTATAGTAGAAGGTAATGACGATGAATTTGTAAAAAATATCAACGCACAAGTTAATCTTGCATTGGAAGAAGCGGACACAATACTTTTTGTAGTTGATGCAAAATCAGGTCTTAATCCATACGACTACGATATTGCAAACAAATTAAGACAAACAAAAAAAGAGGTTCTCTTAATAGTAAACAAAGTTGACTCAAAAGCGCAAAATGAACTTACAAGTGAATTTTGGGCATTAGGATTTGACAACATGTACCCTCTTAGCGCATTACACGGGGATTGCGGCGTAGGCGATCTTTTAGATATCATCACAAAAGATATCCAAACAGAAAATAATAAGGAAGAAAAAGAAGAAAACGCACCTCTAAAAATAGCAATTGTCGGCAAACCGAATGCAGGGAAAAGTTCAATTTTAAACAATCTTCTAAAAAAAGAACGTGCGATTGTAAGCAATGTTTCAGGCACAACAAGGGATAGCATAGATGAAGAAATTATTTTTGAAGATAAGGTTTTTCGTCTTGTAGACACTGCAGGAATAAGAAAAAAATCCAAAGTTGACTATGGCGTTGAAATGTTTGCGGTAGACAGAGCCATAAGAGCAATCAGAGAATGCGATGTCGCTTTACTTGTAATTGACTCAAACGAAGGACTGTCCGATCAAGATAAAAAAATTGCTTCAATATGCGAAGAAGCAGGTTGCGGACTTATATTAGCTTTTAACAAATGGGACTTAATCAAAAATGTTCAAACACACAAATTTGAAGAAGAAATTGAAAAAGATGCCCCATTTTTAAATTACGCACAAAAAATATTTATCTCGGCAAAAACAGGGCAAAGACTCGACCAAATATTTAAAATAGCAATTGAAGTTCAAAAAGAACGTGAAAAAAGAATTTCAACAGGACTTTTAAACAAAGTCATTAATGAAGCCTTTGACCTTAATCCTCCAACATCAATCAAAGGAAAACTTTTAAAAATTTATTACTCAACTCAAGCAAAAATAAATCCGCCCACATTTGTTATTTTTATAAACAATAAAGATTTAATCCAAGACCACTATAAAAGATATTTAAGCAAAAAGCTGAGAGAAAATTTTGGCTTTAAAGGCGTTCCTATAATTGTTTCATACAGACAAAAAGGAGATAAATAATGACTTTAGCTATATATGTTTTAATTTTTTCATTAATTGCATACTTAATTGGCTCAATTCCTACTGGGTATCTCATTGTTAAAACAAAAACAGGAGATGATATAAGAAAAATCGGTTCAGGTTCGACCGGAGCAACAAATGTAAAAAGGGTTTTGGGTAAAAAATGGTTTTTTATTGTTATGATATTAGACGCAATTAAAGGCGCATTCCCTGTTGTATTAGGCAAAATTGCAGCCGGATACGCAGGAGATAAAATAGGTATTATTGCGGTTTTGTGTGCCGTTTTTGTTATCATAGGACACTCAAAACCGATTTTCTTGCAATTTAAAGGTGGAAAATCAGTTGCGTCGGGAGTCGGGACAATACTTGCGCTCAATCCCTTTGTCGGTCTTTCAATAGCGCTTATCTGGGGGGTTATAACATATATTTCAAAATATGTATCGTTAGGTTCAATAATAGCGCTTTTAATATCCCCTGTTTTAATGTATTTATTCAAAAACCCTCTCTGCTATATTATATATTGCGTTATTGCAGCAATTTATATAGTCTATTTACACAGGGAAAATATTAAACGACTCATAAAAGGAGAGGAAAACAAGGTTAGATAAATTGTATTACAACCTGTTTTAAAGTTGCAATACAATTTAGCCCCTTTTCTTAATTCCGGATGTCAGTTTATTAAATATATTTTTATAGAATTCAATAGAAAAATAATAGCCGATTTTTTCAAAAGGAACGGGGTGTTTTTTGGTTAGGTGTTTAAAATACAGGTAACATAAATATGAGGGAATTAGAAAAATACCAGCATATCCGTATGATACTCTTATATCAAAAGCTATAATATTTTTATAGTTATCCAAGAAATTAGAAAATTCAAAACAAAATATTGCAAGAATGACAATAATTAAAAATGATTGCCATTTTTTTAACTCATCCAATTCTTTGAATAATCCGCAAATTTTAGCAAAAAAATATGTAGTAATAATTTCTGATAAAATACAAATAAAAAGTCCGAACACAATAGCAATAAATATTAAAATATTTTCACCTATTTGAAGAAGAAAAAAATCCTCAACTTCAGTTGGCATTGCCAAATGAATATTCAGCAAACTTAATGGAATTTCTTCAAAATATTTAAATACACCACCTACAAGTATCAAAAAAAGTATAATTCTTATAAAATATTTTCCAATTTTTTTAATCATTACTTTTTTATTCCTTATTTCCCTCGTTCCCTTCATTCCATATTTTATCAAGTTCATTTTTGGGTATCAAGACATCATGAATAGTAAAATACGGTTTCAAATTGCCTTTTTCCATTTCTTCTCTACCAGCTTTATTTAAAAAATCTTTTGCGTCTTTATTAAAATCATAAGTATCAAAAATCTTTAAATACAGGTTTTCTTAAATTACATTTACACTTTTTATATTGACATCTTCCCTTACTATCAGTATTCAATATTTCATCCGAAACATATTCTACATCAATATTATAAGCCAACCCCAATTTCTTAACTCTTTCATAATATACCATTTGCTGCTGTT
>CALUZA010000028.1 GCA_944325185.1 Candidatus Gastranaerophilales bacterium | reverse complement strand
CGTTTGTATGCCGGAGTTCATGAAAAGTAATCTTAGGCAGATTATGCCGTTTTAAAAAGTTCATAAACCACTTGTAAGGTCTTGTCGGGTGTAAATCCTGTCCGTCATCGTGCTTAAATAAGTATTCTCCATTTTTCCAAGCAGAGCCGAGTTTTAATTTATCTTCCGCCTGTTTCTGTTTGTACTGTTTCAGTATTGTAACCATTTGAGAAGATAGTGTAACTGCTCTGATGCCATTTTCGGTTTTAGGTTTTCTTTCCATTACCCCAAAAGTGCTTACATATTGTCGCTGTTTGTTGATTGTCAAAACACCTGTGTCAAAATTCACATCTTCCCACTTTAAACCGCACAGTTCACCGGAACGCAAACCGACATCTATCGCAAGACAGATTATTGTTCTATATGTCAATGGCTCATTTTCAAGTTCTTTGAAAAGTTTTGCGATTTGTTCGTCATCGTAATATTTTACCTGTTTTTTAGAAATCTTCCCTAAATCCACCTTTTTAGCAGGGTTATGGTTAATCAAATTCCATCTTTCCGCAAGAGTAAATATTGAACTAATGTCTGTGTGGTGGTGCTTAATCGTTTTATCAGATAATGGGCTGTCATTTGTTCTTTTGAACATCTTTTTGAAATCCAAATCAAAGACCTTGCAAATTTTTTGAGCGGTTTTGAAATTTGTTTTCTCACCGTTTTTTAACCGTAGACAAGTTTTGTTCGTAATCCCTGTTATCTGTACAAGTTCTATGGTCTTATATTTAGACAAAAACTCCGACATATTTTTTGTCGGAGTATAAAAATCTTCAAGTCTTGAACCGTTATTTCTTAATTTGTTATAAAATTCTTCTAAGTGATATGTTTGAATTTTGCTTAATTTGAGATGACCTAATTCTGGAATAATCCTATCTTTTAATCTTGCCAAACAGGGCTTTAATGATGCTGGTGCGTATTTTATTTTTGCATGTTTTTCAATCCATATTTCCGTAAACTCTGCGAAAGTTATTTTTTCACCATCAAGGTAATTTTTATTCAGAACCTCATTTTCAAAAAGTATTTTCTGCCGCTGAAGTTCATTTTGTTTTTGTCTTTCGGTTAGATTGGGCGGAAGTTTAATTGTCTTAGATTTTCTAATTTTTTTACCGCTAACATCATAACCGCAAGAAACAATGACTCTATACGATCCGTCTTTTCGCTTTTCAATGCTTGCCATTATTGTTCTTCCTCACTTTTTCTTGTTCGTTTTTTAATTCTTGGTTGTTCATTGTCCTTTTTATGCATTTCATTTATTGAAAAATCCATAAGTCGCTGTAATGCTCTTTGTGCTTTATACATTGAAACATCCATTTTATCTTCAAATTTTTCAGGTGGAAGTGAATCTAAAATATCTAAGAACTCCTGTTCTTGATAGATATCCATTTTACGAACTTCTTTATACGAAATGTTATGCCTAATTGCATAAATTCTTCTTGCTTTTAAATCACGTTTATTGTTAGATTGGCTTTTTTTATACACTTGCAAATATTCCCCAAGATAAAACAAGAAATTTGCAAAAGGTATGCCAGAGGTATCTGAACCTAAAAGAAAGTTTAATGTTTCAATTTGTTCAGGACTATACTTGTTCATCGATTCCAGTGCTTCTAATGAGCGTTCATTTAATCCTGTTTTGTTTACCATTGGATAATCTTTTAATTTTTTACAAGGACTTAATCTTAGCAAATAGTCTGAAGAAACGCCTAGTTTTGAACAAATTTTATAGATATTTTCTATTGTTGCAACTCTTTTATAATTCATATAAGAATTTAAAGTAGAATCAGGTATTCCTAATAAATTTTCGAGTTCTTTGTAATTCAAATTTGTATCCTTAATTGTGTCATACAAATTATCGGCAACTTTTTGAATGTATTTTTCTGTTTCTTTTTTCATTTTGTCTCCTATTGTAGATAATTTTAAAATTTATCCACATTTATCTCGTATAGTATAAGGCAGTAGATTTGCGTTTTTTCGTGAGTTAATGGTCGTGTGGATAAAAAATATTTCATATCCACAATTAAAACACAGGGAAATTTTCTCTGTCAATTATACATTTGGCAAATTGGGACAAAAGGAGGTTTTATGCCAGAAAGCGAAAAGACAAAACAGGTTACACCAAAACAAATGTTTACAATTCAAGAAGCGGTTAAACATTTCGGCATTTCAGAATACTCAATCCGAATGGGAATCAGGCAAGGGATTTATCCGGCTATCAAAATCGGCGGTAAGCGGGGTAAATACCTTATTGATGCAGAATTGTTTGAATCAACTTTGAGAATTGAAGCAATCAGAAACATTAAAGAGTACCAAAAAGGAGAACAAAATTATGACAAAAATTAGATTACCAGAAATTATGAATGAAACATTAAACGTATTTTCAAACCGTTATGTGAACACATCAAAAACAGCTATTACATCAATCCAGCTTCTGAAAGTTGCACAAATGATAACCTCAAAAGGTGTGCGGTATAAGAATCTTGATACTATCGATATCCCTAATTATTATGCAATCGTATTGCTTCCGTCAGGTGGCGGTAAAGATAGAATATCTAACGAGTACGACAATTTAATTTTTAAACCATTCAGGGATTGGTTCAAAGAAAAGGCAGAAGCATATTACCTTGAAAAGAAACAAAAAATTCAAGAAGAATATACGGACAAAAACAATAAGCCCATAAAACAACTTATCAAAGAGGCTGAAAAATCTATTCGCTATCCTGTCTTGGAAGTCGTGGACGGAACACAAGAGGGGCTTTTTGAAGATGCAAAAACTCTAAAAGAAGCAGGATTCGGGGCGATTACCTATAAGATGTCGGAATTTGGAATGTTTTTAGATTCTGCGCAAAATACCGAAAAACAATTCCTAGGCTGTCTATATGACGGTTATGACGGTAAAATTCCCTCAAAATCAATTAAGCATGGTAAGCGGGAAGCAAGTATTGAGGACATGCCCGTAAATTGTCTGTTTCTTTCAGATCCAACCTTGTTTAGCAGCGGGAATCTCAAAA
>CALUZA010000027.1 GCA_944325185.1 Candidatus Gastranaerophilales bacterium | reverse complement strand
AATTGGTTGCGGGAGCTGGATTTGAACCAACGACCTTCGGGTTATGAGCCCGACGAGCTACCAGACTGCTCCATCCCGCGATATTAACTTCCTCGTTAAGCAAACTCGCTTCAACAAATATATTATGCTCCAAAAATTTAAAAAATCAAGCCCCTACAATTTAACATTAACATCAAATTTTGGAAGATTTTTATCCTTATTGCTCAAAATCGGGTCAAAATCAACTTCCCAATCTATATTCAAAACCTCATCATTCCAAACAATTCCATCTTCAAAATCCGGTTGATAATATGAACTTAATTTATATGTTACACACGCAAAGTCAGACAGCGTTAAAAACCCATGCGCAAATCCTTTTGGCACATATAGAAAACAAGGCTTTTCAGAATCTAATTCAAATTTCAAATATTTTCCAAAAGTTTTTGAATCTTTTCTTAAATCAACAACAACATCAAGTATGCTTCCATAATTTACGTAAATTAATTTATCCTGTGCATGAGGATTTTTCTGATAGTGTAATCCGCGCAAAGTTTTATATTCGGAATAAGAAAAATTTTCCTGAACAAAATCAACATCAATCCCGTTTTTTAAAAAAACATCTTTCCTAAATAGTTCGCAAAGATATCCTCTTTCATCAATTTTTTTTTCGCTCGAAATTAAATAAACCCCATCCAGTTCTTGTTTTTGAAATTCGAAATCCATCAATTTTCTCCAAAGTTATAATATAAAATTACACTAAATATAGCAACATGTAAAATTTTTGCCTGAATATTTTAAAATATTTTAAAATAGACACTATGACAAAAATTAGCATTTTAATTCCGACATACAATAACGAAAATTACATAAGTTCGTGTCTTGAAAGTGTAATAAATCAAACATACAAAAATATTGAAATACTCATCATAAACGATTGCTCAACAGACAATACCCAAAAAATTCTAAAAGAATTTGCAAAAAAAGATAAAAGAATAAAAATTATTACCAATAATAAAAATTATGGCTATGGTAAAAGTTTGAATATTGGAATAAAAAGTTCAAAAGGTGATTATATACAAATTGTTGAATCTGATGATTTTATTGAACCTGAAATGTCTGAAATCCTGCTAAATCAAGCGCTTAAACATAATACCGATATTATAAAATCAGATTTTTACATAATTAAAAAAAATAAAAAAAATAAATCCAAAAACCATACAAATTATCCAATTAACCAAAACATAAACACAACAACAAATCCTGAACTATACCTCTTAAAACCAAGCGTGTGGTCATTTCTATTTAAAAAAGAATTCTTAATCAAAAACAACATCATATTTAACGAAACAGAAGGAGCAAGTTTTCAAGATACGTCATTCCAGTTTAAATGTTTATACTTTGCACAAAACATAAGATTAATCGAAAATCAATTGTACAACTACAATCTCGACAATCCAAATTCAAGCATTAATAATGACAAAAAAGCTTTTGCAATAATAAACGAATTTACAACAATAAACAATTTTTTTGACAACAAAAACAATGAACAAACGCCTTTTAAACTGCTTTTTGAACTAAAAGCCTATCTTTGGAATTTAAAAAGAATAAACAAAAAATATAAAAAAAATTTCCTAACCAAAATAAAAGACATATTTAATTCATACGATACAAGCTCATTTTTTAAATCAAAAAAAATACCTTTAAAATACAAAATAAAATTATTTGCAATAAAATATTGTTCAAATTTTTTAATTAACCTTTTAATGATATATAATTTTTAATATAGACACAATGGAGAAAATATGCACAACGAAATTAAAACAATTTGCATTTTTGCAAGCTCGTCATCTGACATAGAAAGAATATACTTCAAAGAAGCCTATACATTGGGAATTGAAATAGCGCAAAATGGATATAATATTGTATACGGCGGATCATGCCTCGGCTTAATGGGAGAAGTAACACAGGCTGCAAGACTACGCGGCAGCGAAGTAACAGGAATTATGCCGGAAAAATTATACAATCTAGGAATTGAATCAGGCAACTGTACAAAATTTATTCTAACAAAAGGTATGAGAGAAAGAAAAGCCAAAATGGACGAATTATCTAATGCTGTAATCGCACTTCCGGGTGGCTTTGGAACCCTTGAAGAACTGGCTGAGATGATTGTGCAAAAACAACTGGGATACAACAACAAACCCATTGTGATTTTAAATATAAACAATTATTACGAAAATTTAATAAGCTTCTTTAATTCGGCAATTGAAAAAAACTTCGCCCCTAAAATCTCATCCGAACTTTATTTTATGGCAAATACACCCAAAGAAGCTGTTGAGTACATACAAAACTACAAATTTGAAGAGAAAAATTATTTAGATAAAAAAATAAAGCAAAACAAATAAATTTGCCATATTTAAAAAATACGGCTATAATTTCAATAAACTAATCTTTAGATTAATTACAAAACAAATTAATTTGTTACATACTATTAAAGTAAGGATAAGACTTAGGGAATATATGCTGGATAAAATTTTAAACAATAATTCAGAATCTATTACACAAAGTCAAAGTTTGGATAGAATTAAAGGGGTTACATCAAACCCTTTTGAAGAAGTTGAAAACGGATACTTTATTGATGAATCAGATATCTCATCTGCTGCAATTCAAAAGTATCAAAGAGAAGTTGACATCAAAAAATTCTCGGAAATTCTAAAGGAAACGGATGAAAAATCAGCAAACGAACTTGTTATCCAACAAGCACTTGATGGCAAACTTTCAATAGAAAATGACGACTTTTTATCCGAACTGTTGAATAATGAAGACTTTTTGAATGATATTGCTTAAAAAAATAGTAAATTTCATAAAAAAACACTATCATTTAAAAATTCTGAAAAGAAAATACTACAGATACGGAAAGTGCCGTATGTGTGGATGTTGTTGTGAAAACATATATGTTAGACACGGAAATAATGTAATAAAAACAGAAGAAGAGTTTAATAAAATTAAAAAAAACGATGACTATATTTTTTACAAACATATAACCCCAATAGGAAAAGATGATTTCGGACTTATCTTTGAATGCAATAAATTTGATAAAATCAAAAGACTCTGCAAAGATCACAAAAACCGCCCTCCAATTTGCAAAAATTATCCGTCGGAAGAAATTTTCAAAATGGGAGCACAACTAAAAGATGAGTGCGGATACTATTTTGAACCAATAGAAAAATTTTCCGAAGTCTTTAAAAAAATTTCAAAAAAACCTATAAAAAACATCAAAGAATTTAAAGAAGACAAAAACTAAAAAAGCCTATCGTTCAATTTAAGCGCTTGCATAGTTAACTCGACATTGTGAACCCTGATATAGTCAATATCATTCTGCATAAGATAAAAAGCCGACAAAGCAGAGACAAAATCACTATCTTTAGGTTCTTTTGTATTTATAACATCTTGCATAAATCTTTTTCTGGACAAACCGCCTAATACAGGAAAACCCATGGATTTAAATTCATTTATTCTTTTTAGTAATTCAAAGTTTTGAGTAATATTTTTTGCAAAACCAAAACCAACATCTATTATTATATTTTTCCTATCCAAACCCGCATTTATTGCAGACTGTGCTTTTTCAAATATTTCTGTGTATATTTCATCAATCAGGCTATCATAATATGTTAAATTATCCATTGTTTTTGAATTGCCTCTTGAATGCATAATCACGAGCTTTTTATTCTCTTGAGCGCAAATATTTACAAATTCCATATTCGAAAGAAAACTAACATCATTAATTATATCAGCACCTGCTTCAATTGCAGCTTTTGCACATGCAAGTGTCATTGTATCTACGCTAATTTCAATGTGCGGAAAAGCAGCTTTAAGAGCAGTAACAATTGGAGTAACTTTTTCAATTTCATAAACAACAGAAACCAAATCAGAATAAGGCTTTGTGGATTGTGCTCCTATGTCAATAATATCAGCGCCAGCCTCAATCATATCAACTGCATGATTAATTGCTTTATCAATTTCAACAAACTCGCCTCCATCAGAAAAAGAATCGGGGGTTAAGTTTAATATTCCCATGATTTTAGATCTTTTCTTTGGCTGCATTTCGATTTCAATTTTTTCCAAAATTACATCAGAAAGTTTAGGCAAAGAAAAAGGCTGAGTAGACAACTTTTTTGCAACTTGTTTTAATTGTGCAACCGTGCCGGATAAAATACAATCCGAAAAACTGACCGAACAATCTATGACACCACGATTTACAGCACAATCACAGTCACACGAAAGTGCTGTTTGTTTTATAATTGATGCTTGCGAAGGAGTAACGTCAAAAATCTTAATTGACAAGAAAAGATGCTTTTTTACGGCATGCTCAATATATCCTTCGTCAAAACCAACTGATGAAATTTCCGTATTTATAAATTTTTTTAAAACTGTTTTTGATAAAAATTGCATTTTTTTGTTCAACAAATATAATTAGAATACTTATATTAATAAATTAAGAATAACATTAAGTCAAGGAGAATAAAATGGCAAACGCTAAATTAAAAATCGAAAATCGTGAAGAAGGCAAAAACCCACGTCAATTAAGAAGTGCAGGAATATTACCCGGCTCACTATACGGCAAAGGAATTGAAGCTAAAAACATTCAAATAGATGCACATGAATTTGAAATGGCATACAAAAACAACAAAGAAGGCGAATGGGAATTAAATTTAGGCAAAGAAAAATTCAACGCAAAAATCCAAGAATTGCAAGTAAACTATGCAACAAACGAATATTTAAACGTTGAATTTGCCGTAATTTAACTATAAATTATTTTCTTCTTCATCTAAAAATGAAGCTGAAAAAACATCTTGCGAATTAAGAGAATCGATAAAATGATTATATCGTTCCATTCTTAATTTAAGCCAACTTAAAATTACATTAGAACCGAAAATTTTAACCACACGAACAGGAGCAAAACAGTTTCTGTTCGTGTTGTATTTTTCTTCCATAAATGTTTGACACTTACAATTTAATTCGTCAATTAAATCATACAATGTTCTTAACCACGCACCCTGTACTGAAAGTTCATCAACTTTGTATTCAAGAATCATATTCCACCTGTCTTTCCGTGACAACAATCATAAGCTATTACAATAGTAATACCATTCCACAAATTCAAAATTTCTAACATTTGAAATATATGTTAGTATAAATGTATGAAACAAAGTAAAAAAAATTACGACAAAGAAATCTTAAAACAAATAGAATTAATGCCCAAACTTCCGGGATGCTACAGGTATTACGACAAAAATAACGAAATTATATACATAGGAAAAGCAAAAAATTTATACAACAGAGTAAATAGCTACTTTGTCGGAAAAAAAGATTCGCCAAAACTTCAAATAATGGTACCTCAAATAAAGAAAATAGAGTGTATCGTTGTAAATTCAGAAATCGAAGCACTAATTCTTGAAAACGAACTTATTAAAAAACATAAGCCAAAATACAATGTGCTTCTAAAAGATGATAAAAAATTTCCATATTTTTTAATTACAAACGAGGATTATCCGAGAATTACGGTAGTAAGAAAAGCAAATAAAAATTCATTTAAAGGAAAATATTTTGGTCCATATACGGATTCAAAAGCAATGCATGCAACTTTAGAAGTCATCAATAAAATTTTTCCGCTCAAAAAATGCAAAACTCCAAAATATAAAACAAGACCCTGTTTGTATTATGACATAGGTCAATGCGCAGCACCCTGTCAAAATAAAATATCATCCGAAGAATACAAAAAAATCATAAAAAATGTCGAATTATTCCTATCCGGTAAAAGAAAGGAATTAATTAAAAAACTAAAAGACGAAATGCAAAAAGCAAGCGATAATTGTGATTTTGAAAAAGCGCTTTTATATAGAAACAGCATTCAAGACATTGAAAAAACCATGGAAAAACAAAACGTGGTCTTTAGCTCTACAAAAGCAAACAATGATTACGTCGCTTTTGAAAATTCAGCAAATTTAATATCAGTAAGCATATTACAAATCAGACAAGGAAGACTGATAAACAAAAAAGATTTTTCATACTCACAGCTTTCTTTGGAGACAACCAATCCGCAAGAAGTAATAGAAAGTATTTTAAGAGATTACTACATAATGTTAAACGACGAGGAATTGCCCTCAAAAATCATTATTCCTGATTTATTTGAAAATTTTGAATTATATAAAAAATGGTTGACATTAAGACTTAAAAAAGACGTTAACATAATAAAAGCAACAACAAAAACAGATAAAGAAATTCTTCTTCTTGCACAAAAAAATGCAAAATATAATCTGGAACAACAAAAACTCAAAGAATTAACTACAATACAAAATGACTACAATGAAGTAGGAGCATACATACAAGAAAAATTAAATTTGACAAAATTCCCTCATACTATTGAATGCTACGATATATCTCATATTCAAGGTACAAATACAGTTGCATCTGGTGTATATTTTGAAAACGGACAGCCTAAAAAATCAAAATATAGAAAATACAAACTAAGAACAATTCAAAAAGGAGAAGTGGATGATTTTAAATCCATGCGAGAAATTTTATCAAGACGCTTTAAAAGAATTAAAAAAGGAGAGATTGAAGCACCTGATTTAATTATAATTGATGGAGGAAAAGGACAACTTTCCAGTGTAATGGAAATAATGAATGAATACGAATTAAAGTTAAACATTGTATCCCTTGCAAAAAGAGAAGAAGAAGTGTTCTTGCCAAACAAGTCAAAGCCTGTTTTATTTGCAATTAATTCGCCCGCTCTACATTTATTTCAAAGAATACGTGATGAAGCACACAGATTTGCAATAACATTCCATAGGCAACTTAGAAGCAAGTCCATGTTAAAATAAACATTATAATTTTAAACAATGAACTCTTGACAATATTTTATTTATCTAATAACATAAATAAAGCGTTCGGCGACATGGCCAAGTGGTAAGGCAGGAGCCTGCAAAGCTCTTATCCCCAGTTCGAATCTGGGTGTCGCCTTTTTTAATGCTTATTTTTAAGACATTGCATTTCTCATAATTTCTTCCTCATCAGCTTCAACAATATGAGCAGGATAGCCTGCATGATGCAATTTAGGAAGAAGCCAGTCTTCGCTGTATTCAACAAAATCGTTGTTATTATCATCTGTGTCTACACAAACAAATATCATTTTTCCATTATTATCATACTTATAATCAACGATTGTAATTTCATGTCCGTTTATAATTTTATTTGGTAATCCGTCAACAGAAGGATTATATAATTTCATAGAAGTCCTGCCGGATGTTTCATTGGTTAAAACATATCCTATAATCACATCTTCTCCGCTATCAATTGTGTCTTTGATATGTTTTTTCATTTTATCAAATGAACAATTATAACCCAGAAGATTTTGATCATCATCAATTTTTTGATACACAAAGGATGTAATTTCCTTGTTTTTAATTAAAGATTCAACAAAAGTTTTTTCAATTTCTATTAAGCCTTGTGGACTGGTACTGAACTTACCGCCTCTTGAATCAATTAAAGAGTTATAGGTATTTTGAGAACCAAGTTGCATAATTGCACTTTGAACAAGAACATCGGCAACATTTCTTTCGCCCTTGTCCCAATGCTTATCTTGAATTGAAGCCCTTATATATGCATTATCGTCTGCATTTACCTTTATTCTCACTTTATTAAAGTTAAAATCTTTTTTCTGTGCCTCTAGCAAATCTAAAATTGTCATAGCTTCAAGAAAATTCTTTGAAATAGAAGAAAGATCTATATCTAAATATAAAGCTTTTTCCGGACTTGAAAGTTTTGAAACCCAACGAGCAAACTCTGCCGGATAATTATCTGCCATATTCACTTCATTTGAAGCAGCAGGACAAGTACCAGAAGCAACAACGTTCATTAATGACGGATCAAGTTTGGCTGGATCGTCCGTTTTTAAACGTTCAAGAATTTTCTGTTTTTCGGACTCCGGAATATCTCCAAAAGTTTGTGATACAACTCTAGGATTTACCAAAATATCCAAAACATTTGACACAAGTTGCTTTTGATTAAGATTACAAGCTCTTGGTTCAACTGCAATAGAATAGATGTTATCCAAAGTGGTTGAATTATCATGCATAGAACGAGACAAAAGTTTACCGTTTCTTAAGAGATATTCAAGCTGTTTTGAAGGTGGCATACCTTCAGAATTTGGACTCACAGGATAGTCTCTCATAAAATTCAACAAATAAAGATACTTTTGAACATCATCCGCAGATAAAAATGTTGATATTTTTGATGGTGCACTGGTATAAGGAAGGATTGAATTTTGTGTTGTTATTTTAGAAGGAAGGGGTTGAGCAATAACTTGATTAGAGTTATTTTTAAAAGAAATAGAATTAAATAATTTAAAATTATTCGAATTAATACTATTTACCATAAAAAATATAAACCTTCCTACAAAGATAAAAAAACACTAAAAAAATAAAAATTGATATTTTTTAACATAATATTAACAAATTATAAGTATTTAATATACAATTATACTAAACAAGGAGAAAAAAAATGCAAACTATAAACAAATTACAAAATGCTGATATTTTAAACGCAATTAAAACAATAGATTGTGAAATTGAAGCTATAAACCAACTCAAAGATCTCCTTGATGAAAATCTGACAAAAGCACTTGATTTAATTGAAAATGCAAAAGGGAGAATAATTTTATCCGGCATGGGTAAATCCGGTCATATTGCAAAAAAAATTGCAGCCTCATTGGCATCAACCGGAACTCCATCGTTTTTTATTCACCCTGCAGAAGCAAGCCACGGTGACCTTGGAATGGTAACACAAGACGATGTTATTATTGCAATTTCAAATAGCGGAGAATCAAGAGAATTAATAGATATATTAAATTATGCAAAAAGATTTGGAATAAAACTTATTGCAATAACAAAAAATCCTGAAAGCTCTCTTGGAAAAGCAGGAGATATTGTTCTTGAATTGCCTAAAGCAAAAGAGGCTTGTCCTCTTGGCTTGGCACCGACTTCATCTACAACCGCAACACTGGTGTTGGGAGATGTTCTTACAACCGGAATGATAGAAAGAAGAGGCTTTTCAAAAACACAATTCAATGAAAGACATCCCGGAGGTAAATTAGGCTCAATACTTCAAAGAGTCAAAGACCTTATGCATACAGGGGATGAAATGCCTTTACTTAATGAAAATGCGGGAATTAACGAAATCATACTTGAAATGACATCAAAAAGACTTGGTTGCGTTGGTTTTGTAAACGAAAATGGTGAATTTACAGGCATGTTCACGGATGGCGATTTAAGGCGTTGCATAAACCAAGACCTAAAAAATATCAAAGCTTCAGATATTATGACAAAAAACCCAATAACAATAGAAAAAAATATGTTTGCATCAGAAGCAATTAAAATTCTTAATGAGAAAAAAATTACGAATATTTTTGCACTAGAAGATAAAAAACCAATAGGCGTGCTGCACATTCACGATTTGTTACAAAAAGGAATTGCATAACCTATAAAAGGCTTTTGATTTTCTTAATTTCATCTCTTAATTGAATCGCTCTTTCAAAATCGAGTAATTTCGCAGCTTTATGCATGTCTTTTTCAAGCTTATCAAGCAACTTGGGTAAGTCTTTCTTATCAACATTAAATTCAACCATTTGCTCTGCCACAATATCTTCAACGCTTCTATAGCTTTGGACAAGCTGCAATAAATTATTCTCAATAGATTTTTTAATAGTTTTTGGGGTAATATTATTCTCTTTGTTGTATTTAATTTGCAACTCCCTGCGTCTTTTAGTTTCCTCAATTGCAATATACATTGAATCCGTTATTTTATCTGCATACATAATAACTCTGCCGTTTGCATTTCTGGCGCTTCTTCCAATTGTTTGAATTAAAGATGTTTCACATCTTAAAAATCCTTCTTTATCAGCATCCATGATGGCAACCAAAGACACTTCAGGTATATCCAAACCCTCTCTTAAAAGATTAACACCAACCAAAATATCAAACTCACCAAGTCTTAAATCTCTAAGAATTTCAACTCTTTCCAATGATTTAACTTCGCTGTGCAAATATCTTACTTTTAAACCTTGATTTTGGAGATAATTTGTAAGTTCTTCGGCCATCTTCTTTGTCAGGGTAGTAACAAGAACCCTGTCACCAAGCTCAACAGTTTTATTAACTTCCAAAATCAAATCCTTAACCTGAGAAATTGTCGGACGTACTTCAATTTCAGGGTCAAGCAAACCTGTAGGACGAATTATTTGCTCAACTATTTGAGCGCTTTCTTTTCTTTCAAAATCAGCAGGGGTAGCAGATATAAATATTTTTTGACCAATTTTATTATAAAATTCATCAAAAGTTAAAGGGCGGTTGTCTTTAGCACAAGGAAGCCTAAATCCATAGTCAACAAGAACATTTTTTCTTGCTCTATCACCAAAATACATACCTTTTAATTGTGGAATGGTTACATGTGATTCATCAATTACTACCAAAAAGTCATCTCCAAAATAATCCAAAAGCGTTGCAGGAGGCGTTCCTTTAGGACGTCTTTCAATAATTCTTGAATAATTTTCTATACCAGAACAATAGCCCATTTCCTTAATCATTTCACAGTCATAATTAACTCTTTGAAACAATCTTTGAGCTTCAACAATCTTATTTTCATTTTTTAGCTCAGACAATCTATCATCTAATTCTTTTTTTATAAGAGAAATTGTTTCATCTATATCCTCATCATAAGAAAGATAATGCACTGCAGGATATATAACAATTTCAGAAGGCCTGTCTATTATTTCTCCTGAAACAGCGTCAATTCTTGTAATTTTTTCAATCTCATCTCCAAAAAAAGAAATGCGATTAATTATTTTTTCATAACTTGGCATTATTTCAATAATGTCGCCTTTTACCCTAAAAGTAGAACGCGACAATTCAACGTCATTGCGCTCATATCTAACTCCAACTAAATACGTTAAAAGATCTTTTCTTGAAATCTCTTGACCTACACACAATGTAACAGTACCTTTAAAATAATTTTCAGGTAAACCCAAACCATAAATACAGCTTACAGAAGCAACTACAATTACATCGTTTCTTTCATATAAACTTCTTGTAGTATTATGTCTCAATCTATCAATTTCATCGTTAATTGAAGCAGTTTTTTCAATATAGGTATCGGTCCTTGGAATATAAGCTTCCGGTTGATAATAATCATAATATGAAATAAAATATTCAACTGCATTATTGGGAAATAATTCTTTAAATTCATTATATAATTGCGCTGCCAATGTTTTATTGTGTGCAATTACAAGCGTGGGCTTTTGAACATTTTGAATAACATTTGCAATTGTAAAAGTTTTACCGGAACCGGTGACTCCAAGTAAGGTTTGAGATAACAACCCGTCTTTTATTCCATCAGACAACTTTTTAATAGCGCTAGGTTGATCACCGGACGGCATATAATTAGATACAAGTTCAAAGCGGTTATATTTCATACTAAAAATACTAACCCAAAAAATCACAAATTCAACGCAAAAATTTTTTTTCACTAGTTTTAAAGAAGTATGAAAATAACATTATCAAATAATCAAATAAATAAAATTTCCCATTTTAACAAACAACTTGCATTACTAAACAGTGTAAAACAGAATAGTCTAACTTTTTCACCGAGTTTTATGAGAAAAAGTTTTTCGAATGACGAGTTTTTTTATGAAAAATCTGATGATAAGCTAAACGAGCTCCAAATTGGGGGAGAAAGTGAAAACGACTATTCAGAAGACACTGATAGCGAAGAAGATTTAATTTTAACAAAAGCAGACATAAATGCAGTCAAACAAAGAATTGGTGGTCTTAAATTTAAAATAAAATCCTACGAAAGTGCAATAACAAAACTTGAAGAAGAAATAGAAAAAGAAAGAGAAAAAGAATCAAGAATACCATACTTTGTGTCAGGTAGAAAAATATCTCTTACAAATCAACTAAATTTAAAAATTAAATCATTAAATAGGGCAAAAAACGAACTTCAAGAAAAAGAAAAAATGATTGAAGAATTTAATGCACAAACTACAAGGAATCCTATAACAAGATATCCGCAAAGATATCTGCCTATTGCAGGATTATACCCAGGAAGTGCATTAAAAAAAGCAATTGGAGATTTTGTTCCTATCGAAAATCAGGATAAAAAACCACAATATCTTCTATACGATATGTCAGATCCAAGAAATATTGCAGTAATTGAGCGCGCAGAAAAACTATTACCCAAAAAATCAAAATTTTATGCAGACTGCGACTCTAAAGAAAAATGGGCTCCTGCAGCTTATCTTGCAAAACTTGGTTTTGGGGATATAAAAAAATTAAAACAGATGGTAGAAGAAGGCAAACTTAAAGGAGTATATAAGGATACTCCCGTAAACGGCACAACAAAAAGAATGCTATGGATAGAAATTAAAAAAGCTGAACCTAAACTTGACCAATTAAGAAGACTTGAAGGTTACATGGATGTACGCTCTCTTGGGGCAGCAAGGTCAATTTCGCCTCAGATTTTTCTTAATCTAATTATGGAAAACAAAATCAAAAGCATTAGGGAATACGTTTATTCTAAAGACTATGACGCCGTGTTTGTAAACGTAAAAGATCCTCAAATAAGAGAAATAATTAAAAAACATTCTGCACAAGCAAAAAACTAAAACCAAACAACAAACTACTTACCTAAATCTTGCGCTTTTTTTGTTGTTTTATCTATAGTTTCCAATAAAACAGAAGAAATATCCGAATTATTTAAAACACTATTTCCGACTTCAGTACATCCGCCAGGGGTAGTTACGTTTTTAATCAATGTTTCTACATCAAAATTGTTTTCAATTAGCAGCTTAGCGCTCCCGAGCGCAGTTTGAGCAGATAAAAGAATTGCATTTTTATAATCAAGCCCGACAGAAACAGCAGCTTTTGCCATTTCATCAATTATTTTAAAATAATACGCAGGTCCTGAACCCGACAAAGCGGTTATAATATCCATTTTATCTTCGTCAACCTCAACGACCCTGCCGCAATTTTTCATTAAATTATATGCAAAATCCATTTCATCACTGCTCACATTATGACTCGAACAAATTGCACTCATTCCTTCACCAATGAGCGCGGGTGTATTTGGCATTATTCTAATTACTTTTGAATTTGGAAGAAGATTACTATATTTTTCAAGTTTAACTCCTGCCAAAATCGATAAAATTAAATTGTTACTATAATATTTTCTGATTTCAGAAATAACGTCATTTAGCACGAAAGGTTTTACAGCTAAAAAAATCACATCAGTATTTTCTATAAGAATTTTAATATTCTCGCATACATTAAAATTGTATTTTGTTTTTAACAAATTAGATGAATTAGAATCAATGTCATATAAAAATATATTTTCGCTTTTTAAATAAGAATTTTTATACACTCCACCTAAAATAGCACTTGCCATTTTACCGCAACCAATAACACCAAGCTTAACATTTGACTCCATAATCTTGACACCTCTTTTTGTTCAACATAATATAGTAAATACCGACATCATCTCTATGTCAAGCTAAAATAATTAATTCACAAGGAGAAAATAAAATGCGTCGTACTTTAGAAGGTACAAAAAGAAAAAGACAAAACGTAAGCGGTTTCAGAGCAAGAATGGCAACTAAAAACGGCAGACGTGTAATAAATGCAAGACGTGCAAAAGGTCGCCACAAAGTAGCAATTACAGCAAAGAATCGTGCTTAAAAAAGAAAACAGACTGAAAGCCAAAGCCGCTTTCAGTGCAACGTACAACAACAAAAACGTTGTATCAAATGAAATAATTATCTTGTATGCAGGAAGATTAAAAACCGACAAAAACTGCCCCACCAGGGTAGGTTTTGTTGTTTCTAAAAAAGTGCATAAAAGGGCAGTTGTAAGAAATAAAATAAAAAGATTGTTAAGGGAAAATATCAGATTAATATTAAAATACAACAGATGCAACACAATAAACAATTATCAAAGCCTTATATTTAGTGCAAAAGATGAAATTGTCGGAAAAAACTTCAAAGATATCGAAAAATCTATTTTAATATTACTAAACAAAATAGCAAATAAAAATATTTAGAGATATTATATAAAATACAATGAATGCTTTAGTGAAAAACCTGCTTGAAAACCAAACAAAAGATAAAATACAAAAGCCAAACTGTCAAACACGTTCCGGCAGGTCTTTACTTGCGTTTTATTTACAAACAAAATTTAAACAAATAATTAATCATGACAAAAAATCAGACAAACAGCTGATTATAGATTATAAAAAAGATTTTCTGGATAATTTTACTGACAGATTAATAAATCGCCCAGAAGACAGAATATTGATAGCGCTTTCAGGTGAATCAGCAAGTGGAAAATCAACAATTTGCAAAAAAATATCAGAATGCATTGAAAAATTAAATTTGCCAATTACAATACTTTCTGCAGATAATTATTTTAAAGATATTTCTCATTTAATTGAAAAATACGGAAATTTTGATTTATTAAGAGATGCAGGATACGATGTGGATTCTCCTGATAATTTTGACTTAGATTTATTGAGAGAAGATGTTTTAAAATTACAAAAAGGCAATGACATACTTTCACCCGAATATTTGGTCAATGGAACAGGCAAATCTAAACCAAAATCTATCCCCGTTAAATCGCAAAAAATTATTATAATTGAAGGAATGTGTTCGATATACGAAAAAGTTTCCGATATATTTGATATAAAAGTTTATATCGATTTAAACGATACAGAAAGAAAAGAAAGGTTTTTAAAAAGAGCGGCAAAAAGAAACCAAGATCAGGAAAATGCCCTAAAACATTGGGAATATATTAAACTTGCAGGAAAAAAATATTTAATTCCAAACAAAGAAAAATGCGATATTATAATAAACGGTGAATGTGATTTAGAATATTTTTCACACATGGTTGAATATATAAATTTAATTACAAATAATTTTTACGAAGATTAAAATCAAAATTAATTTTTGTAAATTTTTTTTACCCATTTTTTTGTAAAGTTTTGTAAATATTTTTGTTTATATTGAAATTATTCACAAAATATATACTTTATATATATGTGAACAAAAAATGGTCGAATGTTCATGAGTTAATTACAAAACGAGGTAAATAAAATGGGCTGGGTAACACTAACCTTAAGAAAATTGACCTTGCGAGCTGAAATAAACAGCTTGGAGTTGCGTGACTTGCAAATTTCACGAGAAATTCGCAAGAACCAACGTAATTTGTCTTATGAACAATCGGTATTTAATAACAGCAAAAAACAAGAATTAGCTGCAGCAAAAGCAGATTATTTGGAAATAAGAGATCAAAGACCGGATACAAGTTCTGATGAATATTCAGAATGGCAATTGGATTATTCTGCAGCACAAGAAGATTATCAAGCACAAAAACAAGATATCAATGATTACTATGATGATATAATGAGCGAACTTGAAGAAGCTGCAACAGACGAAGAAACAAGACTTCAAGAAGAACAAACAACTCTCGAAGCACAACTAGAAGCAATGAGAAGCGAACTTGAATCAGTAAATGAACAAATAAGTTCGGATATTGATAGCTCAAAACTAAATCTTAAATAATTAATCAGCCGATAAACTTTTTGTAAAGCGAGAAAACTTTATCGGCCTGATTAACTAAATCCTCATAACTTGAATTATTATAAACAACAACATCAAAACCACTATAATTATCAAGAGCAATTTCGGTTTCATCATCGTTATTGACAACAATACCCCTCTTGGAGCGATTTTCAAAATCAGATTCGACCCTGACAAGAAAAGCCCCAACACTTTTAAAAAACTCTGCTTCATGCAAAACTCTGATATCAGGAACAATTATCTTATCAAAATTTAAAAGATTATTAATCCAATAATCAGGATTAATATTTCTTCCCCAATTTCCAAGTTTAATTAAGTCATTTCTATATAAATGTTTATTTTCAACTACTTCATCAACAGTTATATTTTTTCTCTTTGCATACTCAATTTTAATTGCATCACCCAAGCCAATTCTTCTGTAATCAGGCATTTTTTCAATTAAAATCTTTGCAAGAGTATCTTTACCGCTATATTGTTTTCCTGAAATAACCAAAATATGCTTCATATCCGAATTATAGAATAAAAAAAATTACTATCAAGAAAAAAATATTAAGAAATATTAAATAAATTATTCTAAAAAAGCAATTAATTATTTCAAAAAAACTTTTATCTAATGTAGGGATTTATGTAACACACAATTTTTAGGGGGAAAATAGGTATATTTATGACAATGCGAGATGAAAATCGCAAGCGTAAGCTTTGCGAAAAAAGAGTTGGTGCAAAACTTCTAGAATTAGCTTCAACCAGAAATTTAAGAAAATTTCTTGCTTTGAGTGAATTTTTGTCTGAAGAAAATGATAAAAATTCAAACTATGAAGCATACTTCAAAGATGAACAAAAATTATACAAAGAAGAAGTATTATTTGATTTTAGAATTTTATCCGAAAATAAAAATCTAAAAGTACAATTGTGCTAAAAATTTGGATATATTTAAAGTCAAACTGCAAAATAAAATATAGTTTGCATTTAATTTAGTGCAAATAGAATTTTGCCGTTAAATATTTCTAACCATCTAAACATAATAAAACTTTTTTCATTGTGCTATCTTGCTTTCAAGACATTATGTTAAGTTTTGTAACGCAAATAAAATTAAAATAAGCAATTTTTAAAGAAAAAAATTGTTTATTTTAGTGTAGGGATTTTACACACACTAGAATTAAACACGTTACACTATTTTACAGGTAAACACAGGGGAAAGAGGTTTTACTATGGGATGGGTTACACTCACATTAAGAAAAAGAGAATTAAAGCAAGAACACGCTTATTACCAATTAAGGGATTTACAAATTTCGCGTGAAAAAAGACAACTTGCAAGAAGAAAACAGTATGAAACAGCCGTAATTCAAAATGAACAACAGCAAGAACTTACGCCAATTAAAAACGAATACAATCAAGAAAGACAAAGAATTATGGATGAAATATCTGGCTATAGAGATCAAGAAAAAGCAAGCAGAGAAAATGGCGGCGAAGAACTTGATTTTAGCTCAGAAATAAGTGGTTTACAAATGGAATTGTCAAATGCGCAATTAGAATATACAGGAAATGTAGACGACAGAAAAACATTCTACGAAAATGAACTTGCAATGCTTGAAGAAGAAGTTTCAGACGAAGAAGCGCAATTAGATATGGAACAAGTTGAAATTGAAGCTCAAATGGAAGCAATAAGCCAAGAAATGCAAGCAGTCAGTGAAGCAGTAAGCACTGAAATTCAAAATTCAACAATAAAATTAGCTTAATGTAAATAAAAATAGTAAAACCAATAGTGTAAATTAAAAGATGCCGAAAATCGGCATCTTTATTTTTTTATTTGTTCTTTTAATTTATATGCCGCAGTTAATATAGGATCAATTGAACTTGAAAAAGGTGGAGCATAAGGCAAATCAAGGTGCAAAAGATCATCCACCGTTAATCTTGCTTGGAGTGCAGATGTAATTGTATTTATTCTTTGAGCAATATTACCGACGCAACTAATACCTTGCGCACCCAAGATTTCACCGCTTCTTTTATCAGCTACTAATTTTAAAGTCATTTCATTTGCAAAAGGCATATAACTTGCCTTGTCTTTTTTTGTTATTGTTGCACTTATTGGTTCCAAGTTTATTAATTGGGCATATTCCATTGCCTTGTTTAAAGTTAGTCCTGTTTTTGAAATTGTATAATCAAAAAATCTGGTAATAAAGGAGCTTAAAATACCGTCGAAGACTTCATATTCTTTATTGCAAGTCGCATTTATTGCAGCAACCCTACCTTCTTTATTTGCAACAGTTCCAAGGCCAATATATGCCGGCTGTCTTGTAACTATATCATATTTTTGTGTACAATCACCGCAAGCATATATATTATGAATATTCGTTCTCATACGATTATCGACTTGAATTGCGCCTGTTACGCCAAGCTTTATTCCTGCTTTTTTAGCTATTTCGACATTTGCAGTTGCACCTGTACTTAAAACGCAAAAATCTGCAAAAAATTCTTTTCCGGATTCACAAATAATACTTCTGAAGTTATTTTGCTCATCTACAGTTATTTTAGCTGCTTTTTCACCGTAATTTGTTTGAATTTTGGAATCACATTTTGAAACTATCATATCCTGAATAAGTTTTGAAAAATCTTCATCAAAATCAGAGGCAATTCTATTTTTTGCTTCAACTATTATTACTTCAAGTCCGTTTTTAATAAAAGCCTCAGCAAGCTCAATTCCAATATAGCCGGCACCAAGTAGAATAACCGACTTTGAATTTAACATTTTTTCTCTGATTTTAATTCCCGAATCTATGCTTCTTAAAGTAAAAACGTTGTTAGCAGATATATTTTCAATCTTTGGAATATTAACATTAGCACCAAGCGCCAAAATCAACTCATCATAAAAAATATGATTACCATTTATTAATACACAATTTTGCTCGGGAAAAATTTCTTGTGCCTCATGTTTTAAAAATACAGGTATTCCCATATTTAAAAAATCCTCAGGAGTACGTATAATTAATTTTTTAATATCATTTACTGCACCTTCAATATAGTATGGAAGCCCGCAAAGAGAAACTGCAATATTATCTTCTCTTGTATAAAGCTCTACATGGTTATCAGGATTTAGTCTTTTTGCTTTTGATGCAGCCTTAGCTCCTGCAGCGCCGCCACCTATAATTACGATTTTTTTCATGATAAATTAATATTATAAAAAGGAGAAAAAATTTGTATCTGACAGGCGGGCAATACAAAGGGAGTAAAATCGAAGTTCCTAAAAGTGCAAAACCCACTTTATCAAAAGTAAGAGAGAGTGTTTTTAATATATTAATGCCGTATTTCAAAGAGAACTCGACATTCCTTGACATGTTTGCAGGAAGTGGAATTATGGGCTTAGAAGCACTTTCCAGAGGATATATTGTTGAAGAACTTGAAATCAACCCAAAAAGCGCAGAATTAATTAAAAAAAACTATCAAAAAATCAAACAAAAACCTAACCTTGTAATTGCAAATGCTCTAAAATTTCAATCAGATAAAAAATTTGACATTATATATATAGACCCTCCTTGGCAGATGGATTATGCGCCAATATTAATTAAAGCAGAAAGTTTAATAAAACAAGACGGAATAATTGTAATCGAATACGATTTTACCAACAAAAAAGATATTACAAAAATAATTAATGAAAATAACCTTTCTCTTGAAATCTTTAAAACCAAGAAATACGGCAGAGTTTGCCTTGACTTATTAAGTTTTGTTAAGCAAAATTAAAAAAATAAGCAATTTTTTAAATAAAAAAAACTTTATCATAATGTAGGGATATTAAAGATTAAACACGTTTTACAAGGGAGAAAGAGGTACTGCCATGGGGTGGGTTACACTTACATTAAGAAAAAGGGAATTAAAGCAACAACATGCTTATTATCAAATGCGTGACTTGCAAATTTCAAGAGAAAAAAGGCAGTTAGCAAGAAGAAAACAATATGAAACTGCTTCAATTCAAAATCAGCAAGAACAAGCGCTTCAACCAATAAAAACAAGCTACAATGAAGCAATGGATGAAATTGACGCAAAGAAAAAAGCATTAAACGAATATTTAGAAATTGCACAAAAAGTTGCAAATGGTGAAGCAGGAGCATACAACAACACTGCGTTTTATCCTGATGAAAACGGAAAATATGCATATAATCCGGAATTAGGCACCATTATAACAATGGACAGATACATAATTCCAGGCAAAACACTTGAAGACATAAAAAGTGAAGGAACAGTAGTAGGAACAATAGATGGCGACATAGCGACAGTAGCTGTAGAATATTCAGACTTGGAAAAATCCGATGATGGTGGAGCAAAATGGACACCAAACAACTTCCAAACATCAAGCTGGGGCAACTACGATGACATTCAAAAATGCACACTATATCAAATGCCTGATATAATTTCAGATCTTGGATTAACAAACCTTGAAGATATCAATGAAAACAATATAGATTCACTTGAAACAAGCATTAATAATGAAATTTCTAATCTTCAAATTGAAAGTCAAACTCTTCAAACAGATTATATGGAAAACACAAACTACGAAAAAACAATTTACGAAAATGAACTTGCAATGCTTGAAGAAGAAGTAAATGATGAAGAAACAATGTTAGACCTTGAACAATCAGATGTTGAATCACAAATGGAAGCAGTAAGTCAAGAAATGCAAGCAGTAAGCGAAGCAGTAAGCTCAGAAATCCAAAATTCAACAATTAAATTAGCTTAATTAATTAGATAAAATCTCAACTCTCTTTATAAATAAACGTGTAAAAATCAAGGCGGGAATTATCCCGCCTTTTTTTTAATTAAATACCTTGTCGTCATTATCAGTAGAACTTGAAGCATCATTAGAGGTATCTGTCTCATAAAACATAGACATTTTTGTAGGGTCGATTTTTGGATATTTTTCCTTAACTTCTTTTATTTCTTCATTTATTCTATAAGCATTAATTTCAGCCTGAGTGACTCTTCCATCATTATTACTGTCAATTTCACTAAAATTTGACAATACCGTATCCAAAAGACTGGACATTGAACCGCTACCGCTTGCGCAAAGCTGCGATAACTCACTATATGTCATACCTTGGGTCTGCAATTTTGTTGTATACCCACTTAAATCTTCCTGAGAAATAGTACCATCACCATCCATATCTATTTGATTAAAATTAGACATCAAATAACTTCTAAATGTTTGATTTACAGTATATTTAATATCATCAGAAGAAGGGTTTAAAATATTATCTAAAGTAAGTCCCGTATTTCCATTTAACAATAATAAATAATTAGAATTTAAACTGGAAATTGCACCTGTAAAAAGACTACTTCCTATTAATTTTGCCATAAATAATACCTCATAAATACTCAAAATTATTTTAATAATATTTTTTTAAAAGTAAAACCAATAAATGAAGTATTTTTAAGAAATTTGAATTTTACAGCTAAACACTTGTCAAGTTACTTGTTTATGCGAAAATTAATATATAATAAGAGATACTATTATAGAAAAGGAAATTGAATATGCCAAGAAAAACAGCATTGGATAAAATCCGTAATATCGGTATCGCAGCACACATTGATGCGGGTAAAACAACAACAACCGAACGTATTTTATTCTATACAGGTAAAACTCACAAGATCGGGGAAACACACGACGGTGCTGCTGTAACCGATTTTATGGAACAAGAAAAAGAACGTGGTATCACTATCCAATCAGCAGCAGTAACAGCAGAGTGGAAGGGCCATCAAATAAATATTATCGACACACCGGGTCACGTTGACTTCACAATCGAAGTTGAACGTTCATTGCGTGTATTAGACGGTGTTGTAGCTGTTTTCTGTGCAGTAGGCGGTGTGCAATCCCAATCAGAAACAGTATGGCGCCAAGCAAATCGTTACGAAGTACCAAGAATGGTATTTGTAAACAAAATGGACAGAACAGGCGCAGACTTCTATCGTGTAGTTGATCAAATCAAAAATAGATTAGGTGCAAATGCTGTACCAATTCAACTTCCAATTGGTTCTGAAGATCAGTTTACAGGATTAATTGATTTAATGACAATGAAAGCCGAAATTTACACAAATGATCTTGGTACAGATATAAGAGAAGAAGAAATTCCTGCAGAATTAAAAGAAAAAGCTCAACAATATCATGATGAAATGGTTGAAGCAATATCAGCAGAAGATGATGCTTTAATGGAAAAATTCTTTGAAGATCCTTCAACGATTACAGTTGAAGAATTAAAAGCAGCTCTTAGAAAAGCTGTTTGCGATAATAAAATTGTTCCCGTATGTTGTGGTACAGCGTTCAAAAACAAAGGTGTTCAATTATTATTAAACAATGTAGTAGATTATATGCCATCTCCTGTGGATGTTAAAGCAATAGAAGGTGAACTTGAAGACGGAACAAAAACTCAACGTCATTCTTCAGATACAGAACCTTTCTCAGCATTAGCATTCAAGGTTATGACAGACCCATTTGTCGGACGTTTAACTTTCTTAAGAATATATTCAGGTGTTATTACTTCAGGTTCTTATGTGCTAAATTCAACAAACGGCAAAAAAGAACGTATTTCAAGATTAGTTAGAATGTATGCTGATCAACGTCTTGAAGAACAAGAAGTATATGCAGGTGATATCTGCGCAGCAGTTGGTTTAAAAGACACAACAACAGGCGATACACTATGTGACGAAAATGCACCAATCATCCTAGAAAGAATGAGCTTCCCAGAGCCTGTTATTTCAGTTGCTATTGAACCAAAAACAAAAGCTGACCAAGATAAAATGGGTGTAGCATTACAAAAACTTGCCGAAGAAGATCCTTCATTCAGAGTTAAATCTGACTCAGAAACAGGACAAACAATTATTTCTGGTATGGGTGAACTTCATCTTGATATCATTGTTGACCGTATGTTAAGAGAATTCAAAGTTGAAGCTAATATTGGTAAGCCACAAGTTGCTTATCGTGAAACAATAAGAGGAACAGCAGATCAAGACTCTAAATTCATTCGTCAATCAGGCGGTAAAGGTCAATATGGTCATGTTAAAGTTAAAATTTCACCTGCAGGAGAAAATGAAGGTTTCGTATTCGAAAACAAAATTGTGGGTGGTGCAATTCCTAAAGAATACATCGAACCTGCAAGAAAAGGTATGGAAGAAGCTCTTGAAGGTGGTATTCTAGCAGGATACCCTGTTATCGACGTTAAAGTTGAGCTTTACGACGGATCATTCCACGAAGTCGACTCATCAGAAATGGCATTTAAAATCGCCGGTTCTATGGCAATGAAAGAAGGTTGCAAAAAAGCTCAACCTTGCATATTAGAACCTATGATGAAAGTTGAAATTGAAATTCCTGATGAATTTACAGGTACAATCATTGGTGATATTTCACGTCGTCGTGGACGTATTGAAGGTCAAGAACCACAAGGTAACACAGGAAATGTAATCGTTAGAGGTATAGTTCCTCTTGCAAATATGTTTGGTTATGCCACAGACCTTCGTTCAAATACACAAGGACGTGGAACGTTCTCAATGGAATTCTGCAAATATGAACAAGTTCCTGCAAATATTGAAAAAGAAATCATTTCAAAATCAGCAGCAGGAGCATAAGACATATAACAAGCAAAAAACAACCTCGAAGATTCGAGGTTGTTTTTTTAATTAAATAATTTAGATTTTTATATCCTTGATTCTAAGTAATTTACTTAAATCCGAATATACCTTTCCACATTCTTCATAACAATTTTGATGATACTTCCATAAACCGTTATCAAGTTGTTCTAGCGCATTATACGCACACGTTGAAGTGCTATTAATATCGCATTCAACAGTTGGGCTTTTATAAAAAACATTTCTTAAATTAGAACTAGTATCATAAACTGTGTCATAAGAAGAATCAGCCGTTAATTCAAAACCAATTTTTTGACCTGATTTTCCATCAATTATATATGATAAACTTGGCTTAATAAAAGTCCTAGTACTAACTAGATTATTATCAGAATCAAAATTATACAAAACCATTGAATCTGCGCAAAAATTACCATCAGGCGAAACAATTGCATTATTTATAGTGGCAGGTAGATTCAACATACCGGAAAAATGAGCAAATAAATTTGCTTTACTTGGATTGAAAATATTGATTTGTTCAGCTTCGAAACCTGCACCTAACCTATATTCAATATTTTTAAACATCAAATCATGCTCAAAATCATACATTTCACCTGCAGATACGAGTTGATCATAATCATCAGTCAAATAATTGACAATAACCTTGGATGGTACATTTATTTGATTATTAGCACCAGAAAAATATGGTTTTATACATTTTGTAGTATAGTATACTCTGGAGTTATCACCAAAGAAACTGTCACCAGCCAGAAAAGTACGATAAGGCTTTTTAAATATAGGATTATTGTTTATTGCATAATCCTTAAAATTATTAAATTTTTCATCATAAAATTCAAAATCATCTATAGATTCATCCCTAATAGAGGCAATTTGCCTTATAGCTCTTCTAAACGAAGAAATAGTATTTTTAACATTAATCGAATCAATTACGGTTTTAGTATCTGTTTTTGCAACTTTTTCATCCAACACATTCTTCAAACCAGACAAAAGTCTAGAAAAAGAATCGTTTTTTACCCCAATTGAATTAGCACTATATTGCATATGATCATTTTCATATCCATAATAGCAATCAGTATAGTCGTTTGATGGTAAATGAGCCACAACCTTGTTGCCATTACGCCTTTTTCCGGCAAAAGAAACTGAATCAAAAGTAATATTTTGTATTTTTAAGGACATATTTTCCAACCATTTCTACAAATTGATACAAAGATATAAAAACACAAAATAATTTTTTTTGCACAAAAAAAAGACGTCATTTGACGTCATTTGTAAACCTACCTATAATCCCCCATTCCAAATAAATAATTTTATCAAATTATTTACATATATCTGTCACGAAAGAAACAATATCACAAAAACTTTCCTTGACAAAGTCTCTTGCAAGCGTCTTTAAAGACGTTTTTTCAATGGCATCAAATGCAAGATTAATAGGATCTTGAGCATTTTTAAACTTTGTTCTTATATTTCTTTCATCAATTTCATTAAGATTATCCATTAATTGCTCTTTTGAAAATGATACTTCAAAAGGATTGAATGAATCTTCTAATAAATCGCTTGATAATCTTGTTGCCATTTTTTTCTCTCTCTTGATTTTATCTCGTCTATATATAAATAAAGTATTTTTAAAATATAAAATTGCCTTTTTCTTTAAATATTTTTTATATACAAAATATAATAATGGCTAAAATTCAATAATAGCTTGAAAAAAAATGTAAAGAAATATTACAAATAATTGAACAAAAAAAATTAAAAAACGTTATAATTAATGTAAAGGAAATAAAATATGGACAAATTATCGGATCTATTGCAAGAAGCAAAACCTCTATATAAAAAAAGAAAAAGACAAAAAACAATAGCAAAATTAATTTTTACGATAAGTATACCGGTTATGCTATTTAGCAGCATTATGCAATTATGCATTCAAGGTGACAATCTTTATTTCGCCCTTGAGACGAATAAATTACAAATTGAATTATTAGAAAATGACTTTGCTTTAGGATTATAAGGCTTGAAAGATATAATAACAAAAAACGGCTACAAAATACGCCAAATAATTAAAAATTTTACAGGCGAATACAATGAGGACCTTGAACAAGAGGTCTATATCAAAACATATAAAAACCTTGAAAAATACAAAGAACAAAATAAATTTTCTCAATGGATATGCACCATTGCAGCAAATTTATGCAGAGATTACTTAAAAAGTTCATATTTTAGAAATAAACAAAATACTGATACAGATGAAGATAATTTAAACAACCTAAGCACAAGAACAACTCCAGAAGAACAAATATGTGCAAAGGAAAGACAAAAAATCATTTTAAAAGCAGTAAATTCATTGCCCAAAAAAATGAAAGAAGTCATAATTCTTTATGAATTTGAAGATTATACATACGAAAAAATCTCAGAAAAACTCCATATCCCTACAGGCACGGTCAAATCAAGAATAAATTCGGCAAGAAAAATTTTATCCGAAAAACTTAAATTTTTACTAGAAGGTAACAATTAATGAAAAAAATATTCTTAAATTTTATAATTCTCACACTTTTAACTTGTTGCAGTGCTTTTGCTAATCCAGACAACAAAAATCCGCATGAATATTGCAAAAAACAACAAGAAATTGACAATATGCTAAATAGCAGACTCCATTTAACAGAGGAGCAAAAAAAATGTCTTGAAGAAAATCGAGCACTATTCAGAACAGAAATGCAAAAAACAGTTAAAAAAATGGAATTTTTGAGAAAAGAAATTAAAAAAACATATAAATTAACTAAAAACAAGATTGAAGCAGATATAAAAACTGCTCCACTAAAAATTGAACTTGTAGTTTTAAAACAAAAAGCCGATAATATAAGAATGCAAAATCGCAAAAACTTCGAAAAAATACTCGATTCAAACCAAAAAATAGAATTTGAAAAAATTAAACAAGAATTTCATGAAAAAAGAGCTCAAAACAAAACAAAAGAATTAAATTAAGCATCTCTAAAGAATTTGCCAATTTTTGTTCCAATTTCACTTAATTTTGGTAATTTTAAAGTTGAGCTTATTTTATTTTCGATATCATTAAATGATGGTAATTTTAATTTTTTTCTTATATTATCAAATACATTTTTAAAGTATGGCAATTTCAAAGCTTTTGAGATTTTTTCGCTAAATTTAATATAATGCTTGTTATGACGTATCAATTCAAACAAAGCAAATCTGCCAATTGTTAATACAGGTAGAATTAACAAATATTTTAAAAAGCTGCTTTTTTTCTCATCTTTAGTATTTGCTTTATTTTCAGTAGCTCTTTTGAAACTATCGCGGTCTTCTTTATAATAATCCTTATGATATGGATTTCCGGTTTGAATATAGCCCATTAAAGAACCGCCCATATTTAATATGCGCTTTCCTCCTAAATCCGCTATTGAATCCTGTCTATAATCCCACATCATACATTAATAAAGTATTTTTTTGTTAAAAAATTGCCCCAAAAAAAGTTTTTTGATATAAAAAATAAATGAAAAAACACATAATTTTATTAACGATTATATATATTTTTTTTAGCATATTTTATTTTGCTAAAACCGGAAATATGCTTATAGACTTTTCAAGAGAAAGCTACATTCCATACCAATTATTGCAAGGTAAAACTTTAGTTAAAGATATATTCTTAATATATGGTGGTTTTGGATATTTTATCAACTGCTTAATTTACAAGTTTTCCATAAATATTAATTTAATTATTATTTTAAGTCACATACTAGCTTATATATCAACTTTAACTTTTTATCTTATAGCAACGAAACTTACAAGCAAAAACTCAGCACTATTATTTGCAATTCTTTTTATAACAGCTTCAGTATTTTCAAACTCAACTTTTAGTTTTGTTTTACCGTATTCATATTCAACAATTTGGGCATATACAGCTGCATATATAGCTTTTTATTTTTATATAAACAATAAACAAAAATATCTATATCTAATACTTGGTTTTATTGCAATTAACAGAATAGAATTATTTATTTTACTTTTTGTATTCTTTGGTTTTGCATATTTTTTTGAAAAAAAACCATTCAAATTAAAAAATATCTTACTTTCAATAATTTTCCCTGTTTTATATGCAATAACATTAATCGCTCAAAAAATATCATACACAGATATCAAGATAAATTGTATATATCTTTTAAAAATGGTAAATACAGAATCAATAAAATACTTATATAAGTCCATGGGAGCATACATACAGAGCGAATACATAATTAAGAGCACATATCTGCTTTTAATATTTGCTTTAATTTGTACAATTTCATACTTTTTATACAAAAAAAATTACAAATACACGTCTTTTGCAATTATCATAATTGCTTTTATATTTTTCAACTTAAACAATTTATTTAATTTGGGAGTATTCATATTATTCTTTTTAATTTTACAATTAAAACTAAAGAATAACCTTGAAAAAAAAGAGCTAATTATTGCAATGTTCTCGATTGTTTTAAGCTATAAATCAATTTTTAACATATCACCCCTGGCATATTCAAATTTCAGTTATATCTTTATCTTATTTTCGATATATATTCTTTTAAAAAAAACGGTGGAAACAAGATGGCTTTATATAACTTTTTCAATATTTGCAATAATGCTAACACTTGCAAACCTTAAATATTACCTAAACCACCCTAAATATAAAATTAAAACAAAAATGGGGAATATTTATTTAACAGAAAAAGACAATATATTATTCAAAAAAATTAACGAATATATTGAAAAAAATATAAAAAATAACGAAAAAATTTTAATTGTTCCGGAAGGACAAATTCTTAATCTGGTACATAAAAAAGGATGGGAATTCTACAATTCCACCTTTACACCACTAGACTTTGAAACTTTTGGTGAACAAAAATTAATAGAAAAATTAAAAACAAACAAAACAAACTACATAATTTTTTACCCCAGAAACACCAAAGAATATGGGGCGCAAACAATTTGTTACGATTACGGAGTAAACTTTTGTACATATATTATGGATAATTATCATAGAGAAGCTATAATAGAAGAAGGTCACAAAGCATTAATTTTTAAAATAAATGATGAAAAATAAAGAAACAATAGGAATATTACAATTTGGCTGTGCAAAAAATTTGATTGACATGGAGCTTATGCTTGGATTATTGGTCAAAAACGGATATAAATACAGCCTAAATCCTGATGATGAAAATATTAAAACAGTAATCATCAACACTTGTTCATTTATATATGACGCAGAAAAAGAAAGTGTCAGAGCAATTCTTGATATGATTCAAAAAGGGAAAAGGATTATTCTTACAGGATGCCTGGTTCAAAAACACAAAGAAGAATTACAAGAACTTTTACCCGAGGTTAAAAATTATATAGGCACTTGCGATTACGATAAAATAATCGAAGCCATTGAAAATGAAAACTATTCAAAAATATCAGAAACTCCAAACTACAACTACAGAGAAGACATAAAAAGAGAACAAATTACTGTTGGAGCTTCAAGTTACATTAAAATTGCAGAAGGATGTTATTATAACTGCGGGTATTGCGTAATTCCAAATTTAAGAGGAAAGTATAAGTCCAGAAAAATTGAAGATATAGTTAATGAAGCAAAAGAACTTGCAAACAAAGGGGTTAGTGAAATAATTCTAATTGCTCAAGATACTACAAGCTATGGCTTAGATTTATACAAAAAACCCATGCTAAGCACCCTTTTAAAAGAATTAAACAAAATCGAAAATTTAAATTGGATAAGAATAATGTATGCTTATCCTACCAATTTTGACGAAGATCTTATGAAAACAATTAACGATCTGGATAAGGTTGTTAAATATATAGATATTCCACTACAACACTCAAATATTGAAGTACTCAAAAGAATGAGGCGTCCTGCAATAGACTATAGAAAATTCATCAAGAAAATTAGAAAAAACATTAAAAATGTCGCAATAAGAACAACCTTTATTGTAGGTTATCCACAAGAAACGGATGAAGAATTTGAAGATTTATATAATTTCGTAAAAGAAATGGAATTTGATAAAGTAGGAGTCTTTACGTATTCCAGAGAGAAAAATACATACGCATATTCCCTTAAACCTCAAGTTAAACAATCCATAAAAAACAAAAGAAAAAAACTTTTAATGGAATTACAAAAAAATATTTCACTAAAAATAAATAAAAAATATACAGGAAAATATATTCCATGTATAATAGAAGAACTACATTCAAACAACAAAATTATAGCAAGAAGCTATAAAGATGCACCTGAAGTGGATGGATTAGTATATATCAAAAGCAATGAATTTTTGACTCCGGGCGATATAGTAAATGTAAAAATTACTAATGCCACATGCTATGATATGCATGGAGTGATATAATTTTAATTGTAAGTTTGTAAATATTTATCTGTTCTAGGAATTAATATGAATAAAGAAAAAAATAAAAATAAATCTATAGACACAACGCTTGCGATACTTCCAATAAGTTCCGTGGCGCAGGCTTTAAATGTCCATCAAAGAACGCTTAGAATTTATGACAAGGAAGGAATCTTATCGCCGCAAAGGACCGATAAGAATAGAAGAAATTACAGTCTTGATGACTTAGAAAAAGCTAAATTAATTTTATTTTTAACGAGAAATTTAGCACTTAATCTATCAGGCGTAAAAATTATTCTAAAAATTTTAGAAGAAAATAAAATTAAGCCTAAAAACTATATAGAGTATATAGACAAAATCGCAAAGCTTGCAAATATTGATACCAATACACAAGAAAATAACATACAAAAAACCTCAAAAAGAGGCAGAAAATCAACCGAAACTAAATAGCTTTATAAGCTTCAAACGCTCGATATGAACTTCTTGCAAGAGGAGAAACAACAGGAAACATTTTTGTATTTTCTTTAATGAATTGTTCAATTTCTCGGTATTCATCAAGAGAATAGTATTTGCACACTTCCAGATGCTTTTTGGAAGGTTGAATATATTGTCCTACAGTAACTATATCCAAACCAACAGAATTTAAATCTAAAATCAGCTCCTTAACTTCATCCATGCTTTCGCCTAAACCAAGCATAAACCCTGATTTTGTTATAAGTCCTCTTGATTTCATATATTTTAAAACATCTAAAGTACAATCGTAATCTGCCATTTGTCTTGCAATCGGATAAAGCCTTTTTATAGTTTCTATATTGTGATTAAAGACATCCGGATGAACTTCTACAATCCTATCCAAAGCAATTTTATCACCCTTGAAATCGGGAGTTAAAATTTCAATTTTAACATCACTGTTAAGTTTTCTGACTTCATTTATAGTATTCACGTAGTGAATTGAACCATAGTCATGATTATTTTTTAAATCATCTCTTGTAACGGAGGTTATTACGCAATATTTTAAACCCAGTTCCTTGACTGCGAGTGCAACATGAAAAGGTTCATCAAAATCAACAGACAAAGGAGTTTTTTGTGAAATATTACAGAATGCACAATTTCTGGTACAAGTATCGCCCAAAATTAAAAAAGTAGCAGTTTTAGAAGAATAACACTCACACTTATTAGGGCATCTTGCACCATCGCAAACAGTGTTGAGATGATTTTTCTTTAAAACTTCACGCACAAATTTATATTCTTTATTATCAACACTTGCAATTTGAGTTTTTAAATATTCCGGTAATCTTTTAATATTAGCCATTTTTAATCGCCTCTAAAATTAACTCTGAATAAGAAGGATGCGGAAAAATCATATCCTCTATTTCATCAATTTTTACTTTATTATTTATAAAATATGCCAAAAAAGTTATCATGGTTGATGCATCAGGGCAAACCAAATGAGCTCCTTTAAGTTCATCATTCTTAATTATTAATTTAATAAAACCATCTGAACTATCATCGCACCATGCTTTAGCAATTCTGGAAAGTAAAACCTGCTTAACAGTATATGTTTCATCAATATCTTGCCCCTTAATACCGCAAGCTGCAATTTCAGGGGATAAATACACAACGGAAGGAATTTCTTTTTTGGGTTTACTGCATCCAGATACAATGCTGTTTATAATATCCTTTGCTTCACAAGAAGCACAATGCGCTAACATAACGCCACCAGACGCATCACCTGCAACATATAAATTATCAAAATCGGTTCGATAATTATCAATTAATTTAATCTTATATTCCTCACTACATCCCAAAACTTTAACGCACGGCAATATAGGTTTTCTACCAACTGCACAAAGTATTTTTTCTGATTTTATAATCTTTCCTGAATTTAACACAATTTCATTAGGGTTAGCAGACACAATAAAATCGTCTTTATAAATTGTAATTTTTTTAGATTTTAAAATTCGCTCAATTCTTTTTTGAATATCAATATCAAATAAAGGCGCAACAACAGGCGCTTTTTCAATAATATTTACTTCAATATCCAAATTAGAAAATATCTGCGCCCACTCTAATCCGATAGCTCCACTTCCAACAATGGTAATACTTTTAGGAAGTTCCTGTAAAGAAAATAAATCGTCTGACGACAAGACAAATTTTTTATCAAACTCAAGACCAAAAAGCTCTATAGGGCTTGAACCCGTTGCAATTAGGATATTTTTTGCCTTATATAAATTATCATTGCAAGTAATAATTAACTCATCATCATCCAACCATATTTCTGCTTCACCTTTAATTAAGCTAATATTTTTCGACAAAGACGAATTTAAAACTTTGTTAAATTTAGATACTATGTCATTTTTTCTATCTAACATTTTTTGCCAAGAAAAATTAACATTGCAATCAACCTCAATGCCTAATTTAGAAAAATTATTAATTTTTGAATACATATTAGATGAATACAATAAAGCTTTTGTCGGCACACAACCGACATTTAAACAAGTGCCTCCAAGTTCATTTTTTTCAAATGCAACCACATTTAAGCCTTTTTTTAAGGCAACTTCCACTGCTTCAAGTCCTGCAGGTCCTAATCCTATTACAGCTAAATCAAACATAAAGCCTCTCTTCAACTATTTATACTTATTATAGAACTTACTAAATCATTTGCAACAATATAGCTGCTTGACCAACAGTTCTGCAAATTAAATCCGCCGCAAAAGCCATCGATATTCAAAATCTCACCACAAAACCACAAATTATCAACTATCCGCGATTTACAATTTTTATCAAGTTCAGATAATTCAACACCACCAGCATTTACTATTTCTCCAAATTGTGCCTTGGAAATTATTTTCAAATTTAAAAAAGATAACTTAAATAAACACTCTTTAGAAATTTCACATGAATTTTTATAAAAATCTTTTACTAAAATCTTTGCAAGAGATTTTGGAATTAAAAAAGAAACCAAAGTTCCAATAGCTTTTTTGGGGTATTTTTTTACAAGTTCAAAAAGCTTATTTTCGTCAAATAATTTTATACTTAATTCAAAAGGAAAACTTGAATAAGCATTAAGAGATGAGATTTTAAAAGCAAGCGGCCCCGATATTCCTTTATCTGTAAATACAAAATCCCCATCATCAGATTTAACACTAACCCCTTTTGGATAAATATTTTTAGAAACATTGAGAGCACATAAAGCCTTTTCAAATTTAACCAGTGAATGATTAAACATTTTAATTAAATTCTCGCTACCTCTTGAACCTGCAGAAATAACAACTTTATCATATTTATTTAAATCGTCTTTAGAATTAATATTTTTTTTGATTATTCTTACGTTATCGTATGAATATAGTGCCTTTAACATTTTATCTCGAACATCTTTAGAACTTTGAGATATCGGAAATATTCTGCCATCAAGCTCACAGTATGTTTTTATTCAGAAAAAAAAAAAAAAATCAAGAGTTTCAAATGTAAAATATCTGGAAAAAATTGAATATAAGAACTTTTCGCCTCTAGGATAATTAGATGCAAACTCTTTTATGTCTGATATCGAATTTGTGATATTGCATCGACCGTTACCAGTAGGCAAAATAGTTCTAAGTGGTTCATTTTTATCAAAAATATCTATAGAATAATTTGTAAAATTATATTGTTTAAATAAATTAAGTATACTTAAAGCACAATAAATTCCGGCCGGCCCAGCGCCTACAATTCCAATATTATTCTTGTTTGGGCAAGATAGTTCCATACAAAAACACATCCTCCGGATATTCCAGCTCATCATATAATTCAGAAATTGTTTTATTCAAAACAGGATGAATTAAATCTGATTTAACCTCAAGCATTGGAACAAGAACAAATGCTCTCTTGTGCATATATGCATGGGGAATAATTAATTTGTCCTCAATTGAGATAATTTCGTTATCGTACATTAATATATCTATATCAACAATTCTTTCGGACCACTTTTTGCCGTCAATTCTAACTCGCCCTAATTGTCTTTCTACACTTTGACATAAAGTTAAAAGTTCCATAGGAGTTAAATCCGTATCAATAGCAACAGCCGCATTTACAAACCAATTTTGATCTTTATTACCCCAAGGTTCTGTTTCATAAAAAGATGAAGACTTAACAATTTTAACTTTACCGGTCATAGAAAGCAAACTAACCGCCTGTTGAATATTAGCTAACCTATCTCCCATATTTGAACCAAGGGACAAAAATACACGTGCCATTAATTTTTATTTCCTTTTAACATAATTAACATTTTATAATTCTTTTGATATAATATCAATATGTTTATATCAGCTATAAAGAGGAGTTTATGAACAAAAATCAATCTACGGGCATAATAATAATCGTTGCAATTATTTTGATTGCGCTTTTATCAATAGCTTTTGAAGGCCCAGCAACATCTACAAGCGAAATATCTTACAGTCAGTTCTTGAACAAAGTTCAATTAAATCAAATTGAAAGCGTAACAATAGCAAAAGATACATTGACTGCAATTCCAAAAGAACAAGAAAAAGCACCAATACAAACACAAAATACTAAAAAATTACCCGAAAATCCACTTGCGGTAAACAGTAAAATACAACAAAAAATTCCAAAACAACAATATAAAGTTTTAATACCGTATAACGACGAAGAATTATATGATCTTTTAAAAGAAAAGAATGTTGAAATAAATATTTCAAAACCTCAAGACGGCTCCTGGATGAGCGTAATAGGCTCAGTTATAATTCCTATTGTTTTCATTGCAATAATGATAATCCTTATTTTAAAAGGAATTCAACAAACAGGTTCCTCTGCACTTAATTTTGGAAAATCTAAAGCAAAAATGCTTGCAGATGATAAAATTAAAATAACTTTCAAAGACGTAGCAGGAATCGATGAAGAAAGACAAGAGCTTGAAGAAATAGTTGATTTTCTGAAAAACAGTGAAAAATATACAAAACTTGGAGCAAAAATTCCAAAAGGCGTACTTTTAGTAGGTGCACCAGGAACAGGTAAGACTCTTATGGCGAAAGCTGTTGCAGGAGAAGCAGGAGTTCCTTTCTTTTCTATTTCAGGTTCAGACTTCGTTGAGATGTTTGTCGGCGTTGGCGCAAGCAGAGTTCGTGATTTATTTGAACAGGCAAAAAAACATCAACCTTGTATGATTTTTATAGATGAAATTGATGCCGTAGGACGTCAAAGAGGCGCAGGAATGGGCGGCGGGCACGACGAACGTGAACAAACACTTAATCAACTGCTTGTTGAAATGGATGGATTTGATGAAAATACAAACATTATCGTTATTGCAGCAACAAACAGACCGGACATATTAGACAGTGCGCTTTTGAGACCAGGAAGATTTGACAGACAAATATACGTTAACGAGCCTGATGTTAAAGGTAGAGAAGAAATTCTACAAGTACATGCCAAAAACAAAAAATTGGCAGGGGATGTAGATTTAAAAGCTCTTGCAAAAAGAGTTCCGGGCTTCACAGGCGCAGACCTTAAAAATCTTCTAAATGAAGCAGCTCTTCTTGCAGCAAGAAACAATGGCGAAAACATAACAATGAAAGATATAGACAAATCTATAGACAGAGTTATTGCAGGCATTGAAAAGAAATCAACCGTATTAACTCAAGAAGATAAAGAAAGAACAAGCTATCATGAAGCAGGACATGCGGTCATATTAAAAATGCTTGAAGATTGCGAAGAGGTTCAAAAAATATCCATTATACCAAGAGGCAGAGCTCTGGGGCTTACTTGGTATACCCCAAAAGACGATTCAAAGCATCAAACAAAACGCAAATTGTTGGCTCATATAACAGATTTGCTTGGTGGACGTGTTGCAGAAGAGCTTGTATATGGGGATAATATATCAACAGGCGCTTCAAACGATATGCAAAGGGCGACAAAACTTGCAAGAAATATGGTTGCACAATGGGGTATGAGCGAAAAAATGGGTAATATGACCTACGGCGAACCTCATGAACACGTATTTATGGGACGTGATTTTGGTCAAACTAAAGATTATTCCGAACAAATTGCTTATGAATTGGATCTTGAAGTTAAAAGAATAATTGACGAAAAATACGAATTAGCAAAGAAAATTCTAACGGAAAACAGAGATATTCTTAATGAACTTGCAATGTCTTTGTTAGAACATGAAACAATTAATGCAGAAGAATTTGATGAAATAATAGAAAAAGTCAAAGAAAGAAGAAACCAAGCATAATTAATTAAAATAAAAAAGGGGCTAATTAAAGCCCCTTTTTTATTATGTTAGAAAACATACATCATAATATTAGCTGTATAAATTAATCATTATCGCTTGGTGGTTCAATATTTTGTGACGGCGGAGCAAGCAATACATCTTCATTTATTTCAACTTCACTATTTTGATTTGAAGGAATTTTAGGCATAATTTGAGGGGTATGTTTTTGCATTGTACCTGCTTCTTCTTCGGCAGTTTTCTTATCATAGACTGCAAAATCAGACTCGTTTTGTTTTGATTCGCTATCTCTATCTCTTGTTCTTATGACAAATTTATATGTAGGAGCAGACTCTGAAGTTTCCTCAGGATTTACATTTTTACCATGGAAAGCAACCAATACATCATCGTATGTATTTACAGTAAACATATTAGGTAAAATCATTTCAGAAATTGAACCCCTGAGCGCACTTAATTTATATTGGTCATAACCTTGAGAATATCTTGAAAGTATTATATAAGTAGCGCTTTGATTGTCTTTCTTTAAATATATATTGTAATTAGAATATGAGTCTATATTTATAACCTCAATCCCCGGAAAAACAGATGTAACATCTTGCGCCGAAAGATTTTGTAAACTAAATTGTCTGCCGTTATATACAAACCTTGATATAGAAAGCTTATCTCTATTGAATACATATAAATTTTTATTCACCAAGAAGAGTTGGCCATATTTTGAAATATTTAATTCTTGCACTAAAGAAAAAGTATTATTATAAATTAGTACGGTTTTATTCTCATCAGGTTCGGTTATTATAAATTCCAATGAATCAAGCTTAACTTGAGGGTTATACTTTTCCCAAATTCGACCATTTATTCGATATGTATATGAAAACTTGTATTCGGTATTTTTGCTAAATAAATTCTTTCTTAATTGAGCAAAAATATCCGAAAAAGTATTATTTTCAACATTTTCATCAAAAGACTCCTCAAAAAATTTATAAGGATAATCTTTTGCAAAGTTTTCTTCGCTATAAGAACGTTTTTTATCCATATAACTCATTATAACGGGGCGCAAAGCCGAGTCTTTCTTTGTTTTTATGTAATAATTATAAGCTTTTTTAAACTCTTTTTTCATTTCCTGAGTAGTTGTCGCATAAATTGATGGAGTAAAGATAAACTTTCTAAAATCGTTATATAAGATTTTTTCCGTTTGTTCTTTTACAAAAGAATCCTGAGTAGAGTTAAATAATTTTTCAAAATCATATATCTTATCAGCAAGTCTTTTAGGTTTAATATATAAATCTAAACCAAATCCAGTTGGAGTATTATATTTTGAAAGCAAATTAATATACTCTTTTAAAGAAGATGACAAATATTTTGAGTATTTATTTTTTATAAATACATTATTAGGATACAAATAAATTGTATTATAATTCGAATAAGCTAAAATTCCGACATCTTTTAATTCTTTATTCAATCTTAAAGCACAAGACTTTGCCCTTGAAGAAGTTTTTATGTTATAACAAGAATCGTTTTCATCATTAAACATGTTTTCATTAGTAATATGAGAAAGTTTATCCATCTCATCTAAATATGAAACAAAAATTCTTTCCTTTTTTTCAATAGAATCATTCGAATATTTTAAATATATCAATAAAAAATTTTGAACATCCTTTAAATTTAAAGTTAAATCTTTATAGTTTGAAGGTTCTTTTAATTCAGGTATGTTAGCAGGATTCATCATTAAATTTTTATAATAAAGTTCATTTTTATAATTTGTATGTTTGTTTATGGCAAAATACATAACCCCAACCAGAATAATAAAAGCCACAATCATACAAATTACAAGATTAAAAGCAACGGAATCAAAAAAATTAACCTTGCTTGAGTCAAAAAACTCTGTTTTTTTTCTTTCTTTAAAAAACAATTTAAAATCAGAAGATGATTTTTTATCTTCCAAATTGTTATCCGGTTCAACATTATTCTCTTGACTTAATTTGCTTCCGCATCGTGCACAAAATAAATCAAATTCGCCATACTCAAAGCCGCATTTAGGACATTTATTTTTCATATTCTAGACCGCCAATAATTTCTCTTGCTACATTTATACCACAAACCATAGCTTCGTCCATATTATTATATTGATGTTTTCCATTTCTTCCAATCAAATATAGATTTTTGTAATCTTTTAAAAAATCCAGTACTCTATTTATATTTTTATAAGATCCAAAATATGAAGGATATGCTTTCAATTCCCTTAAAATCAAAGATTTTATTATATTTTTTCTTTTGAAAAGATTATATTTTTCACACTCTGAAATTGCCAATTCTTTTATTTGCTCATCGGACAAATTCCACAATTCATCACCTTCGCTTGCAAAATATTCGAGAGAAACAAGATAATTTTTAGTAAAATCACCAACAAGATAAGGTGACCAGTTGTTCATAATTTGTATACGCGAAGCAATAGCATCTTTTTCTTGTAAATAAATCCAGCATTCAGGAGTAACATTATTTACTGTTTTAAAATTAGTTTTATTTTTCAAATTAAAATCGTTAGCGTAAAAACTTGCCAAGATATAATCTCGGTAAGGTAAATTAAGAGCAATTTGTTTTATATCAAAAGGACAATCCAATCCCTTGATTAAATCCGAAATCGGAATTGAGGAAATAAAGTAATTAGCAAATATTTCCTTAATTTGTCCATTATTTTTAAATCTTACACTTAGTATTTTATTGTCTTTTTCAGAAAAATCAACAAATTCGGAATTAAAAATAATTTTACCACCATTAGCGGTGATATAATTTGCCATTTTTTCCCAAAGTTCCGAACAACCGAATTTAGGATAATAAAATTCATCAATTAAAGAGGTTTCTTTTTCAAATTTAAAAAAATTAACCCACGAAAAAATTGCATTTAATATCGTCTTAAACAAAGACAATTTTCTAATTCTCTGATGTCCCCATTCACATGATATTAAAGAAGCATCAACGCCCCATACCTTTTTAGTATAACTTTTAAAAAATATCTCATACAAAACCGAACCAAAACGATTAATTAAAAAATCTTCAAGATTATATTCATCTCGCTTAAACAATACACTTTTTAGATAACTTAATCCTGCATGCAAAGAAGTCTTAAAACCAAGATTTGAAAGAGTTTCAAAATTAATTTTTATAGGATATTGAAAGCTTTTATTGTCATAAATTATACTTGAATATCGCTTTCTAATGAGCATAACATCATCACAAACATTAGGATCTTTACCGTATCTAGGATATTTTATTTCTCTTTTGCAATAAATATCGTCAACAGAAGGAGCATTCTGAACAGTTAAAAAATTATCCCAAACAGATTGAACATATTTATTTTTGGTAAAAAGTCTGTGACCTCCAATATCAACACCTAAATTACCATCATAGACAGTTCTTGAAAGACCGCCTACACAATCTAATTTTTCAATTATAACCGGAGTTATATTAGATTTTTTACTGATTAACTCGTACGCTAAAGCCAATCCCGAAGGACCGGCACCAATTATTAAAGCTATTTTTTTATTTTCCATCATCCTAGTTTAAAGTAATTGAAGGAGTGGCTTTTTTAAGTCTTTTTACCTCACGATAGCAGGTATTAACAACCGAATCATAAGTCACTGCTTCTAATTTCTTTGTTTTATTTAAAGTAATATTATCATAATCGCCCTTTAAATTTTCATAATCATTTAACGAATAAAATTTAATTCTTGCAGAAAACGGGTGCACCATTCCTGATTGAATTGTAACAACAGTATAGTAAGCATTATTAGCATTTTTATACTTAATATTATAAAAATAATTCCCATCAAGCTCGACTATGCTATCTTTATCAAGCGCAACCGATTTTCCTAATGGAGTCGTTAAATCTATCCAATTTATTGCAAATACTAAATTATTTGAAAACATAAAAAATAAAAATAAAAATAAAAATAAAATTTTCTTAAACAAGATAATCTCCTTGAATGTATATATAACATTGTATTGCTACAAAATTAAATTGCAAAAAAATTTAAAAAAAGTTATAATTCAAAGCAAAATTAAGGAGAATTAATGACACATTATATCGGATTTGGAATATTAATTTTTGGACTTGGTTTTATTATTTCTTTTTTGATTTTCAAAAATCAAAATAACAAAAACCATCTGATATTAAGTCTAAATGAACTCAAAAAAACAATCGAAGATTATAAAGTTCAAAATGCAATTAATTCAAACGAAATAATTGGTAATATAAAAGAAACAGCAAAACTTGCAAAAGCACTAACAACAAATCAAAACCTTAAGGGACAATTTGGAGAAAATTGCTTGGAAAACATATTAAAAGTATGCTTTCCAAACGAAAACTCAGATTACATTAAACAAATTGATACAATAAATAATGAAAACAAAAAAATAAAACCTGATTTTCTTGTAAAACTACCAAACAACAAATCAATTTTAATAGATTGTAAATTAAACATTGAAAAATATCTTGAATACAAGGAAAACGATAACGATTTATCCAAAAAAAATGAATTTATAAAAGACATAAACTCAACAATAAATACTCTCTCAAACAAAAAATATGAAACTGCACAAAATTTAATTCAGCCAGATTTTATACTTATGTATATACCAATAGAGCCTATCATTTCTGAAATATACACAGACAAAGACTATATACAGGTTATAAAAAATGCAAACGAAAAAAATATAATAATTGTTGGAAATTCATCAATATTAACAACAATTAGACTGACAAAAACGCTTTGGGCACAAGAAACACAAGAAAGAAACATGCAAAACATAATAAATACCGTAGAAACGCTTTACCAAACAATCGCCAAACATGCACAACAACTTGCAAAAATCAAAGAAATACTAAACGAAAATACTGACAACTTCAATAAAGAATTTGAAAAAATTACAAAAGAAAATTATTTCTTTAAAACAGCAGAAAAATTAAGAGAATACGGTATTCAAACCTCAAACAAAAGAATGGGCAAAAAACTTGATGAAATTAAAATAAACTCAGAATTTTTAAATTAAGTTATGTAAATTTTTTACAATTTTTGTATTAAATCCTCTAAATAGAGGATTAATATAAGTGTAATGGAAATTGTAAAAATCTTAAAAGATTACGCTAAAACCCCACAAGAAAGAGAACTTACGGAGTATTTCTCACAAGAATTTGACTCCACGATTTGCTATGAAAAAATTAAAAACAAAGATTTTATGGTTAAATATCTTCAACCAATAAACGATTTTATAATTCATACAACAGCAATGCCTTGTTGTGACGCCAGAAGAATGTTATATTAAAATCCTTCATCAATTGACAAATTGCCGCTATTTCTGGCTTCAACTGCCATTTTATCACACAATTCATTGTATTTATTGGAGGCATGCCCCTTAACCCAAATAAATTCAATTTCATGGACTTTAGCAATCTCTATATATTTTTTCCATAAATCAATATTTTTAACAGGATTATTGGTATTCAATCGCCAATTTTTTTTAACCCAACCATCAAGCCATTTTTGATTTATTGAATCAACTACATACTTTGAATCAGAATAAAGTTTTACTTTACATGGCTTTTTCAAGACCGACAAAGCGTCTATAACAGCCATTAATTCCATCCTGTTATTTGTTGTCATATTGAAACCTTTAGACAACTTTTTTTCATGCACTTGTCCATTTGAATCTTGATAAAATAAAATTGCACCATAACCGCCCACCCCAGGATTATTAGAACAAGCGCCATCTGTATAAATTTCAACTTCAACATTCTTCATAAAAAAATGATAACATAAAACAACATTTCTTAATAACTGCTATACATAAAACCATATTTGTGATTGAATTGTAAATGCAGCATTTACAACATAGATTGGAGAATAACCGCAAATGATTATTGTAATGGAACACAATGCAACAATTGACCAGCTTAATCGTGTAGTTAAATATGTAGAGGATAGAGGATTAAAAGCACAGGTAAATAACGGCGAACTTTTAAATGTTGTTGCCGTAATAGGCGACAAAAAAGATTTAAATTCTGAAAATATAGCTGCATTGGATGGAGTTCGTGAAGTTAAAAAAATTCAAGAACCATATAAGCTTGTATCCAGAGTAGCACATCCCGAAGATACCGTAATTAAATTTTCGAACGGTGTTAAAATAGGTGGGCTGGAAAGACCTGTTTTAATGGTTGGGCCATGTACAGTTGAAAAAGATTTTGAAGGATTGCTCGAAGTTGCAATTGCTGCAAAAGAAATGGGTTGTCAATTCCTTAGAGGGGGAGCTTTTAAACCAAGAACAAGCCCGTATGATTTTCAGGGTCTTGAAGAAAAAGGTTTACAATATTTAGCTCAAGCAAGAGAAAAAACCGGTCTTTTAGTAGTTACCGAAGTAATGGATACGATGGATATTTCATTATTGTGCAAATATGCAGATATTCTTCAAGTAGGCGCAAGAAATATGCAAAATTTCAAATTACTTAAAGCGCTTGGCAGAATCAAGAAACCTGTAATGATTAAAAGAGGCCCTGCAGCAACCATAAAAGAATTTTTACTTGCAGCAGAATATGTAGTATCAAACGGTAATCCAAACGTTATACTTTGCGAAAGAGGTGTAAAGGGCTTTGATACACAATTCTCAAGAAATGTATTAGATATAGCTGCCGTACCAATTATAAGAAAATATTCTCATTTACCGATAATTGTTGATCCATCGCATGGCACAGGCAAAAGATACTTAATTGAACCAATGGGAAAAGCTGCTCTTGTTGCAGGAGCACATGGTTTGATGTTTGAAGTACATCATGACCCTGATAACGCTATGTGTGACGGAGCTCAAAGCCTCAATATAGAACAATTTAAGGAAACAGCAAGGTCTTTAAATAAATTAATCGGAAGAATAGACTACGATAACAAAAACAGTAAATAGGACACAAAATGGCACTAACATTTCAAGAATTAATATTAAATCTATCAAAATACTGGTCTGATAATGGTTGCGTAATACAGCAGCCTTATGACATCGAAAAAGGTGCAAGCACGATGAACCCTGCAACTTTTTTAAGAGCATTAGGGCCTGAACCTTTCAATTGTGCAATGGTTGAACCGTGCAGGCGCCCGACCGACGCAAGATACGGAGAAAATCCAAACAGACTTGGTCACTATTTTCAGTATCAAGTTATTCTAAAACCTTCACCCGATAACGCTCAAGACTTATATTTAAATTCTTTAACAGCAATGGGTATTGATTTAAATAAACATGATGTCAGATTTGTAGAAGATAACTGGGAATCTCCAACACTTGGAGCAGCCGGCGTAGGCTGGGAAGTATGGCTTGATGGTATGGAAATTACACAATTCACATATTTTCAACAAGTTGGCGGGATAGAAGTCAAACCCGTAGTACTTGAGATAACATACGGACTTGAAAGAATAGCTATGTATCTCCAAAATGTAGACAGCGTATTTGAAATAAAATGGAATGATACGCTAAAATATGGCGATATATATTTGCAAAATGAAATTGAACAATCAAAATACAACTTTGAATATTCATCACCCGAAAGACTTTTTAAATTATTCGATTTAGCTTCGCAAGAAGCAATGAGCTGTATGGAAAAAGGAATCGTACTTCCTGCATACGATTGGGTTTTAAAATGCTCACACACATTTAACCTGTTAGATGCAAGAGGAGTCATTAGCAAAGACGAAAGAGTAAATTATATAGCAAGAGTTCGCACACTTGCATCAAAAGTTGCGGAATTATATGTTAAACAAAGAGAAAACCTCGGTTTTCCTTTAATTAAAAAATAGCAGAAAGAGGCAAATGAACAACAACATTAACAATTCAGGGGAAAACGAATTAGATATAGCTAATTCAACACAAACGGGTGAAATTAACACAATTTCAAAATTTGTAAAAAATCTTTTAACATTGAAAAATCCTGATTCAATGATTAAAGATGCACAATCAACAGGGCTTAAAAAATCACTTGGCGCTTTTGATTTAATTGTTCTTGGAGTCGGTGCAATTATAGGAAGCGGGATTTTTACGGTCGTTGGTATTGCTGCTGCCGGCTCGTCCGAATCGGTTGGCGCAGGCCCCGGACTTGTAATTTCAATGATTTTAGCGTCATTGGCTTGTGTTTTTAGTGCGCTATGCTATTCAGAGTTTGCTTCAATGATTCCAGCCGCAGGTAGCGCTTATTTGTATACTTATGCTACAATGGGCGAATTTATGGCATGGCTTATAGGCTGGGTATTAATGCTTGAATATTTAGTCGGATATATAGCTGTTGTAAGCGCTTGGAGCGGATATTTTATGCAATTTATAAAAGGGTTTTCAAGATTTCTTCCTGATTGCATTGTAAACCCTCCTGTTTACCTTATTCATGACTATTCAACAGTTGTAAATATGCTTGGCGACAACACAGATAACATGATTCCGCACTTTATGGGAATACCGATTTGTGTTAATATACCTGGCATTTGCATCACTCTTTACATAATAATGACCTTAATAAAAGGTATGAAAGAGTCAACAAAAATGGCAGGTTTAATGGTTGCAATAAAACTTGGTGTTGTTGGTTTGTTTATATTGACCGGTATGTTCTATATAAAACCTGAAAACTGGACACCTTTTGCTCCAAACGGATTAAGCGGTATATTTATGGGTGCATTTATAATATTCTTTGCTTATATCGGCTTTGATGCGATAGCAACTGCAGCAGAAGAAACCAAAAACCCGCAAAAAAACCTTCCCATAGGTATTATTGGCTCACTTGGCGTTTGCACAATTGTATATGTACTTGTTGCACTTGTTTTGACAGGAGTTGTACCTATTGACAAGATTGATGTTCAAGCTCCAATTGCAAGCGCAATGGCAATGGTTGGACAAAATTGGGTTGCCGGATTAATCTCTATAGGTGCCCTTACCGGATTAACTTCAGTCTTATTAGTTCTAATGTTAGCAGGCACAAGAATTTTATACGCAATGAGCAGAGATGGATTTTTGCCTAAAGTCTTACAAACACTACATCCAAAATTTAAAACACCGCACATACTAACAATAATTGTCGGTTTAATATGTATTTTGGGTTCATTATTTTTAAATATATCAATAGCAGCAGAATTATGTAACTTTGGAACATTTGCTTCCTTCATCATTGTATGTGTAGCAGTTCTTATTTTAAGAAAAACAGATCCCGATAGAAAAAGACCGTTCAAGGTTCCTTTTTCTCCATATTTACCACTCATGGGGATTATATGTTGTGGCGGACTAATGGCATATTCAATGCAATTTTTGAAAACCTCAAGAGTATTATTCCCTGTTTGGGTAATACTCGGAATATTGTTCTACTCTACATACAGCTACAGACAACAAAGAAAATTGCAAGCACAAAACAAAGAGGACTCGGATGTTTAAAAGAATAGCCTGTAATCTGTTAAATAGAAAAACAACAAAAGAGCTTCTTGAAAGAGCAAAAACCGGTTCTCTTAAAAAAAGCTTGAATGCCTTTGATTTATTTATAATAGGAATTGGAGCAGTTGTTGGAACAGGCATTTTAACAATTATAGGAACAGCTATACAAGGCGGTCCGGAAAGCATAGGAGCAGGTCCCGCTATAGTTTTTTCTATGATTTTAGCAGCAATAGCATGTGTATTTTCAGCATTATGCTATAGCGAAGTTGCCTCAATTATACCGGTATCAGGAAGCGTATATACCTATACTTATGCAACTTTAGGCGAATTTGCTTCTTGGATTGTCGGATGGGTATTGATGTTAAACTACGTAATTGGAAACATCACCGTAGGAAGTTCTTGGTGCGGATATTTAACTCAACTATTAAAAGGTTTTTCTGCGCATTTACCATCGTTTATTGTAAATTTTCCGATTTGGTTAAGATCTGATTTTCGCTCAATATACGCCATGTGCGATAAATACGGATTAGATGCACACGACAAGATGCCTTTTATATTTGGCACAATTCCATTTGCGATAAATTTACCCGTAGTTATATTAACACTTGTTTCAACATTGATTTTAATAAAAGGCATAAAAGAATCAACGCGTTTTGCAACAATTATGGTTTGCCTTAATCTATTAATGATTATATCTTTTATCGTTGTCGGGTCTTTTTATATAGCCCCTGAGAATTGGACACCGTTTGCGCCTAACGGGCTAAACGGAATATTAATGGGTGCATTTATAATATTTTTTGCTTATATTGGCTTTGATGCCGTTTCTACAGCTGCAGAAGAAACAAAAAACCCGCAAAAAGACTTGCCAGTTGCAATTCTTGGCACATTATCTTTTTGTACAATACTATATATACTTGTTGCACTCGTATTAACAGGAATATGTCCTATTGGCGAAATAAATACTCAAGCACCAATTGCAGCAGCACTTCATACAATAAATAAAGACTATATGGCAGGCTTCATCTCAGTTGCGGCTGTTTGCGCTTTAGCATCAGTATTTTTAATCTGCCACTTAGCTTCAACAAGAATACTTTATGCCATGAGCAGAGACAAATTCTTGCCAAGAGTTCTAAGGGCAATTCACAGAAAATACAGAACCCCGCACATAATGACATGGTGCGTTGGGCTGGTTATAATAGTCTGCAGCTTGTTTATGGACCTTAATATATCCGCAGAATTATGTAATTACGGCACATTCACAGCATTTATAGCTATATGTGTTGCTGTTATTGTATTAAGAAAAACTGAACCCGAATTAAACAGGCCATTCAAAGTACCCTTTGTTCCTTTATTTCCAATCTTGGGCATATTATGTTGTCTCGGATTAATGATATACTCATTTAAACATCTTTCATCAAGTGTTTTGATGTTTTTTGCTTGGGTAATTATTGGAATAGCAATATATGCAGGTTTTAGTTATAAAAACCTTAGAAAATAATTATTCATTAGTAACTTCAAAAGTTGAAACTATTTTATTAGAAGCAGGCTCATAAGTATTTAAAATCTTTTTAGCCATTTTTACATTTGAAATTTCTTTTAAAATATTTTCTCTAAGGGATTTTACAAGCTCAATATTTTCATTTTCTAATTTAATTAATTTCATTCTGAAATTATACAATTCTTTAATTTTTTTAATATCATCAATATGTGGTTTTTCAAAGCTTAAAATCCTTCTCTGCAAAACCTCTTTTTCTTGTATTGCTATATCTACTGCTTCCCAATCCCCTTTTTCAATCAAACTTCTAATATGCGAATTCATTTTTAAAAATTGTTCATACAATAATTTTAAATGATTAAAATCATTAATACTAAGCATTTTTAATCCTCATCCTCATCTTCATCATCTTCGTCATCATCACCTTCATAATAATCATCAGATGCCGAACTTTTCATGAATTCTTCTCTTGATTCTTGCTGCGCTAATAAAATCGCTTTCTCCCAAGTAGCTTTTAAACTTTTTAAATACTTCAAAACTTCATCAATAGGCTCCATTTCTCGCTTAATATTGGCATGAATAAGTCTTCTTATGAAATACTCATATAAGCTAGTAAGATTTTCAGCCAACTGCGGGGCAACTTCTCTATCCAAAGAATTAATAAATTCTTGAATTATATTTTGAGCACCCATTAAATTATTATGAGTAGCTTCAATTTCCTTATTTTGCATTGCTATTTTCGCCTTGTTTAAAAACTGAATAGCGCCGTCATATAGCATAATTAAAATTTGCTCACGTGAAGCAGTCTCTATACTGGATTTTTGATATTGTTTTACATACTGGTTCATCTAAAATTTCCTATTAACAATACTACCTTGCGAATTAGACAAAAAACTTACAAAATGAGATAATTCTTCAGCATTTATGGTTTGAACAACCGTTTTTGAACTCTTATCGATAATTAAAATTTCATTTGTATCATCGTTTACTTTAAGTGAGTACTTTTCACTTTGAGATAAGTCATATTTAATTACAGGAACATCTTCAATATTCTCGTCTTCTAAATCATCTTGTAAATCATCAGAAGAATTATATTGTTTATTTAATTCCCGTTTTTCTTTTTCTCTCTCTTTATCAGGATCAACTTTTTGTCCTTGAGAAAGTCCGTCAACTTGCCTTGATAAATCCAAAGAAAATTTCGGAACCTTGTTTAATTCGCTAGAATTATGTTCCGGTGTTACTCTAAGCTGATTTACGGAAATACCATCTAAACCCATAAGTTCTTCTTTCGTTAAATATTATAACTTATTTCACATATTATATAATAAATTATATAATGTATTTATAAAAAAATACAGTTTGATTATAATTATAAAAAAGGATGTACTAGATGCAAAAAACTTCTGACCTTTTTATACAAAATATAAAAAATCTTCCGATATGGGTAAAACAAGTTATTACAAAAGAAATACTTGAGGATCTTACAAAAAAATTGGAAGACTTTACTGAACTTGTTGAGGTGGACAATCTTTTTCAGGATATGTGTCCTAAATTGACTTTCAAAGGCAGACAAGAATTGCAAGAAAAAAATCTCAGACTAAGCGAAGGATATTATATTTTCTTAAAAGATTTGTCTGAAGAATGTAATATGTTTGAAATTACTATTAAAAACAATTGGACTCTTGCAGACACAGCTAAAATATTCTGTAGATTGATGGAACTAGAATACTTTCAAATTCCTGATTATTCAACAAATAAAAATATAGCTATTGCAATGTTTATTGCAGGAAGAATTAAAACAGGCGAATTCTTAAAAAGAATAGGCAAAATAACTGTTATACAACTAGAACAAGCAATTCGCTACCAAAAACAGCTCAACGAAGAAGGTAGACACATTAAAATGGCAAGCATTCTAATTAAAATGGGCTTCATAACAGACAAGGGGCTAGATAGCTTATTGCTTTTAAAAGATGAAGCAAAAAAACGTTTGACATTAAGTATTGGTTTCAATTCAATAAAATACGACAATAAAAAAGATGAAGAAGACCAAATTATTAGAATGCAAAGAGAAATTTCCCGTCTTGAAAATGAAAATTTGATAATGAAAAAAAGATTAAAGAAATTACTAAATATTAATGAATAGTCCGCAGATTTTACTTAGCCTCAAAAGAGGCGACATAATAGATACAAGCTATTATGGAAGTATATACTTAGCAAAAGGTAATAAAATAACAAACTATACAGGGTTAAATCCGGAAAATATTTTTTTCATGCGCTCTCTTGCAAAACCTTTACAAGCAGCAATTATTACGGACTATAATGTAATAAATGACTATGAGCTTTCAAGTGAAGAAATAGCAATTTTTTGCGCATCTCACGCGGGAAGCCCGGAACATATAAAAATCTTAAAAAATCTCAGAAAAAAACTAAAAATTAAAAACACCGAACTAAACTTAGAAGCGCAAAAGCCTCTGGATACAAGAAAATTCAACGGGCACAAAACAAAACTGCACAATAATTGTTCAGCCAAACATCTTATGATGTTAATGATGTGCAAATATCTAAATTTAGACACAAAAAATTACACATCATACAATCACCCTTTGCAAAAAATAATTTATAATAAGCAAACGCAACTTTCAGGTTACAAAAGTTTTTATCCCACAAAAGACGGCTGCGGAACTCCTTTATGGGGGCTGAGCGCAGAAAGTATAATCCGAGCATATTACAATCTTTTTCATAATAAACAATATTCGATTATTATTAAATCAATTCTTGAAAACCCTAATATTTTTGGTGGATACGACAGATTAGATACCGAAATTATAGAACTCAGCAAAGGAAATCTTTTTTCAAAAGTTGGTGCAGGCGGGTTTGTATTGATATATAATTTAAAAGAAGATTCAATTCTTCTAATTAAACTTACCCAAAATAATAATCCAATAAGAAAATTAATTGCAATGAATGCACTAAATGAACTTAACTGGTTAAAAACAAACGTGCAAAATTTCGAATACAATCAAAAAAAAGAAAAAGTTGCAAAATATTGTTACGAATTTAATTTCAAATAAACCACATTATAAGTTTTAGGTTAAAATCTAAATATGGCAAATACAAAATATATGAATTTGAAATCAAGAGTACAAAAACAACAAAAAAAGAAAATAAGAAAAATAAGATTTTATCATTCTTTTTTAACAATAGTGTTGTTGCTTTGTGTTGTACAAATAAGCTACTCGGCACTTTTAAATCTTGCCAAAATAGTTGTCTATCAAACAAAAATAATAAAAGCACAAGATTTAAAGACACAAGCGGAAACAAGAAACAAAAATCTAAAAAACGAAATACAAAATTTTTCATCGATGCACAAAGTTGAATCTATAGCAAGAAATAACCTAAAAATGGCAGCAAAAGATGAAGTTCTTATTATAATAAATCAACCGCAAGAAGAAACAAAAGAAATTGATAAATTACCTGATAATAAGTTTGTCAGATTTATGGAAACATTTGCATCAAAATTCAACAGAGACGTAACATCTGAAAAAATTAACGAATAAGCTATTTTACAAGCCTTATTCTTTCTTTTACGTCACAAATATTATAAATAGCAGAAATTGCCATTCTACGTCTTTTATACATGGCTTTTAATATTAATTCATTACAAGATAAACTATTCTTATTCAACTTTATTGTTTTAAGCATATACCACCTTCATCTATATATTTTTAATCGGCAATATATATTTTTTCTTTAATAAATTTCATAAAAAAATCAGCAATATTAAGTTATATTAAGATAAAAAATAAAAAATTTAGCAGGTTATAATTAAATTAATTATGAAAAAAATAAGAATAGTAGGCGCCGGACTTGCAGGCTCAGAAGCTGCAATATATCTGGCAAAAAAAGGGTATGATATAGATCTTATTGAAATGCGTCCAAAATATGAAACAGGCGCGCATAAAACCGACTTGCCTGCAGAATTTGTATGCTCAAACAGTTTAGGCTCAGTTGATATACTCTCTGCTTCGGGACTATTAAAACACGAAGCAGAACTGCTCGGCTCAGAATTAATTAAAACGGCAAAAAAATGCGCCGTTCCTTCCGGAAACTCTCTTTCAATCGATAGATTAGGCTTTTCAAAAGAAATAGAAAAAACAATAAAATCGTTTCCAAATATTAATTTAATAATTGAAAAATATAAAAACTTAGATGAAAATATACCAACAATAATAGCAACAGGCCCATTGACTTCAGAAGAATTATGCAAAGATATTAAAGAAAAATTCGGACAAGAAAATTTTCATTTCTTTGATGCAATAGCACCAATAGTTGAAAAAAACACAATTGACTTTGAAAAGGCATTCTATGCGTCAAGATGGGATAAAGGAGATGCAGATTTTATTAATTGTCCGCTATCAAAAGAAGAATATGAAAATTTTTATGATTTACTAATAAACTCAAAAAGGGCACCGCTTAAAGATTTTGAGGCAAATTACTTTGAAGGCTGTATGCCGATAGAGGTCATGGCAGCAAGAGGAAAAGACACGCTTCGATATGGCCCAATGAAACCTGTCGGTATATTTGACAAAAGAATTAAAACGGAATTCAAAAAGCATCAATTCTGGGCGATTGTTCAACTAAGACAAGATGATAAACTTGCAAACTTATACAACCTTGTAGGCTTTCAAACCAATCTTGTTTGGGGTGAACAAAAAAAATTAATTCATAGTATACCGGGGCTTGAAAATGCCAATATAGTAAGATATGGTGTTATGCATGCCAATACCTTTATTAACTCTCCGCAAATTTTAAACAAACATCTACAATCCAAAAAGTATCCAAATATATTTTTTGCAGGGCAGTTAACAGGTGTTGAAGGATACTGCGAAAGCATTACAACTGGTCTTTTTGCAGCAATTAACATAGATAGATATCTAAAAAATAAAGAAATGATTACACTAACAAATAATACAATACTAGGAGCATTGATAGAATATATAACGTTTAAGGAACATAAAAAATTTCAACCCATTAATGCAAATTGGGGAATAATTGGAGAACTAAATGACGACCCCAAAAAATTAAAAGATAAAATATATAAAAATACCCTGCGCTCAAACAGGGCAATAGAAGAAATAAATAAAATTTTAAAAAACATAGAGGAGTAAATTATGCGCTTTTTAACAAAAAAAATACAAGAAGAAAATTCAGATGTAATTGTAAGTTTTATTTTTGAAGACGAAAACGAAAAAAGCGATGTTTTTAATTACATAGACAAATTATCAAACCATGCGCTTTGCGAACAAATTTATAAATTAAAAACAATAACAGGCAAATATCAAGAAAGCTTCAAATATGCAATCAATGAAAATTTAAAAGTATTAATAGTAGGACTTGGTAAAAAAAGCGATTTTACAAGAAAAAAATTCTCTCAAACAGTTGCCTTTGCAACAAGAAAAGCAAAAAATATGTCAAACAGCTGTTCAATTGCAATAGAGTTTTTGAATAATTTAACCTGTACAAATGCAAACCTAAACGAAAAAGATACTGCTCAAATAACACTTACCTCAGCAAGAATAGGCTTATATGAATTTGATAAATATTTAAGCGAAAAAAAATCAAAAATAGAAACAATAGAACTTTTAAGTAACGAATTAACAACAGAAATAGAGCAAGGAGCACAAATTGGGGCTTATACATCTTTTGCAATGAAATTTGCAAAAGATCTAATTAATGAATCAGCACAAATTGTAACACCTTTATACATAGCAAATCTTGCAGAACAAATCGCAAAAGAACATAAATTAGAAGTAAAAATATACAATAAAAATCAAATAAAGAGTATGAAAATGAATGCATTTCTTGCAGTGGCTCAAGGTAGTGTTAATGAACCTGTTTTCATACATCTTACATATAAACCGGAAAAAGAAGCAAAGAAAAAAATAGCACTTATTGGGAAAGGTATTACATTTGATGCAGGTGGTATGAACATTAAACCTGCGACATCAATGCTAACCATGAAATCTGACATGTCGGGTGCAGCAAGTGTACTTGGAATAATACAAGCTATAGCGAAATTAAAACCAGATACGGAAGTGCACGTAATAAGTGCATTATGTGAAAATATGACATCAGGCTCGGCGTACAAACAAGGAGACATCCTAACAGCCATGAACGGAAAAACAATCGAAGTCGATAACACAGATGCGGAAGGAAGACTTACACTTGCAGATGCCTTATGCTATGCGGACACATTAAACGTTGATGAAGTTATCGATATAGCAACACTAACAGGAGCGGTAATTGTTGCGCTTGGAAACAATATCACTGGCGTTATGGGCAACAACCAAAAACAAATAAATAAATTTAGAGAAATTTCAGAAAATTATTGTGAAAATACTTGGCAAATGCCAATTCTGGATGAATTAAAAGATAACTTAAAATCAGAAATAGCAGACTTTAAAAATACCGGCGGAAGAAATGCAGGTACATCAACAGCAGCTTGGTTTTTATCAAACTTTACAAAATCAAAATCTTGGCTTCATCTTGATATAGCAGGTACAGCATATTTAGACAAATCAAACAAAGAAACATTATCAGGACCAACAGGAGTGATGATAAGAAGCTTATTAAACTATATCTTAGCTTAAATTTATATTATAATAATCAAAAAGGAGGATAGTAATATGAAAAAGACATTAGCAATATTTGCACTATTAATAGCATTTTCAACGTTTAATGCAGCTAATGCCGCAGGAACTCACGGAGTCGACGGGCAAGTATCAGGAAGAAGCGTTGGAGCTTCAATATGTTCATTGTTAATTTGGCCCGGAATTGGTCAAGCAATAAACGGACAATCAGCAGAAAAAAACATAACTCACGCAGTTCTTGGTTTAACAGGTGTATTTAGACTATGGTCATTCTATGACGCAATAATCGATAGACAAGGTGGCGTTTGGCACAACAGAATTTAAGCTAATCCTAACAAAAAAGAGAGGTTCTAAAAAAGAACCTCTCTTTTTTTGAAATTAATTTCTAAAAGAAACTTGGTTTTTTAACATTTTGCGCGCCTTGCATAGCTTCCCAATTAGCTGCCATAATCTTTTTGAAAGATTTTAGAGCAGTATCTTCAAGTTCGCCAAGTTCTTCGGCGTTAATAATAAGTTCTCTTAAAGGAAGCAAAGCTCTTTGATCACGCAATACACCAAGAGCAGCAGCAGCGCCTGCACGCACTAAATCATTTTCTTTTTCGTTCTTCATTACTTCAATAAGCGCAGGAACAGCTTTTTTATCATTCAATTTACCCAAAGAAGTAACTGCATAAATTCGAACATTGACCCATTCATCATTTAACATGCCGATGATTTTATCTACACATTTAGGATTTCCTATTTCACCTAAAGCACGAGTAGCATCGCATCTTACATTAACTTTTTCATGATCAAGGGATTCAATTAAAGCGTCTGTTGCAACATCTCCAATTTCGATTAATGCTTCGGTAGCAGTAATACAAACTTGAGGATTTTCATCATTTAATGCTTCAACTAAAGGTTCTACAACAATTTCCCCACCAAGACGACCTAACGCACGTGCTGCACGAACACGAACATCTACGTTTCTGTCTAATCTTAATGATTCAATCAAAGGAATTGTTGCGTTTGTATCGCCAAGCTCACCTAATGCACGAGCAGCATATAAACGAACTGAACCATTTTTATCATTTTTAAGAACATCGATTAAGGGTTCTACTGCAGAAAAATCACCCATTTCGCCAAGGATTCTTGCAGCATTATACCTAACTTTTTCAGAATTAGAAGTCTTAAGGTCTTTAACTAATTCATCAAAAGATTTCTTAGCTGTTTTCTTTCGATTGTTCACACTAATTGTCATTGATTTCCTCCAATAACATTTACACACTATTACCTATATATTAATAAAGAATTTTTGACTTAGAAAATTGCCATTTGGTTGTTAATTTTTTAACTTATGTAACGACTATTTATTTTTTAAAGAAATTTATTTTTTGAAATCATATTTTTATTATTATAGGATTGTTTCGAACACTTGCTTTGTTATCTTATCATTTTTTTTAGTGTTTGTCTTACATTATTTAGTTTAGAGTTCAATTTTTTATAATTATTTATGTAAATATAGTGAACATTACTAATTTATCGTGAAATTTAATTTAATATTTCTTAACAAAAAATTACACATTTTTTTTATTTGTGCATTATTAGAAAAAATCCAGCATGTAAAACAAATAAAAAACAATAAATCAAGACAATAAAAAACTCTCCAAAAGGAGAGTTAAATGGTGCCCTGGGCCAGACTTGAACTGGCACGAAGTTATTAGCCTCATCGGATTTTAAGTCCGACGTGTCTACCGATTCCACCACCAGGGCAAAATCAAACGCCATATCTGACGTGAATTCATAATACAATAAAAAAAAATTATTGTCCAGCTTTTTCTTCAATAATAGCATTCATAGCAGCTACCATCTCATCAGGATCGATTCCATGGACTTTTGCACCTGCTTCAAGATTTTCAAAATGAGCAGCAGCGCAACCGATACAACCCATGCCATATTTCGCAAATACTTCCAGAGTCTCGGGATGAGCAGTAACTATATCCATTATACCCATTTCTTTTGTAACTTTATCCATAATTTTGCCTTCTATAAAATCATCATTAATAAAATACCATGGAAAAAAATAATTATACAACTATTTATTTAATAGGGCTCAAAGAGATAAGAAAAAAGCAACTCAAAGAGCAATTAACCTTCGACAAAAAAGCATGGAGCTTATTGATCAGACTCAAAATTTTTCTTCAAAAGCTTTTCAAAATCAGAAGGTTTAATATCCTTAATAAAGTCCTTAAATTCGCGAGCTTCTTCTTCATCTTTTTCAACATCCGTTGAAATTGCGCCCGTCATAAGAACGTTTGATGTAACATATATAGGAACATCAGCCCTCAAAGCTATTGCTATTGCATCAGAAGGACGAGAGTCGATTTCAATTTCTTTTTGCAACTTATCATTATACATATATATAGTTGAAAAATATGTTTGATCATCCACATCGTTTATTTCAACTTTAGTAATTTTAAATTCTGATTGTTTAGCAATATCAATAAACAAATCATGAGTCATTGGACGAGATGATGTAATATTTTCGATTTTTCTAATTATTGCACTTGCCTCAGCAGACCCAATCCAAATAGGTAAAGCGCGCCTATTTTCTATATCATTTAAAACAACTATGGGCGAGCCTGTTCTTGTGTCAAGCGCAATTCCCATTACTCTCATTTCAATCATTAATTTTCTCCTTTGCAAAAAGATTATAACATCAAAGTAAACATAAATTTACAAATAATTAGACTATTTTTAAAAAAATAATATATAATATACTTAGTACAAAAAGGGGAGCATTAATAACCTATGGATACAAATATCTTAACTTTTATTGAAAAAAGAACAAAAGAACTTGAAGACCATGTTGCCTTAGGAATAAGATCAAACCTTGGTTGGAGCGAAATAACTTTTAAAGGATTAAGTATACTTTCAAGAAAACTTGCAAGCTATTTGATAGATATAGGAATTAATAAGGGTGATAAAATTGCAATTTTATCCGAATCAATGCCCGAGCTTGGTGCTACTTTATTTGCTTCGGTTTTATCAGGAGCAACCAGCGTTCCTTTGGATATCAAATTAACAATTCATGAATTAACACATATATTAACCGATTGCGAACCAAAAGTCATGTTGGTTTCAAGCGCACATTACACTGATGCAATAAAATTAAAAGAACTCGTACCTTCAATAGAACATATTATAATAATTGATGGAAAAAGAACAAACCAAGAACATGTAAACCTGCATTCCCTTGAGGATTTGCCCGATAAAAAATGGCGCCACAGAAACCCTGATAAAACAGCTTTAATAGTTTATACTTCAGGAACAACTGGTAATCCAAAAGGAGTTGAAATAACCTATAGGAACATGCTTTCACAAGTTCTTGCGGTGGGTAAATGCTTCGATTTCGACAGAAACGACGCAATGTTATCTATTTTGCCAATGAACCACTTGTTTGAAATATCAGTCGGTTTTATGTCCTTTTTAAATAAAGGAGCTTCAATTTATTATTCAAACAGTTTAAAACCAAAAGATATTTTTCCTATAATGAGAGAAAAGAAAATAACCTTCATGGTTGCAGTTCCTGCGTTTCTAAAACTTATGAAAACAACCTTAGATAGTGAAATAAAACAATATGGCCCATTCAAAAAAGCCTTTTTTAATTTCAAATATGCTCTTGCAAAAATTGTAAACAATAGAACTTTTTCAAAAATTTTATTTAGGGAACTTAATTTAAAATTTGGCGGAAGATTCAAGGGATTTATGTCAGGGGGAGCACCTCTTGATATTTCAGTTGCAAGATTCTTTGAAACAATTGGTATAAGAATATATGAGGCCTATGGCTTATCTGAGGCAAGTCCGATAATCACAATGAACACAGAAAAACACCGCAAATTAGGCTCCGTTGGAAGACCAATTCATGGTGTAAAAGTTAGAATTGATTCAAAAACCCATGAACTACAAATAATGGGTGAAAATATAATGAAAGGATACTACAATAAACCAGATTTGACTCGAGAAGCCCTTTGCGAAGACGGTTGGCTAAAAACTGGCGATATTGCAAAAATTGATGCTAACGGATATGTATATATAACAGGCAGAATTAAAAATATGATTGTTTTGTCAGGCGGAAAAAAAGTGTTCCCCGAAGAAGTTGAAGCAGTCTTAATCAAAAGTCCGATAATTGAAGAAGTACTTGTTTATTCAGAAGTTATAAAGACAGGCTCCAAACAAGGTACGGAAGAAATTATTGCAAAAATACACCCAACAAAAGAAACAATAGAAAAATATGATGATAATGAACTGGAAAAAGCTGTAAGAGCAGAGGTAAAAAGACTCTCTCTTGAATTATCTTCATACAAAAGACCAAATAACATCGTTATTACAAAAGACCCCCTACCAAGGACAGGGATTTCAAAAGTTTCAAGAAAAAAAGCAGTACAAAATGTATAATTAAAGCGGTCATTTGACCGCTTTAAATTTATTTTTTACATTAAACATTTAACCATTTCGTCTATATCATTTTCTTGAATTTTCTTCAAAGCAGATTTGATACTAATCTTTTCATCCAAAAATTCGACATTTTTAAGGTTTTTTAGCATTTCTTTTATAAGTTCACCCGAACAACATGCCCATGTACCATTTTCAATAATTCCAAACTTGCGGTTTTGAATATTGTGACTCACAATATCTTTAATCAAATGCTCCATTTTAACAAAAATTGAATTATTGTATGTTGTTGAGGCTAAAACCACCTTGGAACATCTGAATACTTCTGAAATTATATAAGAACTGTGAGTATGTGATACATCATAAATTTTTATATTTTTTACACCTTTTTGAGCTAGTTTATTAGCTAAAATTTCAACCGCATTTTGCGTTCCGCCATACACACTTGCATAAGCTATTACAACAGAATCATCTTCAGGAAGATAATTTGCCCATAAATTATATTTTTCCATTAAATAAGAAATGTTTTCTTTGATCACCAAACCATGAAGAGGACAAATCATTTTAATATCCAGATTCTTGGCTTTATTCAAAAGCATATTTACTTGTGTTCCATATTTTCCAACTATATTAGAATAATATCTTCGATATTCATCAATCTTGCATATAAAATCAACTTCGCAATCAAATAAATTGCCATTGATTGCACCAAAAGCACCAAAAGCGTCAGCAGAAAAAAGCGTTTTATTGTAGCTGTCATAAGTTACCATTGTTTCAGGCCAATGAACCATAGGCGCCATTACAAAAGTTAAAACATGCTTTCCAATAGTTAAAGTGTCTCCTTCTTTTACAATTTGAAAATTATTTTCAATGTCATTTTCAAATTCAAAAAATTGAAACAACATCTGTTTTGCTTTTTGATTACAAACTATTTTAATATTAGGATATTTATCAATTACATCTTTTATTAATGCGCTATGATCCGGCTCAAGATGATTTATAACGATATAGTCCAATGGTCTTGAATTTAAGACTTTGTTTAAATTATCAAAAAATTGTCCCGAACAAGCTTTGTCAACCGTGTCAAACAAAACAGTTTTTTCGTCATCAAGTAAATATGAATTATAGCTCATTCCCTCACAGACAGGATACACATTTTCAAAAAGAGCAATTTTTCTATCGCTTACACCAATGTAAAATAAATCTTCATTAATTTTTCTTGTATTATGCATAAAATATCCCTATATTTTTTATATATTTAAATTTTATCACAAATAAATTATTCAAAAAAAGAGGTGAAAGCCACCTCTTACCAAAACATAAAGTTTATATTAATAATTTGTTAAAACGGTGACACATCGGACAGAAAAGCCCCAAGAGCCATAACTAGCTGAAACGCCTGTCCAAGCACCAAACCCAGCACTTACACCAAGCTGCAAAAAACCATCCGAACCATGAATTAAATACGGAGCACAATAATTTCCATATCTTGAAAAACAACCTTGATTAAATCCCTTGCAAATGTCATACAAATGCGAAACAGAAGTTTGATCAGTACAAGCCCTTAATCCTTGTAATACTGATTGATCCCACCCATACATTTCACTTAATTTCGGTAGCCTCCAAGTTTTTCCGCCATAATTCATAGCAGGGCATATTGCAGCAGCAGCATCCTTATCGCAGACAACTCTATTGCAACCACTGTACGCAGTAAGCGTTGTGCAAGGGCCGGTATACCAATCAGTTTGTATCTCCCAGCAAATTCTCCCATGGTCTCCACCACCTTCACCGGTTTTATGATAATTAAGTGAGGTATTAATACCATAATGTATTCTACTAACATTATACTTAGTTACGCATACAGGAGAGCCACCATTTTTTTCAGCAGGAATAAATAATAATTCAGGCCCAATAGCATCACAATCAGCTTGACTGGGACCAGCCTTTTTACAACCACCTGAGCCATTTGGAATATATCCATTTGCACATGCTGTACAACCATTAACAGTACAAGCTGTACAGTTTGCCCAAGTAGATGAACAAGCAGTACAACCAGAAGCTCCTGCATTGCTATAACTTCCAGCCCAACAACCTATGCATGTTGAAGCTCCTGCTCCACTATAACTTCCAGCCCAGCAAGAAGTACAACCGGAAGCCCCAGCTCCACTGTATGTACCTGCCCAACAAGCAGAACATCCTGATGAACCTGCTGGAGCATAGTATCCTGCTGAACATTTTGTTGCAGTGCCTGCACCGTTACATGCCCAACCTGCAGAACACGCATAACATGTACTTGCATTAGCATCAGACCAAGAACCTGCCCAACAATTTGTGCAACTTGTTTTACCTTGTTGATTTTGATAAGTTCCAGCCCAGCAACTTTTACAAGAGGATTGACCGGTAGCATTTTGATATTGACCAGTGGGACATAATTTACATCCTGCTTTTCCTTGTTCATTTTGATATTGACCAGTGGGACAAGCTATACAACTTGTTTTTCCTTCAGCGTTTTGATATTGACCAGCAGGACAAGCTATACAAGAAGATTTACCTTGAGCATTTTGATATTGACCTACAGGACAAGCTTTACAATCATAAGTACCGTCAGAATAATAACCAGCAGGACATAATCTACATTTACCGTCACTTGTTAAACCATATCCAAGGTCACATTTCTTACATTCCTTAGCATCACACCTTATACAACCTACACTTCTATCGACACAATTTTCACAAAGACAAGTACCAACATTTTTATACTGATTATCATTACAGTATCTAGAGCATGCAACACACTTACTTGAATAACAAAGTGAACATTCACTTGTAAATTTATCACACTTTGTACTTATTTCAGACAATGCAACACTAACATTAGAATTTTTCATTTTCTTTGTAATAATTGGAGCAAATGCTGCAGTTATGCAAGATATTGTAATCAAGCTAATCATTAGTTCGATTAAACTAAAGGCTAAAATCTTTTTCATGTTTTGCTTTCTAAAAATTAAATTATACACTAAATTTTTAATAAATTTTATTATACTTAATAACTAATATTATTATATATAATAAATTTAAAGTTAAATTTAGTCAATGAATTATTATAAAATCCAAGCAAAGTTTTTAAAATTAAAAAGAGGTTATATGAAAAATATTAAAACTTTGCTTGGTTTAAGAATCAGGGAAATAAGAAAACAAAACAAACTTACTCAAGAACAACTCGCAGAAAAAATAGGAATTGAAATCCCGAGTCTTAGCAATATTGAAAACGGAAAAAATTATCCAAACTCCGAAACAATTGAAAAGATTGCAATGGGGCTAAATGTTCAAATTTTTGAACTTTTCATTTTCGAACATCTGAAAGAACCGGACAAAAATAAAATGCTTGAAGAAATAAATTCCATTTTATCAAAAAACACAAAACTATTAAAAACAATTCATACAATTACAATAAGTTTAAAATAATTACTCTCTTATTACTTCAATTTTTTCATAACTAAATAAATATGGTAGATGTTCTTTTTTAATTATTTCCCCAGGCAACAAAATTGAAATTCCGGGAGGACAAAGCGCAACAACTTCAGATGAAATCCTGCCTATTGCATCGTTTTTATTTATATATTCTTTTGGCGCAAAATACGCTTCTCTTAAATTCATAACTATCTCAGGATCAATCAAAGGCATAATTTTATTATTCAATTCTTTTTTAGGATATTCTTTTTTTGAAATTTCCCTAAAACAATTAATCAAATATTCAAATTCTTCTCTTGTATTTCCTATGTTTGATAAAATCAAAATTCCTTCGTCAGATGCCGATTCTACTTCAATTTTATAATCATGTTCTAAAATATATTCAAGTTCGACTCCGCTCAAACCTTCCATTTTTAAAAATATCTTAGTTATATCCAAATTTTTATCTTCAAAAACATGTAACTTATTAATTGATTTTGCCTCATCCCTGAAATAAAGAGCATTTTGAATTGCGCCATCTAACATCTTCTTGCCGGATTGCGACTGAAGATTTGCCCTTGCAGCATCCAAACTTGCTAACAATAACAAACTTGGGCTGGTAGTATGAAGCAATTTTAAAGCATGGGTAATTTTTTCGTCTTCAAATTTTGAATTTTTAGAGATATGCAACATCGAAGATTGCGTCATTGCACCACCCGTCTTATGAAAAGAATGCACCACAGCATCCGCGCCCAATTCTAAAGCTGTTTTTGGAAGTTTTGAATTAAAATTCCACAAACAACCATGAGCTTCATCTACGATTAAAGCCACCTTATAGTGCTTGCAAACTTCGGCTATTCCTTTTATATCCGAAACAACACCCTCGTAAGTAGGGCTTGTAATCCAAACAAGCTTTATATTTCTGTTATTTTTTAATTTTTCTTCAACATCGCTTGCTTCTATATTTCCAAAAATAGCCCAATCATTCAATTTTTTTGGAATAACCCAATTAACTTTTGCACCTGAAATGATTAAACCTGTTAAAACCGAACGATGGCAATTCCTTCCAATCAAAACTTCATCAAAAGGGCTTGTAAAAGCAAAAGCCAAAGCCAAATTTGCTATTGTTGAACCGCCTGTTACAAAATAAGTCTTTCTTGCTCCAAAAGCCTGACTTGCAAGAATTTGAGCTTTTTCAATTGCTCCTGTTGCAGGATGAAGTGTTCCTAAATTATCGAACTCATCAGTTGTATCAATCGAAAGTACATCTAACCCAATTAACGAAGAAAATTCCGGCAAAACTCCAAGACCTCTGTTGTGGCCTGGAATATGAAAACCTGTCATGGGATTTTTTTTATAATTTAACATTGCTTCAACCAAAGGAGCAGAAGTCTTTTTTTCAAATTTTTCTATAATATTTTCTTTAATAGTAGCAAAAGAAACTTTATTATTTTCAATTATGTTCGTCATAGAAAATATTATTACACATAAATAAATTCTTACAAAAGATTTAAAAATTTATGGGTTTGAGGAATTAATCTGATATTTTTATAATTTTTATAAAAATCATTAAATATTTTTTCAATTTTTAAATCATCAGAAATCGGCATTTTAGGCTGTAATACAATAATATTTTGGTTTTCTTTTGCCAAATTCACACAAGATAAAATTTCTTCATGTATTATATTATTATCAAAAACAACCTTGATAAAAGCTTCTTTTTTGTTTGCAATTTCCAAAAATTTCTTATTTTCCACGAATTTATTTTCTTCTTTTGTAGCGCTTTTAAGTTTGATATCCATTGCAACGATATCAACATATTCAATCAACTTTTCTAAATGTTGATATAAGGTTCCATTTGTTTCAAGATAAATTTTTTTATTTAATTTTTCTTTATACCTTTTTAAAAATTCCAAAAGAAAATCACACTCACATAAAGGTTCTCCGCCCGTAAAACTAACTACTTTAGTATCACTATTTGATATTATTTCAAATAATTCTTCCAAAGTATAATCTTTGGATTTTTCAGCTAAAAAATCTGTATCGCAATAGGCACAAGATAAATTACAATAACAAAACCTTATAAAAAGTTGCTTTTCACCTACATAAAGACCTTCACCCTGAACAGATGTAAAAATTTCTCTTATTTTAACGCTTTCTTTAGACATTTTCCTTTTTGTTTACTTCGTTTAATTTTTTATATAGTTCCATTTCTTCGTCAGACATTTCAGATGGAATTTGAATTAAAATTTTTACAATTTCATCGCCTTTTTTATTTGTTCTTTCATTTAAAACGCCGACATCAATCAGTTTAAAACTTTGGTTTGCTTTTGTCAAAGGAGGAATTTTTATCACTGCCTCACCCCACAAAGTAGGAACAGATATATTACCTCCCAAAACAGCCTTTGCAGGACTAATTTGTGCCGTATAGTACACAATCCCGTTTTCAACTTTTAATTCGTCATTTTTTTCAACATTAACAATTACATATAAATTACCGTTTTTACCGCCATTTAGTCCAAACTGCCCTTCGCCTTTTACTCTTAATTTTGCTTTATCTCTTATCGAAGGAGGTATTTTAACAGTTATTTTTCTCTTTAAAATCTTTTCGCCTAAACCATCGCAATATGAACATTTATTCCCGTTTACAAATTTATGACCGCCGCATTTTGGACACACCATCGAACGAGCAATATTAATAACCCTATATGTGCCTAAAAAAGCCTCTGTAAAGTCAATATTTACACTAACTGTAATATCTTCACCATTTTTAGGAACGGGAGCTTTAGGTTTTTCTTTTTTAGTTTTACTAAATAAATCCGAAAAAGTGTAATTACTTGAATTTTTAGAATAAAAACTTTTATCCGTCGAACGAAATTTATCGTAATTTTTTCTTTTCTCGTCATCAAGCAAAATATCCGCAGCTTTATTAATTTCTTTAAAAATTTTTTCTGCCTCAACAGATGAATTAACATCAGGGTGATATATTCTAACCAATTTCCTGAATTGATTTTTTATTTCAGTCTTAGTGGCATTAGGACTAACATTTAAAATTTCATAATAACTCTTTAGCATACGTACAATTTAATGATTATTTTTAAAAAATCCAATCACAAAAATAATTAATCAAATAAGCAATATTTTTTATTTAGAAGTATTATTTTAATGTGGCTAAAAATTTCAATAATTTTACAAACAGGATATTATTAAGATTAGGTGAGTCAAATGATTCAGAAATTGTGACTGCAAGTCTTGCTGCTTTTAAATTAATTTTTATCCCTATAGCAACAATGTCCGATAAAAAAACTTCAAAAAAACAAAAGCAATACGCAATTAAACGAGATTTCATAACAGAAAGTGTTGCGCTTGCAGGATATATAGCAATAACAGGGGCAATTAAAAATAATTTAACCGCTCCTATTTGCTCCAAATACTACAAAGAAAAAGCAAAAGAACTCTCAAAACAAAATAAACTGGATATTAACAGTAGCGATTTTAACTTTCTTTCAAATATCAACCCTAAAACAATCAAAAAAAATACAAAAAATATACCCCTTAGCACAGATGAAAAAAGCCACATAAACCAACTGGAAAATTTAGCTAAAAAATTTTCGCTTCAAAATCCAAAAAATTTATACACTAACACTAAAAAAACCATTTCTCACATTTGCGTCTGCGCTCTTGCGTTAACAATAATACCGCTTATTACAAATAAAATACTGGAAATTTACTCAAAAAATAATCCCGACAAAGAAAACAAACAAAAAACTCCGGAAAGTCCATATAAAACAGACATAAAAAAACCGATAAGTTTGACTAATTTTGCACAAAAAGTAAAAATAGGAGGGCTAAATGCCATTAATTATTAATGCTATTACAAGCCCTACAGCTGCAAATTTCGTACAAAATTCAACCGCTCAAGTTTTATCTGAAGGCTGTTTAAAAGCTATTGGAAGGCCAACTTTCACGCTTATGGACAGAACTGCAAGTAAAGAAGAAAGAAAATATAGCGCGACAAAAGAACTATTATATCAATCACTATCAATGCTTTCATATTTTTTACTGATTTTTCCATTTAAAAATAATGATTTTAAATTTTTAAAATTTTTCGACTGCTTTAAAAACTCAGATATATCAAAAGCAAAAACAAAAGCTGAGTTTGACGAAATATTTAAAAAATTGCCAGAAGGAGAACTAAAAACAAAAGTTAAAGGCGCAAAAGAATTAATGACCATATTAGCATCCGGAATAATTTTAACTATAGTTGCTCCGCAAATAGTCAATAAAATTATTCACCCTATAATGAACAAAGAAAAAAATAAAAACTCTCTGGATAAAAATATATAAATTCTGATAAAATATAACTATATTTTGCGCTCATAGCTTAATCGAATAAAGCATTGGTCTCCGAAGCCAAAGAGTATGGGTTTGAATCCCATTGGGCGCAAAAATAAAAATTTCAAAATTAAAAACGCTTTCAATGTTGAAAGCGTTTTTTTGAAAGACAATAAAGAGAACATTAAAAAATTATTGACCGAGGTAAACGAGAGTTTCAAGCATACTATTAGCACTCGAAAATACTTGTGAATTTGCTTGAACCAATCTTTGAGCTAAAATCATTTGTGAAAATTGCTGAGCAAGATCAACATTTGATGATTCCAATGCTCCCGAAACAACTCCGCCAACACCATTTACATTAGCAGCAGTATATAAAACGTCTCCGCAATTTACACCAATTTCATATTGGTTATTTCCTGCAGCAACAAGACCATTATCATTTGTAACTTTAGCCATTTGCAACTGCATATTAGCTTTTTCTAGAACATTAGGATCAACATACAATGAAGCATTTCCTGAATTTTGAATATCATCATTAATAATTATACCGTTTGCATCAGTATAAGAAAAATAAGTTGAACCATCTTCATTAGACTTAATTGACAATTTGGAACCATCTTCGTACGTAACTGTCATAAGCCCGTCTTTTCCGACTGAAAAGCTTTCATAATTTTTTGTTAAATCAGATGTTACATCATCAACTTGCCCGATTGTAGCAGATACATTCATTAATTTTGTCGAATAAGAACCGTCTACCATAGGCATTGAGGCTAAATTTGTTGCGGCAACAAAATTTGAACCACCATCTTTCTCATCAATTGTCTCAAATTTTAAAGATGTAACCCCGCCTGTAGGTGTAAATGTAATAGCACCATCAACAACAGCAGCAGTATATTTACCATTAGCTACATTATTTATAGCAGTAACTATATCGTTTACTGTTTTATTTGAAGTATCACCTAAATCAACTTCTATTTCCTGGTCAACTCCACCTTCATTTGCTATAATTTTAAATTTACCACCTGTAATACCATTAAAAGTACTTCCAAGCCCATTTAAATCAGAACAGAACATTTGACCAAACATTGCAGCAGGAGTACCACCCTCTGTAACTTTAATTGAAGTTGGAATTTTTATAGGGGTATCTGAACGACTCAAAGAGACGTTTTGATCCATACCCAAAACTTTTGAACCATTTGCTGTACATAAATAACCGTTTTCATCTAAAGAAAATGAACCGTCCCTTGTAAGTAAAACTTTTCCATCTGAATCTAATACTGTAAACCATCCATTTCCTGTTATAGCCATATCTTCGGCTCTACCTGTAGTATTTGTACTTGAAGCACCAAAATCCTTCGTAATAGCTGCACATTGAACACCTACACCTATTTGATAAGGATTTGTACCGCCTGAATTTCTTGTAGAACTTGTACCGGTTGTTTTTGTTTGATACCAAATATCTTGAAAATCAACACGTGAAGTCTTATAAGCAGTTGTATTCATATTTGCAACGTTATCTGAAACAACCGTTAATTGTTCTGTGCCTGCATTAAGGCCTGTCATGGACGTAAATAATGCTTGTGTCATTTAGTTTTTTTCTTTTTTTTTATTGTCCTTTTATGTCATCTATTGCTTGTTTTGCATATTCATAAGCCTTTTGAGCCATATTTCCATCAGTTAATGCATTCAATGCAGCAACTGATTTTGCTGTTTCAACAGCATCCGAAACACTATCCGAAACACTTCCGGTATCTGTTTCCCCATTATCTCCTTCTGTTGTTCCGTCACCAGCTTCGCCTTCACCGCCTTCTTCGCCTTCACCCGGCGTTTCTGTTAAATAATAAACATTGGTAATCGAAGACAACGGAAAATATCTATCTCCCACAAATACGCTTGCGCCATTTGAATCAGAAAAATCAACCCCTTCGACAACTCCAACATATCCTTTGCCATCAACTTCCACTCGAACGCATTGACCAAGTAAAGAATTTGCCTGATAAATATTCGAAAAGGATGAAAATGTGCTTGTCAAAGCTTCCATTTGTTCTAAAGTTGCAAACTGAGCTTCTTGAGCCAACATTTCCGAGTTATCCATCGGATTCATGGGATCCTGATATTTTAACTGTTCAGTTAAAAGCCTTAAAAAAGCTTGTGAATTTATTGATGTAGAAGACTTGCTTTCACTTGCACTTTTTGAAGCTGCTGCAGTCATCTGCGAATAATTCGTATTAGCAATTATTTGTTCTGAAACTGAAGCCATATAACTTTTTCCTTCTTTAATTCAATCCATAATTTATTGTTTTATTTAAAACGCCCGAAAAATCTTTTGCAAAATGATAATCATAATTCGACATTGCTAAAAGAGTTTCCTGTCTTTCTTTTTGATTTTGCTCATTATTTGAGTGATTTTGGTTTTGAGAATTCTGCTCATTTCCACTGTTTTGATTGAAATGCTGATTCCCCTGATAATTAGTTGAACCTTCTTGACCGGCAGTTTTAATTTGTATATTATTCACACTAATACCCGCATCAACAAGCTGCTGCCTTAAAGTTTGAATATTCTTTTCAATATATTGTCTAACATCATCATTTTGAGCGAGTATATTAGTAGTTAAACCAAGATTGTTTGAAGTCAACTCAATTGAGAGTCTGCCAAGATCATTTGGTCTTAAAACCAAAGTAAGTTTTTGATTAGATGCATCCTTTAATTGAGTCAATTTATCACCAATTTGGCTCATTAAATCACTATTTTCGAGTTGATTTAATATAGGATTTTGATTTATTTGAGCTCCTTTTATCATTTGAGCAGCATTTTTAATAACCGCAACATTGCCGGAAGCAGTATCATATAACAAGCTTCCTTTTATTGTGGTGTCATTTTTTAAAACCCCGACATCATCCATAGCCAGCCTTATTACTTCATCGCTTACGGACAATGCACCCGAATTATCAGGAATTGAAGTATAATCTATGTCAAGAAGAATGTCTTCTTTTATTTCATTAATAAAACTTTGTTTTTCTTCAAAAACAACTTTTTTATCCTGTACAATACTTTCATCTTGCTGAATATCAACATCTTCCTGAACCTTAGCTTTCAGTTCAAGGGTTTCTTTTGGTTGTTCTTGGAATTGATTTTCCTTGTTATCAAATTCATTTGAAAAATCTTCATTCTGCGCATTTTTTTCAAAAGCGTCGGAAAGATTTATTGTGTTAGAATTATTTTGAGTATTTTCGGTTGATTTATTAAAAGTCTTTGCTGTTAATTCGGAGTCAACTTCAATATTTTGATTATTTTTTAACTCTAATTCCTTATTAACCTGAGCTTGAACCTGTTCAATTTGCTCGCTCAATATTCTAAAATCTTCAGTTAAATCATCCTTATTATCAGTACTTTGAATTAAGTCAATTTGTTCTAAAACATCTTTTATATCATTTTTTAAATCTTCCGAAATTTCAATATTTTCGCTTGCATTTTGAAACTTATCAAAAACTTCAAAAACCTCGCTTAAAAAATTTTCGTCGCTTGAAACACTGTCAAATTTTGAAATATCAAAATTATCTATAACTTCATTTAATTCACTGTTAAATTGAGTTAAGTTCTTAATATCGGAATTATTTATAAAATCTGCATTAATAATATTTTCGTTATCGGTATTTGATAAATTTTTTGAAATTGAATTCAAAAGATTAAAAGTATTCTCTTGCAAACTGTTAATATCAGAAACTTTATCTAAATCAACATTCAATATTTGATTTAATTTATCCGTAATTTCCGGCAATTTTGAAGATACTTTGCTAAATTCATCCAAAGTTTGCGATGACAAATTTTCTTTAATGTTATCGATAGTACTTAAAATATCTTTTGAAATTTTCTCATCAAATTTATTAGAATTTAAAATATTTTCTATTTTTTCAAAAACAGCTTCTAAATCTACCTTTTGAAACTCCTGTACATCCTTTAAATTTTCACTTACAGAACTATCAATGCTTATATCTGTATTTTGAATTTCACTTTTAGCTAAAACATTTTGAAATTCATTTACAAAACTATCAAAACCTGCTTTGATATCACTGTTTGTTTTTACTTGATTTAAAAGCAACAAAAGATTGTTTTTGTCTTGTTGAGATAAATTCGATTCGTCTAAAATATTTGAAATATCTTCAATAGCAGGAGCGACATCTTCTGACAATTCGATTTTTGATATAATATCTTCTGTCTTTTGTAATAAATCCTCTACTTGACTTTGATTTTGACCGACTCCAATTAAAGGTAGTACGCTTAAAACGCTTGCATCTTTAATATCAGTATCATTTGATAAATCAGTCGGCTTCTCAACTTCTTTATTAAAAAAAACCGGTGATGACTCTACATACGAGCTATTATTTATGTCCGACTGATTATTAACATCTTTTTCAATTTCCGTACATTCTGATAGTACTGGTTTTTCATTCTCAACTACTGTTTTGCTTGTACTTTCATTTTCTATATTTTGCTCAGCATAAGCAACTTGGGCCTTTGACGAAACTTCACTTTCTCTATTATTATCAATTTTTTTATATGAATTTTTCTTTGATTGATTTAATAATCTCTCACTATTATCACTTACACTTCGAACTTTGTCGTCTTTTAAATTCGTGTTTATTTCCTTTGTATCGGTTGACAAAGCTTTTTTGTTTATAGAACTTGTATTTGTTTTAATTGCCTTTTCGACAAAATTCGTCTGTGCTTTTTGAGTACGAGCACTCAAGTTATTAAAAAGATTTGAAAAACTTCTATCGGCAGTTTTTTCAGAAAAAGTAGAAGCACTGCTTGAATTCAACATATTATTCAAAATAATGTCGTTACTATTTTCACTATTCTGCACAACTGCGTTAGTCATCTTTCCCCTTAATTTTTAACTAAACTGCTTGTCTTCTTGAATTTACAATATCGTCAATTTGTTTAATCTCATCCAACAAAAATTCTCTATCGTATTCTTCTTTTTTCTTTTGTTTTAAATTTTCCAGAGATTTTACATTTATATACGCCAGACGAGCACTTTCTTGTGCATTTTTTAAATCTTTTTCTGTTTCAGACATTATTCTTTCTTGTGTTTTAATATCTTGCATCAACTTATGCGAAAAAGAATTAAAATTTGATATCATTTCAGGATTAAAATCACCCTCACTTAAATATCTTTCGGACTCTTTTTGAATTTGTATAAGCTCAAAATTCATCTCATCAAGTACATCTTTTTGTCTGTTATATATATTCATTATGGAAGCAAGCTGAATCCTTGCATCATTAAGTGCTTTTTGCCTAACGGTCAAAACACTTTCAAGGTTAAACTTAAACCTCCTCAACTAATTTCTATCCCCATAAAACTTATTAACACATGTAAGAATACTTAAATAACCGATTTTAATCATCATCTAAACTATTGAAAAAACTTTAATTATTTTTTGAAAAAATAGTCTTTTTGATTGAATAAAAAATTATCCCCTTTAAAAGGGGATAATTTTAAAATTTCTTATCTTTGGCAGATATCCTTGCTATTGCTTTAGCTAAAGCAATCTGTACCCTCACAATATCTAAATTTTCATCTTTTGCTTTTAATCTTGCTTCGGCACGTTCCTTTGCTTGAATTGCACGAGCAATATCAATATCACAATCAAGCTCAGCTATATCAGTTAGAATTGTCGCTTTATTGTTTGCAAACTGCAATATTCCACCCATAACTGCAATACATTGTGATACTTTATCCTTTATGACTTTTGTCACTCCGACATTCAGAGCACAAATCACTGGAATATGATTTTTTAATATGCCGAGTCTGCCGTCTGCAGCTTGTACATATAACTCATCAATTTCATCTTCAAACACAACTTTTTCATGAGTTATGACTTTAAGAAGAATTTTATCACCGGATAATTCACTCATATTTTATGCCTCAACAAGTTCTTCTTTCTTTGCTTTTTCAAGCACATCTTCTATGGTGCCAACCATATAGAAAGCTTGTTCCGGAACATTATCGTGTTTTCCTTCAATTATTTCTTTAAATCCTCTTATAGAATCTTCTAATTTTACATATTTTCCTTTAACACCGGAGAATTGTTCAGCAACAAAGAAAGGTTGAGATAAAAACTTTTGTATCTTTCTTGCACGATTAACAGTAAGCTTGTCTTCTTCCGATAATTCATCCATACCTAAAATTGCAATAATATCTTGCAAATCTTTATATTTTTGAAGTATACCAAGAACTTTTTTTGCAACATCATAATGCTCTTCCCCAATAATATGCGGATCAAGCGCACGTGATGAACTTTCTAAAGGATCAGCAGCGGGATAAATACCTAAAGAAGCTATATTTCTTGATAAAACCGTGCTCGCATCAAGGTGAGTAAATGTTGTTGCAGGCGCAGGGTCAGTTAAGTCATCAGCAGGAACATAAACCGCTTGAACAGATGTAATTGAACCATCTTTAGTTGAAGTAATACGTTCTTGAAGCTCACCAACTTCTTGTGACAAAGTCGGCTGATAACCAACTGCCGAAGGCATACGTCCAAGCAAAGCAGATACTTCTGAACCCGCCTGAACGAAACGGAAAATATTATCTATAAATAATAATACATCCTGATGAGTAACATCTCTAAAATATTCCGCACAGGTCAATGTTGAAAGTCCAACTCTCATACGAGCTCCGGGTGGTTCATTCATCTGACCGTAAATAAGTGCAACTTTATCTAATACTCCCGATTCCTTCATTTCATTATAAAGGTCATTACCTTCACGAGTACGCTCTCCAACGCCGCCGAATACCGATACACCGTCATGTTCTGCTGCAATGTTGTGAATTAATTCCATAATAAGAACCGTTTTCCCAACTCCTGCACCACCAAAAAGACCTATTTTTCCACCTTTTTGATATGGCATAAGAAGGTCAATAACTTTAATACCTGTTTCTAATATTTCAATATTTGTGTTTTGTTCGGTTAATTTAGGAGAAGGTCTGTGAATTGGAAATCTGTCTTGCGCAACTACTTCACCTTGATTATCAACAGGCTCGCCCAATACATTCAAAATTCTTCCCAATATTCCTTTTCCAACAGGAACTTTAATAGGATTTTGAGTATTAATTACTTTCATTCCTCTTCTAAGCCCATCTGTCGAAGACATTGCAACCGTTCTTACAGTGTTTTCACCCAAAAGCTGTTGAACTTCAACTGTGGTCTTTTTACCATCATCATTGTATATTTCTAATGCATCATAAATTTCAGGTAAAACCCCATCATCAAATTTAACGTCTATAACAGGACCGATAATTTGTGTTATTATTCCATCATTTTGAGCCATATTTGCTTCCTTCAAAACATAATATCAGATACTAAAATTATAACCAAATTAGAACTTTAGGAAGATTTTTTTTAATAATTTCAACTGTTTGGATGAAAATTAACCGCCCATATAAAATAATATACCTATAATTAAATCAGCGCAAAGAATGTATATTGTACATAAAATCGCAGACTTTGTCGTTGATTCACCAACATTTTTAGCACCACCTCTGGTATTATAACCAACGGTTGCGCAAACAAGAGCAATTAAAGCCCCAAAAATAAGTCCTTTTAATAAACTTACATAGACATCTTTCATAACAAGCATAAGCCACACAGAATTAAAATATCTGATAGGATGAAGCCCGATAGAAAAATATGAAACCAAAGCCCCGCCTAAAACCCCTATTAATTCTGCAAGCATTACTATACAAAAGCAACTCAAAGCTCCTGCTAATATCCTTGGAGCAAAATAATAACCTATTGAATCAACTTTTAAAACTTCAATCGCATCTATTTGATTTGTTACTTGCATATTTGCAACCTGAGCAGTAATTGCAGTACCGGCTCTTGCAGCAAGCGCAAGTGCTGCAAACCCCGGAGCAATTTCGCGTATCAATGCAACCGCAAGAAAACCACCAATATAACTATCCCCGCCTGACATTAAAAATTGTTTTGCAACTTGAAGCGCAATAACACAAGCAGAAATAAAAACAATTGAAAGACAGATTCCCAAAGAATCAAAACCAATTGCAGCAGCCTGAGATACAACACTTGAAAAACGGACATTTCCCCTCAAGGTGTATTTAGCAGCTTGAATGAAATTTTGTATACATTGACCTAAAAAACTTATCACATCTCGTATTATATCTACCTTAAATAAAAAAAGCTAGATTTTTAAATTTATTTTTTATAAAATACAACTATGATAGTATTCGATATATTGTTCGTATTATTAATTATTTATCTTTTTATATACTGTATTTATCAGCTTTTTTTCTTCATTAAAGCAAATGACATCGAAAAATACTTCGAAATGCAAGAAAAAACAAGAAGTATTGCTATTGAAAAAAACAAGCTTTGCGTTCTAATATATGCAACACACAAAGATAAAAATTTGGATAAATTGCTCAATGTTTTAAATAATCAAAGCTACCAAAAAGAACACTACGAGGTTCATGTTGCTTACCAAAGAGAAGAAAATGACACATCTCCTTCAAGAGATTTTGCTCTTGGTGCAAGAATACACAACATTCAAAACCCCGATTATTTTACAAAAGATAAGGCAATAAATCTTTTATTAAACAAATTGCTTCCTGAAAACAAATTCGATGCTTACGTATTTCTGGGAGCAAACAGAATTATTGGTGAAAAATATCTTGAAAACATCAATAAATCACTTACAAAAACTTGCGTTCTTGTGGGTTCTAAAATTTCATTCAATGAAAAAACACAACTTGCAAAAAGAATTAAAAACTCAATTATTTCAGCATACTTAAAATATATCAACAGAACAAACAGCATTGTCCGCTCTATGTTTAATTTACCGTTTTTTATAGATGGCGATAATCTGGTTATAACAAGTGACGTAATTGAAAAAATAGGCTATGTAGCAATAGAAGATAAAGATTCAGAACTTGAATTTTCTCTTGAGCTTGCTTCTAATGAAATCAAATCAATTTATTGTCCATATATAATCACTGCAATAGATGTTAAAAACTATGATTTTTCATCCCCAACCTTAAAAAATAAAATATCTATTTTTTCACATTATTTTCCTTTGCTTGCGTTTAAAAGTAATTCCTTTAAAGAATTTATGTTGTTTCTTTTAAAACCAAATTCTTTATTTGTATTATTTAGCTATATTTTCTTAATATGGCTTAGTATATTCCACTCAACACATGTTTGTGAAAAACTCGTTGTGCTCCTTGGTATATTCTTGTTTGTCAATTTTATAATTTCAATAAATGTTTCAAGAATGCAAATTAAAGAAATTTTCTGGTTAATGCTTTATCCTTTTTGCTTGAGCTGGCAAAAAACAAAAATTATTATAAACAACTTAACAATGCGCTCAATAATAGATAGTCGCTATGAAGAAGAAAACGTTAATTCCGCAACAATAAGCGCTATAGTGAACAATGGTAAAAAAGATTTTATCTGCAAACTCGATTTAGTTTCAGAAGACGGAATGAGAAAAGTTGTTTTTAGAGAAGGAAACCGTTTCATTGTAACCGACTCATATTTAAGAATGTATGACGCTCTATCTGATATGGCAAGAAAACTAAAATCAAAAGGAATGACTTTAAAAACCTGTCAAAATTGCCAACATTTTACCCTATGTCCTGATGGCACTTTAGATTGCCTAAATGGAAAATGCCAAATATCTCAAAATGAAATTTTGATTTGGAACGGATGCCAATATTTCTATCCTCATCCTGATAAAAAATTCTAATTTATTTTATCGGAAGAAAAAGCGTTACTGCCGCCTAAAAGAAAAAGCATTCTATATATACTATTATTAAAAAAACGAGAAACTTGCGGTATCGTAGAATTAAGTTTTTCAAATGGCGCTACGATATTCTGAGGTATACCATCTTCCGCTATAGTCACATTGATTTGCATTCTTTTATTTAATAATTCTGGAAATTTTTTAGAATACGAAAACCAATCATTAAAGCTTTTTCTTGCTTTTTGTATATCAAAATTGTCATCTGAATCTTTAGACATATTTACAATACTGAACACTATAACATATATAGACATAATAAACTGTTCATAAATATTTACATCATAATAAATTAATTCTTCATCTAAAGTGTTAAATAATTTTTCCATGGTTTCGTAAACAAACGTGTATCTGTCTTCGTCAATATTTTTATCCTTATCTAAAACAAGGTCATGCACTAAACCAACCATTGATATATCATGAACTCTTGATATATTAAAAAGTTTAGCCATTTTATTGTATAAACCTTCATCAATTTCACCATTTTCATTCAAGCAGAAACGACTAAGTTCACTTATGGCCTCTGTGGCCGACAAATTGCAATTTCTTTTTACTGTATAGTCAATTAAACTTAAAAACAACTTTATACTTGGTTTATTATCTTTGGTCTTTGCAGTAGACATAATATTCTCTATTGCGTCCGGACTTAATTCGTTCGACATAGCAGAAGCGCATGCGAAAGCGATTTTTTCCGCATCATTATCAGAAACTAAACCTTTACCATCTCCTTTTAAAAATTTAAAAGCCATATAAGCGCTATTAATTAAATCTAATGTATGATCATTATCATCGCTTTCTTTATAATCGTGTATAAATTTACTTGTAAAAGAAATAAATTTATTTTCCATTTCCCTATCATAAACATCATCAGAATTTATAAAGAGGTTATTTACTATTTTTTGCTGCATTTCTTCATCAGCTACCAAATCCAAAAATCTCTTATTTGGTTTATTGGTTTCTTTTGAAGAAAATTCAACACTATCAGGCGAAGATTTAAAACTAACATAATTTTGCTTTTTATTTTTCAAAAATATATTTTTGTTTTGAAAAAAATTTATTTGCGATATTTTCATAAATACCCTTGCCTTGCTTTTATAATTCTATAAAAAAGGTGAAAAAAAATTTTTGACAATTAAATTTTTATTTCACTAAAAATTTGCCCAAGCATATATAAAGATCCGCAAAATATTTTTAAATTAGTTTTTTCTTTTAAAATTTTTTTAATTTCAGATAAATTTGAAATTCTAATTGCTTTTTTTTGATATTTTTCGCTTAATTCTTGATATTTTAATGCATTTGGATAATTAAATTCATAAAAATAAAATTCATCATCATTTTCCAGCAAGATATCCAACATAGCTTTATGGTCTTTGTTATTTAAACACCCAAAAACAAATGTTTTCTTATTATTTTTGAAATTTTCATTTAAAAATTTTCTTAAAGCCTTAATTCCGGAAGGATTGTGAGCCCCATCTATTAATATATTTTTTTCCTTATGGTATTCAAGTCTAAAAGGCCAAACAACATTTTTTAAAGCCATTTTTAAAACATCTTGCTTAATCTCAAAACCTACCCCTAAAAGCGCACCCAAAGCCAAGGCTAGATTATCTTTTTGGTGAGTTCCTAAAAGATTGAATTCATATCTCCTAGAATTCACAACGGCAAAATTTTTACCGTTTTCAAAAACAACCTCAACATCCGGCGCAAAAAGAATTTTAGCATTCTTCTTTATCGCTTCTTTTTTTAATATTTCATAACCTTTATTTGAATTCAAAAAAATTACATTTGAATTTTCTTTGATTATACCTGCTTTTTGAAAAGCGATTTCATCAATTGTTTTGCCAAGTCTTTGAGTATGATCTAAATCTATTTCGGATATAACCTCAACAAGAGGTTTTTGAATAACATTTGTAGCATCATACAAACCGCCAAGTCCAACCTCTAAAATTACAAATTTTACCTTTTCCAAATAAAAATACTGAAAAGCAACCGCGCAAAGTAACTCAAACTCGGTTAATTCGATTCCGTTTTCTCTTGCATAACTATCTATTTCAACTACCAACAAATTAAATTCATTTTCAGGTATATCTTTATTATTAATCTTAATTCTCTCAGTATAAGAAAAAAGATGAGGACTTGTAAAAAGCCCTATTTTAACATCAGTATCTTTATAGGTTTGAATTAAAATCTCATTTATTAATTTAGAAGTTGAGCCTTTACCGTTTGTTCCTGCTATATGAATCACTTGAAAATTATTCTGAGGATTATTTAAAAGTTTCAATACTCTTTCAATCCTGTCAAGTCCCAAATCAATGCGAAATTTACCGCAAGATGTTAAAATATCGCTCGCAATTGTCATTATTTTATTGCCTTATTTATTTGTTCTACAATTTGCTCTGCAGAATTAAGTTTAGCTTGTTTATATGCATTATAAGATAAATCAGACAACAACGCCTTATCTGAAATCAACTTGTTTACCATATCAAACAAAGTCTCATCATTGCAATCCTTATCTTCAATCAACAAAGCCGCATTATTATCAACCAAATTTTTTGCATTTTTGTATTGATGATTTTGACTTGCATAAGGATATGGAATTAGAATTGATGGAAGGGAACAGGCACAAATTTCAGACAAACTCAAAGAACCCGAACGGGAAACCACTAAATCCGAAGACAACAAAGCGAGATACATTTTATCAAAATATGGTTGCAAAACAAGATTATCCGGAAGCCCTTGAAATTCTTCAAGAATTTTTTTAGTTACTTCATCAAAATTCTTTTTTCCAGTTTGCCAAAGAATTTTAAAACCTTCTTTATTTGCGTATTCTTTTAAAATTTTAAAAGAAGAATTATTAATTGTTCTTGCGCCCAAAGAACCACCCATAATCAATATAGTAAAATCATCTTTCAAAGAAAGTTCTTCCCTTGCTTGTTTTTTTGATATGGTTTTAAATTCCTGCCTTATTGGATTTCCATTAACATAAATGTTTTTTGATTTTATATATTTTTTTGCACCTTCAAAAGCAAGCGAAACAGACGAAGCAAAAGGTGCAAAAAACCTTGTAACTATCCCCGGTTGTATATCACAATCATGAAGTACGTAAGGAATTCTAAAAAACAAAGCACAAAAAAGTGCAGGAGCACATACATATCCTCCTGTTGCAAAAACAACATCAGGTCTATATTCTAAAAAATAAAAACATGTTTTTAAAGTTGAAGCCAATAATCCAAACAACCAAAAAATAAAACGCAAACTTGCTTTTCTTGGCATCCCCTTTGCGCCATGACTTAAAAAGTTATAGCCGTGTTTTCTTGCAATTTCGTATTCCATATTTTTTCTATTACCAAGATAAAATATGTTTTTATTTTCTACCTTTGCATCCAACAAAGTATTAATAACCGAAACCGCGGGGTATATATGCCCGCCTGTTCCGCCGCCTGTTATAAAATAGATTTTTTCTTTATTTTTATTGAACATAATGAACTATCCTTTGAACTCTTTTTTTGGATATATTAATTAAAACCCCTATCATACATAAAGAAACAAACAAACTTGAACCACCGTAGCTCACAAAAGGAAGCGGAATACCTGTTGCAGGAACAAAGGATGATGCAACGGACATATTTGTAAATGCTTGAAAACAAATTGAAAAAGTAATCCCAACTGCCAATAGTTTACCAAACATATCTGGACATTTTTTTGCTATAACAAAACCCCTGTGTAAAAATACACCAAAAAGGCACACAAGAAAGAAACATCCCAAAAAGCCAAACTCCTCGCCTATTATAGCAAAGATAAAGTCTGTATGTCCTTCAGGCAACCATGAAAGCTTTTGTTTTGAATTACCAAAACCAACTCCAAAAAATCCTCCCGAAGAAAAAGCAACCATAGATTGAATTATATTATAACCTGCTCCAAGGGCGTCCGAAAAAGGATTCCACCATACTTTTATACGCTGCAATTGGTATCCTCTTATTGTTGTTGCAACAGCTAAAGCGCCAAGTCCAAAAGCTCCGGTTATAATTTTTGTTGAGCCGCCTGCGACATAATACATAGCTAAAGATGTCATCAAAAGTAAAATTATCATTGACAAATTAGGCTGCATATAAATTAACAAAAGCATTCCTGCAAAAATACAATAAAAAGGATATTTTCTTGAATCAAGTATTCTTGAATCCTTTGAAAATAATGTTGCAAAATACAATACCAAAGCAGGTTTTGCCATTTCCGAAGGCTGAAATTGCAAAGGGCCAATTACAAGCCAACGCTTTGCCTCATTAACAGTAACCCCTAAAGGAGAAAATTTAACCAAAGCCAAAGAAACTAAAACGAACAATGCAAGCATGCCGGCAAATGTTTTCAAGCGTCTATAATCAAATCCGGAAAAAAACCAAGCGCCAAAAACCCCGCCAACAAGCCAAATTAATTGTTTTAAAGTAAAACTAAACGGATTTTCACCAAGACTAATGGCTTTTGGAGCAGAAGCAGAAAAAACCGCCATTATCCCAAAAACTACTATAAAAACAACCACAACAACCAATAAATTATCCGGAGGGGTTTTGGTGTATGTTTTTGTTCGAGTAGTATATGCTCTATTTCTTTGATAATACATAATTTCTAAATGCTTCTCCTCTTTTTTCATAGCTTTCAAACATATCAAAACTTGCACATGCAGGAGATAACAATACAACTTCAGGTTTATCAAGACTTGCTATATCTATGGCTTCTTCAAGTGTTTTTGAATTCACTATGCTCATATAACCGCTTTTTGAAAGCTCTGTTTTAAAACGATTAGTTGCTTCACCTATTAATATGACTTTAGAAATCTTGTCCTTAACAGCTGCAATAAAATCCTTAAGAGAAGTTTTTTTATCTCTTCCGCCTGCAATCAATACTACCTTTTTGTCTTTAAATGAATTAATTGCAACAATGCTGGCTTCAGGATTTGTCGCTTTTGAATCGTTATAATAATCAGTACCGTCTATTGTTCTTATAAATTCAAGCCTATGTTCTATAGCCTTAAATGTTTTTAGGGCATTTTTAATTGTTTTATTATCCAAACCTAAAATTTTTGCCGTAATTATCGCACACATAACGTTTTGCATATTATGAGGACCTACGATTTGTAAATCCTTACTGTCTATTATTTTTTCGTCATTATAATATATTTTTCCGCTTTCATAATAAGTGCAATTTTTCATATTTCTATCTTGCATAGAAAAATAATATGTTTTTGCTTTTATTTTTCCACCCAATTTTTGAACTGTTTCGTCATCATAATTTAATATTGCGTATGAATTACCGTCCATATTTTTAAACATCTTTGCTTTTGATTCAAAATAATTTTCAAAAGTTTTATGCCACAATATATGATCCGGAGTAATATTGCAAAATATTCCAATTTTTGGAGCACATTTTGAAGTATAAAACAATTGAAAAGAGCTTGCCTCAACAACAAAATAATCAACTCCTTTTTCTAAATATTCAAAAGGACTTACTCCAATATTACCGCAACTTGGAGCATTATATTTTTGCGAAAGCACATGGGAAATAAGAGCTGTTGTTGTAGTTTTTCCGTTTGTACCAGTTACAACTATCATTCTTTTATTTTCAATTCTTGAAACATATTCAATATCAGAAAAATATTCAATATTTTTTTCTTTTAAACGCTTCAAAACGTCAGAATCAAAAGGTATAGACGGACTCAAAACGCAAAATTCACAACCATCAATAAACTCATCGCTATGACCGCCAAATTCAACCTTTACTCCCAAAGAACGCACTTGTTCAACTTTTTCTTTGTTTTTCTCTTCTTCTTTTGAGCTTTCAGAAACAAAAACATTTGCTCCTTTACCTGCAAAATATTTAGCAGCAGCTATTCCTGTTGTAGAGAACCCCAAAATTAAAACTTTTTTATTTTTCAAATCACTATATTTATTCATCATCTTATGCCTTATATAAAAAATAAACCAAAACGCTCAAAGTGCAAGATAAAAATGTAATAAGAGTAAAAACTTTTACAATTTTATTTTCAGACCAGCCCGAAAGTTCAAAATGATGGTGTATAGGGCTCATCTTAAAAACTCTTTTACCTGTTAATTTAAAACTTGTGACCTGAATCATAACAGAAAGAGTTTCACATATAAAAACAATTGCAATCGGTATAAGCCAAAGCTCAAATTTTCCCATTATAGCAATAGTTGCAAGTAAACCGCCCAAAGCAAGACTTCCTGTGTCTCCCATAAAAATCTTGGCAGGTTTTTTATTAAAATATAAAAAACCAAGACAAGCAGTGCAGGCTGTTATTGATATAATAGCTAAATCAATATTATTGTTGAAATAGCAAATTACAGCACAAGCTAAAAAAGCAAATACGGATGATGAAGCAGCAAGACCATCAAGACCATCTGTTAAGTTCAATGCATTTGAAGCACCAACCATCATAAAAACAACAAAAATCGGATAAAAATATCCCAAATCAAAACTAAAATTTAAAAAACTTACTTCGGTCTTACCTGAAAAAATTATATAAAAAGCCGGAAGCATAGCAACTGCAATCTGCAATAATAATTTTGCTCTTGCCGACAAGCCCAAATTATGCTGAGCTTTTATTTTTTTAATATCATCTTCAAAACCCGTGAAAGTATAAAAAATCAAAGTCATTATAACAATCATTGCTGATGTGGTTGTCTTTTGAGCCATAAATAAAGCAATTAAAGACGCCGCAATTATTGATAAAACAATAAAAACTCCCCCTGTGGTAGGCGTTTTTTCTTTATAAGCGTGCATTTGAGCAACTTCTTCTCTTATATATTGAGAATATGCTTTTTTCTTCATAAAATCAATGTATGGTATTCCAAAAAGCAAGCATAAAATTAGGGCAATAAGCCCTGCAACACTAATCATTATCATAAATTTACCGCCATTTCACTAACTTTTTCAATTATTTGCTCAAATTTCATAGAACGAGAAGCTTTCAAAAGAATAGTCGATTCTTTATTTACATTTTTTACAATATATTCTGCACACTCGTCATTGTTTTCAAATTCCACACTTTCAAGAGTTGTGTTTCTTGCTATATGTCTTGCAAGATTACCCACAGTAAGCAATGTTACATCCTTATACGAAGATAAAAATTCACCCACTTGTTTGTGATACATTATTTCATCTTTGCCAAGTTCACCCATATCACCCAAAACAAGCACAATTGGACGAGGATATATAGATAAAAATGTTTTTAAAACAGCATTCATAGATTCAGGATTTGCATTATAGCTGTCATTTACAAAAGTAAATCCTCCAACAACAGTCTTTTCCCAACGTTTTTCTATTGGTTTATAATTTAATAAGCCTTTTTTAATATTTTCAAATGTAATATTTTTTGCTAATGCCGCTTCAATAACCAAAAGTGCATTCAAAATATTATATTCGCCCGATTGAGTTATTTCAAAATCATGACCCTTGTATGTAAATTTAGTTGACTCAAGTTTTATGTCTATATTTGTAACGTCCTCAAGAGATGTAAAAATTTTATCACCGTCATAATTTAAATTTTCCAAAATCTGTGGACACTTACTTCCAATAAATAGTCCGCCATCGGATTTCGATTTTAAATTCTTTGTAATTTCACATTTTGCTATTGCTATATTTTTTAAAGTTCCAAGTCTTTCAACATGCGCTGAACCAATATTGGAAATAATTCCGATATCAGGGTTAGAATATTTAGACAATAACTCAATTTCACCTAAATTGCGCATGCCCATTTCAACAATTGCAACCTCGCAATCTGTCGGCATATTAAACATTGTTTCGCAAAACCCGATTTCATTGTTATGATTAAGGGCGGTTTTATGGGTTTTATATGTAGTTGAAAAAACACTATAAAGCATTTCTTTTGTGGTAGTTTTGCCGCATGAACCGGTTATTGCGATAACAGTCGGATTTATTTTTCTTCTTATATAACTTGCAAGTTCCAAATATGCAACAAGCGAATTTTTGACATATAAAACAAAATCAGCCGATTTATTTATTTTAAATCTATCTTGAGTAAAATATCCTATAGCGCCATTTTCTATAGCCTTATCTATAAAATTATGACCATCAAAATTTTCACCCCTCAAAGGAAGATAACAGTCGCCCTTTTGAAGTTTCCTTGTATCGGTTGATATATTAAAAAGTTTTTTATTGTCAAAACTGTCTTTTTTATATAATACTTCGCAATTTAAACAGCTTACAATCTCATCTAAACAAAAATGCAAAATTTTCTCCTGAAAAATAATTCCTTCTAACTTAAATAATTCTATCTTGAAAAAACACATCAAACAAGTTAATTTTTAATAAACAATTAATTTATCTTTTAAGCTTTTTAATAATCAATTTATTTTCAACAAGAATTATATCCAACATATCTTTTTCAGGAGTAATATCCAAAAGTTCCAGAATAGGAATTGAAAAATTTAAACCAAAACCCGAACCTCTTTTAATTAATTTTTTGGTTAAAAATGAAACATTTGAAATATTATCAAAATTTTTCGATACATATAAAACTCTTTTTTCAATATATAAATTAACCGTATAGTCGACTTTATTTATGCCAAGCAAATCAGCAATCGGCTTATTAATATACAGTTGCCAAGAATTTCCGTTTGTAGTTAAAGCTTTTTTCAAAAAAATAACCTTTAAATAATGTATTGAACTTATGTTAAATGAATAATATATTTATAAATATTTCATTTTGTATGCATAATGTATGCATAAACATGAGGGTAATATATGAAAATAAAAGGTTTTACTTTAGCTGAAATAATGATTGTTCTAACAATTATCGGAATTTTAACTGCAATATTACTTCCTGTTGCAATAAGCTCGGCTCCTGATGAAAATGTAATGAAATTTAAAAAGGGAAATAATACTCTTGGAAATGTTATAAGAGAGCTTGTTAATTCTGATCAATATTATGCAAACGGGGATTTAGGCAAAAAAGCAGATGGAAACTGGGTTATAGAATCTGATTATTTTTGCAACACTTTTTCTGATGTTGTATCAGTTAAAGAAAACAAGTGCACAAAAGATTTACCTGTATCTTCCAATTTCAAGGGTTACGAAGCAGAAGATTGGCAAATTAAATTTGGAGATGCTGAAATTTCTGTAAATTTAGACAAGAAATGTAAAAATGAAATTAATGAACAAGAAAATTATATAGTAACTGCGGACAATATTGTATTTTATGAAATAGACTCGGGTCTCTCTTTTGGTTTTGATGGAAACGGAACCGGTTTTGGGTGCGGAGTTAGAAATTGTTATTACTTTAAATGGGACAAATCCGGAGTGGATGATACAATAAATTACAATAACGCAAATTCATTTTATTATACTTACAAAATTTTTTGTATGGATGTTGACGGTATTGGTAAGGGCGAAGATCCTTTTGGATACGGAATTAGGGTAGACGGTAAAATCATAATGGGTAAAAGAGCAGAAGAATGGATGCAAAAATCTATTCAAAAAGGAGATTAAATGACAAAAAAAGAAAAAATTATTGCAGTTTGCTTATGCTTTTCTATGGTCTTAGTAATATTTTCATCAATTTATACAATAATTACCAATAAGCCACAAGGGTATAAATTTATGATTGAAAAAATTTTTGAAAAATTATAAACTTTAAATATGAAAATAGCAGTAATTCCAATTGATAACAGACCAATTTGTTATGATTTAATTGATGATATTTTATCAATCGATAAAAACATAAAACTTTTCATGCCTGAAATCAAACACCTTGGAGGGCTTACGGTCCAATCCGACACAGATAAAATATTTGAATTTTTAAACAACCTTGAACAAGTTGATTTTTTAATAGTTTCTCTTGATACAATTGCCTATGGCGGACTTATTCCCTCAAGAAGAATTGAAGATAGTTTTGAAACAATCAAAAAAAGAATAGAAAAATTTAAAGATATTGCCAAAACAAAAACAAACAAAATTCTTGCTTTTTCTTCCATAATGAGAATTTCAAATAACAATATTAACGAAGAAGAAAAAATGTACTGGGCTCAATGGGGAAAAAGAATTTTTGACTGGTCATATCATCTCCACAAATCCGAAGTTGAAAAAAGCTTTAATTGCGTTATAAACAAAATACCAAATGACATTTTGGAAGATTACCTAAACACAAGAAAAAGAAATTTTGAAATAAATAAAATTTATTTAAATTGGGCAAAAGAAGGCTTTTTTGATACATTAATCTTTTCAAAAGATGATTGTAGCGAATTTGGTTTAAATGTAAAAGAAGCAAACGAATTAAATAAAATAATTAAAGAAAATAACATCAATCAAGCCTTTATAAAAACAGGGGCTGACGAAATTCCACTTGGGCTAATTTCAAGAGCTTTAACTAAAAATCAAAATATAAAAATTAACCCTGTGTTTTTAGAAAATAATTATAAAAATTTAATTTCAAAATATGAAGATATTTCAATTGAAAAATGTGTCAAAGGACAAATTGAACTTGCAGGTTGTACAATCAATCAAAACAATTTTGATTTAACCATGGTTGTCAATAATTTTAAAAATGAGCAAGGAGATTTGGTTTTAGGAGATGTTATAAATTCAAACAAAAACAAAATCAACTTTCCAAAAGACAATTTTTTTATTGCAGATGTAAATAACGCAAACGGAAGCGATTTATCTTTTATTGATGAAATTTTTAATAATAATGATGAAAATTTCTTCGGTTATTGCGGATATAACACAAGCGCAAACACAATAGGGTGCTGCTTGTTTTGTGCAATAGTTAAATTTTTAGCACTTAAAAGCAATTCATTTGATGACAATGCTTTCAAAAAAATTCAATTCATAAGATTTCTTGACGATTGGGGTTATCAAGCAATTTCAAGAAAATATATAAGGGAAAACGCGCCTAATTTTAGCGATGCCTTAATTGAAAAAGAAAAAGAACTAAACGAAAATTCTAAAAAAATATCAAAATTTTTAAACTTTTATCCAAAAAGAATATCATATTCCCTGCCTTGGAATCGCTCTTTTGAAATAAGAATAAAAATAGATAATACATAATCCCATAAGCCCGTTTTGTGGTAAAATTAATTCTATGAAAAATAGAAATTCAAATATTATTGTAATGGCACAACTTAATCCAATTTCAGGAGATGTTGAATATAACAAAAATAAAGCCATTGAAAATATTAAAAAAGCAAACGAAATTAATGCGGATTTAATTGTTTTTCCGGAATTATTCTTATTGGGTTATCCCATAGGAGACATTTTAACAAGATATCCTTATGTTGTTAAACAAGCCGAAGTTGCACTTCAAGAAATAAAAAACATTACAACAAATACAGGGGTTTTGATTGGTTTTGCAGAAAACAATAAAGAAAAATTTGGAAAACCATATTACAACTCAGTTGCTTTTATCCAAAATAAAGAAATCAAAAAAATTATAAGAAAATCACTTCTTGCAAACTATTGTGAACATAATGATTACAGATATTTTGAGCCGTCCGCAATCAACAAAAATAATAGAATAATCGAACTAAACGGAATAAAATACGGAATAGTTATATGCGAAGATGCTTGGAATGATTTTGATTTCTTTGAAAAAAATCTTTATTCGATAGATCCCATAAAAGAAATTGCTCCGATATCAGATATTCTAATATGTCCCGCGTCTTCTTGCACAAGAGCAAAAAAAGAACAATTAAAACACAATATGATGAGGCACACTGCAAAAAAATATGGTGTTAAATATATATATGTAAATCAAACAGGCGCAAATGACGAATTAGTTTATGACGGCTATTCAAGAATGTATGATGAAAAAGGCGAACTTTGCGCTATGGCAAAAGGATTTGAAGAAGATTTTTATATTTTGAATCCAAATTCCAAAAACATAATAAATCCCCTTCCCATAGGTCTTGAATTGACTTTAAATTCTCAAAAAGAGTTTTCTCTTGATCATGGACCTGATCTTGAAAGAACTTATAGAGCAATTATTCTTGCAATTAAAGAATATTTCAAAAAAAATAATTTCAAACGTGCAGTCCTTGGACTATCCGGTGGACTGGACAGCACAATTTGCGCTGTACTTTTAGCAGATGCTCTTGGAAGCGAAAATGTTCTTGGAATCTCAATGCCTTCCAAATTAACCTCACCGGAAAGCAAAAACGATGCAAAAGAACTTGCGCTAAACTTAAAAATATCCTTCATGGAAATCCCCATAAAAGATATGCATGATACAATTTCAAACAAATTTGAACAAATATTTAAAGAGGCCGAAACCTCCTTTAAAAAAAGATACAACCAATCCTTTACGCAAGATAATATTCAAGCAAGAAGCAGGGCTATGATTCTATGGGGTATAGCAAATGAATTTGAATCAACTATTCCTATTGCAACTTCTGATAAATCAGAACTTTATATGGGATATGCAACAATAAACGGAGATATGTCAGGCGGTTATGCGCCAATTTCTGATGTTGTTAAGACAAAACTTTTTGCACTTGCAAGGTGGATGAATGAAAATCGTCCACAGAAAAATGCAATTCCCGAATCAATAATTAAAAAACCTCCGGGAGCAGAACTTGCAATCGACCCTAAAACAGGAAAAACTCTTCTTGCAGAAGACGCTCTTATGCCTTATGAATTTTTAGATGAAGTAATATGGAGAATAGAAAATCTTAATCAATCAATCGATAATATGATGAAATGTAAGTTTTTATATGAGAAAAAGAATATATTAGATGAAAAAACAAAACTACAGTGGTTAAACAAATTCCACAAAAGATTAAATACGGCATTATACAAATGGTATATAGTCCCACCCGGACCAATTATTGACGGTCGCTCAATCAATAAAATAGAATTTAAGCAACCAATCATATCTAATATAAACTACTCAAAATAAGGAGAATTTTATGAAAAAAAGTTTATTGACATTAGCTTTATGCTCATTTGCATTTGGTTTAGGATTCGGATTAAACAACATAGCATTCAGTGACGTTCAGGCGTCAAAAGTTGCTTACGTTAACGTTGGAAAACTATTAAGCGCTTCTAAAGTTTTAAAATCCGCAGAAGAAGCAAAAGCTAAACAAACTCAAGACATGCTTAAATGGTATGATACAGCAAGTGCTGATATCAGAAAACAATCAACTGCAGCAGGAAAACAGGCTCTAATTAAAAAATATGAAGCACAATTAACTCAAAAGAAAAAGAATATTAAAGATAATTATGCAAAAAAAGTTAATCAAGTAGATACACAACTTGATGAAGTTATAACTCAAAAAGCTAAAGCCATGGGTTATGATTTAGTGTTTAGAAAGGATTCACTACTTTACGGAGGTACCGACATAACCGCCTCTGTTTTACCTTTAGTAAAATAATTTTGTAAAGTAAATTTTTATAAAAATTATAAAAATCACTCTACATCGGAGTGATTTTTATCTTTTAAAAAATAAACAATATATCAACAAAATAAATGGTACTCATGCCAATTAATTTGTAGTAGAATAATATAAATAGATAAAAAACCGAAGCAGTTTTTTACCGAAAAGAATTAAGCAAAATACGGGAAGCATTTTTAATGCAATTAGGAGGAATTAATGCAAAAGATTTCAAACGATATCAATGCAACAACCACACAAACATCACACCAAGTTGTGACTGATGCAATTAAACATAGTGAAAATTCCGTTAATATAATTAATTTCACAAGAAGAAATTTAAATAATATTTGTATAATTAAAAAAGATGGTACAAAAGAAAAATACAACATTGAAAAAGTTGTTGATGCAATTAAAAAATCAGCAACAAGAATGCTTGTAACTTTTAGCGAAAAAGAAATTAAAGATATTTGTGCATACGTCAATAAAAGCGTAACCGATATGGATTGCGACAATGTTGAAATATCTCAAATGCACAATATCGTGGAAAGTGCACTCCAAGCACTGAGCCCAAAAGTAGCTGAAAGCTACAGAAACTACAGAAACTATAAAACAGATTTTGTACACATGCTTGATAAAGTTTATCAAGAATCACAAAGAATCATGTATATCGGTGACAAGGAAAACGCTAACGCAGATTCCACACTTGTTTCTACAAAACGTTCATTAATTTTCAATGAATTAAATAAAGAATTGTACAAAAAGTTCTTTTTAACAGTTGAAGACAAACAAGCCATAAAAGAAGGCTATATCTACATTCACGATATGTCTGCTCGCAGAGATACCATGAATTGTTGCTTATTTGACGTTGCAGCTGTTTTAAAAGACGGTTTTGAAATGGGCAACATTTGGTACAATGAACCAAAAAGCCTTGATGTTGCGTTTGATGTTATAGGTGACATTGTCATGGCTGCTGCAAGCCAACAATACGGCGGTTTTACAGTTCCGGAAGTAGACAAAATCCTTGCTCCATACGCTCAAAAAACTTACGAAAGACAATATGACAGATATATTTGCATGGGGCTTTCATTCGAAAAAGCTCGCGAAGAAGCAATGAAAGACGTTCAAGCAGATTTTGAACAAGGCTTTCAAGGTTGGGAATATAAATTTAATACAGTTGCTTCATCTCGTGGAGATTATCCTTTTATTACTGTTACAACAGGTCTTGGACAAGGAGAGTTTGAAGTAATGGCAACTCTTGCTTGCCTTAAAACACGTCAAGGCGGACAAGGCAAAAAAGAATGCAAAAAACCTGTATTATTCCCGAAGATTGTATTTCTATACGATGAAGAACTTCACGGCGAAGGAAAACCACTTGAAAAATTATTCCATGCAGGCGTTGAATGTTCTAAAAAAACAATGTATCCCGATTGGTTAAGCCTTTCAGGAGACGGTTATGTTGCTTCTATGTATAAAAAATACGGAAGAGTCGTTTCGCCTATGGGATGTCGTGCATTTTTATCACCTTGGTATGAAAGAGGCGGTATGGAGCCGGCTGATGAAAACGACAAGCCTATTTTTGTCGGAAGATTTAACATAGGTGCAATTTCACTACACTTACCTATGATTTATGCAAAAGCAAAACAAGAAAGCAAAGATTTCTATGAAGTTCTTGATTATTATATGAATTTAATCAGAAAAATCCACATAAGAACGTATGAATACCTTGGTGAAATGAGAGCTTCAGTTAATCCTTTGGCATATTGTGAAGGCGGATTTTATGGCGGACATTTAAAATTTAATGAAAAAATCAAGCCTTTATTAAAATCTGCAACAGCTTCTTTCGGAATTACGGCTCTAAACGAACTCCAAGAACTACATAACGGTAAATCACTTGTCGAAGACGGCGAGTTTGCTATTGAGGTTATGGAATACATAAACAAAAAAGTAGCAGAATTTAAAAAAGAAGACGGCTGGTTATATGCACTTTACGGAACTCCTGCAGAAAATCTTTGCGGACTTCAAGTAAAACAATTCAGAAAAAAATATGGCATTGTTGAAAGTGTTTCAGATAAACCTTATGTTTCAAACTCTTTCCACTGTCATGTTTCAGAACAAATCAGTCCTATTGAAAAACAAGATCTTGAAGGAAGATTTTGGGATTTGATGAATGGCGGTAAAATCCAATATGTAAAATATCCTATTTCATATAATACAAAAGCAGTCGAAACATTGTTAAAACGTGCTATGAAAAAAGGTTTTTATGAAGGTGTAAATTTATCTCTTTCATATTGCGATGATTGCGGACACCAAGAATTAAACATGGATGTTTGTCCTGTCTGTGGTTCTAAAAACTTAACCAAAATTGACAGAATGAACGGATACCTTGCATATTCAAGAGTCAAAGGTGATTCAAGATTGGCGGATCATAAAATGGAAGAAATAAAAGACAGAGTAAGTATGTAAAATAAAAAAACCGCCTTTCTAAATAAAAGGCGGTTTTTTACATGATAAAAAGGGAACAAAATGAACTATCACAATATTACTAAAGACGATATGTTAAATGGCGACGGATTAAGAGTTGTTCTTTGGACAGCAGGCTGTACTCATTGTTGTAACGGATGTCAAAACCCTCAAACTTGGGATGCTTCAGGCGGAATAGAGTTTGACAAAGCAGCAGAAGATGAACTTTTTGAGGCGCTTTCTCAAGACCATATATCAGGAATTACATTCTCTGGTGGTGATCCTTTACATCCTTTCAACAGGGAAACTGTCTTAAGGCTGGCTAAAAAGGTTAAAACAGAACTTAAAAATAAAACTGTTTGGCTCTATACTGGTTTTTTATGGGAAGAAGTTAAAAAAGCAATAGATTTAACTAATATAGATGTATTAGTTGATGGTGAATTTGTAAAAGAATTAAATGATAACAATCTAAAATGGGTAGGAAGCTCAAACCAAAGAATAATCGATGTACAAAAGAGCCTAAAAGAAGATAAAGTCGTTATTTTTTGCGAACAATAAGTAATTATTTTATTAAGGTGTAATATGTAATAAAATTGAAATCCTGAAAAAATTCAGGATTTCAATTTTATATAAAACTAAATAATTAAATAACAAAACTAATCATGCTGGAACATTGCACGTTGTGCAACAACTCCATAAGGATATGCATTTTTATCCGTTATTATAATTGGGAATACATCAAGAACTTTTGACCTTGCAGTTGCAGCAGGAACTTTATAAGTTCCTTTTGTTTTTCTGGGATTTGGTTTTCTATCTCCATTTACATCAACTATAATTAAGCAAGGATCATTATACTCTGTTCCAAGAGCATCTTCAATTTTGCCTCCTGGGGTAGCGCACTTACCATTATTTGTAGCAAAAGTACCGCCGGTTATTTTAGGTGTAGTTGGAAACTCAAATCTCATACCATCACCGGTATAAAATGCATAATTAGAAGTTCCACCCCAATCATAAGCTTTTGAAACCGAAATCACATTCATTCTATTTCTAAATAACTCATATAAACTATCTTCTGCATCAGGTGTTGTCATTGTAACAGCTTCAATCGGTCCGTAACCGTCAAGTGCTATATTTAACTCTATTACCTGATTTAGAGAAGATAATGCTTTTTTTAAGGCAGATTTATACTCATGCTGTTCCGTATTAATTAAAATTCCGGGGATTGTAAGCGCTGCAATTATACCTATAATCACAAGCGTAATCAAAGCTTCCGCGAGAGTAAAACCTCTATATATACTATTTTCTTTGCTACTAATCATTTTTTATTCTGTAAACCACGAGTATAATACCTTCTATCCTATACTACATAAAAAATTTTATATTGTCTATATCACAGCAAAAAATCATACAATAAAAGGAAGTTATTTCTGCCCAATTAAAAACTCCTCTAAAGCACTCATTTTCATAGTTTTAAAATCAGGTTTTTGTCCGCTCCAAATTTCAACTGCTCTAACTGCCTGATAAACCAGCATATCTAAGCCGCAAATATATCTTTTATTATATTTAATAGCTTTTGAAATTAGAGCTGTTCGCAAAGGATTATAAACTATATCATATACAATAGCGTCTTCTTTTAAACTCTCGATATTTTTATCGTCAACTGGAGAACTATCTTCATCAAAATTCTTCATTCCCATAGGAGTCGTATTTACAAGAATATCTACATCCTCTAGTCCTTCCATTAAAGAAGTTTGAATAGATTTTATTTCAATCTCGCTAAATCTGCTTCTTAAAGTCGAAATTGTTTCAGCCGAATTAATAACATTTCTTGTATAAATATCGATTTTAGAAACACCTTTTTTATATAAACCAGCGCAAACAGCCCTTGCAGCTCCGCCTGTTCCTATTATTGCAGCTTTCTTTTTGTTTAAATCTATATCCTTTGGTATAGCTTCCATAAAACCGTAAACATCGGTATTATAACCGGATAATGACATATCATCTTCTATTTTAACAACATTAACGGAACCTGTTAAATTAACAAATTCATCGTATTTAGCAAGAAAGAGAGTAACCGGAACTTTATGGGGTATTGTAACATTAAAACCAAAATATTTTCCTGATCTTAAACGCTTAATTTGAGAAATTAAATCCTCTGGAGGAGTTGATAATACCTCATAACTATAATCTAAATTCAATTCCTTAAAAGCAGCTTCGTACAATACGGGACTTAAAGTATGTCCTATGGGATATCCGATTATTGCTAATTTAAATTTTTCAGTCATTATTCTTCATCCATCGGTCTTGAGTATTTACAATTTTTGTTCGAACAAGCAATTTTATTGCCTCTTTTTAAATATTTTTTAACTAAAAGACTTCCACAATCGGGACATTTTTCACCTGTAGGTTCAGCCCAAAGTGCAAAAGTGCAATCGGGATACTTAGAACAACCCCAGAAAAACGAGCCATAGCGGGATTTTCTTTTTACAAGTTCTCCATCTCTGCCTGCTTTTTCACACTCAGGACACTTAACCCCTGAGGATTCAACAATTGAAAATCTTTTTTTGCATTTTTCGTTTAAACATTGGTAATATTTCCCATAAGGTCCTGTCCTTATAACCATATCACCGCCGCATTTTTCACATTTTTTATCTGTAGGTTCATCAGCAGGAACTTCTACCTTGCTGTCGCCATCCATAGGAAGTGCTGTTTTACATTCGGGATAACCCGAACAAGCTAAAAACTGTTTACCATATCGGGAAAGTTTTACAACCATTTTTCTGCCGCAATTAGGGCAAACTTTATCAGTTTCAACATCAACTCTTTTCATATTCTTTTGAGCGGAATCCAATGTCTTTGAAAAAGGTTGCCAAAAAGAATTTAAAAATTCAACACTATTTTCTTTATCTTCAGCTATATCATCAAGACTTGCTTCCATTTGAGCAGTGAACTTGTAGTCCATAATTTTTTCAAAATGTTCAACAAGCTGTTTACAAACCGCTCTACCTAAAGGTGTCGGTTTAAGAGATTTTGTTTCTGTTTTTTCAACATAATTTCTTTGTTGTATCTTTGTAATAATTGGAGCATAAGTAGAAGGTCTGCCTATTCCATACTCCTCTAGTTGTTTTACAAGACTTGCTTCAGAATACCTTGCAGGCGGTTGAGTAAAATGTTGTTCAGAATTTAATTTCTTAAAATTCAATTCATCCCCAACTTTTAAATCTGGGAACTTTTTGCTTATAACATCTTCTGTATCTGCATATATCTTTGTAAATCCATCAAAAACTATTTTTGAAGAACCCATTTTAAAGATGTAATCATTTGCTTCTATATCAACCGTCAAATTTTTAACTTTAGCATTTGTCATTTGAGAAGCCATAAATCTGTCCCAAATCAATTTATATAATTTATACTGTTCGCTTGTTAAATACTGTTTAATGCTATCGGGAGTCTTATCTATATATGACGGCCTTATTGCTTCGTGGGCATCTTGCGTATTTTGTTTTTTCTTAGCGTATACATTTGGTTTTTCAGGATAATAATCCTTACCAAAATTATTTAATATATAATCTTTTGCAAAATCTCTTGCATCATCAGAAATCCTTGTAGAGTCTGTTCTCATATAAGTTATAAGTCCAACAGAACCATCCCCCAAATCAATTCCTTCATATAACTTCTGAGCTACCTGCATAGTCTTTGAAACTCCATAGCCCAATTTAGAACTTGCCTCTCTTTGCAAAGTTGAAGTTATAAAAGGAGGTTGAGGTTTTCTTTGGGTATCGCGAGTATTAATTTTTGAAACAGTATATTTAGCTTTTTCAAGTTTTTTTAATACTTCTTTAACTTCATCTTCATTATGAAGTTCAATTTTTTCATCTTTACCGTTTTTAATAACTCTTGCTAATTCTGCAGTAAAATCCACACTAGATTTATTCAACAAAGCTTCTATAGTCCAATACTCAACAGGAACAAAAGCTTCTATTTCATCTTCTCTTTCGCAAATCATTTTTAGCGCAACAGATTGCACACGTCCTGCAGAAAGTTTATAATTTTTCATTTTTTCCCACAAAATCGGGCTAATCTTAAAACCAACAAGCTTGTCTAAAATTTGCCTTGTTTTTTGTGCTTCAACTTTCAACATATCAATTTGATGATAATTTGCGACAGCTTCTTTAATTGCATGCGGCGTTATTTCATTAAAAACAATTCTAAAAATCTTATCTTCAGGGAATTTAAGACACTCCTTAACATGCCAAGCTATAGCTTCTCCTTCTCTATCAGGGTCGGATGCAAGATAAATTTTATCAACAGTTTTTGCTATTTTATTTAACTCAGTTATAACTTTTTTCTTTTCCGGTATAACTTCAAAAGTAGGTTTAAAATTATTTTCTATATCAAAACCAAGCCCCTTTGAAGCTAAATCACGAACATGCCCCATGGACGCTTGTATTATATAATCACTACCTAAAATCTTACCTATTGTCTTAGATTTTGCAGGTGACTCAACTATTACAAGAGTTTTTTCACTTTTTTTATTTTTTTCTTTAACTGTAGCCATATATAACCTATTCGCATCTATAATATTTATTATTCGATTGTTTAATTAAACCTTTTAATTCAAGCTCTGTCAAGGTAACCATAATTTTTGAAACATCTTCAGACATTTTAAAGACAATTTCATCAAATGTTTTTGGCTCCAAAGATAATACATCTATCACTTTTTGTTGAATTTCAGTTAAAATATTTCTTTTAACATTGCTTTCTTCAAATATAATATCCCAACCCATTTGATTTAACAAATCACTTGATTCGGCAATAATTCCGGCACCATTTTTTATCAGATAATATATTCCGGAAGTATTAGGATTTAAAATATTTCCGGGGATACACATAAGTTCTCTATTATAATCCAATGTTAAATTAGCACTAATCATTGCACCGCTTTTAAGCTTTGCTTCCGCAACAAGAGTTCCTTTAGACATCCCTACTACAATTCTATTTCTTTGAGGAAAATTTTGAGCCATGGGACGTGTTTTTAAAGGATATTCACTAAATACAAGACCATTATTATTCAAAATATCTCTATATAATTTTTTATTTTGAGCAGGATATATTATATCTAAACCGGAACCAATAACAGCAATGGTTTTTAAATTATTATCCAATGCACTTTGATGGGCTTGACTGTCTATACCATAAGCTAAACCCGAAACAACAACAATATTTGAATTTTTTAATTTAGATAATATGCTTTTTAGCGCAAGCTTTGCACTCTCGGATGCCTGTCTTGAACCTACAATTGCAATATTATAATCATAATTTATTTCATCAATATTGCCTTTATAATATATTGAAAGAGGAAAATCAGGAATTTCTTTTAAAAGTTCAGGATATTTTTCATCGTGATAAGTTAAAATTTTAACATCTTTATCTAAAAAGGCATTGTAATAACACTCATCAATATTCAAAGCATCTCTTTTTTCAATAAAATCTCTGGGAATTGAAATGTCATATTCTTGTGCTACATTTCTTAAATCTTGTTTTGTAGCATTATAAGCTTTTTCTATATCATAATCAAAATACTCAAATAACTTAGACTTAAACAAAGGACGAACAAATAAATAGCTAAATGCAACATAATACTTTAATTCATCCATTTTCTTATTTTCAATTAACTTGAGTTGAGTTTCTTTTTCCATAAAATCAGTTTATCACAAGAAAATCAATTAAAAATATCAAAAACGATTTTATATACAAGTTCAACCTCTTTTTGCGTTGCATTTTTAAGAAATAAATCGATTTCTTTTATAAGCTCATTTTTATTTTTTTTATGAGAAAAAGAAAATAAAAAACTAATATCTACATTAAAAATTTCAGCCATTTTTTCAATGTTTTCAAGAGTTGTAAAGCTTTTTCCCGTTTCTATTCTACTTAAATGTCTGGATTCCATATTAAGCAATTCGGCAAGTTGTTCCTGATTTAACCCTCGCTTTTCGCGCATTTCTTTTATTCTTGCCCCGAAAGATTTTTTAATAGAATCCATTTTAGCTCCTTAAAATTATGTTAATATCTTAATTTTGTTTTTTAAGGACAAAATATATAGAATTTTTATTGACTTTCATCATTTAATGATGTAATATCAATTTTATTTATTGAAAAAATAGAAAGTTTCCTTATTAAATGTCTAAAAAGAATGGTTTTACATTAGCAGAAATAATGATTGTTTTAGTTATAATAGGAGTTTTAAGTGCGATATTACTGCCTGTTGCAATACATAGCGCTCCTGATGAGAATGTAATGAAATTTAAAAAAGGAAATAATACTTTAGGAACTGTTATAAGAGAACTTGTAAATTCTGATCAATATTATGCAAATGGTGATTTAGGAAAAATGCCTAATGGAGAATGGGTAACAAAAAAAGATTACTTTTTAAGAACATTTTCTGAAATCGTAACCGTAAAAAAAGCTGTTTATCCTGACAATGAAGATGGAATATATGGACCCGACGATAATGTTTCAGACGAAAATAATTTAGATGAAAAACTTGATAATATGTGTAAAGACATACAAAACAATTTAAAAAATTATATACAAACAGCTGATGATATTTTCTATTACCAATACAATGAAAATAATGTTTATGGCGCCAAATACAAATGGATTAGAGAAATACGAAACCCATACTACGTTAAATGGGACAACAAAGTTGATTATATATCATATTGTTTACAACTTCCAACAACAGAAGAAAGAGATGCTTGTGTATTCGAACACACAAAAACCGGATTTTATTTTGTTAAAAATGTTTTTTGTATGGATGTAGACGGAATAAACAAAGGTGAAGACCCATTTGGATACGGAATTAGAATAGACGGAAAAATTTTTCTTGGAGCAAGAGCAAAAGAATGGATGAAAAAGTCAATTCAAAAAGGAGATTAAATGACTAAAAAAGAAAAAATAATAGCAATTTGTTTTTCAATATCATTTCTTATGGTGATAATTTCATCAATATATACAGCATATTTAAATAAACCTGAAGGCTACGAATTTAGAATAGTAAAATTATTTAAAAACTAAGCAATCTTCTTTTTTAACTCTTTATATTCAACTTTTACGGCATTTTCATCAAATGTCAAAGTGTTCCTATTTTCAAGGGCAAGCTCAAGACAATCAAATCTTGCGTTATCATCTTCCATAATCTCAAAAACTTTAGACATAAGATAGTACATATCCGCATTTTGAGTTTTTTCTGTTTCATCTGTTAATATCTCTAACGCTTCATCGATTTTATCTTCTTTTATCAAAATTTGCACCAAAAGCTTATAACTTTCCATATCCTTTGGATTTTTTTCAATCGTTTTTTTGAGCATTACAACAGCATCATCCACTCTTCCTAATTCCCAATATATTTGAGCAATATTAAAATATGCCCAAGAGTAATCAGGGGAAAGCTCCAAAACTTTTCTATATTCAACAAGTGCAAAATCATACTCATGAATTTTTTTATATTCGCAAGCAAGATAAAAATGTGCAAAATAATCACTATAATTATATTCAATCGCTTTTTTAAAACATTTTATTGCAATTTTTGGTTCATTTTTTTTAGAATACAAAACTCCTATTGAAAAAAAGGCATTTGCATCTTCAGGTTTATAAAAAATAACTTTTTTAAAATTCGCCATAGCGCTATCTATATCACCCAGTTTTTCATATACAAGCGCAAGATTATATAAAAAATCCGCATCATCAGATCTGAGTTCTACGGCTTTTTTATACGCAGCCAAAGCATTCTCATAATTTTTCAATTTTTCCCAGCATATTCCGGTATTAAAATATAAATCAGCATCATCGGGAAAAATTGAAAGCAAATACTTAATATGAGAAAGAGCAACTTCCTCATATCCTAAATCCAAGCACAACATAACAAGTTCTCGTCTTGCTTGAAAGTTTTTTGGGTTTAATTTCAAAGTCGTTTGAAGATTTTCAAATTTTTCAGCATCATTCATTTTTTATATCTTGCACTTTATCTAAATCCAAATCAATTATCTTGCCTTCAAACTCTTGAACTTCTTCCTGTTTTTGCTCCTCTTTTTCAATTTCATCTTTATCTTCATCTTGAATAATTTTCTCAATTACAATTTGAGCCATATCAAGAGCAACCTTCTTTTTTGTTTCAGGAGGACATTTTTCAAGCATTTGAATTGCTGTTCTAACGGTAGAATCAATATCATACCAACGAGAATGCCCTCTTTGAATACGTCCGTCTTCTACGGCAGACATAATATCTTCAACGTTTTCATACTTATTATCTCTAATATTATGTTCAATTATTACCTTAATTAAATTTAGCGCAACAGCTATTTGTCTTTCATCTGATGAATTTGCCAAAGTGCGCATGGACATGGACAATACAGGATCCTTATCATACCACCTTGAAAAATATTGATTTTCCATATTTGCTCCTTAAATTCCTTAATTATGTTTAAAAACTACACCGCACCCCGACTCAGGATAACTCCAATCGATGGTATTTTTAGGGCATGCAATCCTGCATGCTCCACATTCAAGACAATTTTCATATTGAACAATAATCTCGCCCGTAATTTCGTCTTTAGAATAAACTCCCGCAGGACAAATAAAAGTACAGGGCTTGTCTTTACATTTTGCACAAACTTTTTGATCAACTATCAAATGAGATGAATTTGCACAATTATATTTCAATAGCTCCAATTTTTCCTGAATTGATTTTTTATTATCTTTATTTTCTTGCATAATTATTTTCCAAAAAACACATCCAAACCGCATTTTAAAAACGCAAAAATATCCTTAAAAAGTTCAGATATATTTCTATCCTTAAAAAAACTTGAAACATAACTCCTTATTTGCGAACCTTTTGAAATACAGTTTGCACTTGTTACTATTTCAAAAAGTTCTCTTATTTTTTTAGGATAATACACTGAAAGAGAATTCGAACGTGAATAAAGTCTTTCTATAACATTTCTGTATGCATATAAATCCTTCATAATAAAAGATTTTTCAAGTTTTTTTCTGTAAACCGATAAACTGCGCTCCGAAAAATCATTGTTTTCAAGCGCAACTAAGGCACTTTCGCCTGCTAATTTACCCGAAATAAGGGCAAAATTCGTTCCTTCAAAATGAACACTATTAATAAAACCTGCTGCATCTCCCGCAATAATAACACCTGAGGAATACAATTTAGGCATTTTTTTATAACCGCCCTCAGGAATTAAATGCGCACTATATTCAATAGTTTCACCATCTTTTATTAAAGGAGAAATATCCGGATGTTTTTTAACCTCGTCTAAAATTTGATTTAAGTTTAATTTATTTTTCGTTAAATCAGCTAAATTTGCGCCCACCCCAAGCATAACAGTATCTTTAAAAGTATAAAGAAAAGTCATCATAAAAAGATTTTTAACATCTTTTAAATTTCCAAAAGCAGTACCAAAATATTGCTTATTTACGCCGTTTTTGCAGTCATCTTTAAGATTAAATCTTTCTTCAATTATTTTCTTATCAAGCTTGATTGCTTCTTTAACCGACAAAATAATATCTTTTGGTTCATAATTATTCCTTAAATTAATCTGTCTGCTCAAAAGCGAATTAACACCATCCGCAAGAATTGTAACAGAAGCAAAATACTCCTCTAATTCTGTTTTTACTCCTATGACAACACCATCTTTTAAAAGCAGATTTGTAACTAAAGTATTTGGAATATAATATACTCCTGCTTCTTTTGCTCGCTCAATCATCCATTTTTCAAGATTAAATCTTTTGATAGCGTAAGAAGCAGTTGAATCATCGTTTTTATATGTCATTTCAAAAGAACCGGTATCGGTTAAAAAAGCCCAAGTGTGTGAGTTTATGACTCTTTCATAAGGGATTGTTTCAAAATCATCCCTAAAAACCTCTTTAAGCGCACTTGTATATACGGCTCCGCCATACATATTTTTTGAGCCTGCATATTGAGCTCTTTCAATCAGGACAACCTTTTTTCCACCTCTTGCAACTTCAATTGCAGCAGAAATACCGGCAGGTCCCGCTCCAACAACTATAACATCAGCTTTATTAATAGTGTCCATATTTTAATTTTACAGTTTATTCACTCAAAAAACAATAGAATAAAATCTTAACCTGAAATTTTTACATTTCTAATAATATTTGCCCATTTAAATCATAAAAATTATAATTATTTTATGAAAAAATTAAGCTTAATTGTACCAATTTATAATGAAGAGGCAACTCTTTTAAAAACCATAAAAAAAATACTTGAAATTGAAAATGAAACTTTTTTTAAAGAAAATTCCCTTGAACTTGAAATCGTTTTAGTTGATGATTGCTCAAAAGACAAAAGTTCCGAAATTGCAAGACAAATAGCAGATAATAAAAAAATAAAATTTTTCTCACACAAAAAAAACCAAGGTAAGGGTGCAGCCTTAAAAACCGGCTTTATGGAAGCAACCGGCGATTTTATAGGAATACAAGATGCAGATGACGAATACAATCCGATAGATTATATAAAACTTTTAAAACCACTAATGGAAAACAAAGCAGATGTTTGCTTTGGCTCAAGATATCTTAAACAAGATACAAGAAGGGTGCTTTATTTCTGGCATACTTGTATGAATAAATTTCTAACTCTTCTTACAAATATGTATACAAATCTGGATATAACAGATATGGAAACTTGTTATAAGCTATTTAAAAAAGAGGTTATAAAAGAAATTGCTCCAAAATTAAAAGAAAACCGTTTTGGATTTGAACCCGAAGTAACAATATATGTTGCAAAAGGAAATTGGAGAGTGTACGAGTGCGCAATTTCATATACACCAAGAACATACGAAGAAGGTAAAAAAATTAAAGCAAAAGACGGATTTAGAGCACTATACTGCATTTTTCACTATGGCGCAAATACTGCACCTATCCCGATGCAATTTCTTTTGTACCTTTTTATTGGAGCAATTAGTGCAATAGCAAATATTTTATCATTTATCATACTTTCGAAAATATTTAATAATTTAACCGCAAGCATAATAACAGCCTTCACTATTTCAGCCCTTGTAAATTATATTTTATGCATTTTAATACTCTTCAGACACAAAGCACGCTGGAATTCAACAGTAGAAATCATTACATACATAATAACTCTTTTAATAATGGGGGCAATTGATTACTATACAACAATTGGATTAATTATAATAGGGTTTGGAGATTTTTGGTCAAAAACAATTTCAAGCGCAACAGGTGTTATTGGCAACTTCCTTCTAAGAAAATATTTTGTTTTTCCTGAAAAAAACAGAAAAAAATCCAAATAGTTTACATAGGATTTTATTTACTATACTATATTCATATGAGAATATCGCCTGTTTATAATACAAAATATAATTTTTCGAAGCAAAATAATATTTTATCAGAACAACACTATCAATCTTTTCAATCAAAAAGAAAGAAAGATAGACCAAGAAAAATAGAAGATAGCAACATTAATAGTTACAAAACCCCAATAGACGAGCTTAAAGAAAGAATAAAAGAAGCAGAAATTTTATTTAACCAAAATGAAATTGAAAAAGCTGCCGGTAGGGTAGTTGAATTTTACAATGCAAACAATGGCTATAGCGGTATGTCAAATTTATTTAAAAAAGAAATCAAAAAAGCAGAAAATACCGAAAGCAAAAAACCAATACTTTACATGGATTTTGGTAGCAATAGAATTAGTTTTAGTCCGAACAAAATCCAAGTCTCGTTTTATCAAAAAGATTTACCGACCAAAAAACTAATTATCAACCTTAGAAAATACGGCGATATTAAATCCATAGAAGCAAACAATCATAAAATAGATTATAATTATTGCGGCAATAGCATAATTTACAATTATTAATGTTTATTTTTTTATTTTTGTGGAATTTATCTCTAGGAAATATTTGAATGGAAAGAGATAAAATGGATACATCATTAAATTTTAATTCTAATTCTAATCAACTTCAAAAAGATTCGTCTTCAAAAGAAAAAACAGAAAACGCAGGGGTTGTAGCACAAAATTCATCTGCTAAATTATTTAAAACAGAAAGCGAATCAACCGAAACAGCAGGTACTATAGCTCAAAATAGCCCCTCTCCACTATTTTCAACCCATGTTGAAACAGCAGGCACAATAGCATGCAATACAAACGGCTCATCAAATTCAGGTGGCAGTTCATTGAGTGCAATAGGGTAAAATAGCACAATAAACATATTAAACAAAAGGGTAATTTTTTATTCAAAAAAAAGAGTCATAATCTCTATATCAATTTAAAGGAGAAAGATTATGATTCTTATGAACATTTTTAAATGGCTTACTTACTCACTTGTTTTAATCGGTGCGCTAAACTGGGGACTTATTGGTGCATTTGGATTTGACCTTGTTGGATTTTTATTTGGAGATATGTCCATTGCATCAAGAATTATTTATTTGTTAGTAGGTCTAAGCGCAATCGGATATTTTATGTTCTCAGTAAGGGACAATATAGAATACTCGCATCATAATTGTTAAAAATTTACCCCTCTTAATTCTAAGAGGGGTATTTAGTATCTATAAAAAACTAAAAATAAACATGAAAAAAACCGATAAGCAAATACTTATCGGTTTTTCATTGTTTGAATAATTATTATTCAATAATTTTATCTACAACGCCGGCACCAACTGTTCTACCGCCTTCACGGATAGCGAATCTCATACCTTGTTCGATAGCAACAGGGTTAATCAATTCAACTTCCATTACAACGTTGTCACCAGGCATTACCATTTCGCCGTCAAATTTAATTGAACCGGTAACGTCAGTTGTTCTGATGTAGAATTGTGGTCTGTAACCTGGGAAGAAAGGAGTATGACGTCCACCTTCTTCTTTTTTCAATACATAAACGTTTGCAGTGAATTTTTTGTGAGGTGTGATTGAACCAGGTTTAGCCAATACTTGACCACGTTGAATTTCAGTTTTGTCGATACCACGTAATAAAGCACCGATATTATCACCTGCTTGACCTTGATCAAGAGATTTTCTGAACATTTCAACGCCGGTAACAGTAGTTTTCTTAGTTTCGCCAAGACCAACTAATTCAACTTCATCACCAACTTTAACGATACCACGTTCTACTCTACCAGTAGCAACTGTACCACGACCTGTAATAGAAAATACGTCTTCAACAGGCATTAAGAATGGTTTATCTAAATCACGAACAGGTTCTGGGAAGTAGCTGTCGATAGCATCCATTAATTCCCAAATTTTATCAACCCATTGATCTTCACCGCGTTTAACAGCAGGATTTGCTTGAACTGCTTCTAAAGCTTTTAGAGCTGAACCTCTGACAAACGGAATATTATCTCCGTCAAATTCATAAGAAGATAACAATTCTCTAACTTCCATTTCAACAAGGTCTAATAATTCTGGGTCATCAACCATATCGCATTTGTTTAAGAATACAACTAGGTTAGGAACACCAACTTGGCGAGCAAGTAGAATGTGTTCACGAGTTTGAGGCATTGCACCATCAGTTGCAGCAACTACAAGAATAGCGCCGTCCATTTGCGCAGCACCAGTAATCATGTTTTTAACATAGTCAGCGTGACCCGGGCAGTCAACGTGCGCATAGTGGCGAGTTGCTGTTTCATATTCAACGTGAGCAGTTGAAATGGTAATACCACGTGCTTTTTCTTCTGGAGCAGCATCGATTTCATCGAATTTTTTTGCTTCAGCTTGACCTGCAGCAGCCATACAACCTGTAATAGCAGCAGTCAAAGTTGTTTTACCATGGTCAACGTGTCCGATAGTACCAACGTTAACGTGCGGCTTGGTTCTTTCGTATTTTTCTCTAGCCATAAAATAAGTTCTCCTTTTTTCTTATTTTTTATTTATTTTTTTCAATTTTTAATTTGTTCTATATTTTGATAATTAAGTTATTGCAGTAAAATTGGGCAGGGGTGGATTCGAACCACCGTAGTCGTTTGACGGCAGATTTACAGTCTGCTCCCTTTAGCCACTCGGGCACCTACCCTTAAATTATATTATTATTTCGGATTTAACCATATTCAGTTTTCAATTTACAATTTTATTTTTTGCCCTTGATGAGATTTGAACTCACGGCCTCTCCCTTACCAAGGGAGTGCGCTACCCCTGCGCCAC
>CALUZA010000026.1 GCA_944325185.1 Candidatus Gastranaerophilales bacterium | reverse complement strand
TATTTAGTCATTGCATTTTGAACTGCAACTGCAACAGCAACTGTTGCGCCAACCATTGGGTTATTACCCATACCGATAACACCCATCATTTCAACGTGAGCAGGAACAGAAGATGAACCCGCAAATTGAGCATCACCATGCATTCTTCCCATAGTATCAGTCATACCATAAGAAGCAGGACCTGCTGCAACATTGTCAGGATGAAGCGTTCTGCCTGTACCACCACCTGAAGCAACTGAGAAATATTTTCTTCCGTTTTCAAAGCACCATTTTTTATATGTGCCTGCAACAGGATGTTGAAAACGAGTTGGGTTTGTAGAGTTACCTGTAATAGAAACATCTACACCTTCTTTTATCATGATTGCAACACCTTCAGAAACATCATCCGCACCGTAGCAACGAACTTTAGCTCTTTCGCCGTCTGAGAATGCTTTTTCTGAAAGAATTTTCAGCTCACCCGTTTTATAGTCATATTCTGTTTCAACAGAAGTAAAACCATTTATTCTTGAAATTATATATGCAGCGTCTTTACCAAGACCATTTAATATAACTCTTAAAGGTTCTTTTCTAACTTTATTTGCATTTCTTGCAATACCAATTGCACCTTCAGCAGCAGCGAAAGATTCATGACCTGCTAAGAAGCAAAAACATTTTGTTTCTTCTCTTAATAACATAGCGCCAAGATTACCATGACCAAGCCCTACTTTTCTTGTGTCACCAACCGAACCCGGAACAGCAAAAGCTTGCAATCCGATACCAATAGCTTCTGCAGCATCAGCAGCATTTGTTATGCCTTTTTTAATTGCGATAGCACAACCCAATGTATACGCCCAAGAAGCATTATCAAAAGCAATAGGTTGAATACCTTTTACAATTTCATCTACATTAATTCCTTTAGATAAGCATAATTCATTAGCTTCATCTAATGAAGAAAAGCCGTACTCTTTAAGCACTTTATCAAGTGTTTCCTTACGTCTGTCTTGTCCTTCAAATTTTGCCATATTAATTTTCCTTTATTATTATCTGTCATTAACTTTAACTATGCTTTGCGAGGGTCAATTGTTTTAACCGCTTCTGCAAATCTTCCGTATGTACCGATATTTTTTTCATAAGCTTCTTTTGCGTCAACGCCTGCTTTAATAGCATCCATTACTTTGCCAAGATTTACAAATTTATAGCCTATTACTTCGTCATTTTTATCTAAACCAAGTTCTAAAATATATCCTTCAGTTAAAGATAGATATCTAACACCTTTTTGTTTGGTTGAATGAATAGTACCAACCATTGAGCACAAGCCTTTTCCTAAATCTTCAAGACCGGCACCGACAGGCAAGCCGTTTTCAGAAAAAGCAGTTTGTGTTCTTCCGTATACAATTTGAAGGAATAATTCTCTCATTGCAACATTTATTGCGTCGCAAACAAGGTCAGTATTCAGAGCTTCCAATATTGTTTTGCCCGGAAGGATTTCACCTGCCATAGCAGCTGAATGTGTCATGCCTGAACAACCAATTGTTTCAACAAGAGCTTCTTGGATTACACCATCTTTTACATTTAAAGTTAATTTACAAGTCCCTTGTTGTGGTGCACAGCAGCCACAGCCATGAGTAAGACCAGAAATATCTTTGATTTCTTTACATTTTGTCCATAAACCTTCTTGTGGAATCGGAGCAGGAGAACCTTTAACGCCACGAGCCACGCAACATTTTTCTTCTATTTCCGAAGTTACTTGAATACGATCCATTTGACCTCCTTATATAATAAACGTTCACACACTATTTTAATATAAACAAATTTTTATTGCCAAATAAAAGTTAAGTAATTCATAAAATAAGCAATAATTTCTTTATAGTCTTGCAAAAAATACAAAAAAAAGCTTTAATATATTTTTAAACACATTACTGGGAGAACAACTAATGAAAGACGAAACAAAATGCTTGCATTCAGGGTACACTCCGCAAAACGGAGGCCCCGGAGTTATGCCTATATATCAAAGCACAACATTTAGATTCAACTCAACCGAAGAAATTGCAGCAGTATTTGATGACCCCACAAAAGCTCATATATATTCACGCTTTACAAATCCGACAGTCGATTGCGTTGAAAAAAAGATAGCAGACCTTGAAAATGGAGTAGCTGCAATGTGTACAACATCTGGTCAAGCAGCCTCTTTAATATCCGTATTAAATTTAGCCTCAGCAGGAGATAGAATTTTATCCACAAGTGCAATATATGGGGGAACCGTTAATCTCTTTGCCGTAACCTTGAAAAAATTCGGAATTGAGGTTGATTTTATAGATGTAGATTCAAGCGAAGAAGAAATTAAATCAAAAATCAAACCAAATACAAAAGCAATATTTGCAGAAACATTAACAAATCCTTCTCTGCAGGTTTTAGATATTGAAAAATACGCAAAAGTAGCACATAATAATAGAATCCCATTAATAGTAGATAATACCTTTCCAACACCAATCTTATGTAAACCAATTAACTTTGGAGCAGATATCGTTATTCATTCAACAACAAAATATATGGATGGACACGCCCTACAGGTAGGCGGAGTAATTGTAGATTCAGGTAAATTCGACTATACTTCCGGAAAATTCCCCGACTTTACAGAACCGGATAAATCATATCACGGCATGATATATACAAAAGATTATCCCACTTGTCCATATATAATTAAAGCAAGAGCTCAGCTTATGAGAGATTTTGGATGTTATCCTTCGGGCATGAGTGGATTTTTATTAAATATCGGACTTGAAACTCTTGCAATAAGAATGGAAAAATATTGCGAAAACGGTTTAAAATTAGCAGAATTTTTTAATTCACATCCAAAAATTGAATCGGTAAATTATCCGAATCTTAAAAATAATAAATATTATAATTTAGCTCAAAAGTACCTTCCAAAAGGAACATCAGGGGTTATGAGTATAACTTTAAAAGGTGACAAAACAGAAACAATAAAATTTATGGATAAATTAAAACTGGCATCAAAAGAAGTTCATGTTGCAGACATTAGAACATGTGTGCTTCATCCTGCAAGTTCAACACACAGACAATTAACAGATGAGCAGCTTACAAATTGTGGAATTAACCCTTCTATGGTAAGAGTTTCGACAGGACTTGAAAATATAGACGACATAATTCAAGACTTTGAACAAGCGTTATCATAAAAAAGTTTTTAAAATAAAACTTTTAATTTCAGAAATAAAAAATAGACATAAAACAGAAGCAATGATTAACGAAGGACCAAAAGGCAAAAGACAAAACGGTGAACTTTCAATATCATTGCTATTGTTTTCATTATTTAATTTGTCTTTTTTCATATTTATTTCGCTTACTATATTTTTTAAAGACCAAATTAATAAAACAACAATAAAAACAACGTATGTTAAATATAAAAATTCATTTTTAACGATTTTTAAATAATTTAAAAAGAACACAAAAATTAATGAAAAAGCAACTATAATATATGAGAAAGCAAGAGTCTTTTTATTTTCCCTGAAAGATTTTACAATTAAAAGAGGAATAGCGCCAATGCATTGGATTAAAAAACTAAGCCCTATAACAATCAAAAGATTTTTAACCCCAAACAAAGCACCCAGTCCAACAGCAATAAGGCTATCACCTTCCCCAAACATTCTTTGACCTATAACTTTTTTTGACACAAAAGATAAGACTTCAAAAAAGAAAAAACCGAAAAAAGCGCCCAAAACAGACTGAAATAAACTAATTTGAGAATATTTTAAAATAGAATACAAAAAAGCGGTCACCGCAAGAATATATGCATGGTAGTCTATTATAACCGTTTCTTTTATATCAGTAACAAAAAGCATTATAAATAAGGATAATATTATACATATAAATAATGTTTTTAATGTTAAACCATAAGTTAAAAAACACCCTAAAAAGCTTATTCCGGTAATAAATTCAACCAAAGGATACTGAAACGATATATGTTCTTTACAAAACGCACACTTTCCTTTTAAAAAAAGATAAGAAACAAGAGGAATATTCATATACCAAGCTAATTTATTATTACATTTAGGACACTTTGAACGACCAAAAACAATATCTTCGCCTGATAGACCTCTTAAAATTGCAACATTAAGAAAACTTCCCACGCACAACCCCAAAACAAAGACATAAAAAGCAACAATTCCATAAGGAAGATTACTCATACTTCTTCAAACCTTTTTTGGAAATTATTTCAAACAACTTAATCAAAGCTTTTTTAAGTTTTCTTGAAACTTGCATTTGACTTATACTAAGTTTTTCGGATATTTCTCTTTGATTTAATCCTTCGTAATAATTTAAAACAATAAGCTGTTGTTCTAATGGCTCGAGTCGTCTAATAGCATCGTCCAATATCATGCGATTTTCATAACTGTTAAATGCTTCTTTTTGACTTTCGTCTTCTATCTTTTCAACAAGTGATATTGAATTATCGTCTGAACCAATAATTTGATCAATAGAAATTGTGGTTGTTCTTCTGTCTAAATTATTACATTCCTCAACTTTTTCCGGAGGCATTTGAAGAGCTTCGGCAATATCTTTATCTGTTGGAGTCTTGCCTAATTTTTCGGTCAATTCCAAGGTTAATTTATGAACACGAAAAGAAAGTTCCTTAATTTCTCTCGGAGCTCTAATAATAGTAATCCTATCTCTTAAATAGTGTCTGATTTCACCTGTTATAAGATAGGTTGCATACGATTTAAAATTCTTTGAAATTTCAGGATTATACAAATCCACAGCCTTAATTAAGCCCAAAGAACCAACCTGAGTAATATCCTCCACGGGGTCAGTCGAACGTCTTGCAAGAGAACGAGCAACCTTTTTAACAATAGGCATACAAGCAAGAACCACAAGTTCTTTAAGTTTTTTCTTTGTTTTTTCGTCTGTGGTTTTCTTGTATTCTTCAAGCCAAAAATTTACATCTTCTATAGAAGGAGTGTTTTCCTCTGTTTCAAAATGATTAACTCTACTTCTCATCATTCCAAGAATACATCTTTCTAAGTTCTCTGCCGACTTCTTCAAGAGGGTGCGATGCTTTTAATTTTCTTGTGGTTTTAAAGTGAATTTGATTAGTATTACATTCATTTATCCAATTTCTTGCAAAAGTACCATCTTGAATTTCTGCCAAAACTTTTTTCATTTCAGCCTTAGTTTTATCTGTGATAATTCTTTTACCGGTTTCATAATCACCAAATTCTGCAGTATTTGAAATCGATCTCCTCATTGCACCAAAACCACCTTGATAAATCAAATCAACAATCAATTTCATCTCATGAATACATTCAAAATACGCATTTTCAGGAGCATAACCGGCTTCTACAAGAGTTTCAAAACCTGCTTGCATAAGAGCGCAAACTCCACCGCAAAGAACTGCTTGTTCACCAAACAAATCTGTTTCAGTTTCAATTTTGAATGTAGTTTCAATTACACCTGCACGAGCGCCACCAATACCTGCAGCGTATGCAAGACCATTAGCTAAAGCATTTCCTGTATAATCTTGTTGAATTGCAATTAAACAAGGAACGCCTTTTCCTTCAACATATTCGCTTCTTACAGTATGCCCCGGCCCCTTAGGAGCAATCATAATAACATCAACATTTTTTGGAGGCTCAATCAGATTATAGTGAATATTAAAACCATGAGCAAAAGCAAGAGTTTTCCCTTCTGTTAAATATGGTTTAATTTCATTTTCATATACTTTTGATTGCAACTCGTCAGGCAATAAAATCATAATTAAATCAGCTTTTTTTGCGGCTTCTGCCACGGTTAAAACCTCTAATCCGGCTTCACGAGCTTTAATAGCCGACTTAGAACCTTCATAAAGACCAACAACTACATTTACACCTGATTCTTTTAAATTGAGTGCATGAGCGTGACCTTGAGAACCATACCCCATAATTGCAACAGTTTTACCGTTTAATCTATTTAAATCACAATCCTGAGCATAATATATTTTAACCATATTCACCTCACTAAAACTCTAACTTAATACCAGTTTATTATTTTAATAATTTTTCGTCAACAAATTTAATAATTAGCAAAGATTTTTTTTTATGAGCTTTTTAGATATATAAAGGTAAGATAATGAAAATACAAACTTTAGCATACAACTTCAACTACAATTTAAACAGAAAAAAAGTTATCCCCAGCTTTAAAAATATACAGTCAAGTTCATTTGCTATACGTAATGAAAATTGCGCACAAAGACAATTAATAGAACTGCAAAGAAAAAAACTGGCTGAAGAATATGAACAATTTTGCCAAGACACAGGAAAAGTAAGTTTTAAAGAACTTCAATCAATAAAAGCAAAAAATCCAACAATATTGTACGTGGCAAAAAAAGAAATTGAAAACCATCCCCATGATATGGAAACAACACCAAACATAATAGCAAAGACAGCAATTATGTTAAAATCATATTTTGATAAAAAATATGGTGAAAACTATAGATTAATTTCAATCGGAACGAGCCCAGCTTGCATTGCAGAAGCGATGGATGCACTGGGAGCCGAAGTGGTTTATGCACCCCTAAGCGGAATCAATCACTATGAAAATTGCAGTCCTAACAGTGACAAATTAAATATAAAAAACTATCCTAACATACAAAGTATTTTAAAATATTTAAAATCAAAAGGAGTATACAAAGAAAGCAAAGGAAAAGTAAACATTTTAATAGATTATTGCAATAGCGGAAAAAGCTTAAGGACAATGGGAGAGTTAATAAAGCAATACAATAAAGTCCCAAAAGACTTTCTACAAGAGCATTCAATAATTACCTTAATCAAATGGATTGCATTTCAAGAAAAAGAAATGCAAGGAATGCTTGATATCAAAGAAATTGCAAAATTGGAAGCAGACATGAAATTTCAAAGAATAGGTGAAGTATGCAATGTCCCGCATTTCAATATATGCGAAGATATAAATCGATTTGCAAGTGATTATATTTCAACACAAGGCAAAACACAATACCAATTGTTTCAAACGTTTGAAACATATTCAAGGCCAAGAGCAAGAGCTTTTGCACTATGTGTGCTTGATGAAATAAATAAATAAATTAAATAAAAAAAATCCGGAATAATCCGGACTAATGCTATAAAATCTGCATATGGAGGAAGGAGTGGAAAAGAGAACAACTTGTATTTTATTAGTACCCATATATACTTTTTATATAACTTATATATATTTAGTGTGAAGTTTTTTTAAGCAGTTGCGGGAAATATATTTTATTTTCATTAATTCAAAAAACTTATAGCCTTATACTGTCTTGTTTTGATATTATTGATATTTGTTAAAGTTAGATATAGTTTTTAAACTACCTTATAGGTTTTTAATAACTTAGAATGAAATTCTAAATAATAAAAAGCCGAGATTTTTCTTTTTTAAGTTCACTTTTTTATATTCCAACGTTTGAGGGACAAAAAGAAAAAGTGAACAAGCAAATTAAGGTACTGATTAAAAAATACTCCTGTAAAAGTTTCATCCTACAACACTTTAGTTCAATGTTGGGCTGTTCGCTGAAGCTCAACGCTTCACCGTCACGCCCTTCGCACACCTTTGCCCTCGCCTTCGCTCAATATAATGGTACGGTTTCGCACTTGGCACGAGCTCAACGCTCCTGCCTGCGTACTTCACACACCTCAGCCCTCGAGCCATTCGCTGAACTTTCGTTCGCTCATTGGCTCTCGGGTGCGCAGTCGCGCTACGTTTCGCTCGGCTCACGTGGGGTACGGACTGCGGGCTGTTCGCTGAAGCTCAACGCTTCACCGTCACGCCCTTCGCACACCTTTGCCCTCGCCTTCGCTTGTTTAGTTCGCCCTGCGAACTATAACTCGCTCGGCTCGGGTTGCGCAATTATCAGCCGACTTTTTTATAATTATACTACCAAAAATTAAAATTTAACCAAAACTTTTAAAC
>CALUZA010000025.1 GCA_944325185.1 Candidatus Gastranaerophilales bacterium | reverse complement strand
ATTTCTTTCTTCCCAATGCTCATATAAAGGTTCAAAATGCAAGGGAGTGGGCGTATGCGATCCTAGATTTATATGGAATATGGAATCAAGTGCAATAAACGCAAGAGCATATTTTCTTATGAAAGGTGTTTGGCAGATAAACTGGGGTCCAAAGACAGCTGCTCGTTCCGTCCGTTGTGTCACAGAAATGGATACAGAATAATTTTCATATTATTTTTTTGTGTTTTGGTAAGGATAATATTTTATCATCCTTTTTTTTTCTTTAAATCAATTTTTTTTATTATATAATTGGATAACCATAAATACGGTGAATTATGACAAAAAACAAAGCAAAACTTATTATATTTACAGGTCCTTCTGGAGTCGGCAAAGGAACAATTTTATCTGATTTTTTTAAAAAAGTAGATAACAATATTGTATATTCAATTTCAAACACTACAAGAAACCCAAGAGATGGCGAAATAAACGGCATGCACTACTTCTTTATTTCTAAAGAAGAATTCGAAAAATTAATCAATGAAAATGCTTTTTTAGAATATGCAAACTACAGTGGAAATTATTACGGTACGAGCAAAAAATTTGTAGACGAAAAGCTAAAAGAAGGAAAAAGCGTCTTGCTTGAAATCGAACTTCAAGGCGCACTTCAAGTAATGCAAAAATGCCCTGAGGCCGTAACCATATTTATTAAACCGCCAAGTTTTGAGGAACTTGAAAAAAGACTCAGAGGTAGACACAGTGAAAGCGAAGAAGCTATTCAAAAAAGACTTAAAGCTGCAAAAGAGGAGCTAAACAACGCAAACAAGTTTCACTATGTAATTGAAAATAAAATTGTAGATGAAGCCGTTTTAGAATTAATTAAAATTTATAATAAGGAAACAAAATGAATACCCCAAAAAATATATTACTAGGAATTACTTCATCAATTGCTGCATACAAAATATATGAACTAATTCGAATGTATAAAAAAAACAATCATAACGTAAAAGTTGTTTTAACAGAAAATGCACTAAATTTTGTTTCTCCCCTTGTTCTGGAAACTCTGTCGGAAAACGAGGTATATTACAAACAATTTACACCAAGAACAAACGTTGAGCACATCAACCTTGTTAATTGGTCAGACATATTTGTGATTGCACCGGCAAGCGCAAATACGATTTCAAAATGCGCACAAGGAGTTGCCGATAATCTCTTAACAAGTATATTTTGCGCCTATCTTGCAACAAAAAAACCAATTTTAATGGCACCCGCTATGAACACAAATATGTGGAATAATCCTTTTGTTCAAGAAAATATTAAAAAACTAAAAAATGAAAATGTTGACCTTGTAAATCCCGAAGAAGGCTTCCTTGCCTGTGGGACAAGCGGCTGCGGGAGACTGGCAAATATTGAATTAATTTTTGAAAAAACTTTAAGAAATCTCTTTCAAGACAAAAGAAACAATAAGAAAAAAATTATAATAACTCTGGGCGGAACAAGAGAATCAATTGACACCGTCCGTTGTATAAGTAATTTTTCTTCAGGCAAAATGGGTAAAGCGCTTTGCATGTGGGCATATAGGCTGGGATATGATGTGTGTGCAATCTCAACAGTTGAACTCAATAATAAACCATATAAAATAATTAAAGTTAATTCAGCAGATGAAATGCTCAATGAAATTCAAACAAGCGATTTCGATATTCTAATTATGGCTGCAGCTGTTTGCGACTTTAAAGTAAATGAAAAATCAAACTCTAAAATTTCAAAAGAAAATATTAAAGATAGCCTCACGCTCAAGCTTATTTTAAATCCCGATATTGTAAAAACAATAGCTCAAAATAAAAAAGAAAATCAAAAAATTACCGGTTTTTGCCTTACAGATAATGATATAATTAACTGTGCACAAAAAAAACTAAAAGATAAAAATATTGACTATATAGTTGCAAACGAAATCAAAACCGCGCTTAATACCGACAATAACAAGGTTACAATTATTGCAAAAAGTGGTAAAATTATAAATATAGATTTAGATTCAAAAGAAAATATTGCAAGAAAGATTTTGGAGGTTGTTTGTGATTAAAACAGATTATATAATTTCAAAAATTGAAAAATATGCCTCTTTAGAATTGGCAGAACCATGGGACAATTCAGGCTGGCAAATTAACCTCGAACATGATTATACAAACAAAGTTTTAGTAGCATTATCTTTTACAAGGGATGTATTAGAACAAGCGGTTACCAATGATTGCGACTTAATTATTACTCACCATCCCTTGATATTTAATTCGATTAAAAAAATCGATAATTCTTTAATAACAGAAGCAATCAGAAACAACATTTGCGTATACTGTGCGCACACAAACCTCGATAAAACCTATGGTTCAACAACAGACGCGCTTTGCGGAGTTTTGGGTTTGCAAAACCTCATAACCGTAGAAGATTACATCAAAATTGCACACTTAAAAGATGAATTTGCACTTGACCAAATGATAAAAAATATCAAACAAGCGCTAAATCTTGAACATGTTAAACTAATCAATCCAAACAACATAGATATAGTTAAAAATATCGCAGTTTGCGCAGGTGCAGGCGGAAGCTTTATTGATAAATTAAAAGACTATGATATAGATTTATATATTACAGGGGACATTAAATTCCATAAAGCCCTAGAGGTCGAAGGTTTTGCGGTGGTTGATATAGGACACTTTGAATCAGAGTTACCGGTTTTACCGCTCATACAAGGTCTTATTGCAAAGACAAAAGTTGAAGTAATAATCGCGCAAGAAGAAAAACCCTGGACAGTAATTTAGAGGAAAAAATGGCAATCAGATTTTTAACATCCGGAGAATCACATGGCGAAAAATTAAATGCTATATTAGAAGGCATACCACACGGATATGAATTAGACTTTGATTTTTTAAACAGTGAACTTGCCGCAAGACAAGAAGGAATAGGTCGCGGCAATAGAATGAAAATCGAAAAAGACAAAATAAAAATCAACTCAGGAGTCAGATTTTCAATCACAACAGCAAGTCCAATAGCTATTGAAATCGAAAACAAAGACTGGCAAAATTGGATTTATCCAATGAGTGTTGAAAAAATAAATTTTGAAAATCTTGAAGAAAATATTAAACGAGAAATAAAAAATAAAATAAAAGAAAAGCAAATTACAAAATTAAGACCCGCTCATGCGGATTTAGCCGGAGTTATAAAATATGATTTTGATGACATAAGGTATGTTCTGGAGCGGTCCAGCGCAAGAGAAACCACAACCAGAGTAGCAATTGGAGCAATTTGTCAGAACATTTTGAAATATTACAATATTTCCTTTTGTTCAGAAATAATATCAATTGGCGAATGCAGAGCAAAAGAAAATTTTGAAAACTATATAGAAAACTATAAAAACCAAGGGGATTCCCTTGGAGGAGTTATAAAAATCACAATAAAAAACGTTCCTGTTGGACTTGGAAGCTTTGTACATTGGGATAAAAGATTAGATGGACAACTTGCACAAGCTTTAATGTCAATTCCTGCGGTAAAATCAGTTGAAATTGGACTTGGAAAAGAATACGCAAACTTTTCAGGTTCAAATTCTCATGATGAAATATTTGAAAAAGATGGCAAATATTATCATAAAACAAACAACTCTGGTGGAATTGAAGGCGGAATGTCGAACGGAGAAGATATAATTCTAACGATTGCGATGAAGCCCATACCAACAATGAAAAAAGCGCTCAACAGCGTAGAAATCAAAACTCATAAAAAAACAGAAGCACACTTTGAAAGAGCAGACAATTGCGCTGTCGAAGCTTGCGGAATAGTTGCAAAAAATATGGCAGCAATAATTATTTTGGATAATTTTCTTGAAAAATTCGGCAAAGACTACAAAAAAGACATTGATTTGGCCTATAAAAATTATCAAAAGAGGATAGATGAAATATAAAAAAATTGCACTTATCGGTATGATGGGAAGCGGAAAAAGTACAATAGCAAAAGAATTGAGCAAAAAAACAGGTCTTGAGTTATTAGAAACAGACGAAATTTTTGAATTAAAATACAAAACAAAAATTAAAGACTTCTTTGAAAACTACGGAGAAAACAAATTCAGAAAACTCGAAACAGAACTCCTAAAAGAAATAAATCAAAAGGAAAATTTTATTTTATCTACAGGTGGCGGCATCATTCTGCAAGAAGAAAACAGGAAAATTTTATTTAACACTGACATCAAAACCATATACCTTAAAGCCAATTTTGAGACTATTTTTGAAAGAATAAAAAACAGCAAAGAAAGACCACTTCTATTGGTTGAAAATCCAAAAAAAGAAATTCAAAAAATATTGAAATCAAGAGAATGTTTTTATAAAATAGCAAACAAAACGATTATAACAGACAATAAAACAATCGAAGAAATAACAAAAGAAATAATAGCGGAAATATGAATAAAATAATTTTAAAAAACCAAGAAAATACAGCAAGTGAAATAATCATTGAAAACAATCTATCCCAAAAAATACAAGATATATTTGAGGATAAAAAATATTTTTTAATTACAAATACAAAACTTGCAAAATTATATCCTGAAATTCTATACAAATTCAACAAAAAAAGAATAATAGTAATTAAAGATGGCGAAAAATATAAAAATTTTAAAACCATAAACTACATTTTAAACAGGCTCCTTGAAGAAAAAATAGAAAGAAAAGACTGCATAGTTGCTCTTGGCGGCGGAGTGGTCGGAGATTTAGCCGGATATTGCGCAAGTATAATTTTAAGAGGAATAGAATTAATACAAATTCCAACCACACTGCTTGCAATGTGCGATTCTTCGATTGGCGGAAAAACAGGCTACAATACTTCCTATGGAAAAAATTTAGTTGGAACTTTTTATACGGCAAAAAAAGTTATAATCGATCCTATGTTTTTAAATACGCTAGATGAACAAAACTACAAATGCGGCCTTGGGGAAATTTTAAAATACGCTTTTATTGAAAAATCTTGCAAGAATAAAAAATTCTATAACCTTGTTGATTTTTTAACAATAAATCAAACACAAGATGTTAAAAATGAAATGCCATACATAATTAATTGCTGTGCTTCACTTAAAGCAAATGTTGTATCGCTTGATAAAAAAGAAAGTAATTTAAGAAAAATTTTAAACTTTGGACACACATATGCTCACGCATTTGAAACATATTTAAACTATAAAAAAATATCCCACGGACAAGCAGTAAGTTATGGTATAAAATGCGCAGCAAAATTGTCTTTTAATTTAAATAAAATAAACGAAAATTATTACAATAAAATTATTTCCTTAATTGATAAATTTTCACTTACAGATAAAAAAATTAAATTTAAAAAAGAAAAAATTGTTGAGCTTATGACACACGACAAAAAAGTTCAAAACGGAAAAATTAACTTACTGCTTCCAGTTGCCCCTCTTGAAGTTGAGCTTTTTGATAATATAGATTTGCCTTTGCTTGAAGCTTCTTTGCCTTAGCAAAGTTACCCAACTTTTCCATAACTTTTGAAGCCTGCTCATAATTATATGCAGTTTCCTGATAGCTTTCATTTCTTGACGTAAATAATGCCAAAGCATTTTTATAACTGTCTATAGCTTTATCATTATCACCTAAATATTCATAATTATGAGCATTAACCGAATATGTCCTTGCCAATAAATCCGATTTATCGCTATCTTGAGCAACATCAAGTGCTAAATTCGAATACTCATTTGCATTGTTTTCATCATATTTTTTTGCATACAATCCTGCAATACTGGTCAAAGCACGTGTTTGAATATTTGGATTTTCTGCTTCGCCGCTATAAGCAACTGCAGATAAATAATTATCTAAAGCAGGAGAGAACTCTCCAAATTCATCATATATTGAACCGGAGCGGAAAAAAGCCTGTGATTTTAAATTTAATTCACCCGCTTTAGTTGCTTCCCAATAGTCACGAAGCGCATGATCAACATAATCATAATCATCAAAAATCTTACCTCTTTCAAAATGGATTGCAGCTCTTATATTTTCATTTGCAATGTCACTTTTTGAAAGAATCCCCAATGCTTCATTTAAAAGATTTAAAGCATCTGTATCGCCTTGATTTGTTTCGGGCATTTTTTTAGCAGAAATATATAATTCACGAGCTTTTATGTCGGCTTCACTTAACGGAGCAAAAGAATTTTCTCCGTAATATACCGTCTGGCTTGGATTATAATTATCATCATTATTTAATTCCAGCTCGCTTTCAACTTCAACTTCTTCGGTTTCCATTTGAGCAGGAGCTTCAAGAATTTGAGATTTGCTAGAAACAGACAAAAATTCAGGTTGTGAACCTGTTTCATAAATCTTTAATTCGTTTGATGACTCTTTTGAGTCAGCTTGATTATCAACAGCAAGAGGTTCAGATGAAACAGATACAGTTGCTTGGTTTTCAATTTTTTCTTTTGCGCTCTGTGGAAATTCTAATAAAAAATCAGGATTTATTTCATCAGGGTTTGATTTTAAATTAATTTTTTGCAAGAAAAGCGCATCAATCCAACCTTCAACAACATTAGAAGGTTTATTTAAGCTTTTTGCAATATAAGCATCAGAAATTTTTGAAGCATTTTTTAAGTTAGCAACTATTATATCCTTAGAGGGGTTTTCCTTTAATGACTCTTTTTCAACTAAATTCAAATATACGGAGACTTCTTCTCGAACATCATCAGGTGCGTTAATTGCAAGAATCGTATTTCTAAAATCCATTAATACTTGAGAAATATTAATTTGCCCACGAGTATAATCTATAGAAACCTTTGCACCATTAGGAAAAGTGTCTTGACGTTTTTTATTATCAGTCACACCAAGACCTTCGGTATTTTCCGAATTTGTTGCGCTCGCATTATATTTATCATGTTTTCTATAGTTGATATTAATAGGATAAATCGAATTATACAAAATTAGACCCCGATGCTTTCCCCATAAGTATTATAGAAAAAAATTCATGCCCTTTAGTCATACAAATGGATTAAAATTTAGCTCATATACAATAACAATTTAACAATATTTAAGAAAAAATCAAATTTTAACAAAATCAACAGAAAAAATTATGCATTTTTTTTACATTACTTAAAAAAAGAAGATTTAAGGCATGGTTTCTATTATAATATTAGTGTATTACTTAGGAGTAAACAAATGCCCCAATATGTTTTTAAAATGAAAAAAGGCGAACTTGAGATAGAATTTTCTTCCGATGATGCCGAATTTGTGGAACAACAACTTGAAAAATGGAGAGAAGAAATTCTCAAAAAACAAGCTCAATAGAATTAGGAAAAATGTACTACAACATTAAAATCAAATCGCAACAAAGCGAGTTTATTTTAGAATCTAATGATAAAAACGTTACGCAAAGAGAGATGGATATATACTTTGCGCACATTTTTAATGCAAGTGAAGAATTCAAATCTAAAATAAAAAAAGTTGAAATAGTTAATGAAAATCTTAAATCGATAGAAGATTTTGAAAGGCTATCTGAGACTAAAAATTTAAAACAAGAAACACCTGCGCAAAAAGATAATCTTGAATTTAAAAAAGGGGAAGAACAAACCTCAATTCAAATTGAAGAAACTCCAATTGAAAACAAAGAAGAAGTTGTTCAAAATACAGTTGAACAAACCCCAATTCAAGTTGAAGAAACTCCAATTGAAGACAAAGAAGAAGTTGTTCAAAACACAGTTGAACAAACCCCAATTCAAGTTGAAGAAACTCCAATTGAAAACAAAGAAGAATTAGAATTAAATTATAGAGAAACAGAACACAAAAATACAATTCAAGAAAACCTTCAACAAGCCTTTGGAGAAACAGCTCAAGTGATTGGACTAGAAGAAAATAGTCCTGAAATATCAATAAAAGATATAACATCTCAAAAAACAGAAATTGAAGAAATAATAAAACTTGCACAAGCAGAAATTGATTCAATAGATTTATCCAACAAGAAAAATTTAATTCAAACAAAAAGTGTTGAATCCGATGAAATCGAAAAAAATTCTGATGGCATTGAAATAATTAAATTCGCATCAAAAAAAGAACTATCGCCTGAGATAAAAATTGAACCTTTGGGCGGAAAAAGAGATTACTCTGCTAAAAATCAAGAAATCTTAGATAATATTTTTGCAAACGAAGAACAAAAAATAGAAACTAAAGACAAAGAAAACAAAAATATTGAAAACTTTGAAAACTTAAAAATTACAGAAAACAGCGAAAAAATAAATTCTTCCCCGATTACAGAAAGCCAAAATGAAATTCTGATTGCTTCAAATCATAATAACAATGAAATCCCAAGGAACATATCAAATGACAGCATAAAAATAGAAAACGAAAAAATCTCGCTTGAAGAAATACAAATAAACCTTGATAACAATGAAAATAAAACAAATGAAGAAAAAAAAGAATTAGAAGAACCACAGCAAATAAATATTCAAAAAGGTCCCGTTCTTGATTTCAACTTATTTTTAAAAGGATTTATTGCAGATGAAATTATTGACGAATTTTTAATATGCGCTTATTATATTAAAAATATTCTTCACGAAGAAAATTTCACAATGAAATTTTTAAACTCAAAGCTTTTTCCTGCAACAGGGAAAATTGCAGATATGTCAGTTACAGAATCTCTAATTGAAAAAGGTCTTATCAAAAAAATCGATACTCCTGAATCAATTAAATACTCAATTAACTCAGAGGGCGAAGAATATTTTGTATCAAAATTTCAAAACAGAACATAAGGTATAATTTTGAACTACATATTTGTCTTTTTAATTTTAATTTCATTTATATGCGCAATAATCAATGGAAAAATGGATATTGTAATAGATGAAATGCTTAAATCAAGCCAAAAAGCAGTTGAAATTGCGCTTGGATTAATTGGAATTATGGGCTTTTGGATTGGCATAGTTAATATTGCAAAAAAGTCAGGATTAATTGAAATATTTTCAAAAGCAATCAAAAAACCACTTTTGTTAATTTTTCCGGACCTTAAAAACAACAATGAAGCAATATCCGACATAGCACTAAACATAAGTGCAAATGCGCTCGGATTAACTAACGCAGCGACTCCATTCGGAATAAAAGCAATGGAAGATATGCAAAAAGAAAACCCAAACAAAAACAATGCAACAAATTCAATGTGTACATTCCTTGCAATTAATACAGCAGGTTTTCAAATTGTTCCCGCAGTCGTACTTGCAATTCTTACTGCAGCAGGTATGAACAATCCTACTCAAATAATCATTCCGACACTAATCGTAACATCAATCGCTTTTATTTCAGCAATATTTTTTGTCAAAATTTTAGAAAGGCATTTTAAATGATTAAGATATTAAATACTCTTTCTATATATATTTTGCCATTAATTATTACTGTTATTCTATGCTATGCGCTATACAAAAAATCACCGGCATATGAACATTTTATAGAAGGTGCAAAAGAAGGATTTAACATTTCAATTAAAATAATTCCTTATTTAATTGCAATAATTGTTTGCACTGCAATGTTTAGAGCAAGCGGTGCAATTGACATTTTACAAAATACCCTAAAGCCAATACTTGATTACTTTCACATACCCATAGAAACAACCATATTGATGGTTACAAGATCACTTTCGGGTTCGGCAACTCTTGGAGTATTATCTGACATAATAAATCAAAGCGGAGCAAATTCTTATGCAGCAAAATTAGCTGCAGTTATCACAGGAAGTTCCGAAACGACATTTTATGTTGCATCTGTATATTTTGGTGCAGTAGGAATTAAAAAATTCAGACATGCGCTTCTGGCTGGTATTTTAGCGGATATCACAGGCTTAATAGCAGCAGTTTGGATATGTTCAATTTTCTTTTTATAAATTATTCAAAATATCCAACATAATCCAAATTTCTATAAAAACCATTATAATCCAATCCGAAGCCGACAATGAACTTATCGTCAACTTCAAAAGCTGAAAAATCAGGTTCTATATCATATTTTCTTGCACACTTTTTATCAAACAAAACAGCAAGTTTAACATCTTGAACTTTGCAATTAGTTTTTATAAATTTCAAAAGAAAATCAAGGGTTAATCCTGTATCTATAATATCTTCAACAATTAAAGCGTTTTGATTTTCTAAATCAGGAATTGCAAGATTAACTGCTTTAATTTTACCGGAAGATTTTTCAGAGTTTCCATAACTGGACAATGTTACAAATTCCATTTTTACGGGCATTTTAAGGTGCTTTGCTAACTCAACATAAAACATAACAGCACCTCTTAATATACAAATCAAGGTTAAAGGATTATTAACCCCATAAAAAGAATTAATTTCGTCTGCCAACTCCTTTATACGGTTATTTAAAGTTTTAGAATCAATTAAAACTTTTAAATCTTTTATATCTTTCATTTTTTATCACCTGCATAATAACTCAATTTATAACATTCAAGATTTTTCATTTTATAATTTTCGCTTATTTTCTCTCCTAAAATCCACAAAATCTCATTATTCTTACACAACAAAGGATATTCATCTCTTTTTTCTTGCGGAATTTTTTCATTAATGAAATAATCTTTTAATTTCATTTTACCATTTTTTAAACCAAGTGGAGAAAAAACATCTCCATTTTTTCTGTATCTTAACATCAATGGAAAATCATCATCCAAAATTGACAAATAACAAGAATTTTCAAAAGATTGCGGAAATTTATTATCTTTTTTTTGACACTTTTCTACTCTAAAAACTAAGTTTGAAAAATAAAATTCGCCAACTCCGCTTATCAATATAGACTCACTTGATTTTTCTTTCTTTTGATATAAAAAAAACGTATCGGCCTGTATTTTTAAAAAAGTATTCGAATTAACAGATATCATTGATTTTGTATTTGCTAAAATAAAATCATCAATTCGAGAAATCGTTTTAAAATCTCTATTTTTCAAAAAAGAACCTAAATAATCATTCAAAATCTCATATCTTATTTCTTTATTCAAATTCAAATATTCATTTCTTTTTATTTTGTTTTCTAAAAACAAGCCTTTTTTAGTGCAATCCAACACATCGTTTATAATTTTTTTTGAAGCTATTGAATTTTTAATAAGCAAATCCATAGAATTAACAAAAGAAGGATTGATTTTTTCAAATAAAGGTAAAATTTCATTTCTAATCAAATTTCTTTTATATTTAATATCAAAATTTGATGAATCAACAAGATAGTCCTGATTTTTATCCTTTAAATAATTCAAAATATCTTTTTTCTCAACATCCAAAAATGGACGAAAATATATGTCACGATTTTCAGGAATACAACACAAACCCTTAACAGATGTTCCTTTAATAATTCTATACAAAAGAGTTTCTATGTTGTCGTTTTTATTATGCGCCAGCATAACAACATTCGAATTATAACAATCAGCACAACTCAAAAAAAATTGATATCTTAAATCCCGCGCAACTTCCTCACTCTTTTTAATATTCTTCGGAGCCTTTTTTATATAGTATTGCGCATTAATCTTTTTTGCAAAATTTATTGTGAATCTTTCTTCCTGTTTAGCTTCTTCAACTCTCCAGTTATGATTAAAATACGCAAGAACGATTTTTAAATTATATAACTCTTTCAATTCAGACAAAGTTAAAGCAAGAGCCGTACTGTCAGGACCTGCAGAAAAACCGACAATTACAGTCTTGTTTTGAATTTTATATTTTTTCAAAAACTCTTCAACTTTAGTCAACATAAATTTAAACTGAGGGTAAATCACCCTTTACATCAGCAACTTCGGCTCCATCAAGATTAAATACGGAACATAAAGCACGTGCCGCCAATTCACTATATTTCTTTTCGACTAAGCAACTTATTTTTATTTCACTTGTTGAAATCATTTTAATGTTAATATTTTCATTTGCAAGAGTGTCGAACATTTTAGCTGCAATACCAGGCCTATCTATCATTCCAGCACCAACAATTGAAACTTTTACGATATCTTCATCAATGTAAATATTGCTTGCATTTACTATATCATTAATTTTATTTTTTATAGACTCAAATTTAGGCATATCGCTTTTTGAAATTGTAAAAGCAATATCATTTGTATTCTTTGAATTTCTTGCATAGGATTGAATAATCATATCTACACTTAAATCTTCGCTGGCAAGCAAATTGAATAATTTTGCAGCATTACCGGGTTTATCTTCAATATCACAAATCACTATTCTAACTTGTGAGCTGTCACATGCAAGACCTGTAACGGGTTTATTCAATTCCATATCATCGACTCCTATTATCAAAGTTCCTAAATCATCGAGTTTAAAAGAGCTTCTAACTCTCATTTTCATATTATTTAATTTTGCAGCTTCAACTGAACGTGGATGAAGAACATTTGCCCCAACACGAGCAAGTTCAAGCATTTCATCATAAGAAATTTCTTTTAATTTTCTTGCAGTTTTTATAACACGAGGATCAGCAGTATAAACCCCTTCAACATCAGAGTATATATCACATCGATCCGCTTCTAAAGCGCACGCAAGAGCAACTGCGGTTGTATCGGAACCGCCTCTTCCCAATGTTGTTATATCGCAATCTTCACAAAAACCTTGAAAACCAGCCACTACAACAATTTTTCCTTCGTTAAGATGTTTAAATACTCTGTTAGTATCAATATCAAGTATTCTTGCATGCAAATGACAATTTTCGGTTTTAATCCCTGCTTGTGCACCCGTTAAACTTATAGCCTCGTAACCGGCTTCATTTATTGCCATTGCAAGCAAAGACATTGAAATCAATTCTCCGGTAGACAATAAAACATCCATTTCACGTGGATTTGGATTTACAGAAATTTCTTTCGAAAGTTTAACCAAATTATCTGTCGTATGTCCCATTGCAGAGACAACAACTACAACATCATTTCCGTTTAATTTCTCTTTTATAACAGCATTTGCAACATTTTTGATTTTGTTACTGTCTGCAACTGATGTACCACCGAATTTTTGAACTATTATCCCCATTTCATACCTCTTTTATTCAGGAATACTGTTTTTAATTTCATCAATAGCTTTGTCTTCTCCAAAGACTTCAACCATTCTATCACAAATTTCAATTATTGCACATTTTAATTCGGTTTTTTCAGGATATTTTTTCAATAATTCCAACAAAGTATATGCCTTTACCAGTGAATAATCTTTTTTATTACTTAAATCCTGACACTTTTCCAATAATTCAAGAGCAATTTCCGGTTTATTTAACTTTAATTTACATTCCGAAAGTGCAAGATAAGCAATAGAAAAATCGGGTTTTAATTTTACAACTTCTTCAAATTTTTCTTCGGCTCTATATAATTCATCTAATTTTAATAAAATTAAGCCATACTTAAACACAACATCATAATCGTTTCTTGCATATTCATAAGCAGTTCTTATATATCTTAATGCTTTCATTCTATCGTTATATTCATTTAAATATGAAAGCGCCAAATTTACATATATCTGAGGATTTGATTTATCATATTCTGCAGATTTTAACCAATATTTAACAGCATTTTTAGTGTCATTTAAACAGTGGTAACATAGCGCAATATCAAAGTAAATCTGTTTTAAAGAAGCATCTAAAGATAAAGATTTTTTAAAACAATCAATTGCGGCTTTATAATTTTGTTCTTTGACATATATTTTTGCGAGATTATAATGAGGACTTGCAAATTCAGAATTCAATTTTAATACATTTTCAATTTCAACTTTTGCTTCATCAAACTTATTCAATTTAATTAAAGAATAAGAAAGCGCATTGTATACAATATATTCGTCACTTTTTAATTCAATTGATTTTTTAAACTTTTCAACAGATTCTTCCCACATTTCGAAATTTTGAAAAGCAACACCCCAAGAATTATAATATTTCCAATCATCAGAACAATACTGTTCGTATTTTTTAAAACTTTCAAGACAATTTTCCTTATCCTTCAAGTTTAAATAACTTTCAACAATTAAAATATAATTTTCCACCTTATCAGGTTTTAAACCTGCACATTTTTTGCAAAATTCTATACAATCATTATAATAACCAAGCTTCAATGCAGAAAGTCCGCTCATATAAAGCGCTTCTATATGAAATGGTTCTTGGGATAAGATTCTTGCAAATTTAGAAAGAGCGCCTTTATATTCTTCTTCCTGCATTAAAACAATTCCCCACATCAAAAGCGGCTGAACATTAGTAGAATCAATTATATAGGCCTTTTTAAAAAGAGATTTTGCATTTTCTTTTTGATTATTTTTGATACAAAAAATACCGTAATTATAATAAGTAATCGGATTTGTTCTATCTAATTTTAACGATTTTTCAAATGCAGATTTAGCGAGTATTTTGTCGTTCGTTTCAGCGTAAATTCCAGCCAAATATCCCCATGCTCGGGCGTTATCCTTATCCAATCTTACTGCTTTTCTAAAATTTTTCAAGGCTTCATCGTATTTACCATCTTGAGCATAAGCAATACCCAAATTCAAATATACTTCAGGATTTGACTTATTCATCAAAACACTTTGCTGCAATTTTTCAATTCCGCGCTCTTTTTTACCTGTATTAATTAAATACAAGCCCCAATTAATATAAGCATAAGAAGGAAGCGCCGGTTCTTTTGAAATAAGTTTATATTGATTTATCTGACGATTAAACGATTCGACAGACAAAAACAAACTATATACATTTTTCAAAAACTTTCCAAACATACTAAGCTAAATTCACCAAAATATCTGCAATTTCTCGAATTGCCCCATTGCCACCATAATTTTCCGTAATTTGTAAATCGGGCACTTTTACTGATAGTATCGGATTTAAATTCTTTGGCGCAATCTTAAAATCCACCAATTCAAATGCAGGAATATCATTAATATCATCCCCGATATATAGAACTTCATCAGATTTAAGATTATATTTCTTCATTATTTCATCCAATACAATTCCTTTTTGTCTTATTCCGCCATGGATTTCCTCTACATTAAATTTATCTTTAAAATAATTTAAAATTTCACTTTTTTCACCAGAAATTATTCCAAAACCAATTCCGGCTTTAATCATAAGTGAAACTCCCATTATATCTTTAAAATTCAATTTTTTTTGAACTTCATTTTTTTCTGACAAATACACGGAACCATCCGTAAAAACTCCGTCAAAATCACTTACAACCATTTTTATATTTTTTGATAATTTTAACATATCATCTCCTAAGTTTCTTTTTTATAGGTATTTCTGACTCATAAACTTTTTTTATGCCATCACCTAAAAAATCATTTACATTCCTTATATCACGAACAAGCTTTCTAAGTCCCTCGGGTTCCAAACTGGCAGCCTGATCAGACCCCCACATTGTTCTATCGAGAGTTATATGTCTTTCAACAGCACATGCCCCTAATACCACTGCAATTGTTGAAGGAACAATACCCTTTTCATGCCCCGAATAACCAATAGGACAATCAAATTTACTTTTTAACATCGGAATAACTTTTAGATTTATTTCATTGTTTTGGTTCGGATATGTTGATGTGCAGTGAAAAATTACAGTGTTATCCTCTCCTACAATGCGTATAGCATTTTCAATTTCATCCATAGTTGACATGCCTGTAGAAATCAATATAGGTTTTCCGGTTTGTTTAACACGTTTCAACAATTCCTCATTTGTAATTAAAGCAGAAGGAATTTTATGAGCGCAAACATCAAATTTTTCAAGAAAATCAACACTTTCGGTATCCCAAGCAGAAGCAAACCAAAGAATTCCAAGTTCTCTACAATACCTGTCTATCTCTTTGTATTCTTCATATCCAAACTCCAAGCCGCGCTTCAAATCTCCGTTTGTTTCTCCAAAAACGCTTGAGCGAGGCATTGATAATTCTTCTTTTGTATATACTTTGTCCACTGTTCTTTTTTGAAATTTAACAGCGTCGCAACCAAAAAGATGAGCAATATTAATCAATTTTTTAGCATTATTTAATGAACCGTTATGATTAATCCCAATCTCTGCAATAATAAAAACAGGCTTATTTTCACCTATAATCTTATTTGAAATTTTAACAGTTTTCATTTTGTTCATCCATTTTTCCTAAAATATAATCTTTGTCCAAATTTTTTAAAAAATTAATACTATTTTGCGTTGCCCCAATTAATATGTACTCATCATTAATTTTAACCACATGAATATTTTTACCTTGCCCCAATGGAGTTGTAGATATAATTTCCGGTTTATTTAATAAATCATCAACAGAATTCATTTTAACTTTTGTCAACTTTTGATAAATATATCCCGTAAGATAAATTAGTCCAACAACCAGAAATAATCCTAAAAACAGACTTAAATAATTTGGCTCATACATATTTTGGCTAAGAGCATTTTTGATTTCCTCATTCTCTGAATACAAATCAGACGCAGCATAACAGCTTAGTGTCAAAATATTAAAAATCAAAAACAACTTAACCAAATTTTACCCTCCAAAATTTGAAGATATTATTTCAGACACAATAGGTAAATAAGCTCTTTTTCCTAAAAGTGACATTATAGACAAATATATTACAAGCATAGTCACAATTAAACCCGAAATCGTAAAAGTAAAATATAACGGGGTTTGATTAAAAAATACATCAAACCATCTTGCTAAATTTCCAACAAAAGGTATCACGCTTAATAAATTTATTGCAATACTGTAAATAAGCGAAATAACAGCTAACACAACAGAAATAAAAATTGCCTGATATAAATTAAACGTCAAAAAAGAACTCATAGTCTTTCTTGTCATGTTCGCAAAAACAATCCAAATTATACTAAAAATTCCAAATGTAAAATATGCCAATATTGAAATTATTCTATCTAAAAAAGCAGGTTTCATTTACTCGCCTTTCATTTTATCGTTTATAAAGCTATTTGCCATCTCTAAATATATCAATTTAATTTCGTTATCTTTTGGAGCTTGTTTCATTGCTTTTTTATAATAACGAACCGCATTATCATAATCATCCAGCATGACATAAGTGTTTGCAATAAAAGTCGAAATTTTTGCATCTTTATTTAAAATCTGAGCAACAGTTTTATATATGAGCAAAGCTTCTTCAAATCTTTTTTCGTCCACCAAAATATTTGCAAGTAAAATATACGCATTGGGTCTCTCCGGCTCTATTTCTATTGCCTGCTTTAATAACGAAATCGCATCTTGAGCTTGATTATTGTCACACATTGCAATTGCTTTACATACCCATGCAGAATAATATGCAGGATTTATTTCCAATGCTCTATCAAAATACTTTTGAGCTTTTTCAAAGTTTTTAATTACCGAATAAGAATTAGCAAGACACAAAACCGCCTTTTCATCATTTGGATTTATATGACATGCTTTTTCATAGTGGGTTAGCGCATCTATATTATTACCTTCTTTTTGTTCAACATTAGCCAAATTAATATAATATTCAAAATTAACAGAATCCAACTCTATTGCTTTTGAATAAAACTTTTTTGCTTGCTCCAAACTATCAACATCTTGATATAAATAACCAAGTGCATTATATATCTCCGCCTTATCCGGAGAATATTTAATCGCTTTTTCATAATTCAAAAGCGCTAATTCAAAGTTTTCAATTTCAGCATATATATTTCCTAAGTTATAATATGTTGCATAATTTTCTGGCTCAATTAAAGCAGCCTGTTTATAACAATTTATTGCCTCCATATAAAACTTCTTGTAAAAATATATACTTCCAAGATTAATCAATGATTGAAAATCATCAGGCTTAATCTCTAAAATATTTTTGTAAACGCCTAATGCATTATTTAAATCATTACTTCCGATATAATAATTTGCAAGATTTTTATAATTATCTATCTCCAAAGGATTTTCTTTAATCTTTTCCTTCAATTCTGCAATAATATTTTCTCTAAACAACTTTTACTCCGCCTAGTTCTTAAAGACTTTAGTATTTTCAAAAATAAATCTGCTTTGTGCTAAAGCCATATTCTTCAAAGAACAAACACCGTCTTCTCCATAGGTAATAACACCAATGGATTTAAGCCTGTTTGCTACTAACTCATTTAACTCATCTGATTTTATAAATAATGCGCAATTTTCATCACAAACATCATTTTTAAAAGGACAATTTTTCATAAGAATATTATACACTAAATTTTTTATTTGTTATAATCTCTTTATGAAAAATATATTAATTGTTATAGATGAAATAGAATTCAAATATTTTGAATTTAATAAATTAGTTACAAACTTTTGGTTGGTTTGGGAATTTCTAAATAGAAACAATAAGGTTTTTATTACGACAAAAAATAAGTTGTTTCAAAAAAACAATATTCCCTATGGACTTTGTTTTGAAACATATATCGAGAATAATGATATAAAAAAACAAGAATTTTGCTTAAAATTTAATCTTAACGATTTCGATTTAATTTTCTTCAGACCTGACCCGCCTGTTGATATCGACTATATAAATGCAAGTTATATTTTATCAAGTATAAAAAATGAAAATACGATAATCATGAACTCTCCAAAAGCAATCAGAGAGAAAAACGAAAAACTATACATAAACGAATTTCAAGAAATAATTCCAAAAAACATTGTGGCGTCTGATGAAAAAATAATCAAAGAATTTTTATTTGAAAAAAATGAAATCATAATAAAACCGCTTAACAGATGTTTTGGCTCCGGAGTATTCTATTTAAATAAAGACGATAAGAATATTAACACTATAATTAAAACAGCAACCAATGATTCAAAAACAGCGGTCATGGTTCAAGAATATTTACCTGCGATTAAAAACGGTGACAAAAGACTTATTTATATTTGCGGCAAAATTTTCGATTACTGCGTAACAAAAATTGCAACCAATAATGATTTTAAATTCAATGAGCACAATAAAGATACTTTAAAATTTGCTCAATTAACCGAACAAGAAAAACAAATTGAAAATATAGTCAAAGAAAAATTCGAACAAGACGGAATATATTTGGCAGGTTTAGATGTTATAGACGGAAAAGTAATAGAAATAAATATAACGAGTCCATGCTTTTTTATAAATGAAATTAACAATATTTTTAATATTAATTTTGAAAAAATAATAGTAGATAAAATAGAGCAATACACAAATACAATAAGCACTAATCTTTTAAATGCATAAATTTTGTAACAAAAAATAAAATACTAGCAAACTTAAAGATTTAGTGGTTTTATATAAGTACCATGAAAGTCAATTACGAATACTCGCTAATTAATAAGCAAACAACAAATAAAAGTCTTAATTCAAGACAGTACGAATTTGACGAGCACAAAAACAACTTAAAAAATAATACAACCAGACCCGCGCAGGCAATAAGCTTTAGCGGGTCTATAGTTTCATCAGGTCAAAAAGCAATGAATGACCTGGGAAATAAAATTAAAGGACTAAAGCTCAGCGAAACAATCCAGGGATATACAAATAAATTAGGCGACAATATAGTAGAAAATAAATTTTTCAGCAATCTTGTTGATTTCGTATACGATAATGAAGTAGCCTATAACGCAGTATATTCGCTTTTAATAGCAGGTGTTTTAAAACCTGCTCTTATTCTAAAAACAAAAGAAGCAGATGAAAAAGATAAACAAATTATTGCAACCAAAAACTTCCTGCAAGCATTTATTGGCAGCTTCTTGAGTTATACAATTGGCGGTACAATAATTAAAAAAGCAGTTGATGTTATTAATAACAATCTTACTTTATTAAAATTTGACAAAGATACTAACTCACTAAAGGTAATGGGCAAAGATAGCGCAAAAGCTTTAGAACAAGCAGAAAAAGTCCTTAAAAAGGCATACAAAATGCCGTTTAGTAAAAGAAAAGCTTTAATCAAAAGTTCTGTTGATAATGCGCAAGGCATAAATAAAATCGGCGCATTCTTTAAGGCATTATCTAAAAAAATAGATTTTGAACCAACCCAAGAAGCAATCAAACAAAAAGCAGCAGAACTTGTTGAAACTTGTGAGAACCATAAAAGTATATTTGAAAAAAATCCAAACTTTGTAAAAACTTTAATAGGTAAAACTGATGAAAGTAAAACTATTAACGGTGCCTATAAAACCATGTGGAAAAATTCCACAGGTTGGATAACCTCCATAATGAAAGCAAAAATTTCAAGTTTACTTCTACCCGGAGTAATGGCATTTATATTTGCAAAAAGAAATCTTGAAATTCAAAGAGAAAAAGAAGAAAAAGAAAAACAAGAAGCACTAAAATATCTTCATAGCAGAAATGAATACAAAGATCCAATAGAAAAATTTAAAAGTTACTTAAATAAAGAACAAAATAATCAAATAGCATTCAAAGGATCAGCTGCAAATGTTGTTATTGACAATCTTGCAAAAGGAATTGAAACAATTTCAATGTCATCTTTTGGTGAAAAAAGCGTTGAAATCCTTGCAAAGCTCCCAAAACCAACTGCAAGAATGAACGATATAGAATCAGGCTTGCTTACAACTTGGTGGGTACAAAATACAATTAGATCTAAAAAGATTGATCCTGATCAAAAACTGGGATTAAATGTTCAAACTATATTGGTAACACTTATAGCATCAGCTTCTGCATTTATAATAGATGCACTATTGGATGGTTTACTTGATAAGGGCGAAAAGAAATACGCACAAATCCTTGAAGAAAAAATTAAAAATGTTGCAAAAGAAATCAGCAATAACCCATCAGCTAACCTTGAACAATTAATAAAAGAAAGTTGCAAAAAATTAAGTGGTGCAGAAGAAATTGCAAAGAAAATAATTAAATCGAATGCAGATATTACAAATTCTGCAGCAATTAAGAAAATCGCAGAAACACTCGCTAAAAACTACAAAGGCAAACTAGGTAAGTTTAAGTCTTTAACTATATTTACATTTGTTGTTCGTTTCCTTGTTCCTGTACTTACAGTTAAGCCTGCAGGAAAATTAAAGCAAAAAATTAAAGAATATATGAAAGAAAGAAGAGAAAAACTCGAAAATAAAGAAAAAGAAAACAAAGAACTTGAAGAAAGCAAAGATGTAAAAAAACTATTCGAGGCAAAAAAAGAGAAAGATGATTAAAAAAAGGAGGCAATAACTGCCTCCTTTAACTTTTAAACTATAAAATTTATTACATAGCACCTTTGATTAATTCTATAAAGCTATCAGCTTTCAGAGAAGCTCCGCCTATTAAACCGCCATCTATTTCAGGTTGCGCCATTTGTTCAACAATAGTTGAAGGTTTTACGGAACCACCGTATAAAATTCTGATTTCTTCAGAAACATTTTCGCCATATAATTTTTTAATTACATTTCTAATTTCACCTATTGTTCTGTTTGCTTCAACAGCATCACAAGATTTTCCTGTTCCGATTGCCCAAATAGGTTCATATGCAATTACTGATTTTTTTGCATCTTCAGCCGAAATTCCTTCAAAAGCTTTTGTAATTTGATTTGCAAGATGGGCATCAGTAACTCCTTGTTCTCTTTGTTCCAATGTTTCACCACAGCAAATAATTGGTATTAAGCCTTTTGATAATATTGCACGAGCTTTTTCATTGATAAATTCATCTGTTTCACCAAACATTTGACGACGTTCAGAGTGTCCGATTATAACAAATTTAACCTTAAAATCAGCAAGCATATCAAGAGAAATTTCACCTGTATATGCGCCTGATGGATTTGGATTAACATTTTGTGCAGCAAGGGCAATTTTTGGTTCATTTTTAATTAAATCATAAACTTGCCATAAAGCAGTATAAGTTGGAGCCAAGATAACTTCAGGCATTTTATCAGCATCTAATTGACTAACTCCGTACATAATTCCATCAGTCAATTCCTTTGCTTCTGCTTTATTGTTATTCATTTTCCAATTACCTGCAATAATGGGTCTTCTTGCCATAATATAACTCCTTATTATAAATACTTACAGAAGTTATTTTAGCACAAGAAAAAATAAAATTAAAAACTAAATAATACTTTTATTAAGTCTTTCTGTTCTATTTGCAGATAATATATTTCTAAGCTTCATTATTGCTTGAGCATGCAATTGGCACACTCTTGATTCAGATACATTTATAGCTTCACCAATTTCTTTAAGAGTCATATTTTCATGGTAGTAAAATACAAGCAAGGTTCTTTCTCGCTCGGGAAGCTTTTTTAAAGCCTGTTGCAACTCTTTTTTTGCATCTGTTTTTTCAATTTTATCCTCAGGACGTTGAGAATTTTCATCTTCAATTGTGTCAATTATTTCAACACTATCTTCTCCATTGCCTTTTTTATCATAAATTGAATTGACTGTAACATCAGCGGACATTATCTCATTAATTTTATCCTCTGTTAACCCCATCACATCAGCAATCTCTTTTGTAGTGGGAGCGCGACCGATTTGTTGTTTTAAACGTTCTGTAACAATTTTAATTTCTTTAATTTTTCTTCTTAGTGTTCTTGGAAGCCAATCTGACGAGCGAATTTTATCAATTATAGCCCCTCTTATGCGCATAAGAGCATAAGATTCAAACTTTGCACCCTTTGATGGATGATATTTTTCAATCGCATCAATTAATCCTTCTATACCAAAGGAAACAACGTCATCAAAAGAAAAACTTGGCGGAAGATTAACCTTAATTCTACCTACAACATATCTTGCAAGATAGATATATTGAACAATTAATTTATCTCGAACAGTCTTTTTAGTTCTGTCTTCTAAATATTCTTCCCATAACTTAGCTATTTGCTCGTCTGATAATCTATTTATTTTTTTATATGAATCAATGTCTGCTGTATGACTCATTTTTAGCTCTTGTATTCCCCAATGTCAAAATGTCTATGTTTTTTATTCTCTAAAAAGCAAGCTATAATGTCATCATCTATTTACATGATGACATTAGTTAGCGGTTTGCAAATTTTTGTTTATCATTTTTTTTGATTTATCTACATTTTTCATTTTTTTATTTATTGCGTTAATTTCTTTTTTTAAAGCTTTGCAATTTGCAATAGCTCTTTCTTTTTCATTTAAAGCTTCATTATATTTTGAAGTTACAGTCGCCAATTCTTGTCTTAATTCAACCTGAGCATCATCAAGATTTACTAATGCGCTGTTGAATTTTTCTTCCTTAATTGAAGTTGAACGATATACAGAATTTACATTTGTTGATGAAGTTGTAGATTTTGTTGTATTTACTGCAGGAGCAAGTTTAACTTCAGTGGCCTTATCCATTGAATCAAAAACAGTATCCATTGCATACACTCCCTGTGCGACACAGAAAATCGAAAATAAACATATTATCTTTTTCATCATTAAAACTCCAAAATTAATTCTAACCTTAATTTTATTTTACTTAACAGCAAGTAAAGGGTCAAATAATAATTAAATAATTACTCTTTTTATTTGATTTAATTTTTTAATGCTATAATTTTTTTATGGAAAATACTTATTTAACAGCATTAATTTTATCTACACTGGCAGGGCTTTCCACTGTACTCGGCGGCTTTGTTACTTTCTTTATTAAAGAAAACTCACTAAAATTCTTGTCCTTCGGATTGGGGCTATCAGCGGGAGTTATGTTATTTATCTCTTTAGTAGACTTATATCCGGAGTCTTGCGAAATGATTAAAAATCAAATGGGTGAAAATTTCTTATTTTTATCTGTTGTTTCTTTCGGAATTGGGATTTTAACAGCTGTTTTAATTGACTACTTTATACCTGATCACTTGCAAAGTCAAATGCTTACAAAACAACTGGGGGCTAACGAAAAACATGTCGACAGCACAGATTGCAAGGAAGATGAAAACGCAATTATATCAATAGGAAAAATTAAAAAAGCGGGTATATTAACAGCTATTGTAGTTGCAGTACATAATTTACCGGAAGGGCTTGCAACTTTCTTTTTAACAGCTCAAAATGTTATGTTGGGCCTTGGAATTGTTATTGCAATTGCAATCCACAATATTCCTGAAGGCATGGCTATTTCAATTCCTGTATATCAAGCAACCCATTCAAAAAGAAAAGCTTTTCTTTATTCGTTTTTATCGGGCATGGCAGAACCGGTTGGCGGGGTAGTCGGATTTGTTATAATAAAATCTCTATTTCCTAACCTTTGCGTTGGAATTTTATTCTCATTGGTTGCAGGAATAATGACGTATATTTCAATCGACACACTGCTTCCACTATCAAAAGACTATGATACAGGACACTATTCAATTTCAGGAGTAGTCTTAGGGCTTTTAATCATGGGGGTTGCCTTAGTGTTGCTTGAAGTAAACTAACCTTTTCTCATTAATTTTACAAAAGTATCATAATATGTTTTAAATTTTGTAATCGAATTTATATTTGTAGCCATTTTTAAAATATATTTAGGTCTTAAATAATAATCCCTATTCATTTTTTTATTGTATTCATAAATTTCATCACTTGTTAGTTTATATGATTTTACGGTCGGAATAAAATATGGTTTTTCATAATTAATTTCGCCCAATCTGTTCTTTTTAACATAATCATAAAACGTTGTTCCCATAAGAGCAGTAGCTGTATAAAAACTTGCAAAATGAGTGTTTAGTTTCTTTGCAAACTTATAGGTTTTTTCAATTGTTTCTTTGGATTCCCAAGGCAGACCAATAACGTAGTATGCATATATTTGAATACCTACCTTGTTTATCATTGAAATAGCGTTTTCTATCTGTCCGATGGTAATTCTTTTACCCATTTTATCCAAAATCTCTTGACATCCGCTTTCAATTCCAATCGAAAGTAAACTACATCCGGCTTTCTTTAATAATTGCAAAGTCTCAAAATCAAGAGTATCAACCCTTGTATTAGCAGAAAAACTAATCTTTAACCCTGACTCAATTATCAATCTGCACAACCTTTGCACCCAGCCATTATCAAAATTAAATAAATCAGACCAAAAAATAAAATTCTTAATATTATATTTTAATACACACTCTCTAATTTCTTCTACTACAAGCTCAGCACTCCTATATCTTACATTTTTGCCGTTCAAAGGAGTTGCAAGACAGAAAAAACAATGATTAGGACAACCTTTAGAAACCCTTATAATTGTTTGAGGTTTTCTAGTATCCGGTCTTATATAAATTGAATTATCTATCAAATCTCTATCCAGAAAAGGCAAATAATCAAGATTGTCACTTAATTCTCTGTCGGGAGTTGAAACAATTTTTTCATCAATTTGGTAAGTAATCCCTTTTATATCCTTTAAGTCTTTATATTGAATTATCTCATCAAATGCAGGTTCAATTTCTCCTCTAAGAGCAATGTCGATTTCTGGATACTGTTGCAGCAATGCATAAGAATTAAAATTAAAAATCGCACCTTTTACAATAACAACAGTGTCTTCAAGCAAATCTCTTGCTTGAGTTAAAATAGATAAATCCTTTTCAAGGGTTGTTGAAGCAACATTCAAAACCAAAAAATCAGGTTTAAAAACTCTTAAATCACGTAAAAAATCATAAACATTTTCATTTTTTAAACTATAGTCTTTGAATTTTGTTTCATATCCACGTTTTTTAGCAATTGAAGATAAACTCATCATATCAACAGGCGGCAAGGGCGGAATAATAGTTAATTCCGACGTTGGCTGTTGACACCTGTCTTCCCTGTTCATAATAGGAGAAGGCGGATATATAAAAAATATTTTTTGTTTATTCTTCATTTCTTTCTTGATATTCTCATTTTTAAAATTGATTTAATCATAAAATTAACTAAATCTTGCGGCAAAAACCTTGTTAATTTTGCAATTTTAGAATCCAATCCTATATTATACACAGACTTCGGATTTTTCAATTGGACAATTTCGGCAATTTTTTTACCTGCATATATTGGATTTAAAGCTTTTAGGGAATTTTTCTCTGCATTTTCAACCAAAAACTTTTTTTCTAATTCAAACTTTTCGCTTGGGGTTTCAAGTAAATTCTTATTTAATTCCAAAGAAGCATCCCAAAACTTTGTTGCGACAGCACCCGGGCGAATTGAAACAGTTTTTATATTACTTTCTATTGAATATAAATTAAGTAAGATATCACAAGCAGCTTTTGAAATACAATAAGGACTCAAAAAAGGGAAAATCCCATATCCGGCCATGGAGCTAATGTTTATAAGTTTACCATTATCCGCTAAATATGGACAAAAATATTTTATAATTCTTAAAAGTCCAAACAAATTTACTTCAAGCTGCTTTTTTAAATCAAGCTCGGACAAATCCTCAACTGCGCCTGCAACTGCAATCCCCGCAAAATTAACAATTGCATCAAATTTTACATTATGAAATTTTTCTTTTAAATGAATAAAATCCATCTCCTGTGTAACATCTAAATAAAATTCATGCACCTTCTCGTCAATAAGCCCTGTTCTTCTTGACGTAGCATAAATATTACAATTTTTATTTTTGAGCTCCTTGATTGTTTCAGATGCAAGCTCCGAATTAGAAGCAATTATTAAAATATTCTTATCCATAAAGTTTATTTTATTTTAAAGAAAGAAAATGTTCAAGAAAGATTAAAAACTTTTAAAATCGTAAATTTTGTGATAAAACATATATATGAAAAAGGTATTGGTATCGGGTTATATCGGTTTCAATAATTTTGGAGATGAGGCGATATTTTACGCACTTTCAAACCACCTGAAAAAACTAGGGTTTGAAGTTTCCGTATTATGCAACAACAAAGAAAATGTAGAAAAAAGATATAAAGTTAATGCGTACCATTTTAAAAATTTAGCACAAATATTAAAAGCAATTTCAAATTGTGATATTTTAATCTCCGGAGGAGGAAGTCTCCTACAAAATAAAACCAGCAATTTCAGCCTTTTTTATTATCTTTTTGTTATTCTTCTTGCAAAATTATTTTTCAAAAAAACAATAATTTTTGCTCAAGGAATTGAACCAATTAAAGGCAATTTCCAAACATTTATCACAAAAAATGTACTAAAAACAACGGATTTTATTTCTGTTCGTGATGAAAACAGCTTAAATCTTCTAAAAGATTGGAAATTGAATCCTGTTTTACTGTCTGACCCTGTTTATTCAATTGTACAAGATATGCAAATTTGCGAAAATAAAAAAGGCATATTGGTACAATTAAGAAATTTTAAAGGAATTTCAGATATTTTTCTTATAAATCTTGCCGACTCAATAAAAAACAACGTAAAAGACGAAACAATAAAAGTATTTTCATTCCAAGATGAAATCGACGAAAAAATCTGCAAAAAATTTATTGAGATATTAAAAGAAAGAGATGTAAAAGCTGAATACATACCTAACAAAGATATAAATGAAACAATAGAAATTGTAAATAAAGCGAAGTATATGATATCAACAAGGCTTCATGGGGTATTAATATCTCATGCACTTAAAACAAAAACTTTTGCATTAATTTACGACGAAAAAATTAAAACAATTGCACAAGAACTAAATATAGAAAATTTAGACATTTATAATTCGACAAAAAATGAAATCGAAGAAAAAATACATAACTTTTTTAACAAAGAAACAACAGCAAGAGATTTTAGAAAATTTAGTTGGGATTTAGTTGATAATACTTTAATTTAGGAGCACAAAATGATTGTAGCAAGCATTGATTTAATGGATGGGAAAGCAGTTCAACTGCAACAAGGTAAAAACAAGGTCTTGGAACGCGAGGATGTCTTAGAGCTTGCAAAATATTACTCTCGTTTTGGAGAAATAGCCGTAATCGATTTAGATTGTGCCCTAAATACAGGAAAAAATAACGAAGAACTTATAAAAAAAATATGCAAAATAGCGCAAGCAAGAGTCGGCGGCGGCATCAGAACAATCGAAAAAGCCAAAAAAGTCCTTTCTTGGGGCGCTAAAAAAATCATAATCGGAACAGCTGCAAGTGAAGATTTCTTATCAAAACTTCCAAAATCTAAAGTCCTTGTTGCAATTGATTCAAGAGACGGAAAAATTACAACCAAAGGATGGATGGAAGTAAGCGAATTTTCAACAATGGACTATGTTAAAAGATTTGAAGATTACTGCTCCGGTTTCGTTTTTACCGTTGTTGAAAGAGAAGGCATGATGCAAGGAGCAGATATTGATTTTATTAAACAAATTGCCTCATCAACTTCAAAGCCGATTACCGCAGCAGGTGGTATTTCTACAATAGAAGAAATTGTAGAACTTGAAAAAAATAATATAAATTCTCAATTGGGAATGTGTATTTATACAGGAAAAATCACATTAGAAGATGCCTTTTGTGCTTGTCTCGATTTTGAAAAACAAGGCGGTTTAATACCCACAATAGTACAAGACAAAATGACAAGACAAGTTGTTATGCTTGCATACAGCAATCAAGAATCCTTAAAAAAATCCTTCAAGGAAGGGATATGTACATATTTTTCCCGTTCAAGGAACGCACTTAGAACAAAAGGCGAAAAGCATGGCAACTATCAAGAATTATTAAACGCAAAATTTGACTGCGACAGAGATGCAATTTTGTTTACAGTAAGACAAAAGGGTAATTCATGTCACCTCAACAGATTTAGTTGTTTCGAAGATAAAAATTTCACTTTTGAAGAATTATATGAACTGATTGAGGACAGAAAAGAAAAAATGCCTCAAAATAGTTACACAACAACATTATTTAGAGATGATTTTCTATTGAAAAAGAAAATTATGGAAGAAGCATTTGAAGCAGTTAATTTTGAATGCAATGAAGGACTTGCTTGGGAAGGAGCAGAACTTCTATATCATCTTTTTGTATTTATGTCAAAAAACAACATAACAATTGACGATATAAGAAACAATTTAACTTCCAGAACAAAAAAATAAACTGAAAGGTTAGGAAAAGTGTCGAAGCTAGCAAAAAAAATAAAAGAAATTAAAAAAAAATACGGTACGGAAATAATGTGCTTTTTTGTCGTTAATTTGTTTAGGCTTGAAAGAATATTTTATAAATGTAAATGCATAAATTATCCAAAAGAAAAATGTATGTTTGCCCTCTGGCATGCTCATCAATGCGGGGTTTTTTCTTGTAACCAATACAGAAAAACATGTATTATGGTATCTAGCTCACAAGATGGCGAAATTATATCAAGAGCAGCCAATGCTGTTGGAGTTGAAACAGTAAGAGGTTCAAAAACAAGAGGTGGAACAAAAGCAAGTCTTGAACTAATAAAAAGAATGCAAAACGAAGACATAAACGGAGCACTAACGATAGACGGCCCCAAAGGTCCAAATCGAGTTGTAAAAAAAGGAATTATAGAAATTGCAAGAATGGCAAATGTTCCAATTGTTCCTGCCGTCTATTGGAGTCCCGAAAAAAGATTCTTAAAATTTAAATCATGGGATGAATTCAGATTTCCACTTATTGGAACCAATCTTGTTATGGTTTTTGGAAATCCGATAAAAGTCCCAAATAACCCTTCTGATGATGAAATTGAAAAAATAAGATTGCAAATAGAAAATTCACTAAAAGATTTATATGAGGATTTAAAAATAAATTATAAAAAATATTTAAAACAAAAAAACTAATTTTTATGTTTTATAAAAATATGAGCAATATAAATTTCACAGCCAGACTTAGAATTGATGACAGCTTAACAAATACTTTCAAAACAGCTAATCTTGAAAGTGTTGTAAATAAAGTAAGAACAATGGTTGAATCACCAATGATAAATAAATTAATTGGTGATGACGAAGTAATTTTATCAAGTTTAAGCAATCTAAAAAAAGAAGGGGTTTTAATTAAAATTGGCGAAAAATTAAGACCAATGGAAACAAAAAGAACTATTAACGCATCAGAAATAATTCATCAAATATTACTTCTAATCTGTGAAAAAAAAGATATAACCCCAATGGATGGAAGCTTCAAAAAAACCTTTGAAGCATTAACAAAATTTTTGGAAAAAACTTCAAAATAAGCCCAGTTGTGCGCTTTCAACTTTATAGCCCAGATGTTCGTATGCAAGTTTAGTTGCTTTTCTTCCTCTTGGCGTTCTTGCAATTAAACCTTTTTGAATTAAATATGGTTCATAAACATCTTCTATAGTTCGAATATCTTCACCTAATGCGACCGCAAGGGTTTCAATACCAACGGGACCTCCGCCAAATGAATTTATCATAAGATTCAACAAAGCTCTATCCGTAATATCCAAACCTATTTCATCTATATCCAGCGCAGAAAGTGCCGCTTTTGCAACATCTTTTGTTATAACTCCATTACCTTTGACTATTGCCCAATCAGCACTCCTTTTGACCAGCCTGTTTGCAATGCGGGGAGTGCAACGAGATCGTTTAGCAATTTCAAATGCTCCATCATCATCTATTTTAAAATCTAATATTTTTGCGGTGCGCTTTACTATTTTACTTAATTCCTCAGGAGTGTAAAATTCCAGTCTATGAATAATTCCAAACCTATCCCTTAAAGGGCCCGAAAGAGCGCCGGCTTTTGTTGTTGCACCAATTAAAGTAAATTTCTGAATAGGAATTCTAACCGTTTTTACACTTTGATTTTTACCTGTAGTCAAATCAATAACAAAATCTTCCATAGCAGGATATAGAATTTCTTCTGCTATTTTATTTAACCTGTGAATTTCGTCAATAAAAAGAACTTCGCCTTCTTTTATTTGCATTAATATTCCTATTATATCCCTTGGTCTTTCTATAGAAGGTGCAGAAGTTATTCTGATATTTGTATTTAATTCGTTTGCTATAATGCTTGCAAGAGTAGTTTTTCCAAGACCCGGTGGGCCATAGAATAAAAGATGATCAAGATGAACATTTCTTTTTTTACTTGCTTCAATTGAAATTTTAAGAGTTTCTTTTATTGAAGTTTGCCCGATGTAGTCATCAAAATTAAGAGGACGAATATTTTTTTCATACCCATCTTCATTTTTAATACAAGAAGCACTCAAGTCAGGATTTGACTGCTTGAGTGCTTTATTTACTTTTTTATTTTCGTTATCTGAAATTATCATTAATGAACTAAAAATCTAAAATATATATATACGGCAGATATCAATAAAGATATCATAGTAACAATTATACCATATTTTAAAAACTTCATAAATGAAATCGGATATCCTGCTTTATTAGCATTTTCAGATACTATAACATTTGCAGCAGCGCCAATTATTGTCATGTTTCCACCCAAACATGCACCAAGTGCTAACGACCACCACAATGGATGCGCATAAGCATGACCCATGGTTTGTTCAATTGTTGCAATCATTGGAGCCATTGTAGCTGTATAAGGTATATTATCTATAATTCCTGATAAAATACCTGATGCCCATAAAATTATCATAGATGTTGCAGTTTGAGAACCTTGAGTAACATCTAAAAGCCATTTTGCCATAAGAGCGATACCGCCGGATTCTTCTAAACCACCGATAATTATAAACAAACCGACAAAGAAGAATATTGTATTCCACTCTACTTCAACCAGAACTTCAGCAGGTTTTTCAAATATCAAAAGCACACTTGCGCCAATCATTGCAATTAAGAATGTTGGTATATGAGAAATATCATGTGAAATAAATCCTAATATAACAAGTAAAAGAACGATTCCTGAGCGAATTGCAAGTGACATATCGGTAATCGATTTTGAATTATCAATTTTTGAAACAAGTTCCATTTTTTCAGGTGAAGATTTTAATTCTTTTCTGTATATAAAGATTAAAAGCGCTATTACAACTACCATAATAACAAATACAACACCTGTTAATTCACGGACAAAATCCATAAAACTAAAGTTTGCGGCAGAACCAATAATAATATTTGGAGGGTCACCAATCAAAGTTGCAGTTCCACCAATATTAGAACAGAAAATTTCACTAATTAAAAAAGGAACAGGATTAATGTCCAGCAATTTACAAGCAGCAAATGTTATTGGCATAACAAGAATTACTGTTGTAACATTGTCCAAAAATGCAGACGCAACCGCTGTAAATACAGCCAAAGCTGCAAGAACAAGTTTTGGTTTGCCTTTTGTTTTCTTTAAAATTTCATTTGCAAGCCAAGTAAACATGCCTGATTTTGAAGCAATGTGAACAATTATCATCATTGAAACAAGTAAAAATATTACATTAAAATCAATAAATGAAACAAAATAAGATGCTATATTATCGTGTGTTTTTTCGGTTGCAAGCAAACCTAAAAACAAAGTCAAAGATGCACCCAATAAGGCAATTACCACTTTTGGTATTTTTTCCCATGCAATAAAAACATAAGCAACTAATAAAATTAATGCAGAAGTTAAAATTGCATTATTGGAAATAAATTCATGTAAATATTCCATAATTCTCCTCAAATTGTCTGAAAACAGTTAATAAGTTAATTTTAACGTAAAAATATGTTTAGTAAAGTACAAAAAACATTTCTATGGTATATTTGAATATAATTAATCGGACGATAAATTATGAGTAATCTTAAAAAATTAATAGAAATAGTAAAAATGCTGCGATCTCCTGAAGGATGCGAATGGGACAGAGCACAGACACATAAAACAATAAGACAAAATATGCTCGAAGAAGCTTATGAAGCAGTTGAAGCCATTGATGAAAACAATATTGAACATTTAAAAGAAGAACTCGGGGATGTTCTTTTACAAGTTGTACTACATTCTCAAATAGCAGATGACAATAATGAATTCAACATAGAAGATGTTGCAAAAATTTTAAACGATAAATTAATTCATCGCCATCCGCATGTTTTTGGAGAAGAGAAAACAAAAGATACTAAAAAAATTCTTCAAAATTGGGAAAAATTAAAAGCTGAAGAAAAAAAAGAACGCAAAAAAATTCTTGATGGTATCCCATCTACTTTGCCTTCACTTTTGCGTTGTATGAAAATCTCAAAAAAAGCCGCAAGAGCAGGTTTTGAATGGAAGAATGAAAAACAGGTTGAAGAATGTTTTTTGAGCGAAATTGAAGAATTTAAAAATGCAAAATCAAAAGAAGAAAAAGAAGAAGAATTGGGAGATATACTTTTTTCTCTTGTTAATGTTGCAAGATGGAATGAAATTGATCCTGAATTAGCTCTTGCAAAAGCAAATAAAAAGTTTATAAAAAGATTTAATAAATTAGAAGAATTATCAGAAAAAAATATATGCGAATTAACATTTGATGAATACAATGAACTTTGGACAAAAGCCAAAAAACTTACGGAAAAAGAGGATTAAATGAATAATAAAAAAATAGATATAGAGCCTTGTTATATATTATTACTAATTTTAGGTTGCATTCTTTTTATCTTTTCAAACATAGGAATATACCCTTTAATTGATATAGATGAAACAAGATACGTTAATATGAGCAAATATATGTATCTGACAAAAGAATATTTAACTCCCATATTAAACTTTGAGCCTTTTTTAGAAAAGCCTCCATTATATTTCTGGTTAAATGTCTTATCATTTAAGTTTTTTAACGCACAAAGCATTTTTGCAAGCCGATTTGCAACAGGATTTGTCGGCAGTTTTGGTGTTCTTTTTACATACTTTTTTGCAAAAAGAATTTTAAACGACAAACTTTTTGGTTTTTTAAGCGCAAGCGTTTTATTAGCATCTGCTTGGTTTTTAGTATTCACACATGTAGCCATATTGGATTTAAATTTTATGGTATTTTCAATGTGTGCAATATATTGCGCTGTTCTTCCGCTGTTTATAGAAAATGAAAAAAACAAAAAAATATGCTGGTATTTTGGCTACATTTTTATGGCAATATCTATTCTTGCAAAAGGTTTTATAGGACTTGCCGTACCTGCTATGGTAGTATTTTTTACTTATCTTATTTTCAATAAAATCAAAGAAATATTTAAGCCTATATATATTATACCGGGATTAATTCTTTTTCTTTTAATTTCACTCCCTTGGCACATAATGATATATAAAGCATACGGTGCCGATTGGATAAATATGTACATATTGAAACATCATTTTGCAAGACTCCTAAACTCTGAAGGACTCGGAAGAAAACAACCATTTTTATTTTATGTCCCGATTATTTTAGCAGGACTAATCCCATGGACTTTTAATTTCATTGTTGTTCTTGTAAAAGATTTCAAAAAACTCATAAACAGAATTAAACTTAAAAAACCTTTTAGCATAGACACTCCAGACAAAAAAGCAATGGCATTTGCATATACATACGCTATTTGTGTATTTTTATTTTTTTCAAGCGCAAGCACAAAGCTTCCGCCATATATTTTGACAATGTTTCCTGCTTTATCTCTTATAATTGGAAACTTGTGGTTTAGAGCAATTCAATATGGAGAAAACAAAAAAGAACTCAGAATTTCAAATTATATTAACTCTGTTTTATTCGCTGTTATCTCATTTTCAGGGCTTGTTTTTGCACTTGTATACAAAGCAATCTTACCTGATGATTTTGAATTTTACATAGACAACGCAACAACATTTGCATTTCCATCGCTAATATATATATTTATAATTTCACTTTATGCATTTGATTCAATTAAAAAAGAAAAACTGTTTCAAACATTTGTTTTTCACTTGGCACTTATGATTGGAGCAGTATATATAACATGTGATTTTGGAATACCATACTACACAAGTTTTGCCCAAGATGAACTTGAAGAATATGCAGCTTTTATAAATCAACAAAAAAATTCTCAAACAGTAACATATGGCTTTAGTGCAAAATATTCAATACTAAATCCAAACAAAAAAATAAAATACATAGTAACAAGCAATAAAGATAACTATGATGAACTAATAGATTATATTCACAAAAACAAAGGCAAAAATGTCTATGTATTAACAAGAACAAAAATTAATGACTTAGATGATAAAAAAGAATTTAAAGAAATAAAAAGCGGAAAAGTCTATAAAATATACAAAGACACTATCAAGTAAAACACACAAAATAAAAAGCGTCTATCAATTTAGACGCTTCTTATTAATTTATATTCTTATAAAATTAAACTTCAATAGCATTAATAGAATCAAAATGCTCTCTTGCTTCTTTTTGAATTAATTTAGCATTTTTAAATTCCTGAATTGCGTTTTCTGCAATATCATTAGATATAGATTTTTCAAGAACCATGCTTGATGCGCTTCCGCCAAGAATAATACCAACAGGAATTAGACCATTAAGAGCTTTTGTAAATTTACCATGTTTTTCTAAAAATGGATTTATTTTTGTCTCAACGAATTTACCCAATTTTGATTCGTTTAATTCATTAGCTAACTTATCTTTTTCCGAAGAAATAAACTTAGCAAATGCATTATCCTTATTTAAAAATTTATTTAAATATTTAGGCGCTAAACAAACAAGTGCAGTTAAACCAATACCAAGAACAGCACCGGATATAACTCCGATTTTAGCGCTTGCTTTTTCATCTATATTTTTATCTCCGCTTTTTTCATTATGTGACTTAACTGCATCACCAATAATTGAACCTGCTTTATCAAAAATTGCAGAAACACAACCCAAAAGCACTAAAAAACCCAACCCTCTTGCAGCCTTCGAAGCTAATTTCCCGGGTTGGGCTAATGCTATACTTGTACCTACTAATCCAGTTACAATCGCAGGGATTGCCTTATTTAATTTCGTCTTACCGCTACTCTGAGCCTTATTACACGCTCTTGTTAAACACACCACACTCAAAGTATCGTTATCCATTTCCTCATAATGCTTGTATCGAACTTTTTTGTTGTTCGGACGCAAGTCGGTTGCAAAATTACCAAACTGTCTTGGCTTGCAACATTTAGAAAGATTATCTATTCGCACTTTTACCTCAAAAGATGACTAAAACAAAATTATAATCTATATAACAATTCTAGTACAATATAAAAAAAATGCAACCCCATTTCTTAATTTTTCTTAATATAAATTAATATAATTAATAAAGATAATATAAAAAAACATTGTGATATAATTATCCTAATACTTAATTTGAGGAAGAAATGAACTATATAAAATTTGTAGATGTAACAAACAGGGATGGCGTACAAACATCAAGACTAGGGCTTGCAAAACTCGAAAAAACCATAATTAACTTAATGTTAAACGAAATGGGAATTAATCAATCAGAATTTGGATTTCCAACAACAAGACACGAAATTAATTACCTAAATGGTAATCTTGAGCTCGTTGAAAGAGGAGTTATAAATAAAACAAAACTTTCAGGATGGATGAGAGCAATAAAAGGCGATGTTAAGGAATCTTTTAAAAACGTCCCGAAACTTCAGTATATAAATTTAAGCCAATCAACATCAAATCAAATGATTAACGGAAAATATCAAGGCAAAAAAACTCCAAAAGATGTCTTAAACGACACGCTTGAAGCAATAAACGAAGCAATTAACCAAAATGCTAAAGTAATTGGTGTTAATGCTGAAGATGCTTCAAGATCTGATTTGGATTATTTAATAGAATACGCAAAAGAATGTAAAAAATACGGTGCAACCAGATTTAGATACTGTGATACATTGGGTTTTGATGATCCTACAAATGCATATAAAAGAATTTATGAAATAGCAAAAGAAACAAATATGGATATAGAATTGCATTTTCATAATGACTTAGGTATGGCAGTAGCTTGTTCTGTAATGGGTGCAAAGGCAGCAATCGATGCAGGAGTTGACGCTTGGATTAATACAGCGATAAACGGGATGGGGGAAAGAGCAGGAAACGCTGATTTAGTCTCTTGCCTGCTTGCAATTATGAAATCAAGCGGATTCAAAGATAAATACAAAATAGATCCTCAAATAGATATATCAAAAGCTTGGAAACTTGCTAAATACACAAGTTATGCTTTTGGCGTACCTATTCCAATTAATCAGGTTGCAGTAGGTGCTAATGCATTTGCACATGAATCAGGAATACACGCTGATGGCGCGCTTAAAGACAGAAGAAATTATGAACTATATGATTTTGAGGAATTAGGAAGAGGCGAACCTGAAATTATTGAAACAGGAAGAATGATAACCGTTGGTGAATACGGTGGCATTAAAGGATTTAGAAACGTATTCCAAGGATTAGAACTGGAATTTCATGATGAAGATGAAGCAAGAAATATTCTTGAATTAGCACGCTACGCAAATGTTCATACACAAAAACCATTAACAGACAGTGAGCTAAGATTTATATATTTCTATCCTAATATTGCAGCAAAAATTATGACAGTAGACCCATATTACGCTCCATCAGGTGCTCTTAAAGAAAGAATGGAAAGATTGGAACATGTTCCGGGAGCGCATATAATATGATGAAGAATGTCTATATTGATACTCTCGGTTGCCAAATGAATAAATATGATTCCGAACGCATTTTGGGTATGTTATCTCATTTTGATTACATTGAAACCGATAATGAATATGATGCAGATTTATTAATCGTTAATACTTGTGCAATCAGACAATTATCCGCAGATAAAGCATATTCACGTCTTGGAAATTGGGGAAGAATAAAAAAAGAAAGAAAAGCACAAGGAAAATCAACAAAAATAGTAATAGCAGGTTGCGTTGCACAACTCGAAGGAGAAAACCTTTTAAAAAAATTTCCATATCTGGATTTAGTTATGGGACCGCAAAATATATACAAACTTCCTGATTTACTTAAAAAAATCGAACAACAAAGACTTTGTTCAATAGAAGATTATCCTCTTCAAGAAAAAGATTATGATATAAAAAGAGCAAAGACCGTTAACGCATGGCTTTCAATTATGGAAGGTTGTAACAATTTTTGCTCATATTGCGTAGTACCATACACAAGAGGACGCGAACGTTCAAGAGAAATAAATTCAATATTAAAAGAAGCAAAAGAAATTATTTCAAAAGGATATAAAGAAATTACGCTTCTTGGTCAAAATGTTGACAGCTACGGAAAAAATCTTGAAAACAAACCAAATTTTGCAACTTTATTAAAAGAATTGGATAAGCTGGAAGGAAATTTCAGAATACGCTTCACAAGTTCTTATCCCACGGATATAACCGACGAAGTTATTGAAACAGTAAAAAATGCTTCTAAAATCTGCGAATGTTTTCATATTCCTATGCAATCCGGAAATAACAGAGTCCTAAAAGCAATGAACAGACGCTACAACGTTGAACAATACAAGGAAATTGTTGAAAAAATAAGAAACAATATAAAAGATGTCACCATAACATCTGATTTTATAGCAGGTTTCCCTGGAGAAACAGAAGAAGAATTTATGGATACAATTAAAGCCATTGACGAACTTCAACTTGATTATTCAAATACAGCAGCATATTCGCCACGCCCAATCACAAAAGCAGGCAAAATGACCGATTTATTTATAGATGAGAAAACAAAGAAAAAACGTCTTTCGATTCTCAATGAAAAAGTTAAATCAGCACATCTGAAATCAAACGAAAAATATATAGGAAAAACAATGGAAGTGTTAATTGATGGCATTAAAGACGGCATATTTCAAGGTAGAACGAGAAACAACAAAGTAGTTCACTTAACCGACAATAAAAAATACGAAATCGGAGAATTTGTAAATGTAGAAATCGAAAGAGTTTCAACTTGGTGTTGTTTTGGAAAAAGCATAAATTAAGGAGAAAAAAATGACAAACAAATACAATAGAGTATATAATTTCTCAGCAGGACCGGCAGTTTTACCAATAGAAGTCCTTGAAGCAGCAAGAGATGAAATGTTGAATTATCAAAATTCAGGCATGTCCGTTATGGAAATGTCTCATCGCTCCAAAATTTATGACAATATAATTAAAACCGCAGAAAAAGATTTAAGAGAATTGCTCAATATACCAGAAAATTATAAGGTATTATTTCTGCAAGGCGGAGCACATTTACAATTTTCAATGGTACCCATTAATCTCCTTAAAAACGGAGTAGCAGATTACATTGTAACAGGTCAATGGGCAAAAAAAGCATACAATGAAGCACAAAAATACGGAAAAATTAATAAAATCGCAACATCAGAAGATAAAAATTTTTCATACATACCGGATTGCTCAGATTTAGCAATTTCGCCTGACGCTGATTATGTCTATATTTGTGAAAATAACACAATATACGGAACAAAATTTAAAAATCTTCCAAACACCAAAGGTAAAACTTTGGTTTCAGATATGTCGTCTTGCTTTTTATCAGAACCGGTTGATATGACCAAATACGGCTTAATATATGCGGGAGTTCAAAAAAATGTCGGACCCGCAGGAGTCCAAATAGTAATAATTAGAGAAGATTTAATAAGAGATGATCTTCCTTCATGGTGTCCTACTATGTTAAAATACAAAACCCATTCAGATAACGACAGTCTATATAACACACCGCCTGCGTACGGAATATATATATGCGGATTAGTCTTTAAATGGCTTAAAAAAATAGGTGGTCTTAAAAAAATGCAAGAAATTAACGAAAAGAAAGCAAAAATATTGTATGATTTCTTGGATAATTCAAAGCTTTTCAAGGGAACCGTTGAGCCAAATTCTCGTTCTTTGATGAATGTACCTTTTATCACAGGTTCCGATGATCTAGATAAAAAATTCATAGAAGAAGCAGCAAAAGCTGGACTTGTACAGCTAAAAGGACACAGAACCGTTGGCGGAATGCGAGCTTCAATATACAATGCTATGCCGATTGAAGGCGTCGAAAAACTTGTTGATTTTATGATGACATTCGAAAAAAATAATTCGTAAAATAAAAATATAAACTTTTGTAAATATTATTATCATAATGTTGAAAAAAAATATTTATGTAATACGATATTAGTTGTGGGGCAAATCAACCCACAAACATTACACTTTAAACAAAGGTTAAAAGCCATTTTAAATTTTATTTGACAACATCCTTTGAAGTGATAATGTATAAATTACGGCAGAAATTCCTCAAGAAAATGCCGAACTGGCAGGAAGTCATCAAACTACTGATTAAAATAAATTTGAAACATAATTTTTTTTGTCCTG
>CALUZA010000024.1 GCA_944325185.1 Candidatus Gastranaerophilales bacterium | reverse complement strand
ATAGCTATACAAATAAAATTGCAGCGATGGAAATTTTGGAGGGGTATTAAAAAATGAGTACATAGTTGAGTACATAGTTAAATCCAAAACGCTGTCCAGCTTGGGTTTAAGTAATGTCGACGGGGGGACTTGAACCCCCACAGATTTCTCCACACGCCCCTCAAACGTGCGCGTCTACCATTCCGCCACATCGACACAAAATCAATATTCAATTTTCATTATATCCTAGTTGATGTGGCGGAACAATCGCTTCGCTTTTGTCCTCTCGGAAAACTCCTTCGGACTTTTCCTCGGCAGAGTGCCACATCGACACAAAATCAATATTCAATTTTCATTATATCCTAGTTGATGTGGCGGAACAATCGTCTTTATAGATGGTAAGGCTTTCGCTCTGTCCGCCAAACCTCAACGGTTAGCCGTCACGAGCTTCACACACCTATGTCCAAGGCTTTACTCGCAAAGTTTGCCCTGCAAACTAAAGCTCGCTCGCCTTTGATTGCTTTTGTCCTCTCGGAAAACTCCTTCGGACTTTTCCTTATCAGAGTGCCACATCGACACAAATATTATTCAATTATATCATACTTTTAAAAGCCACACTATATCTATCGACACTATAACAACAATCATCCACAACAAAAAATCTCCTAAATAAATTTCTGCACCCGCAACATAAACCTTAGAGCTGCTATGTTTCCATCCTGACTCGGTTGGGGCAACATCACGCCGCAAAAATCTAAATCATCAACAATTTTTCATTTTTCAAACTGCAATCACACTGCCTCATGATATACTCTGCACCCGACATTAGCTTTCGGTCAAGAGGATGCAACCCCCCGTGAAGTGTGGCTTCATTATTTTAACATAAAATTTTCAATTTTGTGGTAAAAAATTCAAAATTAAGTTATAATAATTTCATATTACAGGAGTAAATTAAAAAATGACAAAACAACCTTCAGATACAACGCCCGTAGAAGTATGCATAGTAACCAAAGACCATGAAATTAAAGGCACGGTCTATGTTTCAAAATACACAAAATCAAATCGTGAACTTACAGAACTTCTTAACGACAAAGAAAGAAGGTTTTTAGCAGTAACAAATGCGGAAATAACAGCTCAAGGCTCAATGAGCACTCCAAAAAGATATGATTTTCTTGAAATTCATATAGATTCTATTGTAATTATGCATCCTGCTTCACAAACTTTATTCAAAGAAAGTTCAAAAGCTCAAGAGGACATTGCAAAATTCAGAGAATTAAGAAACAAACTTTCTCAAACAAAACCTTTTTAATTCTATTCAAATCTTTTAAAGATTTCTTCTATATTTCTAAGGTATTTTTCTTGATTAAAACATTCATCAAGTTCCGCTTGGCTTAAATGTTTTTTCATATTTTCTTTAAAATTGCCGTGATTATTAAAAGCGTCAAGCGCTTCTTTTTGAACAATCTTATATGCTTCCTCACGTGTTAAATTATGCTCCGTGAGTTTTAATAAACAACTTTGAGAATATATTATTCCGCCATATTTATCAGCGTTTTTAACCATATTTTCTTTCTTTACAACAAGATTTTCAATTACATTCAAAAATCTTGCGAGCATATAATCAATTAAAATAGTTGAATCCGGAAAAATTACACGCTCAACCGAAGAATGTGATATATCACGTTCGTGCCACAAAGCAACATCTTCCATTGCAGCAACGGCATTTCCCCTTAAAACTCTTGCCAATCCTGAAAGATTTTCACTTGCGATAGGATTTTTCTTATGCGGCATAGCAGAAGAACCCTTTTGACCGTTTGAGAAGCCTTCTTCAACCTCTGCTACTTCAAACCTCTGCAAATGCCTTATTTCAACTGAAAAATTCTCAATTACACACCCTATTAAAGAAATTGCAGAAATAAAAGCCGCATGTCTATCTCTTGCAATAATTTGTGTTGAAATTTTAGCAGGTTTTAAACCTAAAATCTCACAAGTCTTGATTTCAACTTTCGGATCGATATTTGAATAAGTACCGCAAGGGCCTGAAATCTGCCCGACCAGTATATCCTCAAGAGCATAGTTAAAACGCCTTTTTGCTCTTTCCAACATATCCAAAAGGTTTAAAAGCTTAAACCCAAAAGTTATAACTTCTGCGCCAATTCCGTGACTTCTTCCCAAACATACCGTATTCTTGTGTTTAAACGCAAGTTTTTTAACCTCATCAATTAATTTATCCAAATCCTCATTGATGATTTTTGAAACATCTTTAATTTGAAGTGCAAAAGCTGTATCAATAACATCAGAACTTGTTAAACCACGATGAATATATGGAGAATAAATACTTCCTACATTTTCATTAACATTCTCCAAAAAAGCAATAACATCATGACGTGTTATTTTTTCAATTTCATCAATTCTTTTTAAATCAAACTTTGCAGTTTTTTTAATATTTTCATAAACATCTGCACTAAATTCACCCAATTCAACCCTTGCTTTTACGACAGCAAGCTCAACATCAAGATAATATGAAAATTTTTGTTCCAAATCCCAAATTTTTGAAGCTTTTGGACGAGAATATCTTTCAATCATAAAAAAATTATATAATAAAAAATAAGACCTGCCAATCGACAGGTCTTATTTTTATTTTTAACAAAATTATTCTTTTGTATATTCTGCATCTATTACATCATCATCTTTTTTATCGTTTGTTGATGTGTTCTCACTTTGAGCATCACCGGATGCGTTACCTTGTTGACTTTCTTGTTGAACTTGTTGATAAGCGGCTTGAGAAATTGCATACATTGTCTGTTGTAAGTCTTCGGACAATTTCTTCAATTCATCATTACCCTTGTTAGCATCAAGTGCTTCTTTTAAGGCTTTCTTTTGTTCTTCAAGTTTAGTTTTATCAGATTCTGAAATTTTACCTTCAAAATCTTTAACAATTCTATCAGCAGCTCCTATTAAAGATTGAGCATTGTTTTTAACTTCTGCTTCTTCTTTTTTCTTTTTATCAGCTTCTGAGTTCATTTCAGCTTCTTTTACCATTCTGTCGATGTCAGATTCCGAAAGATTTGATGAATTTGTAATTGTAATTTTTTGTTCTTTATTTGTTGCTTTATCCTTTGCAGTAACATTAACAATACCGTTTGCGTCGATATCAAAAGTTACTTCAATTTGCGGCATACCTTTCATTGCAGGTGGAATACCATCTAATCTAAACATACCTAAAGACTTGTTATCTCCCGCCATCGGTCTTTCACCTTGTAATACATGGATATCAACCGCTGTTTGGTTATCATCCGCAGTAGAGAATGTTTGAGATTTTGAAACAGGAATTGTTGTATTTCTTGGAACAAGAGGAGTCATAACCCCGCCAAGTGTTTCAATACCAAGTGTTAAAGGAGTTACATCCAATAAAACTATATCTTTAACTTCACCGGCTAAAACCCCTGCTTGAATAGCAGCACCAACTGCAACAACTTCATCAGGGTTTACCGATTGGTTAGGATCTTTTCCTGTGTATTCTTTTACAAGTTGTTGAACTGCAGGAATACGAGTCGAGCCACCAACAAGTACAACTTCATTCAATTCTGATTTAGATATACCTGCATCTTTTATTGCTCTTTCAACAGGCGTTTTACATCTTTCTAATAAATCATGTGATAATTCTTCAAATTTTGCACGTGATAAATTCATATCAAGGTGTTTAGGACCGTTTGCATCAGCTGTTATGAAAGGCAAATTAATATTTGTTTCAACAACACTTGAAAGTTCGCATTTAGCCTTTTCAGCAGCTTCTTTCAATCTTTGCATTGCTTGCTTATCACCTCTCAAATCAATACCTTCTTGTTTTTTAAATTCATCACATAACCAATCGATAATTTTTTGGTCAAAATCATCACCACCAAGATGTGTATCACCAGAAGTTGATAGTACTTCATGAACGCCGTCGCCAATTTCAAGAACTGAAACATCAAATGTACCACCACCAAGGTCAAATACTAAAACCTTTTCAGATGTTTGTTTTTCAAGACCATAAGCTAAAGCCGCCGCAGTCGGTTCATTTACGATACGAAGTACATCCAAACCTGCAATTTTACCTGCATCTTTTGTTGCTTGTCTTTGAGCGTCATTAAAGTATGCAGGAACTGTAATAACCGCACTTGTAACTTTTTCGCCTAAATAAGCAGAAGCATCATCTGCTAATTTTCTTAAAATCATAGCGGAAATTTCTTGTGGGGTATAATCTTTACCGTCTATATTTTTCTTATAATCTTCACCCATGTGACGTTTAATTGAAATAATTGTATTGTCGGGGTTAAGAATTGCTTGACGTTTAGCCAATTGTCCTACTAATCTTTCACCGTTTTTTGCAAAACCAACGATTGAAGGAGTAGTACGAGAACCTTCAGCATTAGCAATAACAGTCGGTTTACCACCTTCCATAACCGCAACAACTGAGTTTGTTGTACCTAAATCGATACCAATTGTTTTAGCCATAATTATATATCTCCTTTTTTATTTTTTCTTATAGCTATAAAATAACACTGTTTTTAAAAATTATTAAAAAAATAAACAATTTCTTAATGTTTTGTTTTTTCTAACAAAAAAAGGCTCAACTGAGCCTTTTAATATTACAACTTTATGTCTTGAACACATTAATCACTTTTTTGAACTGATTTATTCATCCATTCTTCTGCTCTTTTACCCATTAAGATTTTACCGTCATATCGAATACCGTAGGCAAAAGGGTCTTCGCCCTTACCAATACCGTCTACATCCATACAAAATGTTTTATAAATAGAAACAAGATTATTTGAATCTTTTAATTGAAAATGACGAACTCCACTATTTGAATAACCAAAAGGCATTTTGGGATAAGTTTGATAATAAACAATTCCATCAGACGTTACTATTTCAGGACCCATTTCATTAGCAACATCTTTACAACCAATATCAGCATTTGTTTTATTAGTTTCTAAATCAATCAAGCTCAGATTCCAAAATTGCCAAGTTACTGTTACATCCTTGTCCTGACAGTCTACACTTTTTGTACTTACAACATCTGAAAATGTTTGACAAAAATATGTATTATCCACGTCATGGCTTCCATCAATTAAAGTTCCATCTGCTCTTATTCCTAAATCCCCATTTAAATAATATTGATCAGAATTTACAAGTTCTCTTATTACCACCCCAAGGGTATTATTTCCTTTTTTAAATTTCATTACATTTTCATCAGGAGCGCTATGAAAAGCAACAGGAAGCAATATTGCAGTTAAAATCCCGATAATTGTTAAAACAATCATGATTTCTGCCAGAGTAAAAGCTTTTTTATTCATCAAAAAATTTCCTCTATAATCCATAATAATAGAATATATTATAACCATAAAAAAGAAAAGAAATTTTATATTAAAAATCCCTGCGCTTAGCAGGGATTTAATTAGTCTTTATATCTTTTAAATAATATCGAAGCATTCTGCCCGCCAAAACCAAACGAATTTGTCAAAGCATAATCAACTTCTTTTTTAATCGCTTTATTTGGAACATAATTCAAATTAGCAACTTCAGGATCCTGATTTTCAAGGTTTATTGTCGGAGGAATAATATCTTCGTTCAATACTTTAATACAAACAATTGATTCAGTAGCTCCTGTAGCACCTATCATATGCCCATGCATAGATTTTGTCGAAGAAACTTTTAAATCAGGATTTGTGTCCAAATCTCCAAAAACTCTTGCTATCGCTTGAGATTCAGCAATATCACCAAGATGAGTTGAAGTACCATGAGCATTTATATAACCTACATTTTTAGGCACAACCCCTGCTTCATTTACGGCTAACTCCATAGCCTTTGCAGCACCTGCTCCGGATGGATCGGGAGCAACCATATCATAAGCGTCAGCCGTTTGACCATAGCCTACGATTTCAGCATATATTTTTGCTCCGCGAGCTTTAGCATGATTTAATTCTTCTAAAATTAAACAAGCTCCGCCTTCACCCATAACAAAACCATCTCTATCTATATCATAAGGACGGGATGCTCTTTCAGGTTCATCATTTCTTCTGGATAATGTTCTTGCAGTTGCAAAAGCACCTATACCTATATGCGTAATAACAGCTTCAGAACCGCCCGCAACAACAACATCCGCATCATTAAATTGAATTGAACGATAAGCATCCCCAACACAATGTGCGCTTGTAGCACAAGCTGTAACGATTGCCTTATTTAAACCTTTTGCACCAATTCTCATAGAGACCTTACCTGCTGCCATATTAGCAATCAGCATTGGAATGGTAAAAGGAGAACATTTATTTGGACCCCTGTTTATAATTGCAATATGTTGTTTTTCAAAAGTATCAAAACCACCTGCACCTGAACCGAAAACAACTCCGACCCTATAAGGATCTTCTTTTGACATATCCAATTTACTGTCTTTAAAAGCTTCATCAGCAGCAACGCACGCAAATTGAGTATATCTGTCCATTCTTTTCATTTCTTTCGGGTCAAGTAAACCTTTTTCAGCTACTTCATCTTCAAAAGTGTCTGCTTCAGCGCCAATTGTAACTGCATGACCTTCAAGAGAAATTCTTTTTAAAGTTTTAACTCCGGATTTACCTTCAAGTAATGAATTCCAAAATTTATCAACTCCACAACCAAAAGGGCTAACAATACCAAGTCCGGTAACGACTACACGTCTTTTTTCCATAGTTCATCCTCAAATCTAAAATTTTTTAATGGTAATCTTCTCAAAAAAAGCTGCAAATCAGATATTTTGCAGCTTTTTCACTAAATTTTAAACAAAGCTTTTTGAAATTAACCCATGTGAGCTTCGATATAGTTTACTGCATCTTGAACAGTAGCGATTTTTTCAGCATCTTCATCAGGAATTTCACATCCGAAAGCTTCTTCAAAAGCCATAACTAATTCAACTGTGTCTAATGAATCAGCGCCAAGGTCAGCAGTGAAAGAAGCTTGAGGAGTAACTAAGCTTTCATCAACGCTTAATTGGTCTATTACAACTTTTTTTACTTTTTCTAAAATTTCTGTGCTCATTTTTACCTCAATTAAATAATACTATCTATTACATGCTCAATTATATAAGCCTAAAAATATTTTTGCAAATTTATTTACAATTTTTTACCCTAAAAAGGCGCTATCTTGCACTATACAAGATTTTTTTTGTGTAGTTTTGTAAATTAAAATGTCTTTAGACCCGAAGTTGTAACATCTAATGTTTTCTCTCCGGCTTTTGTAAAATCTACAACATAACTTGCTTGCTTGTCATCTTTGTTTATATTTATTATTTTTCCGACTCCAAAATGCGCATGAAAAACCCTTGTTCCAATCGGTAAAATTCCATCAGCTCTATGTGACAAAGGGGCTTTTGAGACAGCTCTTTCTTTTGCTTTAGCAATCATTTCACTTATATTTAGTTTTTTTGTTTCGCTTTGCTCAACAGAAGGATTTTTCTTCACCACTTTCGCATTTACGGTTTTATAATTAATATTTGAAGATATTTTTGAACTATTTTCTACTTGTTTTTCTTTTGCCTTTTGACTGCTTGCTTTAATTCTTGCAATAGAGCTCAAGAGTCCACCGCTTGAAACTGAAATCGACTCTTTTGCAGAGCCTTTATAATTTTCCTTTCTTTCTTTTATTCTTGATGTAACAGAAGAAAAACTTGATTTATAACCACTTTGACCACTTTGATTTATAAAATCTTCTTCCTTTAATTCACTTGGAATTTCATCCAAAAATCTGCTTTTAGGATTATTTTGATAATTTCCCCAAACTTTTCTTGATTTTGCATAAGTTAAATATAATTTTTCCTTGGCTCTTGTAATTCCAACATACATAAGCCTTCTTTCTTCCTCTAATTCTGCATTAGAAACACCAAAAGCAATGCTTCTTCCATGTGGAAAAATTCCATCTTCCATGCCTGCCAAAAATACCAAAGGAAACTCAAGACCTTTTGCAGCATGCAAAGTCATCAAAGTAACCGATTTTTCAGAATCATTAACTTCATCAACATCTGACACAAGCGCAACTTGAGATAAGAAATTTCCCAAAATTCCTAAATCATCTTCAGGATCAAGCGCAAATTCATCCTGTTCAAACTCTTGTACAACATTGATAAATTCTTGTAAATTCTCCAATCTTGATTGATTTTCTACATTATCTTCCATTCTTAAAGCAGCCAAATATCCGCTTTTTTCCATAACTTCGCTCACAAACTCAGAAAATTTAGAATACTCTAATTGCAAGCTTGTTAATCCTTCTATTAAAGAATAAAAATTCAAAAGCAGACCTTTTGTTCTTGCGTTTATTTCTTCCATTTCATCCAAATGTTTTAAAGCTTCATATATGCTTATTCCTCTCTCATCTGCAAAAACAGCAAGCTTATTCACCGTAGCATCACCAATGGAGCGTTTAGGTTCATTTATAATTCTTCTTAATGCTTGAGAATCGTTATGATTATAGATTAGTTTTAAGTAAGCAATTATATCTTTAATCTCTTTTCTGTCATAGAATTTAACACCACCAACAACCTTATATGGTATAGAATAAGTCATTAAGGCTTCTTCAATTGAACGAGATTGCGCATTTGTTCTATATAAAATTGCAATATCTTCTTTTTTGTATCTTGAATCTTCAATTTTTTTTGCAATATATCTGCTTTCTGCAAAATCATCCTGTCCTTCAAAAACAATAAGTTTTTCGCCTTCTCCTTTGGTTGAATAAAGGTTTTTTTCAAGTCTTTCTTCGTTGTTTTTTATAACTTCATTTGCAGCATTTAAAATATTTCCGGTTGAACGATAATTCTGCTCAAGTTTTATTAATTTTGAATTTTCATAATCCGATTGAAAATTCAAAATTATTTTAAAATCAGCACCTCTCCAAGAATATATAGACTGATCCACATCTCCAACAGCGCACAAAGAACCTATTTCATCTTTAGATCCGTCTGCCGGATACAACATATTAATTAAATCATACTGAGCTTTATTTGTATCTTGAAATTCATCAACAAGTATATGCTTAAACCTCTGCTCGTATTTTTTTCTTATTTCTTCATTTTCCTTTAAAAGATTAACGGAAAGCATAAGCATATCATCAAAATCAAGTGCATTATTTTGGGCTAATTGCTTTTCGTATTCATAATATATTTCGGAAATTTTTTGATTATAATAATCTTTTGCAACAGTAGCAAAATGATATGCATCTTGCATTTTATTTTTTGCATTTGAAATAATAGCCCTTATAGCCTTCGGTTCATAGACCTTTTCATCCATATTAAACTTTTTCAAAGCATTTTTTATAATTGTTTTAGTATCAGTATCATCATAGATAACATAATTATTATCCCAACTTCTGTTGTCTTTTGTTTTATAATTTTCTAAATCTCTTCTTAAAATACGTCCGCAAATATTATGAAATGTGCCGACCCACATTCTTTTTACAATATCTTCGCCTAAATAATTGGAAAGTCTTGCCTGCATTTCTTTTGCAGCTTTATTTGTAAAGGTAACAGCCAAAATATCATTCGGGCTTACCCCTGTTGAAACAAGATAAGCTATTCTAGAGGTTAAAACCTTTGTTTTACCCGACCCTGCACCTGCCAAAACCAAAATAGCACCATTTTTTTCAACTACTGCTTGTTTTTGTTCTTTATTTAAACCTTCTAAAAAGCTCGGCTCCAATTGATAAACTCCCCTAAATTATTTATAAATATTTTCAAAATCAAAGAAATATGTTATTATTATTTATATTACAAAGGAAAAATTTTTTAAAGGAAAAAACAAACAAATATGGAAGAAAACATGGACAAACAAAGTCAACCCTCGATTATGGTTCCTCTTGAAGATATGGACAAAGTTGAACACAAAGAAGGTGATGATGTTGATACATTAGCTCAGGAATTAGCAACCATAAGACAAAGTGCTAAAAGAATAGCAATAATCGGTTCAAGAAATCTCACAATCACACACCAGCAAATAATAGAAACATTAACTACAAGCCTTGTTATGCAAGGTAACACTATAATTACATCAGGAGGTTCGTCAGGAACTAATGCTGCAGCAATTAGAGGCGCACTAAAGGCAAACCCTGATAAATTAAAAATCATTCTTCCGCAAACAATCGGACAACAACCATCTGATGTTCAAGACCAACTTATAGGTGTTCCAAATATTATTGAACATCCCGATAGAGCAATGATGACATTAGCTGACGCAAGTCGCATTTGCAACAGAGAAATCATCTCAGAATGTCAACAATTAATTTGTTTCTTGTCACATTCTTCTAACACATTACATAAAGCTGTTGAATTTGCTGAAGAATCACACAAAGTTGTTACGGTATTTTATTTAGATTAATAATAAATATTTTTTATAAAAGACTCCTTTTAAATAAAAGGGGTCTTTTAGTGTAAAAATAAAAAAAATGGGGCAAATATTGCCCCTAACCAAAACACAAAAAATAATATGAAATTTATTCTATTTCTGTTACACAGCGAACAGAACAAGCACAATTTTTAGTACATCCACCACGGAAATTTCTACCTGCCGATGTATTACGCGTATAGGCTGTAGAATCAGTCTCTTCAACTCCCCAAACAGCCCAAGGAGCACATTGAGAATTATAAGCACCGTTGCAATAAGGCATCGAAGGACAACGATCAGATTGATAGCCGCTTGCATAATCGCATAACATTAATCCATTAACTCCGGAACCTTTTGAATTCATAACCCAATTCTCAGATTCTAAAAGAGTAGCCAATCTCCAAGTTTTTCCTGCATAATTAAATTTTGAACATATTTCCTTAGCAGCCTCCCAATTGCAAACCGTTCTTGTACAGCCTGAATAACCGCCATTCGACAAATCGCAATAATCACTTGTTTTACCTTTCCAACAACATCTTTGAGAATTTGAATAGCAATAATCGCTCCCTGCAGTTGCGATATTGACACTTGACGGAATTGGCAACATCGAACTATCTCCCATGTTTTTACGAGTTATACAAAGGTTGCCTATTCGCATAAAATTAGAATCCGAACAATCGAAATTAGTTTGATTTTGTAAACAACTCTTTTTATCGTCTGATTGATGAAAACCTTGATTACACGATAAACAAGTCCCATCTCTATCGCAAGATAAACAATTGAGAATATTGCACTCTGCACATTTATTTGAATAATTTAAATAATATCCCGCTTTACACATAGTACAAGTTGAACCATCCGTACATAAAGCACAATTTGCTATATCAGTACACGGCGAGCATTTATTATTGGAATTAACATAATACCCGCCAAGACACTCTGTACATTTTGTCGCATTTGGACAAAGTTCACAATTACTAATTACACTTGAACAAAATATTGTACACTTATTGTTAGAATCCATTAATATACCTTTAGAACATACGGAACATTGAGAAGAATTAACACAATAATCGCAACCATCCCCGCAATAATTACATGTATTATTGCTTAAATAATATCCAACTACGCAGCTTAAACATTTTGAACTATTGCATGTAGCGCAATACATTGAATACTTATCACTACATCTTTTGATATTATTCCCGTCGCAATAGTATCCAGTTGGGGGATTAGTGCAATAGCTTTCATCATAGGCATTAATTCCATCACATATTTTATTTGTTGGACAGGATTCACATTTATTGTTTTTAATGTAGTAGTTATTATCTTT
>CALUZA010000023.1 GCA_944325185.1 Candidatus Gastranaerophilales bacterium | reverse complement strand
CACTAAAACTCTTCCCTTTAAAAATCGTATTTGACCTAACAAAACAATCAACACCATTATTCCCCATAAGATTAATAGAGTTACTATTAAACTTATTTACTTTAAAATTATTAAATCTATTAAATACACTAAATATTGGAGAAATTTTCATACATACTTAAAACTTGTGAAAAAAATATTTTAACTAATATTTTTTATCTATGCTTTTTGTATATTTTTATTGCCCCAAAATCAATATATATTTTTTTACCTTTTATTCTAACATAGTTACCTGCGTAACCATCAGTTGTTTCTACATTATATTGTGTTGAATTTATTGTGTTTTTAGTATCTAATTCAGTATTTTTATCTAAATATTGGGTTAGCATAAAACTATCTTCTTTTCCTTGAATCCCAATTCTTCCCATATACATTCTTACAAAATTATTACTATGCGCATTTGCAAACAATGCATTTTGTACTTCTATATATTTTCCATGCACGTTTTTATCATCAGCAGAATATTCTTTGTTATGAAATACTTTTAAACATTTATCTTGTGAATTATCCATTGATATTTTGTATCCTGTTCCAAATTCACCCGAATCAATTATCGTCACCCTTACTTTTCTGTTAAAAGTTTTACTTAATTCTTTTTCAAAAGTTTCAACATCTCTGGATTTTATAAAATTATCAATAGCTTGAATAATATCGCCCTTGTTCTTGTCTGTTAATAATTTTGCCCAATCCTCAGGTAAATCCCCTACTTCTCTTTTTGTATTCGGATAAATTGAAAACATTTTTTGCATTTCATCTGCATTTTTATAGTCACTTCTTAAAAGTTCCGTAAGATTACCTTTTAATTCCAAGTTTTCTTTATGAAATTCGGTTTTTCTTTCTTCATAGTAATGTATTGTAAAGTATAATTTATCTATTGAACCAAAATCTTTTACTGAAGGCGCAATTTGTTCCAAGCTTTCAAAATCAATTAATTTAGCATATTCACAAAAATCTTTTAAATCTAAATCAGGATTTTGGTTTAAAACTTCAACAGCTTTTCTGATATCTAAATTTGGAAAACCGTTTTTAAACAGATGTAGTATTTGATATAATTTAATATAATCTAGCTGCATATATATAATGCTTATTAAATGGGATATATTAAAGGCGTTTTCTTGAATTAACCGTTTCACGTCGCTCATTGCTAAAATGTTTTCAAATAATTTAAATTTATCAGAGTCTAGTTTTGCTATGCTAATTAAATATTCACCAATTAATTCATTGTTTCTTATCAGTTTTTGTATTTCATTGTTGTTAAGCAGTATTTCCAGTTTTTCAAATTGTTCTTGTTTTAGATATCCCAAATCACTTAAATCCTGACTGCTTATCAGATTATTTTTAATCAGCTGTTGTATATAGTCGTTGTCTATAAGTCTTTCAAATTTTTCAAATTCATAGTTTCCAAGCATTGCAAGGTCGATAAAATTAATACAAGCTGCATTATTGGATTTTATAATTTGTTGAACATCTTTTCTGTTCAATAGTCTTTCAAAACACTCCAGCTGATTTGCTTCAAAAGAGGCAATAGTTGTCAAATTGTAGCCATTTAATTTACGGCTTTTTATAAGCTTTTGTATGGGGGCTTTTTTTAATATTTTTTTAAGTTGTTCAAATTGAGTATCTTGAGAATCTGATAAAACAATTAAATTTTCGCAATGTACCATATCATTTTCTATGAGTGATTTTATATCATTTCTTCTTAATAAATACTCAAGTTTTCTATATTGTTCTTCGTCAAGAATTGCTAAACTGCATAAATTAGAACCTTTTATTTCGTCGTATTTTATAAGCGTTTGTATACTGTTTTTGGCTAGCAGACGCTTAAGTTGCTCTATTTGTTCCTTTTGAAGTGAAGCTAAAAAGGCTAAATCTCCGCTGTTAATATTGTCGTTTTCTATGATTGCTTGTATGCTTTTGTTGTTTAATAATTTTTTAATTTGGTTTACTTGCGTTGTTTCAAGCGTGGCAATATAGAATAGGTCATAACCGCTAACTTTTGCATTTTTTATTAGGGTTTGCAAGCTATTTATATTTAACAATTTTTGAAATTCCCTCATTTGAGAGGTTTCGAGACTTGTAAAATTAATTAGGTTGTATATATCAAATAAGTCATAACTAATAAGCTTTTGTATTTCGCTTCTATTGAGCAGTGTTTCTATTTGTTCAAATTGTTTTGCGTTTAATTCTAACAGTTTGTTAAATTGCTTATCGGGGTCATAACTGCGTTCTAATAAAGTTTTTGTGTATGTATTGTTTAGTAAAAATTCTTTTTTTGCTTTTTTAGTTCTAAATTTTCCGCTTCCTTCAAATGCAACGTTTGATTTAATAAAACAATCAACACCATTATTCCCCATAAGATTAATAGGGTTATTATTAAACTTATTTATTTTAAAATTATTAAATCTATTAAATATATTAAATATTGGAGAAATTCTCATACATATTTAAAACTTGTGAAAAAATATTTTTACTTGATAATTTTTAAACAATTTCTACTTCAAAGTGATTTTTGTTTGATACTTCATTTGAAAATTTCTCCAAAAATTCTCTAAATCCTTCTGCTTGAGGATGTTCCATAATTTTAATTTTAATTTTTTTATCAGGTTCTTCTTTAAATAACTTTCTAAAGTATTCCGTCATTTTCTTATCAATTTGTGTCTTTTCTTTTATTTCAGGAGGTATATTATTTTTATTAAACATTTTTTGTCTAAGTAAAGTTAAATACAAGGTTCTTGACCCTATTACAAGGTTTTTATGTCTTACAATTTCAACTATTTCATCTCCTTTTGGCTTTTTATTTTTACTTCTTAATTTTTCAAGCTTAATTAAATGATATATTTTTATATGTTCACCAACTGTTTTAGGTTTTTGATAGAACAACGGAAGTTGTTTTAATGCTGCTTCAATATATCTTTGTGGAGTTAAATTGTTACCTTTAAAGAAATCATCGTTAGTTATTCCTTCAATATTACTCTTTATGGTTTTAGGTTTTAGACAGAATAATTGAGGTTGTCTTAATGCTGCATTGATGTAATCTTTTGCAGTTAAACCGTTATCTTTAAAGAAATCATCATTAGTAACTCCTTCAATATTGCTTTTTATGGTTTTTGGGTCTTGATAGAATAATTGAGGTTGTCTCAATGCTGTTTCGATATATCTTTGTGGAGTTAATCCATTTTCTTTAAAGAAACTATCATCAGTTACTCCATTAATGCAGCTTTGTACATATTCTGAAGTGTTATTTAATATATTTAGTTTTTTAAATAAAGCTTCAAGATAATTTTCTCTTGTTAAACCATATTGTATGTATGCTTCAACCGTATCATCAATTCTTTTATTATATACTTCAATATCTCCATTTATTATTGAAACGTCACCTATTAATTTATCTATTACACTATCTAAACTTTTATTTGGATACAGTTTATCTTTAAAACTCTTAGCATATTGAATAAAATCCTCCGGTAATTTACCCATTTTTCTTTGCATTTTTAAAAGCGCTTTGAGTGTTTTAACTCTAGCTGCAGCGTGGCTTTTTCCTTGACTTTTTCCAATTTGTCTAAAAGTTAAACCTTCAATATATTTTTTTACAATATATAATTTATCTTCTTCTGATAAATCTGATCTTTTTAAAACTTCTTGAAGTTCTCTTCTTTTTTCTTCTTTTTTTTCTTCTGATGGTTCTGAAAGATAGCTTATTAAATTTTTTTCCGTTAATTTATCTATTATTTTTCTTTCATCATCGTCACTGGTTTTACTATCTATACTTTCAATTCCATAAACTGATACATAGTCATCTTTTTTAGGCTTAAAATCTTTAAATGAAGCAATAATAAATTCTTTAATTTTATCTTTATCACTTTCACTTGCTAAATACTCTAATATTTCAAGTATTTTTCTTTGAACTAATTCTTCTTTTGTATTTTCTTTTAAGTTCGATTCTTTTACTTTTTTATTTAATTCATCAA
>CALUZA010000022.1 GCA_944325185.1 Candidatus Gastranaerophilales bacterium | reverse complement strand
TGGCACTCTGCCGAGAAAATGCGAACCATTGAGCATTTTCGAGAGGGCAAAAGCGGAAGCGGTTGCTTCGCCACATCAGACAAAACAAAAAACTGAAATTGATAATTAAATAATTTGCCGATGTGGCGAAATTGGTAGACGCACCAGACTCAAAATCTGGCGTGGCTCACCCCACGTGCCGGTTCGACTCCGGCCATCGGCAATTATACATACAAAACAATCCTCTTGAAATAAAAGAGGATTTTGTTTTATTTGAATTAATGAAAATAAGCCGGAGTCGAACCTCCGGTTCTTACCTCTCGAAAAACTTGCCCATTGGGGCAACTTTTTCTCGGCAGAGTGGCCATCGGCAATTATACATACAAAACATTAATCAATTTCAAATTCAAACAAACGCAATATATAATTCAATTTTTTATGGAATTTATTCAACAAATCTGATATTATGGCAAAATAAATGAGGTATATATGAAAAAATGCAAAATTACCGTGCTTAAAAAACATTTTGACTCAGAACTCGCCATGCAATATGGAGTTGATAACCTTACTCCTTGTCCAATACTAAAAGAAGGGCAAGAATTTTATGCAGATTGGCAATGCCCCGAAGGTTTTTGCAATGAAGCCTGGAAAGCAATATATCAATACGTATTTGCACTTGCCCACAGTGGGAGCAATACTACTTTTTATTATAATGACTGGATTAAAACTCCTGGGATTGCAATATGTTCCTGTAATGACGGTCTAAGACCTGTTATTTTTAAAATTGAAGCAACGAATGTAGAATCGTAACAATAAAATTTTAAAGGGGTCAATTGACCCCTTTAAAATTTTATTCACCTCTAAATATTCCAAGAATTATATCCCAAAAAGAAAGTCCGCCTCTTGTTCTAAATTTAGAAATTTGAGAAACGCTATCTTTTCTATATTTTTGCAATTCTTTTTCAAGTTTTTCTTGAGCTTTCGGATCTGCATTTCTTTTTGCAACAACATCATTTGCATAAGCTAAAAAATTCCTATATTCAATACAAGAATATCCTGATTTTACTGAATTTGGATAAGCATAATTAGCATAATCATATATATTCATAGCACGTTCAGCATTTGCAGGTTGTGCCTTTAGAGCATCCCAATATGTCGAAGTTTGCTTAGTTAAAACAACAACTGCAGCAAGAGGATTATACCCTGCATTTGCCATTAAATTAACCGCAACAACATCAGCTTCCTTTTCTTCTTTTGTAAATTTATAGTTATTTATTAATTCGCCCGCAATTGTTTGAGTTACAGATGTACCAGTAAAAGAAGAAACAAGGCTGTCTTTTGAAGCATGTCCAGTTATAATATGACCTAGTTCATTTGCAACTACTGCAGCAACTTCATTATCATTACCTGCATATTTTAAATCATCTTTAGAAATACTAACTACTCTATCATCAACAAAAGTTGAATTATCAACTGTCTTATCAGTTACTTCAAATTTTATATTTGAAGTTGGTATATTATTTTTAATCAATAAATTATTTGCAACGGTTTCAACACGATCACTTGCATTATACGTAGCAGCATGAACCCCCAGACAAATAACACTCATGATAAAAAATGTCATTAAAATCTTTTTCATAAAACTCTCCTTCTAACTCTCGAACAATAAAGAATATTAAAATCATTATGACATCAAAGATAAAAATACACATCAAATGTAAAATATTATTTACACAAAACCATTATTTATTTTTAATATATAATAAAAAATGCAAAAGTTGTTAGGATAAATACATGAAAATAAATGGAGTTTCATTTAGGACTTCCGCTTTTTTTCCAAAAAAAAGCATTAAGAAACAAAAAGCTGGCAAAATACAAAATGCTTATAAAGAACCATCTTATACTAATACAATAAAGCCAATAAATAACCACTATAACATTTTTTTTAAAGGTTATATGGGTGACAAGCAGCCTGCAAAAAAATTATTTTGGATTTTGACTGGCAGAAATAAAATATATAGAGATGAAGACATTTTTAATTCCATGTGGAAAGTAAAAACAGACATAGGAGAAAAAACTTGGAGTACAATTCCTCCTTGGGAACTTTTAAAAAGAACCCCAGAACAAGCAATACAAGGGATATGTACACTTAATGACACATACTATATTCCAAGCTATATTTTAAGCCCAAATTATGGAGACAACTGGGGAAGAAAAGCAAATTACTTTGAAATTAATCCAAGACTCATTGCAAAAGTTGAAGGCACAAGAAAAAGTGAAGGACTTTTAAATGCAATTAAAATTCTGCCTGCAATACCGCCATCAACAAAAAGTATCCCGCATTGTATAATCCTATCACAATTATACCCGACATATAAACAATATAATGACGGACAAACAGGTAGCGAAAGTTTATATTGTGTTGATATTCACTCAGGAATATCAAAAAATCTTACCTCTCCATACCTTGAAAGAAACGGGGAAAGAATGGGGGATGATGAACTTGTAAAAGCTTTTAATGATTTAGCTCATTTTAGAGGCTTTAAAACAGGCATAAGAATACCGCTATCCAGTGGGCAAATTTCCGTACAAGGACGTGATTTCAATTGGCAAACCGAAGAAAATGCCTTTATTGATGCTTGTGTAGAAGCAATTGATTTAGGTTTCGACTGTATATTCTTTGATGGCGGAAAACACATTGAAAATTATCAAATGGAATATTATTGCGGAGTAGGTGACTTGCCAAACTATAAACAAATGCAATATATTACCCAACAAATAAGACAACGTTCCAAAAGATTTGATATTGCATTAATTGCAGAAAAAGCAGACATTAATCCGAGATTTGAAAATCTTGGGTTTACAGCAGGAACAGATTGGGGAATGGCGGATATTCCTGAAAACTTGGAGCACGAATACAATAAACAACTCTGGAATTCAAACTATGCTGCAGGTCCTTGTGTATCAGACGACAATGATGATGGCACAATGTCTTATGCGCAAAGATTGTATCGAATTAGAAATATATTTAATTCAAACCAAAATCCCAAAAGGAAAACACCTGTTTTTATGCAAATGCATGACCTTTTTCCTCTAAAAGAAGGAATTACAACCCATGATACAATGATGAACAGCTACAACAGAAGCGCTTTTGGAGATTTAGAAAGTCATTACAACAACATTTTTGCCCAAAATGAAGCAGCAAGAAATTACACAACGGAAGTATATAGAGAATTTGAAAAAACAATGAATCGATAAATAAACTAAGCCATTTATCCAATGTATGTGCGTTATGTACGAATTAATATATATTCGAGGAGAACAATATTATGGAACATAATGCAAAAAAACTGGAAAAATTAATAGACTACAACAATGAACACATAAATTCACATGTGCTTTTAAAAAATAATGATTGCCTTGCATTATTAATTGCACTTAAAAAAGAGCAAAAAATGCAGGAACATTTTTCTCCTGTAGATGCATTTATATATCTCATTGAAGGAGAAATCGAATTCCAATTATCAAAAAACAATGAAATTTTTGAAATAAAAAAGGATGAAATTTTCTCTTTTAAAGCAAATGAAAAACATTCAATCAATGCAAAAAAAGACACAAAAATGCTTGTTATAAGAATATAAGTATGATAATTTTTTCTTATGACAATTATTCCTGAAAATTTAGCAATTGAAAAACCCAAAAAACATCTTTTGGAAAAAATGAATAAAACTAATCTTAAAGAAAAAATTTTATTCCAAAAGGACTCTGATTTTCATACAATTTCTGTTGTGGAAAACGATTTAGGACGTTTTGTTAAATACAAAGACACATATCAGGCAGGTTTTATAAAAAACGAATATTATAATGGAAACTTGCCATATATTAATTATTTTCTAATACCATATTTAATAAATCCAAATATTAAAAAAATTCTTTTTATAGGACTTGGAACAGGTATTATCTTGCAACAATACAAAACACTTTTTAAGTCATTAAAAATAGTAGACATCGTTGACATAGAAGAATATATTTTTCCCATAGCAGAAAAATATTTTAATTTTAAAATTGAAAAAGAATTTAATTTCTACCTGCAAGATGCTCTTATATTTTTAAAAAATACAAAACAAAAATATGACCTAATTGTTGTTGATGTTGCAGGTGACGAAGGTATAGATGAAAGATTTACAACAAATGAATATTTAAACTTAATAAAAAAACATCTAACAAAACAAGGGATATTTGTGTCAAATATGCCTTCTGCAACAGATATTTTAAATAAAAAAAATAAATTCGTACTAAACTTAATTCAAAAATATAGTGAAACTTTTCAAAATATAAAACTGTACAACGGAAAAACTTCAAACAAAATATTTTACAAAGTATTTTTCAATACAGAAGAAGACATTTTAAATATAACAAATCTAATAATTATTTCATCAGAAAAAGAAATAAAATTAAAAGATAAAAAACAAGATATTGAAAAAATAGGCATAAATATAACAAAATATTTACAAGATGTCATATGATTTTTTTATGTTAAAATCTTCTTATATTGACTGTTTAAGGAGAGGAAAATGAAAAAATACAGAATTGGTGTTGATATTGGCGGAACAAACATCAAAATTGCACTTGTTGATTTTGAAGGAAAAATAATATATTCAAACACTACCCCCACAAGAGCAGAAATGGGATTTGAAGCAGGTGTTGCAAATATTAAACAAGCAATAAAAGATTTAATGCAAGAAACAAATGAAACTGCAAAAACAATCGAAGCAATCGGTTTTGGTTTACCCGGACAAATTGATTACAAAGCAGGCATGGTAAAAAATCTTCCAAATATTCCGGGCTGGATTAATATTCCGCTGGGAAAATTGATAGAAGATGAATTTCAAATACCAACAAGACTTGATAACGACGTACGCTGCGCAGCATTAGGAGAGCTAAATTTTGGTGCAGGAAAAGGATGTGAAAATTTAATCTGTATAACTGTAGGAACAGGTATAGGTTCAGGCATTGTATTAAACGGAAAACTTGTCAGAGGAGCTTCAAATGCAGCAGGAGAAATTGGACACATTAAAATGACTCTTGGAAAGGGTCCTTTATGCGGATGCGGCGATCACGGATGTTTTGAAGCATACGCTTCAGGTCCTTCTATTGTGTCAATGGCAAAAGAATTTATTTCAGGTGGAAAATCAGCAAAATATAAAGAAATGGCAACAGACGGAATAATAACCCCGTACATAGTAGCTCAGGCAGCACTCCAAGGTGATGCTGTTTCATTGCAAATATTTAAACAAATGGGCGAAATAATCGGAATAGGTCTATCTTCGGTTGTTAATCTCTTAAATCCGGAAAAAATCATAATCGGTGGCGGAGTAGCAGACGCCGGAGAAATCCTTCTTGAGCCAATCAGAAAAACTATTGAAGAAAGGGCGATGCCAATTCAAAAAGAAGCGGTTAAAGTAGTCCCTGCACAACTTGCAAACGCGGCAGGAGTAATTGGAGCAAGCCTTTTAATTAACAGCTAAGAATATGCCTATATATTTTCTATGGGGTGATGAAGATTATCTTATTGAACAAAGAGCCCTAAAAATAAAAAAAGAGATTTTAAAAGAAGATATCAACGAGCTCAACTACAGGGCCGTTGATAATCCTTCTTTTTCTTTATTTTCAGAACTTTTAAGAACAAATGCAATGATGTTCGGCGACGTTGTTATTCAAATTAAATGTGCAAAGTATTTTCTTGAATCAAAAAATAAAGAAAAACTTGACGACAAACAAACAAAAGAGTTAATTGATGCAATAAACAATATATCCGAGAGAATACATATAATTTTGATTTGTCCGACTCCAAGAGGGGAAAAGAAAAAACCTGACAGCAGAAAAAAACTATATAAAGAACTGATTAAAATAGCAAAACCTGAAGAATTTCAAAGCTACAGAACTTATGAAGAATACAAGCTGATTCCCATAATTAAAAAAATGGCAAACGAAATTGGCTTAAAAATAAACCAACAGGAATGTTCGCTTATTGTTCAAACTGTGGGCTCAAGTTTAAGGGATATTTCAAATCAACTTGAAAAATTAAAATTATATGCATATCCAAACGATGTCATAACGCAAGATATGATTAAAAAGGTTGTTTCAAACAACACAGACATTTTTAACTTGGTTGATTTAATTTTAAAAAAGGACTACGCCACAGCTCTACATGATATATCCGAAATTCTTCAAAAGGAACATTATCTGCCATCATTAGCATTTATTCAAACAACATTTGGAAACCTTGTAAGATTAAAGCTTTACGCAAATACATTATCAAGTTACGAACTTGCAATCAAATTAAATCAAAACGAATTCGTTTTAAAAAAGAATCTTGAAAAAATAAAAAATATAAGTCTTGAAGAATTAATCAGACTAAAAATAAATTTAACAGATGCAGAATATAAACTCAAAACAGGGGTTTTAAAAGATCCTATATGTGCTTATGAGTTAGCTTTTCTTGAAAATGGGAGGGAAAAACATTGATAAATGAATATTTTAAAGAAAAATTTCCCTTTGCATACAACTATTTTTCAGAGCTTTTCGAACTTATAAAACAAAACAAAAAAGAATTCCCGCAAGCAATAATTCTCGAAGGCAATGACACAAAGAATCAATATCTCTTTGCACTTGAATTAGCAAGAATTTTAAACTGTGAAAATAACGATAAAATAGACTGCAGCTGCATAAATTGCAAATGGATTAAATCATTTTCACATCCTGCAATTAATAATATCTCACAAATTCATTTTAAAGGTGAAGGTGACGAATCTAAAACCGTAATTTCAGTTAAGCAAGCTCGAAAAATAGAACAAAATTTAAGTCTTTCAAGCGACTACCACAGATTTTTTATTTTCTTTTCCTCTGAAGAAAAAACATACAACGACGACGAATTAAAAAATTTTAGAACACTTGGATACAATGAAGAAAACATAAATTTTTCAATAGAACCTTTGAATTTATCAACCTTTCACCCGACAACTCCAAACGCTCTTTTGAAATCTATTGAAGAACCGCCCAAAAGAACAACTTTTGTTTTTTTGACAAAATCAAAAGAAGATATTTTACAAACAATCGTTTCAAGATGTCAAACTTTTAAGTTAAATTCCAAAAAAGAAAAATTATCTTACAAGGAAATTTATCCAATTGTTTCAATGTACCCTAAAATTGATTATTTTCAAGCTCTGGATATTTCAGATAATCTGCAAAAATATCTAAAAGAAAATTCAAATATTGATTTTGTTTTAAATCAATTCTTGGAATTTTTAAAAGATCTTATTAAAGAAAATAATTTTAACTCAGAATTAATTATAAAAATAAGAAAAGACATTGATTTTATAAATAAAGCAATAAAACAATCAAAAGCTAACATTTCGGACAAAATAGTTCTTGATACGCTAATGCTTAAAATTGCAAGAGGTTATTAATATGGAAAAACCAATCATAGCACTTTCAATTCCAACAGGAATTGGCGCAAACTTTGGAGGGTATGCGGGAGATTTTGGTTACATTGCAAGAAAGTTCAGTAAACATTTTTACTGCATTGTAAATCCAAATGCGGTAAACGGGGGAATACTCAGTGCAATAAACAATGATATGGCGTATCTTGAAGGATATTTATTTGATGAATTTTTCAAAGGGAATATCTCACTTACCCCCAAAAAAGAATATGAAACAAATAAAATAGGTGTTATTTTTGATTCAGAAATACCAAAAAACATATTAAACGTCCATATAAACACAATTAATTCCCTTAACATGGTGCAAGGAATAGAAACAATCGGAATTGAATACACTGAAAAACCTGTTGGAATCGAAATTATTATTGAAAATAATATATCTTCGGGCAATATAAAAAATCCGGATACACTTTTAAAAGCTGCCGAAAAATTAATTAAAAAAGGCGCACAAGCAATAGCAGTGGTTTGCTATTTTAAAGAAGACACAGAGGATTTAAACTACTCAAATGCAAATGGAATTGATCCAATAGGAGGGATTGAAGCAGTTATATCTCACTTAATTACAAAAGAATTTAAAATCCCTGCAGCACACTCACCCGCTTTTTGCGATATAGATATTTCAGAAAAAATCGAAAACCCGAAAGTCGCATCCGAATTGATAAGTTCTACATACCTTCCCTGCATAATGCAAGGATTAAGTATAGCTCCACAAATAAAATTTTTTAAAGAAGGAAAAATAAAAAACAAGGATATAAAATATTTAATTGTTCCGTATGATGCCCTGGGTTCACCTGCCGTGCTATCATGTATCAAAAATAATATTAAAATTATAACCATTAAAAATGATACAGTTTTAGATGTAACAGCAGAAAAATTTAACTTTAAACCATTTAAATATTTTGAAAGTTATGAAGAATGCCTAGAAAATATACTTCTACACAAATAAAAAACTTTAAATCAATAATAAATGCATTAGTATTTATTATATGCGTCATTTTAATAATTTCTACGATAAAAATCGGATTAAAAATATACAATCCAAAACAAAAAAACTTTATAAAAAACAGTAATTTTGCTTTCGAAAAAATACAAGAAGAAATAAATGAAGTATATAAATCGCAGAAATATCTTTTTAAAAACGAAGAAGATAACAATATATGCGAAATCTTAAGCGAAAAACTTTCAAATTCAACGGGAAATTGTTATAATAGCAGCCAAAACTATAATCATAACTTTACAATCAGTGGTACAAATATAGAAATATGGGGTCTTGAAAAACCGTCATACAAACTTGAAAACAATCTTGTTAAAGATTTTTTTATTGACACAAATGGCACAAAAGGTGAAAATACTTTTGGAATAGACAGAATCCCTTTAAGGATGTATTCAACGGGCAGACTAGGCGGAACCATTACTCCAATAAATTGCAGTCGTGATGATGAAAAAGATTACTATTTTCATTATTCTCCAATCTGCATAGGCAGTCCCGAGATAAATTATCTTGCAACCAATATTCCTTTTGGTTTTGATGTAATTCAAATCGGAGGGAAAAAAGGAATTTCAAATAAATTAAACAGGGATATTCCATATTTAAGAGCAGACTGTATCGCTTTTGGCGGAGAATTGATAGCAGGAGACTATTGCGAAGCAAAAGGATATTCATGGCTTACAGCTTGTTATTATGATTATCTTTGTGCAATAAAATTATCAGAAGCAAAACTATAAAAACATAAAGGATAAAAACATGAAGAAAAAAAATGCTTGGACATTAATCGAATTATTTATGGCAATGAGTGTAATTATACTGATTGCAAGTTTTTTAATCACAACATTCAGACCAAATGTTCAAAGAGCAAAGCTTTATACTTATGCTACCATAATCAACTTAATAAAGGGTACCATAGCGGTTATGGAAAAATATCAATCAGACCCTGATTCCGAACCAAAAACATTAAGTTATCAAAATCCCGACAGTACAGATGACACATTTTGCATTGAATTTGCTGACAATTTTACACTAAGCGAAGCTGCAGACTGTTCAAAAGATGCATTGATTTCAGATATTAACTTAAAATTTCCAAACGGAGTTACAGTCCAAGGACTGGCTAATCCTTGGAAAAAACCTTATGTCACAAGTTCGTACATGTTTAAAAACATAATTATTGATATAGATGGAGAAGAAGGATTAAACAAAATTTGGATAGACAGGTTTCCTTTAAGAATATATGAAGGTGCAAAATACGATGGAACTATATACCCTGTAAATTGTGCGGACGATTCTGTATATGATGATGAAGGAAATAAAATCACTCTGGATGATTCAACAGGAAAAAGCCCATACTGCAAACAAAAATTTAACGCTTCAGGAGCAAATGTTAACAAAAACTTCCTAATGGATGACAAAGTAATTACTTATGATATATATAAAGCAGCAGCAACAGGTGAACAGACAAAAGCTACTTTAGTTGCTTCCGCTCAAAGTCCTGCTGCAGCAGACTGTATGGCTTATGGTGGAAATGGTTATCACAGCAGAGAAGAATGCGCGCAATTCGGAGTTAAAATACATACACAATGTGCATCAAGTGCAACTTGCGAAGGATGTGGAAGCGTAAGCCCTTCTATCTGTCCTATGGATTCAACTCAAACAACTCAAACAGATCAAACAGGATGTCTTGAAATAGCAAAAGCAAACCAAATTGATGATACGGATGTAAGATGTATTACACTTCAACATAAACCAGGAAGCGGATTAAGTTATCTTGTTGAATCTTTAGTTGGAGAAATTGACCAATAAGATATTTAATAAATAACAAAAAAGATGTATAATGAATAAGCTTAAAAAAAGGATAAAAATATGATTGGTGCAGAATTTATTATTTTATTTTTTATAATGTTTATTTGTGCAGTATGGTTATTTATATCACTTGCAATATATTTCATACCTGTTATTGTTGCATATATAAGAAAACACAATAATATACTAGCAATTACTCTTTTAACAGTGCTTTTAGGTTGGACATTTTTCGGATGGCTTGCTGCACTGCTATGGGCGCTAAATTCTGATATAAAAGAAAAAGATACCGAATATTAAATTTTATATCCTTGTACAAATTTCTTAGGAAGAAATTCGCCAACAGTAGTAACAAAAATACAATTATCTAAATTAAGTACTATTATTGTATCTGATTTAGCGTATTTTTGTCTGATTCTGCCAAGACTTTTAATTGAAACGACTCCATCATTGAATTTTTCATCTTTGCTTCCTGAAAACTCATCTCCAAAGTATGAAACAACGTCTATATGAATATTGTCAGAATTTTCCTCAATAGCCTGTTTTAAATTATATTCTAATGGTTCAATAAACCATCTTTTTGTCCAATCGGTTTTATTTGAACTATATATTTTATTATTAACATATATCGAACAAGAAATATTTTGATTTGAAATATTTTTACAAGTTATATCTTTATAGTTTTGATATGTCAAAAACAAAATTTCTTTAATTTTTTCTTCATCAATATCAAATTTTGACATAGATTTTGATGCAGCATCAGTATATTTAATTTCTTTATTTTCATTATAAACATTAGAAGTTAATAAATTCCTATAGGGCAGATATTCGATTAATTTAGTTGCTTGTAAAATGATTTTTTCATTTTCATTTTTTTCAAAAGAAAAAATTATTGTTTCATCATCAAAAAATCTACAAGTATTAAACCAAGCCAAACAATCTTCACATGGAACAGCACTTTTGAAACTTTTGTTTAAATCGATTGCTTGAGCCATACATAAATATTTAACTTTAAAATTAAATATTTTAGAATTGTTTTTTATTAATGATTTATTAAACAAAGACATAACTGCGCTTCTTTCTGCGCAAATTGAAGATATTTCATTTCGTGTGTTATTAAAATTTGTACCCAAAGCCCAAATTCCATCTTGCGAACAAGCATTTACCGCAAACCCTCTATTTGTAATATTGCCAAAATCCAAATTTGCTACAGCCAGATTATGAGCTTCCAAAAGTTTTTCTACAATAAGTTTTTTTTCATCATTAGACAATTCAAAATCAAAATTTGAAACTATCGATAATTCATTAACATTAATCATATTTTGCTTACTTAATTACAATATAAATAAAAAAAGTTTGTAAACAATTAAAACCTTATAAAAAAATTTTTGCAAGAAAAAATTAAATCCGCCAAATAAAATGACGGATTAACCCAAATCTAGTAGTAAACCTTATTTATAACTTTTTTCGTTAATAATCTTTCTAACATTCCAATTTTTCTTAAAAAACGAGCCATCACTCCTTTCAATGCGTGTTTTAAGACTCCTTGACTATATTTCAATTCTAATTCATAAGCTAACTATTGCAATAGAAAACAATGTTAAAAAAGTTTTACAATGGTTAATTGCAAGAAAGCAAGAAGCAAAACTCGACTTTACAAACTTAATATTACAATATTTAATTGACAAACCCAAAAAGATTAATTTTAGTAGCATGCAAACATGCCAAACTCGCTAAACTCCAAAATTAAAGGTTTTCAAGTATTCTTCAAAATCAACAATCAATGAAGAATTATCAACTAATCCATTGCCATGCATTTCTATAGGAATTAACAAATTTTCATTATCATTTTTTTTATTAAAATTTAAAATATCTTTTTTCATCTTTACTACCTCTATAAATATAAAGTATGCATAAAAGATATAATTTCAAAATTTTATATATTTTTTACAAACTGTAACACAACCCCAATAAGACCTGCTATTGCCATATAAATAATTGGATCACGTTTCAATTTAAATGTAAGCAAAAACAAAAATACAACCAATACAAAAGCTTTAATATCAATTAATTTTAAAGATAAATCACTTATTAAAACCAAATTATAAAATAATTTCGCTCCAACGCTCAAAATTAACGCGCAAGATGTGGGACGAAGAACATACAAAACAGATTTCACATAAGAATTTTCCGAAAATTTCTTATACAATCTAAAAACTTGACTAGTGATAATCATCATAGGTAAAATCAAAGCCAAACTTGAAATAAAAGCACCTTTTAAACCAAGCGTTTGAAAACCCGAGAATGTAGCCATATTCAACCCGATAGGACCGGGGGTGATACCTGAAATTGCAATCAACTGAGTAAGTTCTTGATGTGTAAACCAGCTGTATATATCACAAATATGATACAAAAACGGCAAAGAAGCATATCCGCCGCCAAAAGTAAAAAGCCCTATTTTGAAAAATTCGAAGAATAAAAGAAAATAAGTATTAAACATTCTTTATTCTCCTAATTTTTTCCATTAATAATCCTAATATAATCGAAACAATTATTAAAATTGCAGGATTAACCTTAAAAACAGCTAAAAATAAAATTAATAAAAACCAACAAAAACTGAATATATCAACAATACTTTTTTGCCACATTTCTTTTAAGGTTAAATATATTAATACAATAACAGATAAATTAACACCCCAAAAAAGACCATCAATAAATCCTATACTCATAATTTTTGAAAGCAAATTTGCAACAATTACAATTGAAATAAAGGGCGAAAAACCCATTCCAAAAACAGCAGCAAGCATGCCTTTGAATTTATTTAACCTATATCCGACCAATATGGACATATTAATTGCGATAATTCCCGGAAGACATTGGCTTACGCAATAATAATCACAGACTTCATCATCATTTAGCCATTTTCTTTTTTCTACAAGCTCTTGTTTCATAATTGGAATAATCACATATCCACCACCCAGCAAAATTGCCCCGATTTTCAAAAAAACTTTAAATATATTCCAAGAACTTGTCCTCATAATATAAATTTTATAATAAAAAATTTATTTTTTATTGTCAGAAAATACGAATTTTAATAAATTTTGAGCTATATAATCAACATAGAAACCGAGCTCATTTTTTGATTTTACTGCAATAGAATAAAAATTATAGCATTTTTTATATTTAACATTTTTAATGCACAAAATATTTAAAAAATTTTCATAATATTTAATATATTCAAGAACCTTTTTTCTTTTTTCTTTTGTTTTAGCAGAATTAAAAAGCCAAAAAATTAACCTTAAAGCAATATTTTGAAAATCATTCTCTAAAGCTTCGAATTTATCTATTTCTAATAATTTTTGTTTTAACTCACTTAAAGCTATAAAAGCATTTTTTTCATCTCTTAAAAAAGAAACAGAATTTTCCCTCAATCTCCTATACACTAAACAATCAGGAATTTTTACTGTTTTTTCAGATAAAAACAAAGCACAGTAAACAAAAGTTAAATCATTAGAGGATGATAAATTTGAAAATTTTAAATTCCATTTATCAATCAATGATTTTTTAATTAATTTATCCCACGCCCAGCCTATAGGATAATCGGAATTAAAATGAGTCTTTTTTATATTTTTGATATTTCCTTCGAATTCTTTACTGTTGCAGATACATATATCCGCTTTTTCTTCTTCAATCTTTTTATACATATTAAAAAGAAAATCCGAATCGAAAATATCATCTCCATCTAAAAATAAAACGTACTTTCCGCTTGCAAGCTTAAATCCTTCATTTCTGCAAAAACCACAACCGCTATGTTCAAGATAAAGCGGTTTTATAATATCAAATCTTTCGGCATATTTTTTAATTATATTAACTGTTCCATCTGAAGAACCATCATCAACGATGATAATTTCATAATCCGAAAAACTTTGTCCAATAAGACTATTTAAAGTTTCAGAAATTATATCTTCTAAGTTATAGGAAGTTAAAATTACGGAAATTCGCATTAAAATCTCACTGCCCTAATAAAACTTGAAACAATGGTCGGATTAAAAGCTTTCGCATCAACAACCGTCAAAATTAATTTTGTAGAATAATCTTTTGCTTTTTCATTTTTTGTTTCATAAGCGCCCATAATTCCAATAACGTTTTTAAAAGGAACATTTTTAACTTTAGCGCTAAATTTAATATATGGAACTTTTTGACCTTTTGATATATATATTCCCTTTTGAACTATTTTAAAATCTTCAAATGTAATAAAAGAATCTTTCAGTTTATCTAGTAACAAAGAGGTTTTTTCATTAATTTCGTTTGAAGTAAAATCTTTTGAAGATAGTTTCTCTGTATCTTTTAAGTCAAAAATTGTTATTTTTTGACCTGTGGGTATGTATTTTGCATTTATTTTTTTGTAACCGAACAAATTAAAACTTCTTGTTAATTGATAATCACTGGAAACCGAAGAAAAATCTCCGTAATCTTTTTCTGCTTTAACAAATTCGTTTCTTGGGGGATTTTGATAATCGTTAATCAGCTTCTTAACATAGCTAAATCCGCCAAAAGCAAAAAATGCTACTACTATCAAAATCACAACTATTTTTTTAAATAAACTTTTCAAACAACCCATAAAAACAACCTCCTAAAAAGTACAATACTATAAAAAAGCTTCATTGACAAAGATGTTAATTTAATTTATATTAAATTCAGATTTTGTTATTTAATGCAAATGAAGGGGCGCACCACCTTGGGTACGAGCAACTTTGTTTGCGTTTTTTATTGAGGTAAAAATGGAAGATAAATTAAAGATTGGAAAATATGAATTTAATTCAAGATTTATTTTAGGATCGGGTAAATTTAATCTTGAACTTGTAAAATCTGCAATTGAAAATGCAGGAGCCGAAATAATTACCATGGCACTAAGAAGAATAAATACAGATACTGATAATATATTAAATTTTATTCCAAAAAATATTAAAATTCTTCCAAATACTTCAGGTGCAAGAAATTCCGACGAAGCGTTAAGAATTGCAAAAATAGCAAGAGAATTATCAGGCGCCGATATGATTAAAATAGAAGTAATCAAAGATTCAAAATATTTACTTCCTGATAATTACGAAACAACTTTAGCTGTTGAAAAATTAGCAAACGAAGGCTTTATTCCAATGCCTTATATGTATCCCGACTTAAACGCAGCAAGAGATATGAAAAATGCAGGCGCAGCATGTATTATGCCTCTGGGAGCGCCAATCGGAACAAACAAAGGATTGATTACAAAAGAGTTTATAAAAATATTGATAGAAGAAATAGATTTGCCGATTATAGTTGATGCAGGCATTGGTAAACCAAGTCAAGCAGCGGAAGCTATGGAAATGGGAGCAAGCGCCGTTATGGCAAATACAGCAATTGCAACAGCTCAAAACATACAAGTGATGTCCAAAGCCTTTAAATTAGCAATTGAGGCAGGCAGATTTGCTTATCTTGCAAAATGCGGAAAAGAAAGCAATCTTGCTCAAGCATCCAGTCCTCTTACAGGTTTTTTAAGGTAAAAATATGACAAATAACGAAAAATATTTTCCGGATATGGAAATAATAAACAGTGATATTGAAAATAAAATTTTAAACATTACTAATAATACGAATTTTGAAAAATACAATGAATATGATGTAATAAACGCACTTGATAAAAATGACTGTTCAATAGAAGATTTTTGCGCATTAATCTCTCCTGTAGCAAAAAAATTTATTGAACAAATAGCTCAAAAAGCAAAAAAAGAAAGAGAAAGATTTTTTGGAAAAAATGTCTACTTTTTCACTCCTTTATACATATCTAATTATTGCGAAAACCACTGTATTTATTGCGGATTTAACTGCAAAAACAACATAAAAAGAGCAAAATTAAATTTTAGTGAAATTGAAAAAGAACTCATAGCAATTAAAAAAACAGGACTTGAAGAAATCCTGATTTTAACAGGTGAATCCAGAAAAATGTCAGATGTTGATTATATTAAAAAAGCTGTTGAACTTTCAAAAAAATATTTTAAAAACGTAGGGCTTGAAATATATCCGCTAAACAGTAGCGAATATAAATATTTACACGAAAACGGTGCAGATTATATAACCGTTTTTCAAGAAACATACGACAAAGAAATATACAAAAAAAATCACCTAAAAGGACACAAAAGTATTTATTCATACAGACTAAACACACAAGAAAGGGCCTTATTAGGCAACATGAGAGGTGTTGGCTTTGGAGCACTTTTAGGTTTAAGCGACTACAAAAAAGACACACTTGCAACAGCACTGCACATACACTTTTTACAAAAAAAATATCCCAAGGGAGAATTCGCAATATCTGTCCCTCGTCTAAGACCAACAGTAGCAGATTTAAATATAAATCCCTCGGATGTAGGTGAGCTTGAACTTCTTCAAATAATGTGTGCTTATAGGATTTTTCTTCCCTATGTAAATATGACAATTTCCACAAGGGAAAGGAAAGATTTTAGAGATAATGCAGTTAAAATTGCGGCCACCAAAATTTCGGCAGGCGTTTCAACGGGAATTGGAGAACATTCAAACAAAAAAGAAGGGGATAGTCAATTTGAAATAGCCGACTCAAGAAGTGTAGAAGAAATATATAAAGAATTAAAATCCCAAGGAATGCAGCCCGTAATGAATGATTATGTACGGGTATAGTTTATTAAAAAAACACTAAAGTATATAAAATATTGCGAACAAAACTAAAACCTTATACTAAACCGCAATTTCTTAGCGAGCATATTGCGAGCTTAGAAATGCGTATAGTAGTGAAAACAAAAATGTCGATGGGGGGAATCGACTTTTAGCTGTAGGCGAAGTTATGAGCCTTACAGATAAAAGATGCCGTTTAATTTATCTTGATAAATTAAACAGGTAAACCGCAATTTCTTAGCGAGCATATTGCGAGCTTAGAAATGCGTATAGTAGTGAAAACAAAATGTCGATGGGGGGAATCGAACCCCCAAGGATTTCTCCACATGAACCTGAATCATGCGTGTCTACCAGTTCCACCACATCGACATAATACTATATACATTATACACTAAACACTGTGCGGGTGGGCAACATTATAAACATCTTTCAATCTTTGGATTGAAACATGAGTATATATTTGAGTATTTTTAATGCTGGCATGACCCAATAATTCTTGAACAATTCTCAAATCTGCCCCATGTTCCAATAATTTTGTTGCAAAACTATGCCTAAAAACGTGCGGGGTAACTTTTTTTGTAAATTGTATAGCTTCAACTGCTTGCTTTAATGCTTTTCTGATACTTTGATTTTGCAATCTGTAACCATTATAATTTATAAACAAAGGGCTTGAAGGAGTTTTATTTGTTTTACATATTAAATCGGAAACATTTTCTATATAATTTATAAGCCCATCTTTTGTCTTGTCGGGAATCAGAACAATTCTTTCTTTTGCACCCTTACCAAAAACCCTTATTTCATTTTGTTCGAGATTAAGGTTTTCGTAGTTCAACCCGGAAAGTTCAGAAATTCGCATGCCTGAAACCCAAAGTAATTCAAGAATTATCCTGTTTCTATATCCTGCGGGTGTATCTATTTTTATGTTTCTTAAAATATTTTCAACCTCATCTTCATACAAAAAATCCGGAAGTGTTTTGTTTTGTTTAGGTGAAGAAATATTATCTATCGGATTGTATTCAATGATTTCTTCTTGATATAAAAATTTATAAAACGCCTTAATCGAAGCAATCTTTCTTGCAATTGTTGTTTTTGTGTAATTTATCTGCTGAATAAAATATAAATACTCACTAAATTTTTTAGGCTCTATATCTTCAGGATTTAGCTCACCAATCCACAATAAAAAAGTATAAACATCATTATAATAAGCTCGAACAGTATGAAGAGAAAAATTCTTTTCACTTTTTAAATATATTTTAAAATCTTCAAGGTATTCTTGTTTTTTATTCATAAAATAATTATATAATATTTGCTCATTTTTGTAACAACAACATACAATTATAATATCTATACATATTTTATTAAAAAAAATTAAACATTTTTTAGTATGTAAAAATGTAAAGAAAAATTATATTATTATATAAAATATTTCCCCTTTGTTATATTATTTTTTTAGGATATCCCCAAAATAAGGAATTAGTTTAAATTGCAAAACAATTTCGATAGTCTTGATAATTTAGAATTAGGAGTTCAAAAATCCTCCGTTGTACAAGAAAGAGCCGGACTTGTTGCCGTCTATATGTACAAACAATTCATAGAATTTCATCAAGCAACAGTAAATACTAACGATATGTTTTCAAAAATGCTTGAACATTTAATTACCGTACTTGAATATTTAAAACAATCACTAAACATAAGAAATGTTCCTGTACAAAATGTAACCTGCACCGTTGATTCGACAAAAACACTGGCAATTGTCAATGTTTTGTGGCATAAAATCAGCTTTACATGTCGTTTTAATAATTCGCCCAAAGCACTGCCAAGAAAAAACGGAACACCGATGTTCTGCGGAAGAATTTTTGCAATAAACGGTGATTTTACACAACTCATCAACGAAAAAGATGACTACGAAAGACAAATGGATATTCTTTTGGAAAACGAAATAGCATCTTTATATGTTCCTGCGGAAAAAAATCAGGGAACAGTTATGACAATAAAGCATAAAGACAATCAAGAACTATACATAAGTCAGCTAGATGCGCCAAGAGAATTTTTACTAAAAGTTATAGAAATTGTTTGTGCAGGTGGCGAATTTCACAAACAAAATACCAAAAAAACAGGTTTTATATTTTAATAAACACGACAAGGTCGGATTAAGAAATCCGACCTGTATGTTTTTGTTATGCTTCGACTACTTTAGTACATACTATTTTTTTCATCAATCTTTGGAAAAAGCTCATTGCCGGCGGCTCTACAATTTTTGCAAGCATTCTTAGCTCATTTTCATATTCAACGCTTACAGGGTTGTATTCACATAACTCTAAATCTTTTTCGTAATCCATTGTGTCATCCTTATTTTGTACTAACCTCATCATGTATAACGACACATAAAGTTCAAATCTTTAAATATTTATTTAATTGTTTACAAATGTTCATATATTTTTAATGTAATATTTAATATATGAAATTCGAAGTAAAATCATTAGACGAAACAAAAAAACTTGCTCAAGCATTTAGCAAATCTCTTAATGAAAACGGCCTATTTGTTACATTAACGGGTGACATTGGTGCCGGAAAAACACAATTTATAAGATATGTTTTAGAATTTTTAAATGTAGATGAGAAAATAACAAGCCCAAGTTTTGTTATTTTAAACGAATACAAATCCGAAAAATTTCCAATATATCACTTTGATTTATACAGACTGGAAGAAAAAGGATTAAAGTCAATAGTATCAGAATTAAGAGAATATTCTAAAAACAAAATGTTAACATTTATCGAATGGGCAGAATTTGCGCATGATGAAATACCGCAAGAAGCTTTAAAAATAAATGTGGAATATGACGAAAATGATGTAGATATAAGAACTTTTGAATTTGAAGCAACAAATAAAGATACCCAAGAATTTCTAAACAGATTTTTACATGAGGTAAAGAAATGAATATAATTGCAATTTGCTCAGCATTAAATAATTCATACATTGCAATAGAATATAATAACAAAAATTTTTCAAAAATTATCAAAAGCGATGAAAATTATCACAGCTTATATATAATTTCAGAAATAAAAAAAATGATTTCCGAAAATTCTATAGATTTATCTAAAATGGATGCAATTAGTGTTAATTGTGGGCCGGGAAGTTTTACAGGAATAAGAGTTGCTCTTGGAATAGCAAAAGTTATGGCAGGCGAATTAAATAAACCGTTAATTCCCTTAAATACAGCAGAAATTCTTTTAAAGGCTTATGATTCCGACTTATTTTTAATGGACGCAAGACGCGACATGTTTTATATAGGCAATGAAGAAAAAATAGAATTAATATATAAAAATAAAATAGAAGATGAACTTAAAAAAAGAAATCCAAAAAAAATAATCTCAGATAAGAACGGTAGCCAAATATGCAAAAATGCAATTTGTTACGAAAATAACGAAAAAAACTTAGGAGAAGTTATGTTAAATATTGCAAAGAAAAAATATTTAAGCTCAACAACTCCGGAAGAATTCAATTACTTAAACATTATTGCTAATTACATTCAAACCCCACCGATTAATTAATTTTTTTTATAGCAACTTTTTTTATTTTTGATTTTTAAAGTTATGTAAATATAATAAATAAATTTTAGAAAAAACTTGTTGACGACACATTTTGTTTATTATACGCTAAAATATGCTACATGTATAAAAGTACAAAGAAAAGGTAATAAAAGTAAAATGAGCACAGCAAAAAGACAAAGAATCAGAGTATGCTTAAAAGCGTACGATCATCAATTAATCGATAGTTCTGCTCAAAAAATTGTAGAAACAGGAAAAAGAACAGGCGCATCTGTTGCAGGTCCTATTCCAATGCCTACAAAACGTAGAGTTTATTGCGTTCTTCGTTCACCACACGTTGATAAAAAATCACGTGAACACTTTGAAATGAGAACTCATAAAAGAATTATCGATATTTATGAACCAACTCAACAAACAACTGAAGAACTTTCAAGAATGGATCTTCCTTCAGGAGTTGATATCGAAGTAAAATTATAATTACTTCAAAGACACATGACAATTTAATATTAATGTGATCTATTAAAAAGGCGGAGTTTCGAAAGAAACAAAGCAAGTAAGTACAAACAAGAGAAACACTTTAAAAAGTAGCTCTCACAACAGAAAGGTTTAACATGACATTAGGTGTTATTGGAAAAAAACTTGGAATGACACAAATATACGATGAAGCAGGTTTATGTATACCTGTTACAGTCGTTGCTGTTGAAGAAGCTGTTGTAACACAAGTAAAAACAGTTGAAACTGATGGCTATAACGCTATTCAAGTTGGTGTTGTTGCAGCAAAAGAAAAACATTTAACAAAAGCACAAATTGGTCATTTCAAAAAAAATAATCTTGAAAACTTTAGACACTTACAAGAATTCAGGGTTGAAGATGCATCAAAATACGCTGTTGGACAAAAAATTTCTTTAGAAGTTTTAGAAAATGTTCAAAAAGTGGATGTAACCGGACGTTCTATAGGTAAAGGTTTCCAAGGTACAGTTAAAAGACACAACTTCTCAAGAGGACCAATGGGACACGGTTCTAAAAATCACAGAGCCCCAGGTTCAATCGGCGCAGGTACAACCCCAAGCCGTGTAGTTAAAGGCAAAAGAATGGCAGGAAATATGGGTAATGAAAAAGTTACCGTTACAAAACTAACTCTTGCAAAAGTAATTGCCGATAAAAATTTACTGCTAATCAAAGGTGCCATCCCTGGTCCTGAAGGCAGATTAGTTACTATAAAACCTACCAGGACAAAATGGAACTAGAGGTGCATTATGACAAAGAAAACAAATACAGAAAACAAAACAATTAAAATATTATCTACTCAAGGTTCAGAACTAGGTCAAATGAATCTTGAAGGCTCAGTTTTTGGCGTTGAACCAAACATGCACGTTATGTATCTTGCTCTTAAAAGACAATTGAACAATGGCAGAGCAGGTACAGCTTGCGCAAAAACAAGAGCTGAAGTTTCAGGTGGCGGCAAAAAACCATGGAAACAAAAAGGAACAGGCAGAGCTCGTGCAGGTTCTTTAAGAAGCCCATTATTTAGAGGTGGTGGAGTTATCTTTGGACCAAAACCAAGAAGCTTTGAAACAAGCCTACCTCAAAAAGCAAGAAAACTTGCTCTAAAATCTGCATTAAGTGCAAAATTAGACATCATAACAGTTGTTAAAGATTTTTCAGAAATATCTGAAGCTAAAACAAAAGTTATGGCAAAAGTTCTAAAAGACTTAAATGCAACAGGTAAAATTTTAATAATCGCTGATTTAAATGCAGAAGAAAACAAAAACCTTGTTTTATCTGCAAGAAACATTCCAAGCGTAAAATTATTACTACCTACAAACTTAAACGTTAAAGACTTGGTTGAAGCTGACACAATTATTGCAACAGAAGCGGCAATCAATTCTATTACTGAAAGGTTGGCAAAATAATGACAAATACAAACACCAACAAAGAAAAACTATATGATGTAATCAAAAAGCCTATCATCACTGAAAAATCAATGATGGCAACGGCAAACAATACATATACTTTTGAAGTTAAAAAAGATGCAACAAAAGTAGAAATTGCGCAAGCAGTAGAGCTTGCATATCCTAACCGCAAAGTTAAGAAAGTAAGAACGGTTTATATGCCCTCTCATCAAAAAAGAATGGGCATGAAATTTGGCAGAACTCAAAGTGGGAAAAAAGCTATTGTTACAATAGTTGGCGAACCCATTGAAGAATTGACAGGAGTATAAGATTATGGCAACAAGAAAAATCAATCCAACTTCACCCGGTCAAAGAGGTATGACAAGACCTGATTATTCTGAAATAACAACTTCTACTCCTGAAAAATCTTTAGTTAAATCACTAACTAAAACAGGCGGAAGAAATAACACAGGAAGAATAACCACAAGACACATAGGTGGCGGTCATAAAAGAGCTTATCGTGTAGTTGATTTCAAAAGAGATAAAATTGGCATCGAAGGAACTGTTATGACAGTTGAATATGATCCTAACAGAAATGTTAGAATTTGTCTTGTCAACTATGTAGATGGTGAAAAAAGATACATTTTATGCCCTGAAGGCTTAAATGTAGGTGACAAAATTGTTTCAGGCCCTGAAGCTGAAATTAAAACAGGAAACGCGCTTCCATTAGATTCAATTCCTCTTGGTGCATTAGTTCACAATATTGAATTAAGACCAGGCAGAGGCGGAAAAATGGCTAGAAGCGCAGGTAATTCAGCTCAAGTAATGGCTAAAGAAGGAAACTATGTAACACTAAAACTTCCATCTTCAGAAATGAGAATGGTAAGAAAAGATTGTTATGCAACAATTGGTGTTCTTGGAAATTCCGAATATAAGAACCTATCAACCGGAAAAGCAGGTCGCACTCGCTACTTAGGCATTAAACCAACAGTGCGTGGTGTAACAATGAACCCTGTTGATCACCCACACGGTGGTGGTGAAGGTAAAACAGGCCCCGGTGGAAATCCAAAAACTCCTTGGGGTAAACCTGCATTGGGTTACAAAACACGTAATCCTAGAAAAGCTTCAAGTAAGTTGATAGTAAGAAGAAGAAAAAAATAAAAAGGAGAACATAAATAGATGGCTCGTTCATTAAAAAAAGGTCCATACATTCACGAATCTTTAGAAAAAAAGATTTCTGCAATGAATGAAAAAAACGAAAAAAAAGTTATCAAAACTTGGTCGAGAGCTTCTATGATTGTGCCTGACATGCTAGGTCACACAATTGCAGTTCACAACGGAAGAAATCATGTTCCAGTTTATATCACAGAACAAATGGTCGGACATAAACTTGGTGAATTTGCACTAACAAGAACTTACAGAGGTCATGCCGCTGATAAGACAGCCAAGAAGAAATAATAATAGAAATAACTTTAAGGAATAGTAAAATGCAAGAAGCAATATCAAAACAAACAGATATTAAAATGACAGTTAGAAAGATTCGCAGAGTAATCAATCTAATTCGTGGCAAAAAAGCAACTGACGCACAAAGAATGCTTAAATTTATGCCATACTTTGCAGCCCGTATAGTTGAAAAGAACTTGAATGCTGCTATTGCAAATGCTTCAGAAAAATTCGGAGCAACTGCAGATGTACTTAAAATCTCTGAAATATATGCTGATGAAGCACCAACTTACAGAAGAGTAAGACCACGTGCTCAAGGCAGAATGTACAAGAGATTAAAAAGAACATCTCATTTAACAGTGAAAGTAGCAAAGGACTAGGAGAAAAACATGGGACAAAAGACACATCCAACCGGATTTAGAGTAGGCATAATTGAACCATGGGTTTCAACATGGTTTGCAAAAAAAGGTCAATATGCACAAAATATTGCCCAAGATGCAGTTATTAGAAAATTCATTAAAAAGAAACTTTATACTGCAGGTGTTTCAAGAATAAACATTGCCAGAAAAGCAAATAACGTAAACGTTACTGTTGTAACAGCAAAACCGGGTATTGTAGTTGGCAGAGGTGGTCAAGGTATTGATGAACTTCGCAATGCAGTACAAAAACTAATTAAAAATAATACTGTTACAATTGACGTTGTTGAAGTTGCAAGAATTGATGTTGATGCACAATTAGTTGCAGAAAACATTGCGCTTCAACTTGAAAAACGTATAGCTTTCAGAAGAGCAATGAAACAAGCTATGCAAAGAACAATGCGCGCTGGTGTTCAAGGTATCAAAGTTATGGTATCTGGTCGTCTTGGTGGTGCAGAAATAGCACGTAGCGAATGGGCTAAAGAAGGAAGAATTCCTCTACAAACCCTAAGAGCAGACGTTCAATACGGCTTTGCAGAAGCTGACACAATAATGGGTAAAATCGGTGTCAAAGTTTGGGTATTCAAAGGCGATTTAATGCCCGGCGAAAAAGCTGATCAAAACATTAAAATTAAAAAACCCTCCACAAAAGAAAACGGTCGTTTTCAACGCCGTCCAAAACGTGGAGAACAACCACAAGAAGCTCAAGCTAATGAGCAAGTATAATTCGAAAGAAAACTAGGAGAAATATAAAAATGTTAATGCCTAAAAAAACAAAGTTTCGTAAAAAAATGAAGGGCAATATGAAGGGAACCGAAACAAGAGGATGTTCTCTTGAATTCGGACAATACGGGCTTCAAGCACTTGAACCCGCTTGGATAACTTCAAGACAAATCGAAGCAGCACGTCGTGTTATTACAAGAAAAATCAAACGTGGCGGTAATGTTTGGATTAAAATATTCCCTGATAAACCAATAACAGCAAAACCTGCCGAAACTCGTATGGGTAAAGGTAAAGGTAATCCGGAATATTGGGTAGCTGTTGTTAAACCGGGAAGAATCTTATTTGAAGTTGCCTTCGATGTTAAAGAAGATGCAATTGAGGCTCTAAATTTAGCTGCTCAAAAATTGCCTATCAAATTAAGAGTAGTAGAAAAGTAGGTAGCAAATGAAACTTCAAGAAATAAAAGAAAAAACAATAGAAGAATTAAAGGATATAATTCTTGAATCCAAAAAAGAATTATTTACTTTAAGAATGGGACACAATAAATTAAAACAGCTTGAAAACACAGCATCTATCAAAAATAAAAAAAGAGAAATTGCTCGTTTAAAAACTGTTTTAAGACAAAAAGAACTAAATGCGTAAAGGGATAACAAAATGCCTAAAAAAGTAAAACAAGGAACAGTAGTGAGCGACAAAATGGATAAAGCAATCGTAGTTGAAGTTGCAGAACACAAAGCTCACAAAAAATATAAAAAAACAATGACTTTCACAAAGAACTTTAAAGTTCGTGATGTTGAAAATCAATGCCATGTAGGCGACGTAGTTACAATTGTTGAATCCAGACCATTATCAGGTTCTATCAGATGGACTCTGGATAAAGTTGTAAGTGTTGCTAAGTAGTTAAAGAAAAAAGGTAGCGAAAAATGATACAACAAGAAACCAGATTACAAGTTGCAGATAACACAGGTGCAAAAGAACTTCTTTGCATACGTGTTATGGGTTCAAGCAATAAAAAATACGCTAGCGTTGGCGACGTAATTGTTGCAACCGTTAAAGATGCAACTCCAAATATGACAGTTAAAAAATCTGACGTAGTTTCTGCAGTTGTTGTCAGAACAAAAGCTGACATCAAACGTAATGACGGCTCTGTTATCAGATTTGATGACAATGCGGCAGTTATTATTGCAAAAGACGGCGCTCCAAGAGGAACTCGTGTATTTGGACCAGTTGCTAGAGAATTAAGAGAAAAGAATTTCATGAAAATTATTTCTCTTGCTCCGGAAGTAATATAAAAAATAGGAATGAAGGAAAAAATGGCTAAAAATACTAAATCTTTGGCAAATAAAAAACTTCACACAAAAGTTGGCGATCGTGTTATCGTTGTTTCAGGTAAAGACAAAGGGAAACAAGGAAACGTCAAAGAAGTTGACCTTAAAGAAGGAAAAGTTTTGGTTGACGGTGTGAATGTAGTAACAAAAGCACAAAAAGCAAATCCAATGGCAGGTGTTCAAGGCGGATTAAACAAAATCGCTCGTCCTGTTGATGCTTCAAAAGTAATGATTTGCTGTCCGTCTTGCGAAAAAGCAACCAGAGTTAAAAAAGAAGTAAGAGACGGAAAAAAAGTTCGCATTTGTGTTAAATGCGGCGAAGTAATTGATGTATAGACCACATTAACGTGGGGCATTGAAATTCGACAGGTATTAAGCAATTAATACAGAATTTCAAAGGCTAAGAAAAAGGAAAAAGAAATGTCTGAAAAACATACAGGTAATTTAAAAGACCGCTATGTAAACGAAGTTAGAACAAAATTAAAAGAAGAATTTTCATATTCAAACGATATGCAAATTCCAAAAATGGTTAAAATTGTTCTTAATATGGGCGTTGGTGAAGCTTCCCATAATTCAAAATTAGCTGAAAACATTGTCAACCAATTAACAAAAATTGCAGGTCAAAAAGCTCTTTCAACAAAAGCTAAAAAATCAATCGCTTCTTATAAATTAAGAGAAGGAATGCCTGTTGGTGCAATGGTTACTCTTAGAGGCGAAAGAATGTATGACTTCTTCCAAAAATTAGTTTGCGTTGTGCTTCCAAGAATTCGTGACTTCAGAGGTGTTAGCCCAAAAAGCTTTGATGGCAGAGGCAACTACACATTCGGTTTAAAAGAACAATCTTTATTCCCTGAAATTCACTATGAAGAAGTTGATATCGTAAAAGGTATGAACGTTTCAATCATCACAACAGCAAGAACAGATGAAGAAGCAAGAGCATTATTAAAATATTTAGGTATGCCCTTTAAACAAAAATAATAAAAAGGAGATAAACATAAATGGCTAAGAAAGCAATGATTAATAAAGAACAAAGAAGAGAAGCTTTGGCAGCAAAGGGCAAATACCCAAAAGTCAGACTTCATAATCGCTGTTCAATCTGCGGAAGACCTCATGGTTTTCACCGTGATTTTGGAATCTGCAGAATTTGCCTAAGAAAAATGGCACATCAAGGCTTACTACCGGGTGTTACAAAAGCATCTTGGTAAGAGAGTAAAATACATACTAAAAGACCCTTACAAAAAGGGTCTTTTAGTATTTTAATTTATCAATTATTTATACAGATTCAACAGAAAAAATACCATCACTATTTTGCGCTTTTATAAAAGCGTCTGCAAAATCCGAAGGCTCACAATCACACAAACGAAGTGGAGTCTTTGTACAATCATTTCCTTGCAAAAATACATCCGTACAAGCTACAGCAGGAGAATAGCTTATTCCATCTTTAAAAAACATAACTCTATCCGGACTAATATATACATCTTTACACTTAATTAATCCGCCAGTAAAATTAATTTTCATTATAAATCCTTTCATAAACTAAATAATATATACTTATAAAACCTATAATTCAAAATAATAATGTTTTAATTATAAAAATTTACAAAAGTTAAAAATAATTTGCAATGTAAACATGTTTCAAATAAGATTAACTTGTATAAGCTAAACTACAAGGCTTGTGTCCTTGCAAGTAGAAAGGAAAACAAATGACAATCAATGATCCAATTGCAGACGCTTTAACGCGTATCAGAAATGCAAACATGGTAAAACATGAAAATGTTTCAATGCCACACTCAAACTTAAAAGAAGAATTAATTAAAGTTCTTCAAAAAGAAGGTTACGTTGAATCATACGTTGTTGAAGAAAAAGACAACTTCAAATTTATCAATGTAACTTTAAAATATCACAACAATCAATCAGTAATCACAGGCTTACAAAGAATCTCTAAACCAGGTTTAAGAGTATATTCTAAAGCTAAAAACATGCCAAGAGTTTTTGATGGTATGGGTATTGCTGTTATATCAACCTCTAAAGGTTTGATGACTGAAAAAGAAGCTCGCACTAACAAACTTGGTGGCGAAATTCTTTGTTATGTATGGTAGTAAAAAGGGTTAAATCGAATTTAATCGATGCGTTCCCGCTTAATTAAGCAAAAGGAGAAATTATTATGTCAAGAATCGGTAAATTACCAATTTCAATACCAGACGGTGTTGAAGTAAAAATTGAAAACGGTATTTTAACTGCTAAAGGACCTAAAGGAACAGAATCAGTTACTCTACCGGAAGAAATCGAAGTTAAAATCGAAGAAAAAGAAGTTATTGTAAATCGCAAAGCTGATGACAGAAAATCAAGAAGTTTACATGGCTTATTTAGAACATTGATTTCAAACGCTATATCAGGCGTTAAAACCCCGTTCGAGAAAAAACTTGAAATCGTAGGTGTAGGCTATCGTGCAGCTATGCAAGGAAGTGCAATCAACCTTTCTTTAGGTTATTCACATCCTGTTGTTATTGAACCGCCAAAAGGCATAACAATAACTGTTGAAGCAAACACTAAAATTACTGTTTCAGGTTCAAACAAACAAATGGTAGGCGACGTTGCAGCTTTAATTCGTTCTAAACGCCCACCTGAAGTATACAAAGGAAAAGGTGTTAAATACGAAGGCGAATACATAGCTCGCAAAGCTGGTAAAGCCGGCAAAAAATAATGCGAAAGCCGGTGCGAAAACGAGCTTTCGATGAGAAAGCGAGCTCGCCACAACGATGGCGATGCACACAAACTCTTAGTACGTACAAGGTACAGACTTAGAGTTTGGAAATGCCCTTGGGGCACGTGAAATCACAAAAATCAACAAAAAGACAATTGCCAATATAAACCGCCCGAAACGTGAGTAGGAAACGGTTTTGGTGAAAGGAAGAAAAATGATTAAAACAGTAAACAGAAAAGCGCAAGCGAGAAAAAGACATCAAAGAGTACGTCTTAAAATTTCAGGAGATGCTCAATGGCCACGTTTAGCAGTATATCGTTCAACAAAACATATATATGCTCAAATCATAGATGACGTTAAAGGAGTAACCCTTGTTTCATCATCATCAAAAGTTAAAGAACTTAACTTAAAACATGGCGGAAACGTTGAATCAGCTAAAGTAGTTGGTGCAGATATTGCAAAAAAAGCTTTAGCAAAAGGAATTGAAGGCGTAGTATTTGATAGAGGCGGTTTCTTGTTCCACGGTAGAGTAGCTGCTCTAGCTGATGCAGCAAGAGAAGCCGGCTTGCAATTCTAAAAATAAAAGAAAATTAAAACCCCTCAGAAATCCTGAGGGGTTTTTAAATGTCAAAACAAAATAAACCAATTCAATAATTGATAATTAAAAATATTATTGCTATTATTTTAAAAAATGAGGTAAATATGGCAATTATAAGATGGATTAACACAATAATTGAGGACATAAATACAATAAAAGAAAAAGATGCTGCAGCAAAAAGCGTCATAGAAGTAATTTTATTATATCAAGGGTTTCATGTTCTTTTGGCACACAGAATAGCACACAAACTTTTAAGTTGGAAAATCCCCTTTATACCAAGATTAATTTCCCAAATTGCAAGGTTTTTTACGGGAATAGAAATTCATCCGGGAGCAACAATTGGAAAAAGATTTTTTATTGACCATGGCATGGGGGTTGTTATCGGCGAAACGACTATAATCGGGGATGATGTTTTAATATACCAAGGTGTAACTCTTGGAGGGACAGGGAAGGACCAAGGAAAAAGACATCCCACCCTTGGAAATTTTGTAACAGTAGGAGCCGGCGCAAAAATTTTAGGAAACATAACGATAGGAGATTATTCATTAATTGGAGCAGGTTCAGTAGTAATAGACAACGTTGGCGAACATTGCACGGTTGTAGGTATCCCCGGAAGAATTGTAAAACAAAAACAATATATCCAAGGTCAATTGCAGCACAACAGGATACCTGACCCAATTTCATGTGAACTTAACAGATTAAAATACGAACTAAAAGAACTTAAAGAAAATTTATCCCATACAAGTAGCAAATAATAAAATTTTTATGGTTTATATAAATATACCAAACGAGGATATAACCATGACCGTACAAAAAATAAACAACAATCAACAACAAAGATATAAAAAAATTGCAATCGCAGCAGGTGCAGTTGGTCTTGTAGCAGCAGGGATATACTTTTACAAAAAACGTCAACTAAATCATGACATATTTCAAAAAACAAAAAATAAAGCAAACAACATTCCACTATCACCAAAACCCAAAATACCGCAAGTACCAACCAATCCAAAAATTCAAGATAAGACAAATGTTACTCCTGAATCCAAACTTAACAGCGTTGCAAAAACAGAACAATTACCTAAAGAAGATGGTTTAATATTTAAATGCGGCGTTCTGTATAAAGCCGACAACGAAAAATATACAGGAATTTTTGAAAGACAAATAGATCCTTCAACAAGCTTTAAAATAAAATACGAAAACGGATTGCCGATTGAATCTTACAAAAACGACTCACTAATAAAAAAATGGTCATATATAACATCAGAAAATAATCCAAATGAAAAAGTTATAACAATTAGTGAATTTAGTGAAAATAGAAAAAGACCGGATAAAAAAACAAGCTTGTTAACAATAAAAGACAAATTACGAAAAATTACAGAAATCGACCATAAAAACACTAAAACCAGAATTCAAGATTTATACCAAAATGGAAAGCATGAAAGTATATCAGAATATTTCGGAGTTTACGACAAAACAGAGCCAAGTGAGTTGCTAGAAAAAATAGAATTTGATGTTAATGGCGAAGAAATTTCACGTTTAACTCGAATAAAACATAACATGTATGAACTAGAAAATTCTTCAGGAATAAGCAGATGTTCAATTGATAGTAATGGCAACATCACTACGCTCAATAAAAAAGGGGTTTCAAAAATTCTGGGGCAAATAACAGGCTTTTTTAGAAAAAAACATTAAAATTCTTACTTTGGATTTTTCATCAAGAAACATAACGGAATAAATACAAGACATATCAAAGAAAATATAGCAAAGACGTCTACATAACTCATAAGTTTTGCTTGCGCCAAAAGATTATGATATAAAATTCCGTTTGCTTTTTTCAAGGCGACCGCATGTGGCAAAAAATTGGAAAGTTTAGCAGATAAAGAAGCTAATCTTACAACAAAAACATTATTTAAAGAACTTAAATTGCCTATTAAATAATTCTGATGAACTTGCGAAAATGCAATAATTAATGCATTAGTCACAGAAATTGTAAAAGCCGTTACAACGCACTTCGAAAGAGAATGTAAACCCGCCGCAACAGCAAGCTTTTCCTTTGGTACAGTAGCAAGCGCAAGCTTTGTAATAGGAATAAAAGCAAACATAATTCCTGCCCCCAAAATAATATTTGGCAAGGCAAAATAGGTAAAAGAAACCTGCATATTTAATTGAGTAAAACTAAACGTGCTTATTAAAAGCAAAATATATCCAATTCCTGCAATAATTCTATTATCTATAAATTCACATAATTTTGAAACTACGACCATAAACACTATACAAGAAACAGCACGAGCAGATAAGCTCAAGCCCGCAAGTTCAGCATTATAACCCATCAAACTTTGAACAAACCCCGGCAGTGTGGATAAAGTCATATAAGCAAGCATATTTACACCCGAACCTAAAACTGTTCCCAAGCAAAAATTCCAATCCTTAAATATTCTAAAATCAGTTATAGCATTTTTGTATTCTAATTCCCAAACAATAAAAAACACCATAGAACAAACCGAAAAGCCGCTTAACCAGCATATCCAAGTACAATCAAACCAACCATACTGCGCACCTTTATCTAAAACTGTCTGCATGGGTAAAAGCCATAAAATTAAAGCGCTAAAGCCAACTACATCAAAACTTCCGACTTGTTGTCTTAGGGTGCTATTCATAACATTACAATGAATCATAACAACAGACATAATAACAACAGGAATATTAATTATAAAAATCCATTCCCAACATAAATGTTCAACCAAAAAACCACCCACAGCAGGACCGATAATAGCAGACACCATCATGCCCAGACCAAATATACCCATTGCTGTTGCCTGCAATTTCTTTGGAAAGGTTTGCATTAATATAGCTTGGCTCAAAGGCATAAAAGGACCGCCGCCAATACCCTGTATAATTCTTCCTAGAATAAGAACATTTAAAGATGGGGCAAGAAAACATATAACAGAACCAATGGCAAAAATAACACTTATTACTTTTAAAAGTTGTCTTCTTGAAAATTTATTTTCAAGCCAGCCCGTAATTGGAAGCATCATGGCATGTGCAATCATATAGCTTGTTATAACCCAATTGGCTTCATCTCTTGTGGAACCAAACTGACCTGCGATGTACGGAATAGCAACATTAACCGACGAAGTTGCAAGCATTGAAAACACAGTCGGCAACATTACCGATATAGTAACTAACCATAAAGGAATATTTAATTTTTCATATAAAGTTTTAGTTTGCATTTGTTGTTAATGTAAAAAAGCTATCTTACTTTTACTTTTGGTACGACACTCATTCCGGGAACAATATTATAATCGGATAAGTCATCAGTAAATATAATTTTAACCGGAACCCTTTGTACAACTTTTACATATGAGCCAACAGCGTTTTCCGGCGGAAACAAACTTGCTTTTGCACCCGAAGCTCTTTGAATACTGTCAACTACACCATTAAATTTTTTATTTTTATATGTATCAATTTTTATAGTCACTTTTTGACCTTTTTTCATATTTGTCAATTGAGTTTCTTTGAAATTTGCAATTACATAACAATCTTTTGGCACAATTGTCATAATAGGATGAGCGGTTTGAACATAGTTTCCAAGCTCAACACTTTTATTTGTAACCATACCGTCAACCGGAGCAACTATAGTTGTATAAGAAAGATTTAAACGAGCCTGATCAACATCAGCGGATAATCTTTTAATTTCAGCAATTTGAGAAGCTTTCTTTGAAATTGTCGATTTTAGTGCGCTATCTGTAGCTTTTAAGCCATCTTGCGCTGCTTTAAATTGTGCTCTTGCAACATCTAGATTTTTAACTGCATTATCCAAATCCTGTTTTGTAACTGCGCCATCTTTATATGCGTTTTTATAACGAATATAATCGCTATTTGCATATTCAAGTTTAGATTTTGCACTTTCAATATTATTTTTATTTTGATTTGTCATTGCAGACATTTTATCTATATCGCTTGTTGAAACACTTAATTCAGCCTGAGCTTTTTCAAGCTTTGCTTCGGCATTTTTAAGTGCAATTTCATAATCACGAGTATCAATTTGAGCTAAAATTTCACCTTTTTTAACCGAATCATTATCATCAACATTTAATTCAACAATTTCTCCTGATACTTTAGGCGATAAATAAACCATATGCGCTTCAATAAAAGCGTCATCGGTTGATTGATAAAAAGAGGAATATATTAAAGAAAAAATACCAAAAACAATAAAAATTACAGCTGTAATAACAGGTATTATCACACGTTTCTTTTGATAACTCTTTCTTTTTGCTTTAACTTTTTCTCTTGCCGCAGAATAATATTTTGATGCTTTATTCATAACTTTCCCTTTAATTAAATTTTTAATTTTGTATTAATCGATATATTATTTTTTATTTTATTCAAAGTATCTAAACACTTTCTTAACTCGTCAAAATCAATTTCATCCAAATAACTTTTTCTTATTTCAGATATTACAGGATAAATTTTATTTCGTATTTCTCTACCTTTTTTTGTTACATTAATTCTATTTATTTGCCTGCCATTTGAATCAGAATTTTTTTCAACAAGTCCTTTTTTTTCAAGAATTGCTATTAATCTTGCAACGTTTGCCCTATCTTTTCCTAGTATAACGCCCAACTGCCTTTGATATAAATTTTCTTCTCCTTCGTTTTCCAACAACGTATCCAATAAAATAAATTGTTCCGGAGTGATTTCAAATCCGTGTCTTTTAAAACATCTCAAAGTTAAGACCTTAATTAAGGTTGCACATGAAACTATACCGTTTGAAATCGATGTTCTTTTTAATTGATTCATCATGATTATATCAAAAAATCCTTTACTTTTATTTTTTTATGTTATCATAATAACATAAAAAAGTTTTTTGCAAGTGTTAACAACCATGAAAAAAAACCTCTTAACTATATTTTTAATATTTCTAATCTCTCAGCTATTTGCTTTTTGTTCTGCAGTTGAGCAGGACAAAAAGCAATATTTAAACCTTCCTTTTTGGGAAAAATATGGAGATGAAATTTTAATAAGCAACATAATGAAAGGATATGAAAACAATCCTGATTTAAAAATCGCAGACACAAAAATCAAAGAGAGTGAAAAAATTGTTAAGCTTTCTCTTGCAGAAGAATTGCCCCATATAAATTTTGAAGGAATGCTTGGAAGAACATTTGCTTCATCAGATATGCTCAGAGGCAAAAATAATTTCATGATATATAACTATAGCCAAACAAGATTTTTGTTACCTCTCACTGCAAGTTATGAAATTGACATTTGGGGAAAAAACAGGCTCAGAACAAAAAGCTTCAAAGAAAGCGAAAAAATGTTAAAGGAAGACGAAAGAGCAGTATACATAGCCCTTACATCAGCAATAGCAGCAGACTATTACAACCTTATTAAAACAGATAAGACCTTAGAACTTCAAAAAAAATTACTCGAATTAAATAAAAGATTACTTGAACTAATTTCCTCAAAAGAAAAAAACGGTCTTGCAACAATTGACAACGTTTTAGAAGTGAAAGAAGAAACTGCACAAATAGAACTTTCAGTAAATAATTTAGAAGCAAAAAAAGAAATATTTGAAAATCAATTAAGCTATTTGATTGGAGATAAATTATTTTCTAAAGTCGAAAGAAATAATTTTGAAAATGTAAACCTCTTTGAAAACACTCCCGAAGAATTAAATTCAAGTATAGTAATTAATAGACCTGATGTAAAAAGCTCAGCATTTAATATTTTAAGAGCAGATTACGAAGCAAAAAGCGCAAAAAGAGATATATTACCAAGTTTCACAATAATGGGAACTCTCGGATATAACGGATATAGCCATGGAACACATTTGTTTTCGGCAAACTCAGGTCTTGCAGACCTTTGGATAGTACCAAATTTTGATATTTTTGACGGCGGAAGAAAATATCACATGATGAAATTAAAAAAACTTGAATACAAAAGAGCACAAGAAGAATATGAAAAATCAGTTCTTGCCTCAATACAAGAGGTCAATGACGCACTTGCTTTAACAAAAAAAGAAAAGAAAAACTATAAACTTGCAAACGATATCTTTAACATACAATCGCAAAAATTAAGACTAAAAGAAATAAACAAATCTATTGGACTTGCAAATGAAATAGATTACATTTTGTATCAACAAGCACAAATTTTAGCACAACAAAAACTTGTAGATGATAAAATAAACTATGTAATATCAACCATTAATTTATATAAATCAGTCGGCGGGGTTGATTTTACAAATAGTGAAAATCTGTAAAAAGGAAAAGATTTTGGATATTTTATCGAAATTAAGCGGAATTTTTGGAATAGCAGTAATTCTATTTATTTGTTTTTTGATGTCCAATAACAAAAAAAGAATTAACTACAAAACCGTAGGGGTAGGCTTATTGTTACAATTTTTACTTGCGGTTTTTATAATGAAAACCCCTGTTGGAGTTAAGATTTTTAGCTTCTTAGCCATATTAATCGACAAAATATTAAACGCCTCGATTGAAGGTTCAAACTTTGTTTTTGGATGGTTATCAAACTCTCCCGAAAAAATCAGCGAATTATTTCCTCAAAAAGATTTCATATTTGCACTGATATTAATGTCAACAATGATATTAATATTGGTCATTGTAAATATTTTATATTATTACGGAATCATGCAAAGGGTCATCCTTATTCTTGGAAAAATAATGAATAAAATTCTTGGAGTAAGCGGAGCAGAAGCCTTATCAAACTGCGCAAGCCCTTTTGTCGGAAACGTTGCAGCACAATCACTTGTTAAACATTATCTCCCAAATATGACACGCTCTGAAATGTTGGCAGTTATGACAGGCTCAATGGCTTGTATTTCTGCGAGCTGCATAGCAATGTATACTGGTTTTGGAATAAGCACAGAATACCTTCTTGCTGCATCTGTTATGGCGATACCTGGATCTTTTGTTGTTTCAAAAATTGTTTATCCCGAAACAATGGAACCGCAAACAATAAAGAACTTTAAAATAAACAACAGAAAAACAGATGTTAATATTTTAGCTGCAATATCAAAAGGTGCCTCAGAAGGTATGAGGGTTTCGCTAAATGTTATAGCTGTTTTAATTGGTCTAGTTGCACTGATTGCATTTTGCAATGAAATATTAGCAAAATTTGGAATATTCTTATATACTTTTTGTCATTTAGACTTATCTTTTATAGGGATAGATTTACAACATCTTTCAATTCAACTTATTGTCGGGAAAATTTTTGCAATATTTTCTGCACTAATAGGTACAACTTGGGGGAACATTGAAACTGTCGGAATATTAATTGGAGAAAAATTAATATTAAATGAAACTATAGCATACATTGATTTAGCAAAATACATAGATGCAGGAATTTTAACTCAAAAAAGTATAGCTGTTGCAACATTTGCTTGCTGCGGTTTTGCAAATTTATCAACCATAGCAATTCAAATCGGAGGCATTGGAGAACTTGCGCCGAACCAAAGAAAAAACCTAGCAAGATTAAGTATAAAAGCTCTTATATGCGGAACATTAGTCAGCTATATCTCGGCTGCTATGGCAGGAATTTTACTTTAATGAATAAAATAATTACAAAAACAATAAAAATAACATCCAACAAAATGCCTCCTGATGTTGATTTTATTGAAAATCAACTAAAAGAAATGAACCTAAACCCAATAAGATGGGCTATTGTTGACATTCAAGGAAACACTTTAATCATCAATGTTTCTGCGCAAATATAAAAAAATATATAATTATTACATCTGCACGCTTTATAAAATTAGTTTTCCTTTTTCTTAATTAATTTAGAAATAATATTTAAAACTATCAAAACACCAATTAAACTTAGCGCTATTATTATAAATTTACTCTTTGTACTTACAACAATAATTGACAACAATGCGCAAACCATTGAAAAACTAGCCAAAAGCAGAACTAATTTATCCTGAGAATAGCCAGCATGAAGTAATTTATGGTGAATATGTTCAGCGTCAGCAACAAAAGGACTTGTACCTTTAAGCATTCTTCTAATTGACGAGTAAGCAACATCCATAAGTGGCACTGCCAAAATTAATATAGGAAGATACATTGAAATTCCGCTGCTCGGTTTTACAATACCCGTAATTGAAAGGGTGGCAAGTAAAAATCCCGCATACAACGCGCCTGAATCTCCCATAAAAATCTTTGCAGGATTATAATTAAAAGTTAAAAAAGCGCACATTGCGCCTGTTAATATAAATGCTATTAAAGCGTTAATAGGAATTGCAGGTTCTAAAACCAAAGAAATAATACCAATTGAAAGGGCAGAAATACTAACAATTGAGCCTGCAAGACCATCAATTCCATCTATAAAATTAATTGCATTTGTAATCCCTACTATCCAAAGCAAAGTTATGGGATACGATAAAATCCCTAAATCAATATTTGCTCCAAACGGATTGAATAGATTCTCAATTCTAACGCCCAAAAGAATGACAATTGTAGCTATTGCAATTTGAATAAAAAGCTTAAATTTAGCATTTAAACAGTATATGTCATCAATCAGTCCCATTAAAAACATTAAAGAACCGCCCACAATAATAGCAGAAAGTCCTTGACCTTTTGGATAATAACTTAATAATATAAGAAACAAAAAGGACAACATAACAGATACCCAAATAGCAACTCCTCCAAGGCGCGAAATGTTGCCATGGTGGATTTTTCTTTCATTTGGAACATCAACTAAGCCCATTTTCTGAGAATAATATATTACCAGAGGAACAATAAATATTCCGAGCAAATAAGCTATAATTGTACCTAATACGTGAGCCTGAGATAATTTTATCATTATAATATCCTACATTTCTTTATATAATGGAAATTTATTGCACAATTCCAAACTTCTTTTTTTAATATTTTGAATTTCATCCTTTTCAAGAATAGCATCTGCAATAATTTTTGCAATAGCTTTCATTTCATCAATTTTCATGCCTCTTGTAGTGACTGCTGCAGTGCCAATTCTAACACCAGAAGTAACAAAAGGACTTTGAGGATCATTTGGAACGGTATTTTTATTTGCAGTAATTCCAACTTCTTCCAATAAGTTTGCAACGTCTTTTCCTGTCTTGTTGAGTTTTCTTAAATCAAGTGTCATAACGTGATTTTCGGATTTTCCGCCTACAATATCAATGCCTTCTTTTATTAACTCAGAAGCAAGGCACTTTGAATTTTCAACAACCTGATTTGCATATTTTTTAAATTCATCACTTTGTGCTTCTTTAAGTGCAATAGCCTTACCTGCAATAATGTGTTCCAAAGGCCCGCCTTGAATTCCAGGGAAAACTGCTTTGTCTATACCCATAGCATGTTCTTCCTTGCACATAATAATTCCGCCTCTTGGGCCTCTTAGCGTTTTATGCGTTGTTGTTGTAACAAAATCAGCATAAGGTACAGGGCTTGGATGACAACCGGCAGCAACAAGAGCTGCAATGTGTGCAATATCAACCATAAAATATGCGCCAACTTTTTTTGCAATTTCAGAAAATCTTTTAAAATCAATAATTCTTGAATAATTGCTTGCACCAGCAATAATTAATTTTGGTTTATGTTCAAGTGCTTTCTTTTCAACGTCATCATAATCAATTACACCTTCTTCATTAACTCCATAAGAAATAATATTATAATTGATTCCGGAAAAATTAACAGGTGAACCATGTGTCAAATGACCACCATTAGATAAATCCATACCTAAAACCGTATCACCGATTTTAAGAGCATACAAAAAAACAGCCATATTAGCTTGCGCACCTGAATGCGGCTGTACATTAGCATGGTCGCAGCCAAACAACTCGCAACATCTTTTTTGAGCAAGTTCTTCAATTTTATCAACATTATAGCAACCATTGTAAAATCTTTTGTATGGCTTACCTTCTGCGTATTTATTTGTTAAAACACTACCGCATGCAGCCATTACAGCGGGTGATGTAAAATTTTCGGATGCAATAAGCTCGATTGTATTTCTTTGGCGTTCAAGCTCCAATTCTATATAATGCGCAACTTCGCTGTCTGTTTTTCTTATTATATCAAGTTCCATTATTATCTCCTCGTAAAATAAATATCTGGATTTATTTTACATTAAAAATAATTTTTAAAAAAGGAACTTATAAATTTAGACTTTAAACAAAATTTTTACCAACTCAGTAAGATTATATTTCTTGGTTTTTATAAATTTTTCCATAGTTTTGTCATCAACACCATTAAAACCTTTTAAATTTTGAGCAGCAATTAATTCAGCATTTCTTGCTAGAACCTCAGGGAAATTTGTAATATAATCTGCAAAACTATCATCTGCATCAGCAGGTCTAATCAAACATTCAAGAATAGCTTTTGGGTTTAATATAGGTCTATAAACTACTTCACCATTTTTATTTTCACACCCTTGGAAAAATCCAGGATCATATTTCAAATCGCCATTAGGAAATTTAAAATAACCAAGCGTCTTATCCACAATATCATCATTCAAAGAAATTTTTTTCTTAGGAGAAAAACTAAAAATAAAAGGATATAACTCTTTTATATCTTTTTCTGAAAGATTAGGAGCTGCTTTCTTAAATAATTGCATTGCATGATCTTGAGCCCCTTCTGCATGTAAAGAGAATTGAAGTTGTTTTGCATGTTCTAATTCATGCGCCAATGTAGCAGTTTTGTGTACTATAAATTCAGATAAATTACCTTTTATAAAACCTTCTTTGGCTTCTTTCGGAGTTAGGAAATGAAATATAGAATATTGTTTATGTCCGGTATTTCCAATAGAAGACATACATATTTCATCATCAATATTTTTATAAAAATTCTTCAAAGACAAATAACGAGTGTTAATTTGTATAGAATTATCTTCTAAAAGATACTGTGCATGAACTTTTTCCGGACATCTTTTAAATCTTAATTCCGGTTTTACAAAATCTAGACCATTCGCTTTGCATCTTTCAGCCATTTCATTTGCTAATTTATCATATTGTTCAACTATAAGTTTTTTGAGCTTACTTTGATTGTGCATTTTAACTGCAAAAACAGTAGCACACGCAACTCCAGCTGCAATTCCCGCACATATTAAAATTTTTTTTAATTTATTATTGTTAGTCTTTTTAGCTGAATTATCATATACATCATTTTCAATTGGAGGTTTTAACTGTATGCCGGAATTATTGCAATTATTCTCAACTGAAACAGGTTTATTATTGCTAACATTCCTATGAGCATCTATGTAACTTTGAGATATTGGAATTAATCCCATCTATAAAAAACTCCATATATTATATAAAGTATAATTAATTAAATTTATTGCTAAAATCAATTTTTTATTTAACAAAAATATTTTTTCACAAGTTTTAAATATATATGAAAATTTCTCCAATATTTAGCGTATTTAATAGATTTAATAATTTTAAAGTAAATAAGTTTAATAGTAACTCTATTAATCTTATGGGGAATAATGGTGTTGATTGTTTTGTTAGGTCAAATACGATTTTTAAAGGGAAGAGTTTTAGTG